>JBQTHJ010000057.1:0-12294 GCA_052389995.1 Gemmatimonadaceae bacterium | reverse complement strand
AAACGGTCCAACTCCGTTCGCTGCGCATCGCTCAGGCCTATTCCAAACTCCTGCGCCATACGCCACAAGCGCTGTCGCAGCCGCCAGATGCGCACCTTGACCGCGGAGCGGTTATCGCCTAACCACTCCGCGATCAGTCGTGTCGGAACGCCGCGGTTCGCCCACACGAGCAGCTGTCGTTCGGCGTCCGTCAGCTCGCGTCTGAGCGCGAGGGCAAGGCGTCGCACCGGTTCAGAGAATTCGGCTTGGCCCTCATCACCTGCCTCGGACGGCTGTGCCTCGGTCGGCTCACTGTTCTCGTCAATCACTGCGCGTTCGGCCACCACCGCTGCGCCATACTCGTGGCGCGCCCGTCGCGTAGCCGCGCGCGCGGAGTTTCTCCAGCGGTTCCGAAGGCTTCGCATGAGATAGCTCCGAAGCTGCCGCGGAATCTCCAGATCGCGGTTGGCCAGAGCCATCCCAACGTCCGCCAGGAGATCCTGAACCTGTTGCTCTCGCTCGGCAGCGGGGATTCCCGCGTTGCGTGCCGTGTCGAGCAAGAGTGGCTCGAAGCGGAGAAAGAACTCCTCGAACGCCAGGGGCTCACGAAGACGGATGGCGATGATCAGCTCACCGTCGTTCATCGCCCGGTACTCGGCGCGCGTGCGGTTTCGCATACCGCGAAGACACCGGCTGGTTACATCCGGCCCAAAGTACCGTCGCTGTGAGGGAAGATCTCCCGTAAAGTGGCAATGAGCGAAGGTACGCGGTCATCGTAATCGATTTCGTCCGGATCCGGCGAACGATCGTAGCCAAAAGCGATTGGGTTCGCGTGTGAAAGCAAATCCAGCAAGCGCGACAACAGCGCATCGATGCGTAAGGCATGCGCGAGAGGATGCTGGCTCTCGGCAAACGCGGCGGCGGCCAAACCAATCGCCTTGTCGAGACGCATGATTGCCGGCTCGAGTCCGGCTTCGCGGATCGCGATGCGGCGCGCCCGCTTGCGCTCCTCCTCCTCGAGCCATGCTTCCTCCGGGACGATTGCCGCAATGAGATACAGGTCTATGCGCGCGATGATGTCGTAGAGATCCTGGAGAGCGCGATTATTGCTTTCCGGTCTCGCCTGCTCAACTAGTGCGAGTGCATCAGTAAGCTCGGCACGCAACCAGTGGCAAAAGTACTGCGGGCTTTCGAGAGGATCTCTTCGCGGCCGACTCATGGATGCTCCTCCTGCCGACCAGCGATCCATTTTCGCAGCACACGCTCCAGCCGAACGATGCTGAAGCGAGTGGGATGAGCGTCTGAGAGCAGTTTCCCCCGCAACCGCTCAGCCTTCGATTCATCGAAGCCGGCTCGAACCGAATGAGCCAGCAGATCGAGAAGATCATCGAGAGCGTCAGCGGCGGCGATCAATCGGACACGCTTCTCGCTCCCCTCGAACCGACCAGCTCGCTTGCGCGACACCCTGAGCATCTCCTCGGCGCTCGGTCGCTTGGTCGAGGCCGTGAAGCCGAGGTTGGCGAGCGCTCGCCCGATCGCCGAGGTCTGGGTGTTCTCGAGACACGCGACTTCATTGATCTCACCATCCCCCTCGAACTCTCTCGCCCAGCCGATCGCGGCCGGCTCTGTGTCCGCCGCTGAGCGGTACACGAGCGCCTCGAAGACGACGGCGTTCTCTGTAAGCGCGTGAAGCCGAGGGATGATCCGTCCCTCGGGTATCGCTCGTAGAACAGCTTTATCCGCTCCGCGACGGGCGCGTATTCGCCTGAGATGGGGAGGTCAGACTTCGCCATGGGCATACCCTTCGTCTTTAGGTCACGAAACGCCACTGTATACCCGAACATATCCCGAAATCAAGGGCCGACAAGGGCCATGCGGCTTCGACCGCCCTTCGGGTGACCAAAGGCACAATCGGCGATACTTCGGAGACCCGAAGGCCGCCTCGGTCGTCGGAAGAGAGTAGCACCCTTTCCTCGCGCGCCGCTTCGGCTCTCGTTAGGCCAGAGGAGCGCGCGCCCCCTTGCCGAGGCACCCTCCATGTTCGACGCGATCGTGGAGCTCGTTCCTGCCGAATGGCGCGCGACAGTGACCGTGCTGCTGTCGCCGTTGCGCTGGATTCCCGAGCTACAAGCCACGCTCCTCCGACCTTCGATGCTCGGCGACGGTGTCGCCGGCATTGTACTCGTGAGCACGACACTGCTCCTGCCCGCTCTGCTCGTCATCGTTGGGCTGTGGTGTACGATGCTCTCGCTCTACACGCTGCCGTTCCGGTCGGGCCGCGGTCATTACATCACGGCGCTCCTGCTCGCGTGGTGGGATGCGGGCCGCTGCATCTGGCTCTTCTGGATGGGCTTCGTGCGGGTCGGCGTCGCGCTCGTCGGATGGGTCATCGGCATCCTGCGCTTCAGCTGGCTCTTCCTGAAGAATCTCGTGGTCGGGATGGTACGCTCGCCGTTCTCGCTGCTCGACTGGACGACGAGGCGTTACTTCCAGCCCGGCGTACCGTGGATCGCGTTCCTGGTCCTGCTGCTCTGGACCGGCGTCGAAGCCACGATCTTCACGTTCACGCTGAACCCCACGCTGAACGAGGTGTTCGCCGGTCTGACCGGATTCGAGCCGAATCCGAGCGTGATGATCCCGCTGCTCTGGCTCTTCCTGTTCATGCTGGTGGCCGGAAGCTTCGCCTGTATGCAGGTGCTCGCGTCCGCCGTACGGCAGCGCAAGGTGAGCGACATCGTTCAGATGGTGATCGTCGAGAGCGCCGTCATGTTCTTCGAGGTCATCTTCCTCTACCGCGAGATGATCGACGCCATCACGCCCTGGATCGCGCAGCAGACGGGTGGTGAGGTGCGGCTTGGCCTGGTGGCGACGCTCTTTCTCGCGTCGTTCGGCTGGATGGGCGTTCGCGGTATGTCATGGTTCCTCTTCGGCCGCTTCGGGACGCCGGCGCTGCTCGCGGTGATCGCGCGTCAGACGATCACGCACGATGCGACGACGCCCTCCGTTCCGCCGCCGGTGCCCCCCACGATGTGGAAGGCGCCGGTCGATGCGCTGAAGGCGGAGACCGCGTGGTTCCATGCGGAAGCGAAGCGCATGCTGGAGCTGCTCTCGCTCCCGGTGCTCCAGCTGCTCGCCGGCGCGGTGAACTTCGCCGTCATGATCGTGCAGTCGCATGGCGTGTTCACGCTGCCGTTCAAGTCGCTCGAGGACATGCTGGCCGCGACGCACCTCGCGCGCAGTCACACGCACGTCGAGCGGCAGGCGAGGAGATCGGGTGGCGTTCCCACGCCGCGTGACCCCATGCCGGGGGTGGCGTCGTGATCCGCGCGCGGCACATGGCCGTGCGCCGATTGGCGCAAGTCGCCGCGCTCGGGGCACTGATTGCCTGTGCGCCGGGTGGCGCGGAGACTCGTGTTGCGCGGTCGACGTTGGTGATCGGCCTCGACGTCAGCGGGTCCTTCCGCCGCGGCGGTCGATACGACAGCTCCGTCGAGTTCGCCGCGAACTACCTCTACGGACACCTCCACGGACTCGGCGGCCTCAAGAAGCCGACGAACGTCTTCGTGGGATCCATCGGTGGTGAGAAGCCGGGTGAAACGAAGTCGTTTCAGCCGATCCACACCTTCCAGGGGATGAGCGTGGCGGAGATCGCGTCGTATCTCAGACGCGAGTATCCGTCGCGTGACGGCCTCACCGACTTCAATCCGTTCTTCGGACGAGTCGCCACGCTGCTCAAGCGGCAGGGGCTCGTGCTGTCGCCACTCAACGTCGTGCTGCTCACCGACGGGCTACCCGACCTGCACCACGACAAGCGTGACAGCCTCGCAAAGTACGGCAAGATCGACCTCAGCGAGCTCGAGTACATCTCCAAGAGCGTGACGATCCGCGTGCTGTATCCTGCCCCGACGGTCGCCGTGCACTGGGAGAAGCGCGTGCCGCGGCGGCGCGTTCGCATGTGGACGGTGGACGACGAGGTGATGGCGACGTGGCGCCGGCACTACCGCGATGGCGCGCCACCCGAGGCGCAGGACACGTTGTGGAAGTGGATCAACGACAACGTGGACTTCCGAGTGAGGAGCGTCGGAGTGCTGTAAGCCGGGCGTGACTCACGTCACGCGACGAACGGACCAACGGACAAATGCAGGCGGCAGACTTCAGATAAACACATCTGAGGTCTGCCGTCTGTGTTTCTGTCCCTCCGACATTTTGCCGTGAGGGAGAGCACTGGTACCGAGCATGCATTAGGCGAAGCCGCCGGTAGTGCGATGCACGTGACGTGGAGGGAAACATGCATGCTCGACAATTTCGCGGCTTGCTCGCCATCGCGATGTTCGCGCCGGCGATGGGATGTGCAGCATCAGTCCGTCCGGACGGTGAGCTCTCGACGTTCCGGGAGGGCACCACCGCGAGGGTCACCAACAACGGCTGGCTCGACATCAACGTGTACGCGTGGCGAGCCGGCGCTCGGATGCGGCTGGGCACGGTCGGCGGGCAGAGCACGAAAGTGTTCCGCTTGCCGCACTACCTCGTCGACGCGCGCGGCGTACAGATCTTCGTCGATGCGATCGGCTCGGAGCAATCGTATCGTACCGAGGTGATTCCGGTGGCACGCGGCCAGCAGATCGATCTCGTCGTGCTGAATCGACTCACGATGTCGCACTACGCCGTGTTCGATCCCTGAGCGCTCGTAGCGCCGTCGCCGGCGATGAGCGCCCGCGCGCTCTCGACGGCGTCGTGGGACCCGACGACGGCGAGAACGTCGCCCTCGCGCAGCGTTTCGTGACCCGAGGGCATGAGCATCTGCGTGTCGCCGCGCAGGATCGCGAGCACGGTCGCGCCGGTGAGCCCGCGCAGGTTGACGTCTGCCAGCGTACGGTCGTGGAGCGGGCTTCCGGGATCGATGCGAAGCGACACCGGGTCCCCGAGCCCCGGTAGCGCGGCGCGCACCTTCTCGAGCGTCGGCGGCTTTCGGAGGCCGCCCGGCTCGGTCGACATCTGCTGCGCGAGCACGTTGACGATGATCTCGGCCCCCGCGCGCGCATGCCCGTGGAGATCCGTGGCGGTGCGCCAGAACGTGATTCCGAGAACCAGCAGGAGCACCGCAACGGCAGGGCCGATGACGAAAAGTGATCCGATGCGCGGCAGGAACGGCTCCGTCACGGCGAGGATGAACACGATCGACACCACGACGATCGCGAGCTGTAGCGTCACGACCAGCGCGCGCCGGGGCGCGGCGGCGAAGTCGACGCCTTTTTCTACCGCGGGCAGCGCCTCGTGCGCGAGCAGCGTGCCGAGCTGCCGTGACGTCCGGAAGAGCCCAATGAGCAGCGGCACCGCGATCGACCCAATGACGGCAATGACGACGATGCGCGCGCTGCCGGAGTCCAATCCCGCCGCATTCGACAGAAGTGCCGTGAACCGCGGTGTCTCGAGCGCGCCGCTGAGCAGGAGCACCGCAATCGCCACGACATCGAGGGCGAGGACGCCGACGAGCCGCCTCGCACGCGGCCGCTCCACGCGCGTCGCGCGCGTCCGGCGGATACGCTCGATCCACGACTCATAGAGCGTGACGAACGTCTGAAGCGGCCGTGGGAGCTTGCTGTCGACGTACGCCGCCGCCGCTTCCGAGTCGCGAATGAACCACGGCGTGATCAACGTGGTGACGGCCGAGACGGCGACGGCGATCGGATAGAGAAACCCGCGCGTCGCTCCAGTCGTGAGACCCACGGTCGCAATGATGAAAGAGAACTCGCCGATCTGCGCGAGACTCATCCCTGCCTGGAGCGACGTCCGCGTACCGTACCCCGTGAAAAACGCGCTGAACGTGACCGCGAGGACCTTGCCGATGATGACGATCACGGTGAATGCGACGACGGGCACCCAGTGCTCGGCCACGAGTGCCGGGTCGATGAGCATCCCGACCGCGATGAAGAAGATGGCGGCGAAGACGTCGCGTACGGGCTCGATGAGATGTGCGATCGTCGCCTCCCTGCCCGATTCGGCGACGAGTGATCCGGCGATGAACGCGCCGAGCGCCACGGAATAGCCGAATCCGTACGCGATGAGCGCTGCCGCAAAGCATATCCCCATGCTCGTGACCAGCGTCGTTTCCGGGCGGTTCATGCGAACGACCATTCGCACCGTCCTCGGAATCACGAGCAGGCCGACAACGATGAGCCCCACGAGAAAGATCGCGAGCCGCATCCCCGTCACGGCGAGGCTCTCCGCCGATACCGCCGTGCCCGCCGACAGCGTTGTGAGAATCGCCAGAAGGAAGATCGCGATCAGGTCCTCGATGATGAGGACGCCGAGCACGAGCTCGGTGAACCGACCAGTGACGCGTTGCTCCTGAAATGCCTTGGCGATGATCGTCGTGCTGGAAATCGCGACGATGGCGCCGGCATAGAAGCTCTCGATCTGCGTCCAGCCGAACGCTCGACCGAGCGAATAGCCGAGCCAGATCATGATGCTGCTCTGGGCGACGGCGACGACGCCGGCGCGCGGTCCGACGCGGATCAACTTGCGGAGACTGAACTCGAGGCCGAGGGAGAAGAGCAGCAGGATGACGCCCATTTCGGCCAGCGTCCGCACCGTGCTCTCGTCGGCGACGATCGGGATCGGCACGTGCGGGCCGACGATGATTCCGGCCAGCAGGTAGCCGAAAACGACCGGCAGCCGCAGGCGCTGGAAGAGGATCGTCGTAACGGCCGCGACGCCGAGAACGACGGCGAGCGTGCGCAGGAAGTCGTGAGCGTCGTGCATTGGCGCAAAGTACATCGGCTGCCGACGCTTGTTGAGAGAGACGCCGTCTGGTGGCGGGTGAGGCTGGTGGCCAACGGCAAAGACGTCAGATGTCAGAATACAGACGTCAAATGTCAGACAAAAAACCAACGGGGAGCCAGCGAGAACGGCGCGCGGCGCACGGGAGCGCCGACACTCCCGTGCGCCGCATCACACTGCTGGCCTACTGCTGCTCGGGCGGAGTGGGTGACTCGACCGGCAACGTCACCGGCTCCGACACTGCAACACGCTCCGCCTTCCACGTCTCGAGGTCCCGAACGAAGTCCTCGGCGAGCAGCGAGACATCGATGGGCTCGGCGTGCGGATCATCACCGCGACCGGTAATGCGCGTGAGGCTCGCCGACGCCTTGGAATACCCGGGATCGATCTCGACCGCCGTGCGATACGCGTCCGCCGCAGCGACGAAGTGACCCGTCCGCTCGAGCGCCATTCCGAAGTTGTTCCGGAACACCGCGACTCCCGAGTCGAGCTGCGCGGCGCGGGCGAGCGGACCCAGCGCTTCCTCGAAGCGTCCGAGCTGGATGAACAGCAGGCCCAGGTTGTTCATCGACCAGACATCGCGCGTGTCGAGTGAGAGCGCCGTCCGGTACGACTCGATCGCGCCGTCGGATTCGCCCAACGCGACGCGGACGCGGCCCGTGAGACGGTGGGCGTCCGCCGACGTAGAGTCGATCCTCAGCGCGGCGATGACACGCTCCGACGCCTCAGCTGGCTCGTTCATCTCCAGAAGCACACGGCTCAGGTTCAGCAGGCTCTTCACATGAGAGGGATCGAGCTCGAGTGCGCGCACGAAGCTCTCGCGAGCGCGGGGAAGCTGGCCCGACTTCCACGCCGAGAGACCGAGCATGTAGTACCCCCAGGGATTCTCCGGGCGGCGGGAGACATACGCGATGAACATCTCGGTCGCTTCGCCGTACCGCCGTGCGCTGAACCTCGATTCGGCCTCCCCGTAGGCCACACTATCAAACGTCGTCGCCGGTGTCTCAACGACGGGTTCGCGCACCGAGCCGTCGACGACGACCGGCGGCTGACTGGACGCCGTGGCGACACGCTGCTCCGAATCCTTGCCATCGCACGCAAAGATCGCGAGGACAGCGAGTCCGGTGAGCGCGAACGGCAGGTAGTTGCGGCGGGGCTCGTCCGCGAAATGAATGGGGCGACGCATGGGACTCTCCTCTGGTAGTGCGCCTGACGGCGCGTTTGATGGTGCGAACGTGGCCCCTCGTTAGGGCAACGACGCGACCAGAGGACCGCCACGTGACGGCGGTGAGCTAACTCATTGTCGTGTGTCGTGATGGCAGATGCGCCGCCGAGCGTGCGGGAGGCGCGTGTGTTCCCCGGGACACGGACAACGAGGAGCGATCGTGTCCGTGAGAACACGAGCAGGTCGCTCACTCTCGTCGAACGCCGTGCCGTCGCATGATCTTCAACAGGCTCGCATGGTCGGCCAAGCCGAGCGCACGGGCTGTCTTCGTGACGTGCCAGTCGTGCCGCTGTAGCGCCTCAATGATGATCTGCCGCTCGGCCTCGGCCTTGAGATCCACGAAGCTGGTCGCGCCCGAGACGCGCTCTTCATTCGGCGTCGCGTCACGAAGCTCCGCGGGCAGGTGCTCGTCGCCGATGGCGTCGCCGTCGCACGCGATCACCATCCGCTCGATCACGTTGCGCAGCTCGCGCACGTTGTTGCGCTTCCAGTCGTACGCCGACAAACGCTCCACGGCGGAGGCGGCGATGATCTTCTGCCGCATGCCGAAGCGCTCGCAGGTAACTCGCAGGAGACGATCGACGAGCTCCGGGATGTCCGACCGTCGCTCGCGAAGTGCGGGAACGCGAAGCGTATGCACGTCGAGGCGGAAGAGCAGATCCTCGCGAAACCGCTTCTCCGCGACTTCCGTCTGTAGCTCGCGATTCGTCGCGGCGATGACGCGCGCATTGAACGGCATCGGGCGCGACGCGCCGACGCGCACGATGTGCCTGTCCTCGAGCGCGCGAAGCAGCTTGGCCTGTGCAGGCGGCGGAAGCTCGCCGATCTCGTCGAGGAAGAGCGTTCCCTTTCCGGCGGACTCGAACGCTCCCTTCCTCACCGCGTGCGCGCCGGTGAACGCGCCACGCTCGTGGCCGAAGAGCTCGCTTTCCATGAGCTGCTCCGGAATTGCCGCACAGTTGAGCGCGATGAATGGCTCGCGTTCGCGGCCGCTGAGCCGGTGCACGTCGCGGGCAACGAGCTCCTTTCCCGAGCCGCTCTCCCCAACGATGAGCACGGTACTCGGAATCGGCGCCACGCGTGCGATGCTCTCCTTCAACCGACGCATGGCCGGGCTCGATCCAAGCAGGGCCGAGTCGTCTGCGGCGTACGTGCGTAGGGTGGCGACCTCCGCCAGCAGCAATCGGCGCTCGATGGCGCTTTCGACTTCGCGCGCGACACGCTCGACCGGATCGTTCTTGTCGATGAAGCCGTACGCGCCGGCGCGCATGGCCTGCACGCAGCGGTCGTAACTTCCCGTTCCCGTGTACACCACCACCGGTACGTTCAGTCCTCGGTCGCGCAGGGCCCGCAGCACACCGAATCCATCGCGGCCGGGCATCTCCAGGTCGAGGATCACGCAGTCGACGGGCTCGTGTGCGAGCACCTCGAGCGCAGCGTCTCCGTCGTGCGCCACGAGGGTATCCATATTCGTCAGCCGCCGGAGGTCATACGCGAATTGATCGGCGAGAGCCGCGACATCATCGACAATGAGCAGTGTGGTCATGTGCGAGAAGCGAGTGGGCGTTGCGCTGGCATGCGCTGCGTTGGTAGCTCGATCGATACCGTGGTGCCGCGACCTGGAGCCGAGCTCACCTGAACGCTCCCTCCGTGATCGGAGACGAGACGCCGCACGACGGAGAGACCGAGCCCGGTGCCATTCGGCTTCGTGGTGTAGAATCCGGCAAGCGCGCGCGCGAGCTGCTCAGGCGTCATTCCGCTCCCGGTGTCCACCAGCGTTATGCGCGCAACACCGTCGCGACATTGGGTGTGGATCGTGATCGACCCGCGCGTGTCACCGATGCTTTGCGCCGCATTGGTCACCACGTTGTCGAGAATGCGGCGAATCGCGACCGGATCGCCGAAGACTACGGGCCGCTCCGCATCGAGACGAAGGTCAACGGGCACGGCGAACGCATCGCGCGCGGCCGCGGCCGCCTCGGTGACGACGGCATGCACGTCCACCGGTCGGCGATCGGCGCGCGGCGCGAGACGCGACCACCGCGTGGCCAGCTCGTCGAGATATGCGACGCTCGCGTCCAGCGTCCCGCGACGTTCCGCGAACACCGCCGAGAGCGCTTGGGGCGTCGTCTCCTGCACGTGCGTGAGGTGTCTGAGCACGTTGCGAATGGGGACGAGCCCATTCTTGACGTCATGATTCACCTGCCGCGCCATCTCCCCAGCGGTCGCACGTCGCTCCGCGTCCCGGAGACGGACTGCACCGGCGCGCAACCGCCGTGTCATTGCGGCGAAGCGACGCGCGACGGTTCCGACCTCATCAGTACGCGAAGCGACGGCCGTTACATCCGGTGTATCGAACTCGATGGAAAGTGCGGCACGCGCCAACGTGGCGAGTGGCCGGCTCAAACCGCCCGCCAGCCACGCAACCAGCATCGCACCAGCGAGCGCGGCGAGGACGAACGTCCCGGCGATCCACCGGTCGACATCGCGGCGCAGCGCGCCCAGCTCGTCGCCCAGCGGCGCGATCGCGAGGTGAGTGCCGACGGCGGCCGTGTCCGCCGACTCACGAACGTACTGCAATGGAAGCGTTGCATGCGCAGGCGATGCCGGGGCGCCGTACACGAGCGTCACGTCGAGCTCGCCGTCGCGCTCCAGACGCGCGAAGAATCCGTCGTCCACCGTCGTCCCGCCGACGAGCACGAAGACACGCCCGCCGACACGCACGGAGTCGGTACGTACGAGGGCCACGAATCCCCCGGACGGGGCGCGCACCTGAAGCAGGGCATGACCGCCCGGTGCGGCGGAGATGCGGGCCGGCAAACTCGAGTCTGCACGACCGTACTCGTTGCGAAAGTGACCTGAGGTGACGATGCGATCCGACTCGTCGTAGACGCGAAGCACGGAGAGCCCGGCGAGCGACATCGCGCGCTCCGCCCAATCGAGGACGTATCGTCTCTCGATCGGATCTCCGTGAACGGCGCCGAGGCGGAAGCGGTCGTCGCCCGAGAGGTCGGAGCGAAGGATGGCGAGCCGAATCGCCGTCGATGCGCTCTCGTAGGTGAGGTCCTGCCGCACGACGTCGACCAGCGTACTCACCCGTCGCTCGTATTGAGCCGTGAGCTGTCGCGTGACCTCGCCCCGGACGCCGTGCGCGAGCAGCGCGAGCGGAAGGACCGCGCCGGCGAGGAACGCGAGGGACAGGCGCGTGCGGAACGTCATGGCTCACGTGCGCGCGTCATGATGGCGTACGCGCGCGTGTCGATCAGTGGAGAGAGCGAGGTGGCGTCGATCCAGGGGGCACGCGCCTCGAGCGCGCTCATCTCGCGGCACAAATCAGGACGTGACATCGACAGGATGTACGCGAAGTCGTCGCCTGCTCGCAGCGCCTCGTCGAAGGCCGCGGCCGGGAGGCCGGCCGCTTCGCTGGCGCCTGCGACGCCTACGATGCGCTCCGCGAGCTCGCGCGCTGTCCGATCGCCCGACAGATAGATCGCGCGCTTGCTGCTTTCACTCACGGGACGAGACTTGCCTGCCGGTGTGAGCACGGCACAGGCGGGGAGCGGCTCCGCGAATCGCGCGTCGACGCGAACGGAGGCCAGGTCGATCGCCCCCGACGGTTCACGCGCGGCCCCGATGAGGACGTACGTGCGATCCCAGGGGAGTGGAACGACGGTCAGGTCGCCGCGAGCGCTCGCGTATGCGACGAGGTCGAGCTCCTCCGTCGCGAGCAGGACGGAGCCGGTGTCCAGCGCGTCGCGGGCGCTCGTCTCGCGAAGCCGGCGAACGATCGCGTAGGAGACCGCGGACTCACCGAGGGGCGCGCGCCGTTCGATCGCGACGGTCCAGCGCTCGCCGGCCGGGGAAATCCACGGGCGAAACGACTTCGCTGCCACACGAAGCGCGCACTCGTCGTCCGAGATGCCCGAAGCGCGAAACGAGATGACGGCACTATCGGCGTCGCGCGAAAATGCATCGTGAACCTCGCACGTTGCAGCCGAAGGTGGCAGCTGCTCGTGCGCGCGCACTGCTCCGCCGCACGCCGTGAGCGCGAACAGCGCCATCCCTGCTGCGAGATGTTTCCTGTCACCGGCGATGCGCCGCATCGGCACCTGCACGCACGCACGTGCGAGATCGGGAGCGGAAGTGTGCTGCCGATTTTGTACCCCGCCGTGTGTTCCCCCCATTAATGAGCTTCACGTAATTCAGGTGACACTGAGCCCTGCGTGATCAAAGAAGTGATGGAGGAGATGTGGTTTGCGACCGAGGCGTTGGAAGTGCAGACGCACGAGGCGGTGGAGCTCGTCGACCGA
>JBQTHJ010000056.1:0-2698 GCA_052389995.1 Gemmatimonadaceae bacterium | reverse complement strand
CTGGCCGCGAGCGCGCAACTCTGGGTCCTGATGCTGTCCCCGACAGAGGCCCGTCGGAAAGCCGGGATGCTCTCGCGCCACTTCTGGCTCCGCGATTTGTAGCAAGACTTTTGTCCACCTACTTAGCTGTTGCACCTGTCAGGCGCGATGTCCAAGGAAGCCATCACGTTTGAACCCCTTGAAGTGCAAAACAGAAGGCGCGCTTCCGCGCGCCTTCTGAGAAGCCGCCTGCAGGTGAACGCAGCGTTATGCGGACGCCGGGACCTCTACGTCCTTCAGGGCCTTCGCGACGTCCCGCGGCCCGCCCCCGAGCGCAAGCAGGGCGCGCACCTGAAGATCCAGGGACACCGTCGCATCTCCAGCCTCCACTTTCGCCACGCGCGACTGACTCGAGCCCAGTCGCGCCGCCAGCGCCGTCTGCGTCCAGCGCCGTTTCGTCCGGTACCGACGTACATAACTCCCCAGGGCCACCTTCAGCTCGACAAAGGCGGCTTCTTGGTCGGACAGCCCCAGGAACTCCTGCGCCGAGCCGACCTTCCACCCCGCCCCTTCGAGTCGCTTCCGTTTGCCCGTCTTCATGCGGCCTCCCTCCTACTCCGTGATCTCACTCCGTGATCTCATCGTACCGCCGTAATCGGCGCTTCGCCTCCTCGATCACGGCATCCGGTGTCGTCCGCGTGGTCTTGCTCCACACCGCCGCGATCACAATGGCGTCCGGGTCCGTGCGATAGAGGATCCGCCAGTTCCTCTGGGCATCCCGCAGTCGGAGCTCGTGACACCGCGCGCCCACTCCTGGCATCGGACGCGAGTGCGGCATGGTCAGGACCTCGCCGCGCTGCAGGCGCCGCAAGAGCACGCCAGCCTCGACGCGCCCTTCTGCCGAGAACGGCGGCGTCTTGATCTCGCCGTGCAACCAGACCAGCGGTTTGTCAGCGCGCGCCATAGCTTGGAAGCTATGTCCTATCCGGCATATGTCAAGACGGGCATAGGCCGGAGTGCGTCACATGCACCGCCTTCGGCCCCCTATCGGCGACCGCGCTGGCTGCCGGGCGGCATCGCGTGATCGCCGCATAACTAGTGTAGTGTCGCCAAAGTTTGATTCGCTTTGTCGACCTTCTTCAAGATGTGCTGCACGGTGGCCGTCCAGACGAATGGCGTGGGGTGCTCGTTGCGGTGATCGATGTACTGCGTGATCGCCTCGATCAGTTCGTCGACGCTGGTGACCGCCAGGCGACGGATCCGGCGCTCGGTGAGCTCACTGAAGAAGCGCTCGACCAAGTTGAGCCAGGACGCCGAGGTCGGCGTGAAATGGAAGTGGACGCGCGGATGGCGAGCGAGCCAGCGCTTGACTTTGGGATGCTTGTGCGTGGCGTAGTTATCGAGGATGACGTGGATGGCCAAGCCGC
Organism: Gemmatimonadaceae bacterium; assembly: GCA_052389995.1. Lineage (GTDB taxonomy): Bacteria > Gemmatimonadota > Gemmatimonadetes > Gemmatimonadales > Gemmatimonadaceae > JAICNG01. Next base: position 1,292 of record JBQTHJ010000056.1, on the reverse strand, counting down.
TCGCCACGCTTCGGTCCACGTGGCGCATGAACTTGAGGAATTCCTGGTGGCGGTGGTGCGGCATACAGTCCTGCAGCAGACTGCCGGTGGCGACGTTGAGCGCGGCGAAGAGCGTCGTGGTCCCATGGCGCTTGTAGTCGTGGGTCATGGTGCCCGCGCGCCCTTTCTTCATGGGCAGCCCCGGCTGCGTGCGATCCAGCGCCTGGATTTGACTCTTCTCATCGACGGCGAAGACCACCGCGCGCTCCGGCGGGTGCAGATACAGTCCGACCACGTCGCGCAGCTTGGCGACGAACGCCGGATCGGTGGAGAGCTTGAACGTCGTCACGCGATGCGGCTTCAACCCGTGCGTCCGCCAGATGCGCGCGATCGTCGCGTGGTGATAGCCCGTGACCTCGGCCATCAGGCGGGTGCTCCACTGCGTCGCGTCCTTCGGCGGTTTACTATGCAGGGTGCGCGCGATGATTGCCTCCTCGTCCGCGAGCGTGATCTGCTTCGGTCGGCCCGAGCGGGGGCGATCCGTCACCAAGCCAGCCACCCCCTCGACCTCATAGCGGTCGAGCCAGCAGGTGACGGTCGGCCGCGAGACGCCCAACCGCTGGCAGATCGTGCTCCCCGCCTCCCCATCGGCCGAGGCGAGGACAATGTGCGCGCGTTCCACCACGCGGTGCGCCGTGGTCCGCGATCGCGTCAGCCGCTCCAAGCGGCTTCGATCGCCTCGGCGCAAGCTGACACTGCGAATCGGAAGTGGCATGGCGCACACGCTACCACCCGCGTCTCTATTATGCAAGGCATTTCTGCGACACTACACTAGCAGTTGCACCTGTCAGGCGCGATATTCAAGGAAGCCATCGCAGTTCGGCGCCTTCAAGTGCAACTACAGCGGCGCGCTTGCGCGCGCCTTTAAGGGCGCCGCCTGCAGGTGAACGCAGCGTTCTGCGCGCGCGAAACAGAGCAACTGCAAAGTTCTCGATGTTGGGGGTTCGTCGATTTCTTGAGCTTCTCGTGGCAGGGCCGGCAGCGCACTGGCGAGCTCGCTGCTCAACGAGCCGATCGCGCCAGCCCATCGCGCGCCGGCCCGTCGGCGCCAAGATCGGCGCCGCTGCGCCGCAACGTCAACGCGCTTGGCCGAGGCGCCATGGACGAGGAGCTCGCTCGGCGCCCCTGGACACACTCTCGCCAGCGGCGCAGAACTAGCCGTTGCACCTGTCAGCCGCGATGTTTAAGGAAGCCATCACGTCTGAACCCCTTCAAGTGCAACTGCACGGCGCGCCTTCAGCGCGCCTTTGAAA
>JBQTHJ010000055.1:0-57473 GCA_052389995.1 Gemmatimonadaceae bacterium | reverse complement strand
ACGCCGACGGGGCGCATCCTCAGTCGAGGGCGCCTCGCGCTCGGCGCGCTCTATTGGCTTGCGTGGCTCTCGGTGTCCCGCCGCATTCCCGTGCGCACCGGCATCCAGCGCGAGCTCGAGACGCTCGGCATCGGGGCGCTCTTTCTCGTCGTGCCTGCGTCGGTGCTGGTCGGCCTGATCGTGATCATCCAGATCGCATCGCAGCTGCTCCAGTTCGGCGCGCAGGGGATGAGCATTCGCGCCATCGCGTGGTTCACTGCGCGCGAGTTCGGGCCCGTCGCCGCAGCGCTCCTCGTCGTCGCCCGCAGCGCCGCCGGCATCGCAGGCGAGCTCGCGTCCATGCGGGCCGGGGGCGAGATCGATGCGCTCCGCGCGATGGGCCTCGATCCGGTGAAGTATCTCGTTGCGCCGAAGCTCGCCGCGCTGCTCATCGGGCTCCCGGCACTCACGATACTGTCCAACGCGCTCATCATCCTCGGCGGGTGGATCGGGAGTACGCTCTTCCTCGATTACAGCTCGAGCTACTTCGTCGAGGAGTTCCGCGCCGCATTCGCCTTGCGCGACCTCGTGGTGGGGCTCGGGAAGAGCGTTGTGTTCGCCTTCATCATCGGCCTGGTTGCTGCCGACGAAGGACTCAATGTCGAGGGACGCGTCGCCGCCATCGGCGAGGCCACCACGCGGGCGGTCGTGTATTCCGTGCTGGCGGTGCTCGCCGCCGACACCCTCGTGAACGCCGTCTTCTACTTCATTCCCGGCCTCGCCTAACGTGGCCGACGTCGTTCTCGAGGTCTCCCACCTCACGGGCCCGGAGGAATCGCCGGCGATCTTCGACATCTCGCTGACGGCGTGGCGGGGAGGGACGAGCGTCGTGCTCGGCCCCATTCATTCGGGGAAATCGATTGTCATGCGCCACTTGCTGGCGTTGGAGGATGCGACCACCGGGGCGATCACGATCGATGGCGAGCGCTTCGATGCGCGCGGAGAATCGGATGCCGTCGTACGACGCATGCGCACGCGGTTTGGCGTCGTCTTCGAGGGTGCCGCATTGCTGTCCCGTTTGACCGTGCTCGAGAACGTCGAGCTTCCGTTGCTCGAGCACACGCACGCAACGGGAGACGAAGCGCGGGAGGCGGCGCGGGAGTTGCTCACCGAAGTGGGATTGACCATCGCGCACGATGCCACCCCGGTCGAGCTCGATCGCGCCGCACAGCGGCGCGTGGCCGTGGCTCGCGCGCTTGCACTGAGGCCGCCCGTCCTTCTGCTGGACGAGCCAACGCAAGGGCTCGACGCCCACGCCGCCTCCGAGCTCGACCGCACCTTGCGGGAATTGCAGGAACGAGCAGGGTTCGGAATCGTCATCTTTACGCGGGAAGCGAGGTACGCATTCGGGAACGCCCAACGGGTGTACGTCATGGCGGATGGGCGTATCGTCGATTCGGGCAAGCACGACTCGCTGGCCGAGAGTGAGCACCCGGTCGTCCGCAGTCTCCTCCGTCGTCGGGGGTCGGAATGAGAACAACCGATTCGCGCCTTGGCATCCTCGCCTTCCTCGGCGGGACTGCGCTCGTTCTCGTGGCGATCGTCGCGTTCGCGCGCTATCCGTCGCTGTTTCGGCGCGGCAGTGAGTATCGCGCCGCCTTCCGGAGCGTCGCGGGGCTCAATCTCGGCGACGAGGTCCGGTACGGCGGGTTGATCGTGGGATCCGTGACTCGGTTGACCCTCGACCCGGCCGATCCCACACGCATCGAGGTTACGTTCAGGGTGCGCCCGCAAACGCCCGTGCGCGCGGACACGTACGCCACGATCACGCAGGTCGGACTGCTGGGGCAGCCATACTTGAACCTCGAGGCCGGCTCGGCATCGTCCCCGGCGCTCCCGCCGCGTAGCCATCTGCCTACACGTGACAACCTCACGTTCCAGGACGCGATGAGCCGCCTCGCCGTCTTCCTCGATCGGGCCGACACCCTGCTCCACGGCGTCGAGCGGATTGCGGCATCGAGCCCTTGGGACCGCATCGATCGCACATTGTCACGCGTCGATGCGCTGCTCAGCAATGCCGCTGAGGGCTCCGGCCGGGTGATCGACAATCTCGATCAGGCGACCGGACAACTCATGGGGATGATCGAGCGTACGGAAAAGCTGATCGTCTCGCTCGACACGGCGTTCCGTGGGACGGGCCCGGCGATTGAGCAGGCGCAACGCGACGCCGTCGCAGCCATGCGCGACCTGCGTGCGCTCCTCGGCGACATGCGCGATGCGACGGGCAACGGTGACCGGCTCACGCGCATCGTCGACAACCTGTCCGCGGCGTCCGAGGACCTCGCACGGTTCGCCGACCGTCTCGAGAAAGAGCCCACGAGCGTGCTTTCGCGGCGCCAGCCGCCACGGAAGACGGCGGGACCGGCCGCGCAATGAGGGAAGGGCGCGTCGTACTCGTTCTAGCGGTCGTCGCGTTGGCGTGCTTCCGCGCGCGCAACGTCCCGCCGGTCGAGATGTATCGGCTTCTGCCTACCGCCGCCGAGACGGCGAGCGTAGCGATGCCGCCACCGCCGGCCGATTTTCCCGATGGCTCGGTCGCGGTTTCACGCTTCGTGACGCCGGGCCTCTACGGGCAGCGCGGAATCGTGTACCGTATCGGTGAGTCCGGATACGCGACGTACGGGTTCCGGGAGTGGGCGATTCCGCTCGGTGAGATGCTGGGACGCCGCACCGCGGATCTCATGCAGGAGCGCCCGCTGGTCAGGGAAGGCGCGCTGTTCGATCCGCCATCGCGACGCAACTTCGCCTATTCGTGGCGCGGGACGGTGCGCGAATTCGAGGAGATCAACCGCGGGAACGAGGTCTTCGTCGCGGTGAGCCTCGAAGCGAATCTGGTTCGCATCGACGACGACTCGATCGTCTGGTCGGGCAGTGGGCGGTCGGAGCGCCCAGTACCTGACGGCACCATCGAAGGAATCATCGCCGGGTTGAGCGCCGCGACAGACGAGGTCCTGCTCGGCCTCATCGATGCCGCGAGAGTGTCGATCCGGCAGAGATCGGCCAACGGCTCGACGCCCGGGCACGAGTAGCGCGCCACTGCGGCAGCAAGGTTGCGCCCTGTCGGCAGGGATACAGGGAATGCTGATTGCTTAAGCGTTGTGCGGCGTAGCGTTAGCCAACGCCTGATACTGTACCTTCTCAGGGTCCCCGAGCGATGATCAGCTCCGATCGTCTCACCGTGAAGGCCGCCGAGGCGCTCAACGAGGCGCTCACGATCGCGCGCCGAAACGGCAATCCGCTTGTCTACGACGCGCATCTTCTGCTCGCGCTGCTCCAGCAGGACGAAGGCATCGTCGTTCCGCTTCTGCACAAGCTCGGTGCGCCGGTGAGCGACTTGCGCGCGCGAGTCGAACGGGAGATCGCGCGGTACCCAAAGCAGACCGGCGCGCAGCCCACCATCTCGCGCGAGCTCAACCAGGTCATGGACCGGGCGGAGGAGATCGCCAAGTCGCTCGGCGATGAGTTCGTCTCCACCGAGCACGCGCTCGTCGCGCTTGCCGACATCCGCGGGACCGAGAGCTTTGCGGTGCTCTCGTCGGCAGGCGCCACGCGTGATGCTCTCATGCAGGCCTTGAAGGTTGTACGTGGCGCTCACCGGGTCACCGACCAGACGCCGGAGAACCAGTACCAGGCGCTCCAGAAGTACACGCGAGACCTCACCGATTCGGCCCGTCAGGGCAAGCTCGACCCGGTGATCGGACGCGACGAGGAGATCCGACGCGTCGTACAGGTCCTGTCCCGCCGCACGAAGAACAACCCTGTGCTCATCGGTGAGCCGGGCGTGGGCAAGACGGCGATCGTCGAGGGGCTCGCTCAGCGGATCATTAACGGGGACGTCCCGGAAAGCCTCAAGAACAAGCGGCTCGTATCGCTCGACCTTGGCGCCCTGATCGCGGGCGCGAAATACCGCGGCGAGTTCGAGGAGCGTCTCAAGGCGGTGCTCAAGGAGATCACGTCGAACGAGGGGCAGTTCATCGTCTTCATCGATGAGATGCACACGCTCGTTGGCGCCGGCGCGGCCGAGGGCGCCATGGACGCCGGGAATATGCTCAAGCCCATGCTGGCCCGGGGCGAGCTTCGCGTCGTCGGGGCGACCACGCTCGATGAGTACCGCAAGCACGTGGAGAAGGACGCTGCGCTCGAGCGTCGGTTCCAACCGGTGTACGTCGGCGAGCCGTCGGTGGACGACACGATCGCGATCCTGCGCGGCCTCAAGGAGCGGTACGAGACCCATCACGGCGTCCGCATTACGGACGGCGCCGTCGTCGCCGCGGCAACGCTCTCCAACCGCTACATCGCTGACCGCTTCCTTCCCGACAAGGCGATCGACCTCATCGACGAGGCGGCGTCTCGTCTCCGCATCGAGATCGACTCGCTGCCGCAGGAGATCGACGAGGTCGAGCGGCGAGTCGTGCAACTCGAGATCGAGCGGCAGGCGTTGCAGAAGGAGAAGGACCCGGCCTCGATGGAGCGTCGCTCGTCCCTCGAGCGCGAGCTCGCCGAGCTCAAGGAGAAATCCTCGGCGATGAAAGCGCAGTGGCAGGGCGAGAAGGAGACGCTACAGCGCGTCGCAAAGATCAAGCAGGAGATCGAGGAGCTGCGCATTCAGGCGGAGCAGGCCACGCGCTCTGGCGATCTCGGGAAGGCGGCGGAGATCACGTACGGGCGTATCCCGGCGCTCGAGGCGCAGCTGCGCGAAACGGAGCAGCAGATCTCCGAGCGGCAGTCCGGAGGCGGCCGCTTCCTCAAAGAGGAAGTCACGGCCGAGGATGTCGCCGAGATCGTGGCAAAGTGGACGGGCATTCCGGTGTCGCGGATGATGGAAAGCGAGCGCGAGCGGCTGACGCAGCTCGAGCGGCACCTGAGCGAGCGCGTTATCGGTCAGCGCGAAGCGATCGAGGCGGTGGCCAACGCCGTGCGCCGGTCGCGCGCCGGGCTCCAGGATCCGAATCGGCCCATTGGCTCCTTCATTTTCCTCGGACCCACGGGAGTCGGGAAGACGGAAACCGCGCGTGCGCTGGCCGAATTCCTCTTCGACGATGAGCATTCGATGGTGCGCATCGACATGTCGGAGTACATGGAGAAGCACGCGGTCGCTCGACTCATTGGCGCGCCGCCCGGCTACGTCGGCTACGAGGAAGGCGGGCAACTCACGGAGGCAGTACGTCGGCGGCCGTATTCGGTCGTGCTGTTCGATGAGATCGAGAAGGCGCACCCCGATGTGTTCAACATCCTGCTCCAGATTCTGGATGACGGCCGGCTGACCGACTCGCAGGGACGCACGGTGGGTTTCCGGAATACGGTCATCATCATGACGTCGAACGTGGGCAGCTCGTTCATCCTCGAGCGCGGGACGCGGGACTGGGCGGAGGTCGAGGGGATCGTGATGGCCGAGCTCCGGCGGCAGTTCAAGCCCGAGTTCCTCAACCGCGTCGATGACATCATCATCTTCCACCCGCTCGGCATCGAGCAGCTGGACCAGATCATCGATCTACAGCTGCGACGGCTCGAGAAGCTTCTGGCGGAGCGCAAGATGACGATCGAGCTCACGCCCGAGGCGCGGCGCGTCGTGGCCGAGGAGGGGTACGATCCCGCATTCGGGGCGCGGCCGCTCAAGCGGGCGATCCAGCGGCTCATCCAGAACCCGCTCGCGCTCGCGGTGCTGGAGGGTCGGTTCGGCGAAGGTGATCACGTCGTCGTGGGCGTCAATCCGCGCGGCGAGCTCGCCTTCGAGAAGGTCGCCGACGCGACGCCGGTGGAGGCTGGCGCGCGTTAGGCGTTCAGCCGATCGACGTGGCGTGGCGTCTCTGAGCGTTCACGAGCCGTTCATGCGGGAAGCCCTGGCGGCCGCCCGCGACGCAGCGCGCCATGGGGATGTGCCGATTGGCGCGATCGTCGTGTACGCGGGTGATGTGATCGCCACGGCGGCGAACCGCACCGTTCGCGATCAGGATCCGACGGCGCATGCGGAAGTGCTCGCGCTGCGCGAGGCGGCGCGCGTGAGACGCTCGTGGCGGCTCGACGGCTGCACGCTGTACGTTACGCTCGAGCCGTGCGCGATGTGCGCGGGGGCCGTCGTGCTCTCACGCATCGATCGTCTCGTCTTTGGCGGCTGGGACGAGAAGGCCGGGATGGTCGGATCGATCGATGACATCGTGAGGCACCCCCGGCTCAACCACCGGGCGGAGGTCATCGCCGGCGTGCTGGGCGAGGAGTGCGGCGCCCTGCTCAGAGAGTTCTTCGAGGCGCGGCGAGGAACAAGGATCGACGGATGACGACGGCGTTCCTTGGTCCTCGTTTCTCAGTCGATTCGTTGACTCACCCTCTGTGCCTGGCGATATTTCGTGGTCCTGGACAGGTGGCCGAGAGGCTGAAGGCGCCGGTCTCGAAAACCGGTATACGGTAACCCCGTATCGTGAGTTCGAATCTCACCCTGTCCGTTGTCGGCTGGCCGAGGAATGAGGGACGAGGATGTGCGCTTCCTCGGTCCTCGTTCCTCGTTCGTCTGGATGGGTGGCCGAGTGGCTTAAGGCGCACGCCTGGAAAGCGTGTGGACGGGCAACCGTCTCGCGAGTTCGAATCTCGCCCCATCCGCTCCCCTTCGCCCCGCCTGCGAACGTCACGCAGGCGGGGCCTTCGTTTCTGCTCGCCTCGACCTCGCGATCAGGGCGGTGGCGTGGCTCCTGTGGTGTCGCCCTGAACCGCGTCCGCGACCGTCCCCGCGCCCACGATCACGATTTCCACGCGGCGGTTTTGCTGCCGGCCCGCCGGCGTGTCGTTGCTCGCGACGGGACGCGACTCGCCGTAGCCTTCGGCGCCGATCTTCGAGGCATCGACGCCGCCCGCGACGAGGGCCGTGAGCACCGAGCTCGCCCGGTCGCGCGACAGACCCAGATTGTAGTCGTCGCTCCCGGTCGCATCCGTGTGTCCCTCGACGAGGATCTGGTGCTGCGGGTACTGCTGGAGCACCGCGGCGATGCGCCCAATGCTCGCCTGTGCGCCTGGCTTGAGCGTGCTCTTGCCGACATCGAAGAGTATGTCGCTCAGACTGATCACGAGTCCACGCTGCGTCTGCTGGAGGTTCGTGATCTCGGCGACTAGCGTGCGCAGCTGCATGAGCGCGTCGTTCAACCGCCGATTTGCCTCTTCGGCCGCCAGGCGCAGCGAGTCCGACCGTTGACGCAGAGCCTGGATCTCCTGCTCCGACAGCTGCTGCCGCGTCTCGAGATCGGCGCGCTGTGCTTCGCTCATCGTCAGCAAGCGCTGTAACCGCGCCCGTTGCAGGCTGTCGGCCGCACGCTCGGCGAGCTGTCGCTGGTTGTTCGCTTCCGCCGTCTGCGCAAGCCGGAGGGCGATGTGGCCGAGCGCGTCGACGTCGTCCTGATCCTTGCGTGTCGTGAAGGCTGCGTCGGCCTCGATGATGGCGTTGTTGGTGCGGAGCAGGTCCCCTTCGACGCGGCGGTCCGCGCCCGTCGACATGAGCCCCTGATAGATCGCGCGCGCCTGGGCCAGCTCCGGCGAAGGCCGCGTCGTCGCGCACGCCGCAGCGACCATCACCGCGGCTCCGAGAATGACGGTGCGGGCGGTCATCGAGCGCCTCCTGGCGGCATCGCCGCCAGCGCTTGACGTGCGTCGTTCTCCGCGCGCTGCGCCACGGCACGCTCGGCGGCGGCGCGTGCATAACGAGCCTCGGCTTGTGCACGCAGCGCCTGGAGCTGTGCGCGCCCGCGCTCGCCACGCTGCTCGAAATCGCGCGCGGCCTGAAGCGCCTGCCTCGCAGCCGCGATCGGCTCCGCCGCGAGGGAGTCGGCTCCCGCCCGCTGCGCGTCGGCGATGAAGCGCTCTGCCTCCGCGATCGTGGGTGTACTGTTGACGTCGTTCATGAACGCGCGCCCAGGCGCGCAGGCTGCGAGCAACAGCGCCCCAGCCAGCCATCCCGTGTGTCGCATCGGGCTCCCTCCGAGTGGAGTCGGAGGACGCCGCTGCAAGGCGCGGGCCTTTCGCGGGCGCGCGTCCGCCCGGCGACAAGAAAACGAGCGAGGGACGAGCAGCGTTCCGCATCCCTCCCTCTGCGCTGCCGCTCCATGTCAATACAGTTCAACCCATGCGCGATCGCGAATGGGCAGAGGCGTCGCGTTTCCACGCAGCGCCGACATCAATGCGCAGCTCGAATAGCGGAACGTGGCATTTCCCGAGACGGTGTTGTTCGACGTCATCTCACCACCCACGGCAACGTTCGCGGCCATCACGGTCCCGTTGAAATGCCCGCCGGTGCCGGCCGTTCGCAGCTCCCCGCGCACGATAATCAGACCGTAAAACTGAAATCCGCCTTGTACCTCGAGCGAGCCGCCGACCAGAAGGATTCCCTGTCCGCGGTCGCCGTTGATCTTGAGGTCGCCGGGCGCGTAGATGCTCGGGAAATAGTTCTCGCACGGCCCGGGCGCGCCATTCGCCACCTCGTTCGACTCCCCCCAATTCAGGAGGTTTAGTAGCCATAGCTGAAGTAGGTCGTGGTGTCGGCCATCTCCGGCCCCATAATGGCCTTCGGATCGCCCTCCACACATGTAGTCCTTGCAGGTACCGCCCAGCGTGAGGTTCGACCATACGTCCTGACGGTGCGTGACGGTTCCGGCAAGGCGACTTGCGCTCGCCCCTTCTACTGCCTCCCAACCGTGGGCATATTCTTCGGCTGATGCCTCCCAAGAATTCCGTCGTGCTCGATGCGCGCGCCGTCGATCGCGCGCTCAAGCGCATGGCCGACGAGATCCTCGAGCTCAACAACGGCACCGACGACCTGATCGTCGTGGGGATCCAGCGACGTGGCGTGCAGCTCGCCAGCCGCATCGTGGACGCGATGAAGGAGCGGGAAGGGGTCGACGTCCCGCGCGGCGCGCTCGATATCACGCTCTATCGCGACGACCTCCAGACGGTTGGTCCGCGGCCCGTCGTCGGTCCCACCGATCTCCCGTGGAATCTCGAAGGCAAGCACGTGGTCATCATCGATGACGTCCTGTATACCGGTCGCACCGTGCGCGCGGCGCTCGATGAGCTCGCCGATTTCGGACGACCGGCGCGGATCGCGCTCGCCGTTCTCGTCGACCGCGGCGGACGCGAGCTGCCGATTCACGCCGACATCGTCGGCAAGAAGATCGAGGTCGCTCCTACCGACCGGGTCGATGTCCTCGTGAACGAGCTCGACGGAAAGGACGCGGTCGTGGTCGTCCCGCGCGACGCGGGCGCATGATCCAAACGCTCGGCAAGGATCTGCTGGGCCTCGAGCCACTGACGTCGCAGCAGATTCGACTGATTCTCGATACCGCCGAGCCGTTCAAGGAAGTCAGCGAGCGACAGATCAAGAAAGTCCCGGCCTTGCGCGGGATGACCATCGTCAACCTGTTCTTCGAGGCGTCGACGCGGACGCGCATCTCGTTCGAGTTCGCGGAGAAGCGCCTGTCGGCCGATACCGTGAACGTCGCCTCGTCCGGCTCGAGCGTGCAGAAGGGTGAGACGCTCGTCGACACGGCGCGCAATCTCGAGGCGATGCGGATCAACATGGTGGTGATCCGCCACTCCGCCTCCGGCGCCGCACACTTCCTCGCCGATCGTATCGAGTCGAACGTCATCAACGCCGGCGATGGCACCCACGAGCATCCCACGCAGGGGCTCCTCGATCTGCTCACTCTCCGCGATCACTTCACCTCGCTCGAGGGGCGGCGCGTCTGCATCGTCGGCGACGTGCTGCACTCGCGCGTCGCACGCTCGAACATCTGGGGGCTCACCAAGATGGGCGCCGAGGTCGCGGTGTGCGGACCGCGCTCCCTCCTGCCCAGGAACATCGCCGAGTTTGGCGTGACGGTGTTCAAGCGCATTGAGGAAGCCATCGAGTGGGCGGAGGCGCTCAACGTGCTGCGACTCCAGCTCGAGCGCATGCAGGCGGGCTACATCCCGTCGCTGCGCGAGTACAATCGCGTCTTCGGCGTCACGCGGGAGCGGCTCGATCGCGCGCCGCGTGACGTGCTCGTGCTGCATCCAGGTCCGATGAACCGCGGTGTCGAGATCGACTCCGATGTCGCCGACGGCGAGCACAGTGTGATCCTCGATCAGGTGACGAACGGGGTGGCGGTGCGCATGGCCGTGCTCTATCTCCTCGCCGGCGGCCGGCCGGAGCTGGCCGGCGCGGCAAAGGGCGGGAGCGAGCGGTGACGACGCACGATCGCGCCGGCCCGGCCCCACGCGACCTCGTCCTGCGCGGGGGGCGCCTGATCGACCCATCGCGGGGAGTCGATGAGATGTCGGATCTGCTGCTGCGCGGGGGAGTCATCGAGGCGGCGGGGAGGTCGTTAGGTACGCCGGACGGCGCGCAGGTCATCGACTGCGAGGGGGCGGTCGTCGCTCCGGGGTTCATCGATGTGCACTGTCATCTTCGAGAGCCGGGGCGCGAGGACGTCGAGACGGTCGCCACCGGCGCGCGCGCCGCGGCTGCCGGCGGGTTCACCGCCGTCTGCGCGATGCCGAACACCGAGCCCGTGACCGACAATCAGGCGGCGGTGGGGTTCATCCTCCGCCAGGCGCTTCGCGCGAGCGCAGCGCGGGTCTATCCCATCGGAGCGATCTCCGTGGGACAGCGCGGCGAGCAGCTCGCCGAGTTCGGCGAGATGGTCGGTGCCGGAGCAGTCGCGGTGAGCGACGATGGAAAGCCCGTGGCCTCGGCGCACCTCATGCGGACCGCCCTCGAATACGCGCAGTCCTTCGACATTCCCGTGGTCGATCACTGCGAGGAGCCAACACTCGCCTCGGGCGGGTCGATGTCCGAAGGCGTCGTGAGCGCCCGTCTCGGGATCAAGGGAATTCCCGCCGAAGCGGAAGAGGTGATGGTGGCGCGCGATATTCTGCTCGCGCGCCTCACCGGTGGACACGTGCACCTCGCGCACATGAGCACCCGTGGATCGGTCGAGCTCATCCGCTGGGGAAAGGAGCGCGGCGTCCGCGTGACGGCCGAGGTCACGCCGCACCATCTCACGCTGACGGAAGAGGCGTGTGAGGACTACGACACGCACGCGAAGATGAATCCGCCCCTGCGAACGCGTGATGACGTCGATGCGTTACGCGAGGCCGTGCGCGACGGCACGATCGACGTCGTCGCGACCGATCATGCGCCGCATCACTACGATGCGAAAGAACGCGAGTTCGCCGACGCGCCCTTCGGCATCGTTGGGCTCGAGACGGCGCTCGGCGTTCTGCTGACCGATCTCGTGCATACGGGCCTCATCGACCTGATGACGCTGGTCGACCGCCTCGCGTGCTCGCCCGCGCGCGTCTTTCATCTGCCGGGCGGCTCCCTCGCGCGCGGGAGCGCGGCCCACGTGACGATCTTCGACCCCGACCGTGAATGGGCGGTCGATCCATCCGAGTTCGTGTCGAAGGGACGGAACACGCCGTACGCGGGTCGTTTGTTGCGGGGGCGTGCCCTCTGCACGATCGTCGACGGACACGTCATCTATCGCTTGACGGAGTGACGACGAGTGCCGGGCGCGATCGCCATTCGGCGCGAGATCGTCACCGTGTGTCGCCGCCTGTGGGAGCGCGGACTCATCGCGGGTCCCGACGGAAACGTCTCGGTACGACTTGCGCCCGATCGCGTTCTCGTCACGCCGGCCGGGATGTCGAAGGTCGATGTGCAGCCCGACGACCTGGTCGAGGTGGAACTCGACGGAGCTCCGGTGAGAGGGAGGCGCTCGCCGTCGAGCGAGCTCGCCGTGCATCTCCGCATCTACGCGAAACGTCCCGACGTCGGCGCGGTCGTGCACGCACATCCGCCGGTGGCGACCGGGTTCGCCGTGGCGGGCGAGGGGTTTGCGTCCTGCGTACTCCCCGAGGTTATCTTGCAACTCGGATGGGTGCCGCTCGTCCCCTATGAAACGCCCGGGACGGAGGCGCTCGCCCGCCAGTTCGATCCGTTCATCGCTCGCCACGATGCCTTCCTCATGGCGAATCACGGCGCGGTGACCGCCGGCCCGAGCCTCGCGATCGCGCACCAGCGCATGGAAAGCCTGGAGCACACGGCGCGCATCCTGCTCACATCGCGCGTGCTCGGGCGTGTGAATGAGCTGTCGGCGGATCAGGTGGCCGCACTCGTCGCGGCGCGGGAACGCGCGGGATTTCCCGGACCGTATCCCGGGTGTCCGGCGCCGGATGACCAGCGGAGACACGAATGACGAATCCCGACTCGAACACCGCTTCGCACGTCGCGTCGCTGATGGCCGAGCGCGCGCGGTTCGAGTCGTGGCTCGCCGCACTCGAGGCGCGCCGCGACTCGACCCCGGCGCACATCTATCAGCGGGTGCATGGCGACTACGCGCTCCGGCTCCAAAAGGTGGTCGATTCGCTGATGGGCCACATGTCGGAGATCGAGTCGGCGGCGAAAAACCTCGCCGAGCGGCTCGGGGAGCTCGAGCGGGACGAGGCGAAGCATCGTGATGAACGGTCGGAGGCGGAGCTTCGCGCGACGGTGGGGGAGCTGGGCGCTGACGAGTTCAACGAAATCCTGCGTCGCACGGACGACGCGACCGCGTCGATCGCGCAGGAGCGCACCACGGCCAGCGTCGAGCTGACGCGCCTTCGGGAAGTGCTCGCGCTCAACAAGCCGAAGACCGGCGGTACGCCGCGCGACGCAACGACTCGTCAGGCGCCGCCACCGCGCGCTCCATCCCAGGCGACGCCCACACGGCCTGACTCCGGAGGCGTGGGCTTCGACGAGCTCGAGTTTCTCAAGTCGGTCGTCGACTCACGCGGGCGCCCGATCAACCCGACGCCCTCCGCGTCGCAGCCGGCGAGCGATCCAGGTCAGCTCAGCCCGTTCGGGAGCGGGATGCCGTCGACTCCCGGGCATGTCCCTCGGCAGTCGAGCGAGGTTCCTTCGTTCCTCCGAGATGTGCCGGGGGAGCAGGTCAAGACGCTGAAGTGCCAGGAGTGCAGCACGATGAACTACCCGACCGAGTGGTACTGCGAGCGATGCGGGGCGGAGCTTGCGGCGCTCTAAAGAAAGAACCCGGGCGAGTGCCCGGGTTTTTGTGTCTTCGGCGGTGGAGCGCCCTTACTTGCCAGCCTTCGCGAGGCGGCTCTTGTATCGCGCAGCGGCGTTGCGGTGAATGAGCCCTTTGCGCGCGGCGCGGTCGAGCAGCGAGACGGCGCCGCGGCGCGCCTCGTCGGTCGCCTGCGGGTCGGTGGCCTTCTTGAGCGCGGTGCGCAGCGCCGAACGTTGCGCTCGGTTGCGCACCGCGGCGGCGCGCGACTTCCGCATGTTCTTTTCGGCGGACTTGATGTTCGGCACGACGGGACTCTCCGGAGAAGCGATGGTGCAGCGATTTTGGGAGGCGAAACCTAAGCCCGCGGCATCGCGGATGTCAAGGCGCCACATGGCTTTGACATCATTTAGAGCGGCGCGTACCTTACGCGCGGTCCGTGCGCCGGGCCTCGCTTCCTCTCACTGCGCCGCGATTGAATCTCGAGCTGCTGCTTCTTGGGCTACCGATCTTCCTGTTCTCGGTGATCGCGCATGAGTACGCGCACGGGTATGCGGCGCTCAAGCAGGGAGATCCGACGGCGTATCAGCTCGGCCGGCTCACGTGGAACCCGATCAAGCACATCGATCCGTTTCTCACGATTCTCCTGCCGGCGCTCACGTACTGGGGATCGCAGGGCACGATGATCTTCGGTGGCGCGAAGCCGGTGCCGGTCGTTCCCCGTAACTACCGCGATTTCAAGCGCGGAGACATCATCGTCTCACTCGCCGGCGTGGCCGCCAACGCCGTGATCGCGATCGGCTGCGTGGTGCTCGCCGTGGCCGTTGGCGCGGTGGGACGCGGGGCGCCCGACGCGGCGGCCGCGCTGGGGTACGTGCAGGACATGCTGCGGTTCGGCATTCTGATCAATCTCGTGCTGATCATGTTCAATCTCCTTCCGGTGCCGCCGCTCGATGGATCGCACGTGATGAAGTATCTCCTGCCGCCGGCGTGGGCGATGCACTATCAGCGCATCGGCGCGTACGGGCTGTTGATCCTCATGCTTCTCCTCTACTTCGCGCCTGCGGTGATCGCCACCTGGATGATGCCGGTACGTCTTCTCATGGCGCTCGCGGGACGCCTGATCGCTCCCTTCGATCTCCCGGAGGCCGCATGAGTGCCACCCTCGAGGCCGACAGCACGTCCGGGTTCATCGTCGAGCTCGATGAGTTCTCGGGACCGCTCGACCTCCTGCTCGCGCTCGTTCGCGAAGAGCAGATGGAGATCACCGACATTTCGATCGCACGGATCTGCGAGCAGTTTCTCGCGCGCATCCATGGGCTCGGGCTGAGCGAAGCGGCCGAGTATCTCGAGATGGCGGCTCGCCTGCTTCGCATCAAGGCGCAGATGCTGCTCCCGCGGTCGCAGGATGACGAAAGCTGGGAGGATCCGCGCGCGGAGCTCGTGAGGCGCCTTCTCGAGTACCAACAGATGCGTGAGATCGTCGACGTTCTCGAGGATCGCTCGGAAGACCGTCGCAACCGATTCGCGCGGGGTTGGCTGCCCGCCGAGCCGACTCCACCCCTGGGCCCGCTCGCGCTTTCGCTGCCGGAGCTCCTCTCGGCGGTGGACCGTGTATTGCGCGTGGCCACGCGGCCCACGATGCACGATGTCGTGCCGCGTGTCCTCGATGTCGATGGCGCGATGGCGTCCATTCGCGCCGTGCTGGCGACGCGAGCGCTCGCGCGCTGGACCGACGTCGTCCGGGGCGAGGCCGAGCCGTGGCAGATCCTCTCGGCACTGCTCGCGCTGCTGGAGCTGGCGCGGCGAGGGGAGCTGAAGCTCGTTCAGATGCGTCCGTTCGCCGTCGTGGAGATCGCCCGTGACGCCGCTAGCGAAGCTGCTTGAGGCAGCGCTCTTCGCGAGCGGCCGCCCGATTCCGACCGACGAGCTCGCCGCGCTCGATGACGAGGCGAGCGCCGCCGCCGTGTCCGCCGCGCTCGAGGAGATTCGCGAGCATTACGACGTGGAAGGACACGGCGTCGAGCTGGTGGAGATCGGCGGCGGCTGGCAGATTCTGACGCGCAGCGAGTACACCGAGGCCATCGAGCGCGTGCAGCTGGCTGCCCGTCCGCAGCGACTCTCCGGCGCAGCACTCGAGACGTTGGCCATCATCGCCTACCGGCAGCCGATCTCCCGCGCCGACATCGAGGAGATCCGCGGCGTCGCCGTGGGCGGCGTCCTCAAGTCATTGCACGAGCGGGGGCTCATCGACGTCGTCGGACGGGCCGAAGGCCTGGGACGCCCACTGCTGTACGGAACGACGCCGCTCTTCCTCGAGCACTTCGCGCTTCGCCACCTCGAAGAGCTACCGCGCGCCGACGAGCTCGCCATCGCGCTTCGGGTCGTCGCGACGCCCGCCGATACCGCGCCGAACGCCAGCGAGTGACCGGCATGCCGGCGATGCGAATACAGCGCGCGCTCGCTCGCGCCGGCATCGCGTCGCGCCGTGCCGCGGAAGCGCTCGTAATGGCGGGGCGGGTGACCGTGAACGGCACGCCGGCGCGCACCGGGCAGAGCGTCGATACCGACCGCGATCGGATCGCCGTCGATGGCCGGCCGATCGTGGCGCAGACGGCCACGAGCTGGCTCGTGCTCAACAAGCCGGCCGGCGTCCTTACCACTCGCGCGGACCCGCAGGGACGCCGCACGATTTTCGACCTGCTTCCAGCGCTCCCCGGTCTCACGTACGTCGGTCGCCTCGACTATCTCACCGAGGGGGTACTGCTCCTCACGACCGACGGCGATGGCGCTCACGCGCTGACGCATCCGAGCCGTGAGGTGGAGCGAGAGTACGTCGCGACCGTCCGCGGCGACGGCGGCGATGCGGCGCGGCGCGCACGCGCGGGCGTCGAGCTCGAAGACGGTACCGTTCACGTGCGCGCCATCGATGCCGAGCCGTTGGGCCGCGGGCGATGGGCGCTGCGCGTGCTGATCGCGGAAGGACGCAACCGCGAGGTGCGACGCCTGTGCCTGGCCCTCGGGCTCGAGGTCGACCGGCTCGTGCGCACGCGGTTCGGCCCGGTGAAGCTGGGCGACCTGGCCCCCGGCGCGAGCCGCCCGCTCACGCGGCGCGAGCGCGACATACTCGATGCCGTGATCGGCATGGAGCGCTGAGCACGTGGAGCTGCGCGATTCCACCGTCCTGCTGTTAGGCGGCGCCGGCCTCGTCGGCTCGGCGGTCGCGCGACGGATCGCCGAACACCGCCCACGCCGTCTCGTCATCACGGCGCTGACACGCGCCGAGGCGGCGGCGGCCTCAGGCGAGCTCTCGGCGGAGCTCGATGTGCCGCTCGAGGCCCTGTGGGGCGACATCTTTCTCCCCGCCGACCTGGCGGAGCGAAGCCGCGCCGAGCTCATGCGGGATCCGGCCGCGCGTCGGCGTATGATCGACGACATGCTGCGGCCCGCGAGCGCTTCCCTCGACGAGAACCTGCTCTTTCGGTGGCTCACGACCATTCGCCCCGACGCCGTCGTCGATTGCGTGAACAGCGCCACGGCGCTCGCCTATCAGGACGCGTTCGCAAGCGGCGCGCGTTTGCTCGATGCCGCGAAACGAGGAGGCGCCAATGAGGAGGAAGTCGAGCGTCACCTGCTCACGCTTCCGCTGCCGCAGCTCATCCGGCACATGCAGACGCTCTTCGAGGGGCTGCGACGCGCCGGCACGAAGGCGTACGTGAAGATCGGCACCAGCGGGACTGGCGGCATGGGACTCAACATCCCGTACACGCACAGCGAGGAGAAGCCGTCGCGGACACTGATGTCGAAATCCGCCGTCGGCGGGGCGCAGAGCCTCTTCCTCTTCCTGTTAGGCAGGACACCGGGCGCGCCGGCGACGATCGAGATCAAGCCAACGGCGATGATTGGATGGCGTGAGATCGGCTATGGTCCGGTGCGGCGCGGCGGACGACCGGTCGAGCTCGTGGATTGCGAGAACCCGCTTCCGATCGCCGACGCCTTTACGCCGAACGCCAGCGGATGGACCAACACGGGACGCTCGCTCGAGAGCGTGTACATCAACGTCGGCGAGAACGGCGTCTTTGCGCGGGACGAGTTCGAGACCGTGACCGCGCTCGGCCAAATGGAGCTCGTGACGCCGGAGGAGATCGCCGACGCCGTGGTCATGGAGCTCACCGGTCGTCCGACGGGCAAGGACGTCGTGTCGGCGCTCGACGGGGCGACGTTCGGCCCCACGTACCGCGGCGGCTATCTGCGCTCGATGGCCATCGCTGGCCTTCGTGCTCTCGAGGAGGAACACGGCGTTCGGTCAGTCGCGTTCGAGATGCTTGGCCCGCCGCGACTCACCAAGCTGCTCTTCGAAGCGTATCTGCTGAGCCGGCTGTATCCGTCCGTGCGTGCACTCGCCCATGCCGATCCGGCGTGCGCGGCGATCGATTGCGAGCAACTGGTGCGCGAGCGTGAGCCGACCATTCGGCGGCAGATGCTCTCCGTGGGGCTGCCGATCCTTTTGTCGAACGGGGAGCACGTGCTGCGCGGCCAGAAGGTCGCCGTCCCGCCGGACGGGCGCGGCGTCGATATCGCTCCCCGCGGATGGGTCGATCTCCGGCCTTCGAACCTGGAGTTGTGGGTCCGCCGCGCCCACGAGGTCGCCGCCGTGGCACGCGACCCGCGAACTGGTTCCAGCGCCCGGTGGACCGCGATCGATCCCGACGCGGCGATCGAGCCGGCGCGCATGGCCGTCTGGGTGTTCGAGGAAGAGGACGAAGGATATCGGATCAAGAGGTAGTCACGGTGGTGACGGTCAGCCATTCCCGGAGCACCCTGACGACCCGCAGCACCCGGAGCACCTTCTAACCAGTACACGGAGCTCACGCTACGATGGCCACACGCACCGTTCCGCTGGCCGACACGGCGCTGGTCCAGAACATCATCTCGCAGGTTGGGCGGCGGGTGGTGGGGCAGGACTACATGGTGGAGCGCCTGCTGATTGGGCTCCTCACCGGCGGCCACGTTCTGCTCGAGGGCGTGCCGGGCCTGGCCAAGACGCTCACGGTGAAAACCTTGGCCGAGACGATCAATACGAAGTTCCAGCGCATCCAGTTCACCCCTGATCTGCTGCCGGCGGACGTCATCGGCACGATGGTGTTCGACCAGGCCACGGGACAGTTCAGCGCGAAGAAGGGGCCGATCTTCGCCAACATCATCCTCGCCGATGAGATCAACCGTGCGCCGGCGAAGGTGCAGGCCGCCTTGCTCGAGGCGATGCAGGAGAAGCAGGTGACGATCGGCGGGACGACGCACCGGCTCGACGAGCCCTTTCTCGTCCTCGCCACGCAGAATCCGATCGAGCAGGAAGGCACGTATCAGCTGCCGGAAGCGCAGGTCGACCGCTTCATGCTGAAGCTGCACGTCGACTATCCCACGCGCGAGGAGGAGAAGGAGATCATGCGCCGGATGTCGTCCGGCGATCCGATTTCGGTCGAGCATGTCTCGACGCCCCAGCAGGTGCTGGACGCACGCCGCCGCATCGCCGACCTGTACGTCGACGAGCGCATCATGGACTACATCGTCGACATCGTGCATGCATCGCGACGGCCGCAGGAAGCCGGTCTCAAGGAGCTCGCGCCGCTCATCGAGTACGGGGCGAGTCCGCGCGCGACGATCTTTCTCGCGCAGGCGGCACGCGCGCACGCGTTCTTGCGCGGCCGCAACTTCGTGACGCCCGATGACGTGAAGGCGATCGCACCCGATGTGCTGCGCCACCGCGTGCTGACGAGCTACGAAGCCGAAGCCGAGGAAGTCACCAGCGACATCATCGTCGGCCGCATCCTCGGCGCCATCGAGAGTCCGTGAAGGAGCGCGGGGCGACGGGCGATGCGCGCAGGCAGCGACGCCCGAAGACGCCTGTCATCCTCCGGGAGCCACCTCCGCCAGCCCCCGAACCGCGCAGCGCGCCCGCGCGCGCCCGCTCCGCGACGTCGTCGCGCGCCGTTCCTCCGGAAGTCCTGCGTCAGGTCAAGCTCCTCGAGATCCGAACGCGCGGCCTCGTGAACTCGCTCTTCACCGGCGAGTATCACTCGGTGTTCAAGGGGCAGGGGATGGAGTTCGCCGAGGTGCGGGAGTATCAGCCCGGCGACGAGGTGCGCACGATCGACTGGAACGTGACGGCGCGCATGGGCCACCCCTACGTCAAGCGCTACATCGAGGAGCGTGAGCTCACCGTGATGCTCGCGATCGACCTGTCGGGCTCCGAGCGGTTCGGAACGCAGTCGCGGTTCAAGAGCGAGCTGGCGAGCGAGCTCAGCGCCGTGCTGGCGATGTCCGCGGTTCGCAACAATGATCGCGTGGGCGCCCTCCTCTTTACCGATCATGCGGAGCATGTCGTTCCGCCGGGGAAGGGACGCCGGCACGTGCTGCGACTCGTGCGCGATGTCCTCGCCTTCGAGCCGACCGGCCGACGCACCAATATTGCCGCGGCGGCCGATTATCTCGCGAAAATGCTGTCGCATCACGCGATCATCTTCCTGATCTCCGACTTCTTCGCATCGGACATCGAGCGCCCGCTCAAGATTCTGGCGCAGCGGCACGACGTCGTCGCCGTGACCGTGGAAGATCCGCGTGAGATCGCGCTGCCCAACGTTGGGCTCGCGCGATTCGTCGATCCGGAGAGCGGGACGACGGTGACCGTCGACACGAGCGACCCGGGCGTGCGGAAGTCGTTCGAGGAAATGGCCGGCGCCGAGCGGGCGGAGCGCCGTCACCTGTTCCGGCGTCTCGCGATCGACGAGATCGTCGTGCGCACCGACATCAGCTACATCGAGCCGTTACTCAAGTTCTTTCGCGCGCGCGAGACACGTGGGGGACGGCGACGGTGATCGCGGTCGCGCTGCTTTTCGCACTCCAGACGACGGCGCAGGAAAGCGCCGCGCAACGCATCCAGTTCGGCATCAGCGTGCGTCCGGAGACGGTGACCGTCGGGACGCATTTCGTCGTCACTGCTCGCGTCCGGGCTCCCGACGCGGCGACCATCGAGTGGCCGACGTCGCCCGACACGTCCGAGACGGTGGAGATCGTGAGCTCGCGCGCCGTCGATTCCATGAGTGACTCGGTGGCGGTCGAGGAGACGGCACGATGGCGGCTCGCGGCCTGGGACACGGGCTCGGTCACGATCCTCTTCGAGGACGCCGTCGTCAGCACGCCGGACGGCGAGCACCGGGTGCCGTTAGGCGCGCGCGTGTACGTTCGGAGCGTTCTGCCGGCCGACACGTCGCTCCACGTCCCGAAGCCGGCGCGTGATATTCTCGCGGCCGATCCTCCGTGGTGGCGATGGGTCGTTCTGGCCCTGCTGGCCCTCGCGCTCCTCGCGCTGCTGGTGTGGTGGTGGCTGCGTCGCCGGCGCCGGCGCCCGCCTCCGACTCCCGTGGACGCGATGCGGTACGCAGAGCGTGAGTTCACGCGCGTCGAGCGCATGGGGCTGCTCGAAGCGGGGGAGCGCGGACGATTCGTTGCGCTCATGGTGGAGGTCGTCCGGGATTATCTCGCGCTGCGAGTCGACGGGGCGGCGCCGTCACTGACGAGCACCGAGCTCATCCAGTTCCTGCGCACGAAGCCGGCGCTCCCATCGCAGCGTCTGTGGACACTGCTTTCGGAGGCAGACCTCGTGAAATTCGCCCGGCGCGCGGTGACGGCGGAGCGTGCGCGCGAGATCGGGCAGGAAGCGCGTGCGGTCGTGCGCGACGTGGAGCAGGTCATCGAGCGCCAGCGCGCCGCGCAGGAGCACTCGGGGAAGGCGGCATGATTCGACTCTTCGGTCTCGAGTTCGCCGCGCCGTGGGCGCTCCTGCTGCTCCTGGCGATCCCGCTCTGGTGGCTCTGGCGCCGGCGTCGCCACGCGCCCGCCATCGTCTTCTCGCGCGCCGACGTGCTCGCGCGGGGGCCTCGCGCCGGTCGCGGGATCGCTCGGCTCCTGGTGGCGCTTCGCGCACTCGCGATCGCCGCCCTCGTCATCGCGCTCGCACGACCGCGCACCGGAGCGCGGGCCGAGACGATCACGAGCGAAGGGATCAACATCGTACTCGTCGTCGACCTCTCGAGCTCGATGCTCGCGGAGGATTTTCAGCCGCAGAACCGGCTCGAGGTGGCGAAGGATGTGGTGAAGCGGTTCATCAACGGCCGCCGCAGCGATCGCATCGGGTTGGTCGCGTTCGCGGGCGAAGCGCTGACCCAGGTGCCGCTCACGCTCGATTACCCGGTGATTCTCGCCGCGGTCGATCACCTGCACGCAGGGCTGCTCGAGGATGGGACCGCGATCGGGACGGCGATCGCGACGGCCGCCAACCGGCTTCGCGATACGCCGGGCCGCTCGCGCGTGATGATCCTCCTCACCGATGGCGAGAACAATCGCGGGAGTATCGATCCACGGACCGCGGCGCAGGCGGCCGGCGCCTACGACATTCGCATCTACACCGTCGGCGCCGGCACGGAGGGTGTCGCGCCGGTTCCCGTCGGCCGGGGCCTAACGGGTCTCCGCTACGAGAACCGGCCCGTGCGGATCGATGAGCGGCTCCTCACCGAGGTCGCGCGCTCCACCGGAGGTCGCTACTTCCGCGCGCGCGATGCCGCCGCGCTCCAGCGCATCTACGAGCAGATCGACCGTCTCGAGCGGGTGCCGGTGACGACGCGCACCTACACGCAGTACACGGAGCGCTATCGCTGGCCGCTCGCGTTCGCGCTCCTGGCGATCGGCGCCGAAATGGCGTTGCTCGCCTGGCGAGGTCCGCTGCCATGATCCCGTACTTCGACGTCCCCTGGGCGCTCGTCATCGCTCCCGTGCTCGCGGTCACCGTCGCCGCGCTCCTCGTCGTAACGTTCCGCAAGCGACGGAAGCGGCTTGCCGCGTTAGGCCAGCCCGGGATCGTCTCACGGCTCATCCCGCAATCGGCGACGCAGGCGCCGACGCCGCGCGTCATCCTGCTCTCCCTCGCGACCGTGTTCTCGGCCATTGCGTTCGCCGGTCCGCGTTGGGGAACGGAGCGCGCCATGGTGCGCGCGGGTGGAGCGGACATCGTGCTGGCCCTCGATGCATCGCTCTCCATGCGCGCCACCGACGAACGGCCCGACCGCCTCGAGCGGATGAAGCAGGAGGCGCGGCGGTTCCTCGCGGCGTCTCCCGGCGACCGATTCGGCCTCATCGCGTTCGCGGGGCGGAGCTACATCCTGACCCCGCTCACCGTCGACAAGGGCGCCCTCGAGCTCTACCTCGACAACCTCGACCCGAGCGTCGTCGGGCAGGCCGGAAGCTCCTTGGCGCGGGCCATTCGACAAGGTACAGATCTCTTACTCACCTCGCGTAGCGGAAGCGACCGCGCACTCGTCATCATGAGTGACGGGGAGGCGTTCGAGCCGGAGAGCGAAGTCGTCGAGGCGGCACGTCGGGCCGCCGAAGCGGGTATCACGCTCGTTGCCGTCGGATTCGGCACGACGGCTGGCGCCACCATCCCCGAGCGAGGCGCGGGAGGCCCCACGTTGAAGCGAGACGAGAACGGAGAGATCGTCGTGTCGCGACACACGCCCGAGCTGCTCCAGGCGGCGGCCCGCGCGGCGAACGGCGTGTACATCGCCTCCAACGCCACCGACAAGGCGGCAAACGTCCGCCGGGCGCTCGCCACCCTCCGCCGCGAAGGGCGCATGGCCCACGCGGGCGCCGAGCGTCGCCCGCAGTTCCAGCTCTTTCTCCTGCCAGCGCTCCTCTGCCTGCTCGCCGATACGCTCGTCGCCGAACGGCGCGGTGCGCGTCGCCGCGCGCCAGCGGCCGCGCGCACTGCGGCGGCCGCCATCGCGCTCGCTCTCGCGCTGCCGCGCGTTGCGAGCGCCGCCGATACCGAGGCCGACGAGCTTTTCCGCGCGCGTCGTTATGCAGAAGCGGCCGAGGCGTATCGTCGTGAAATCATGGGCGGCGACCGGTCTCCGCGCACGCAGTACAACTACGGCACCGCGCTGATCCTGGCAGGCCGTGCGGAGGAGGCAGTCGAGCCGCTCGAGCGTGCCGCCCTTTCGACCGACCTTGAGACGCGCTTCCGGGCCCTGTTCAACCTCGGATTCATCTTTCTCGAGCGCGGGCGCTCGCTCGACGGCGAAGCCGCCACGCAGGCCTACGCTGCGGCGGTCGAGGCATACAAGCGCGCGCTCCGGGCGCGGCCCGACGACATGGACGCAAAGTGGAACTACGAGCTCTCCCGACACCGCCAGCAGTCGAGCGGTGGGGGAGGCGGCGGTGGTCAATCGCAGCAAGACACCGAGCAGCAGCCGGCAGCGGAGCCGCGGGACGCGCAGCCGCGCCCGTCCGGAAGCCTGTCCGAACGCCAGGCGGAACAGATTCTGAACAGCGCCGCGCGCGACGAGCAGGAAGTGCAGGGACGGAAGCAGCGCAAGAACCAGCCCGACATCCCGCCACGGGGGAAAGACTGGTGAGACGGACGCGCCTTGTCCTGCTCGCCGTCCTCGCGCTCGCGGCGATTCCCGCCGCGAGCGCAGCGCCGCGGTCGGTGCGCCGCGACTACTCGCGCGCTCCCGCGGTCACGCGCGACGCCGTGCTCGACACGACGACGCCGGTGCAGGTGCGGGCGCTCGTTCAGCCGGAGACCGTATACGTCGGACAACAGGCGACGTACCAGGTCGCCGCGTTCTTTGCGCGCTCGGTGCGGGACCGGGTTCGGCGCCCGGAGTTCTTTGCCCCGGAGATGCGGGGCATGCTCGCGTACGAGTCGCCATCCGATCTTCCCGCGTACACGATCTCGTCGCGCGGAAAGTCGTTCGAGGCATTCGTATACCAGCGGGCGATCTTTCCCGTCACCGCTGGCAGATTCACGATTCCATCGGCGCGCCTCACGTACGCCCTGCCGCTGACGCCAAGCTTCTTCAGCCGCGACGAGAGCTATGAGGCCCGGAGCGACAGCATCGTCGTCGTCGCCGTCGAGCCGCCAGTCGCCGGCCGCCCTCCCGAGTATTCGGGAGCCGTTGGTGAGCTGAGCATCGCCGCCGACCTCGATACGGCGCACGCGCGTGTCGGCGACCCGCTGCTGCTGCGCGTGCGCGTGGAAGGAATCGGAAACGTGAAGCTGCTGCCGCGGCCAGCGCTTCGCGTGCCGTGGGCCACCATCGTCCCCGCCGACGAGCGCGTGACGGTGAGCACGCACCGTGACACGGTCCGCGGCGCGAAAGAGTTCGACTGGGTGCTCACACCCACGCGGCCAGGAATGCGCACACTTCCGACCGTGCGCTACTGGTATTTCGATCCGTGGACGGAGAGCTATCGCCTGGCGGTCGCCGAGCCTGACTCGGTGCTCGTGGCGCCCGGCGCGTTGGCGCGCGCCGACACGGGCGTCGCGGTCGCGCCTCCACTCGCCATTCGCACGAACTATCGCGGTGCACTCCCGGTGCCGCCGCACGAGCGTCGCGAGTTCTGGCTGCTGCTCGGACTCGCGCCCGTGCCGGCCGCGGTCCGGCGCCTGACGAGTCGGCGACGCGTGCGCGCTCGTCCGGTACCCCTGTCACGCGACCTCCGCGCCCTCGCTCGTCAGCGCGACGCCGTAACACCAGGAGAGCTCCGGCGCGCGTTCGTCCGCGCGGTCGCCGAACGACTCAGCGTTGGCCCAGCAACGCTCACCGCCAACGGCGGGCTCGAGCGCGCCGCGCGCCGCGCTGGCGTCTCGGCGCGCGTCGCCCACGACGCGGACAGTCTGCTCGGCCAGCTCGACCTCGCCGCATTTGGTGGCGCACGCGCGTCGGTCAAGGACGCCGCGCATCGCGCGTGGCGTCTCTACCGGGCGATCGACCGCGAGGCGCGCACGCGCGACTCTCTCCGCGGCGCCATCACGATCTCGATCGTCGCGATGCTCGTCGTCGCAGCGGCGCACGCGGCGCTCGCCGCCGAAGCCGATGAGACGATCGCGCGACGCCACTTCGATGCCGGCGTCACGGCATACCGCCAAGGGCGGTACGCCGCGTCGGCGAACGACTTCGCTGCTTCCGCGACGGCCGTGCCTCGCGCGCCCGACGCGTGGATGAACTACGGCAGCGCGTCCTGGCAGGCGGCGGATACCGCGCACGCCGTCGTCGGCTGGCAGCGCGCACTCCGTCTCGAGCCCCTTGCGGGCGACGCGCGCGATGCGCTCGCTCGGGTGATCCTGCCCGTCGACGAGTCGCTTGGCGATGTCCCGCCGCTCCCCGTTGCCGGCCTCGCGATCGTCGCCGGCTCGCTCTGGTGTCTGGCGTGGCTCATCGCCGCCATACGGATGCGACAGCGCGGTACCGCGTCGCTCGCCCTGGGCGGCATCGCGCTCTCGGCGATGTTTGCGGCCGTCGCGTTCACCACGCGCTCGGTGCTGGCGGGATCCGGTCTGGTCGTCATCGACGCCACGGGGTCGTTGCGGACGCTTCCGGCGCTCGCGGCCGAGCACGGTGCCCTCGCCCGGGTCGGCGAGGTTGCGCGAGTCGTGGACCGGCGCGGCGACTGGACGCGCGTGACCCTCGCCGGTGGTCGCGATGGCTGGATCGAGCACCTCGTGCTGGTGCCGCTCGGGCGCGATTGACCGGCCGCGCCGAGCGCGCGTAGCTTGGTGCATGCCGCGCATCGCCGTCCTTCCCTCCAACGTCGTCGACCAGATCGCGGCTGGCGAGGTCATCGAGCGACCGGCATCCGTCGTCAAGGAGCTGCTCGAGAATGCGCTCGATGCCGGCGCGCATTCCGTCGCCATCGACATCCTCGACGGCGGCCGCACCTCGATTCGCGTCGCCGATGATGGCTGCGGCATGACGCGCGATGACGCCGCGCTGGCGCTCGCTCGCCACGCGACGTCGAAGATCCGCGACACCCGCGACCTCGTCGGCGTGGCGACGTTCGGTTTTCGCGGCGAGGCCCTGGCCGCGATCGCGTCGGTGTGCGCGATCGAGATCGAGACCGCCGCCGCCGACGGCGCCGGAACCACCGTGGGAGCGGAGGGCGGGGGCGAGTGCGCAGTGGGGGAGACGAGTAGACGCCGCGGCACGACGGTGACCGTCTCGCGCCTGTTCTTCAATGCGCCGTCACGGATCGAGTTTCTGCGGTCACCTCGCTCCGAGTGGCGCGCCATCGCGGACAGTCTGACGTCGGTCGCGCTCGCGCGACGCGACGTCCGCCTAACGGCCACGCACGACGGACGGCACGCGCTCGCGGTTGCGCCGACATCGACGCTGCGCGCGCGCGTCGCCGCGCTGTGGGGCGGGGCGCTCGCCGACGCCCTCGTCGACGTCGAGGACGTGAGCGGCTCGATCCACGTGTCGGGCCTCGCCGAGCGACCCGGAGACGCGGGCACCGCCACACGGCGCATCTTCGTCTCGGTGAATGGCCGGGCCGTTCGCGATCACGGGATTATCCGCGCCGCCGAGGCGGCGTATCGGTCGACGCTCCCGAGTGGTGTTCGTCCGTCGGTGCTGCTCGAGCTCAGGATTCCGGCCGAGCTCGTCGACGTCAACGTGCACCCCATGAAAGCCGAGGTCCGATTTCGCGATCGCTGGCTCGTGGAGCGCGCCGTGGAGGCTGCTGTTCGCCGCTCGCTCGGGACGACGGCGAGCGCCCCCGCTCTCGCCCACCGCGGGTGGAGCGCGTTCGGCGGAGCCTCGGGTGCTGCCACCGCAGCCTCCGTCGATACCGAGATACTTCGCCGTTCCGACGGTGCGTTCGGTCCACTCCTCGACGGCGCACACGCAACCGCGGTCGGCGCGCCGTACGAGCTGGCGGACGTCCCCGTTCCGCGGCTCGTCCAGCTGCGCGATACCTACCTCATGTTCGAGCATGACGATGGTCTCGTGCTCATCGATCAGCATTCGGCGCACGAGCGAGTGCTCTTCGAGCGCTTCCTCGGGACGCTGGAGCGCGGCGAGGCGCCATCGCAACGCCTCCTTTTTCCCTTGACGCTGCACCTCGGTCCAGCCGAGGCCGACGCGTTCGAGGAGAACCAGGACCTTTTCGCTGCGCTCGGGTTCGAGGTCGAAGGATTCGGTGGGCACACGCTCATCACCCGCGCCGTTCCGATGCCGCACCCGCGGTTCGATGCGGAGCGGTGCATCCGCGAGACGCTCGACGCGCTGGCGGGGAGCCGGTTCGCGAGTGCGGCGCCGCGCCACGAGCGTCTGGCGGCGACGGTCGCGTGCAAGGCGGCGATCAAGGCCGGCGATACGCTCTCGCCGGGCGAGATGCGAGCGCTCTTCGCTGCGCTCGGTGCAACGGCCCTCCCCGCGCACGACGTCCACGGTCGCGCGACGATCGTGCACGTGCCCTGGGACGAGGTCGATCGCCGGTTTGGCCGACGCTGAGCTTCGCATCCTCTGCGGCCCAACCGCCGCCGGCAAATCGGCGCTCGCCATGTGGCTCGCCGAGCACGCGCGGACGACGATCGTCAGCGCCGACTCGCGTCAGATCTATCATCGCTTTGACATCGGCACCGCGAAGCCGTCGCGCGCCGAGCAGACGCGCGTTCCGCACCAAGGAGTCGATGTCGTCGAGCCTACGGAGCGCTACTCTGCCGCCGCGTGGGCGCACGATGCGGCGGGATGGATCCGGGAGGCCGAGGAGACGGGCCGCATCCCGCTCGTCGTCGGTGGAACCGGCTTCTACCTTCGCGCGCTGGCGCTGCCGCTCTTCGCGGAGCCACCGCTCGACGCCGAGCGTCGACGCGAGCTCGCGCGTGAGCTCGCCCCGATGACGACACTCGACCTGCGTCGCTGGTGCGCCGAGCTCGATCCGGGGCGCGCCCATCTCGGCCGCACCCAGCTGCTCCGCGCGATCGAGATCGCGATGCTCACCGGCCGGCCGATCAGCGACTGGCACCGGGAGCGCGCGCGCGCGCCAGCTATTCGCGCGCGTTGGCTTGTACTCACCCCGGCGCGGTCAGCGCTCGCCACACGCATCGAGGAGCGCGCCAACGCGATGATCGGGGCAGGGTGGGAGGACGAAGTCCGCGAGCTCGCACGCGATCTCCCCGAGGATGCGGCCGCCTGGAACGCGACCGGCTACCGTGCCGTGCGGGAGCGCGTGCGCGGGAAGACCACTCGTGAGGCGATGATGGGCCGCATCATCGTCGACACGCGACAATACGCGAAGCGGCAGCGCACCTGGTTCCGTCATCAGCTTCCGGCCGGGGCCGTGACGCGCATCGATCCCGACGAACCGGATGCGCGCGAGCGGATCCGAGCGTGGTGGACGGAGGAGGCGCGCTGGTGAGGATCGGAATCAGCTGCTACCCCACCTACGGGGGATCGGGCGCGGTGGCGACCGAGCTCGGGATCGCGCTCGCGCGGCGCGGCCATCTCGTACACTTCATCACGTACCAGCAGCCGTTCCGCCTGCCGGCATTCCTGCCTCGCGTGTTCTTTCACGAGGTCGACGTAGGGCGTTACCCGCTGTTCGAGTATCCACCCTACGATCTCGCGCTCGCCGTCCGCATGCACGAGGTGGTGCGAACCCACCGGCTCGATCTCCTGCACGTCCACTACGCGATTCCGCACGCGACGAGTGCCTGGATCGCGCGCGAGATGCTCGAGGATAGCGGACGAACGGTGCGCATCGCGACGACGCTCCATGGGACGGACATCACGCTCGTCGGCCAGGATCCGTCGTTCCACGCGATCACGAAGTTCTCGATCGAGCGCTCCGACGCATTGACCGCCGTCTCGGAGTATCTGCGCCGGGAGACGTTCAACGCGTTCGGATGCACGAGCTGCGCCGTCGAGCTCATCCACAACTTCATCGATCCCGAGGTGTACGACCGCAGCCGATACACGGCGACCGTGCGCGACCAGGTCCCGCCGGGACGAAAGGTCCTGATGCACATCTCCAACTTTCGTCCGGTGAAGCGCGTGCGCGATGTGGTGCGCATCTTCGCGCACGTGGCGCGCGCGATGCCGAGCGTCCTCGTCATGGTCGGCGACGGCCCGGATCGCGTCGCCGCAGAGAAGGAAGCGGAGTCGTTGGGCGTGTCCGACCAGACCGTCTTCCTCGGCCGCCTCGATGCGATCGCCCCGCTCCTGGCCGGGGCGGATCTGTTTCTGCTTCCCACCGAGCGCGAGTCGTTCGGGCTGAGCGCGTTGGAAGCGCTCGCCTGCGGCGTGCCCGTCATCGGGACGCGCGCCGGCGGGTTGCCCGAGGTCGTCAAGGACGGCGTGACGGGTGCGCTCCGCGACGTCGGCGACGTCGAGGCGATGTCTGCGGCGGCGGTGGAGATTCT
Source organism: Gemmatimonadaceae bacterium (assembly GCA_052389995.1). GTDB lineage: Bacteria > Gemmatimonadota > Gemmatimonadetes > Gemmatimonadales > Gemmatimonadaceae > JAICNG01. The sequence continues at coordinate 28,151 of JBQTHJ010000055.1, read as the reverse complement.
CTCGTCGGACGAGCGCTGGCGCGAGATGAGCGATGCGGCAGCGGCCGACGCACGCGAACGCTTCTCGCAGCAGGACGTCGTCACTCGCTACGAGGACTTCTACACGCGTGTCCTCGGCTGACGCGTGGCTGTCGCTCGTTCGGTGGCGAAATGCACTGCTCGCCGCCGCCGGCGTGCTGGCGGGAGCGTGGTGGAGCGGCGGACGCGTCGACGCGCGCGTCGTGCTCGTCGCGCTGGCCGCGGTCGCCTTCACGGCCGTCGCGAACACCGTCAACGACATTCACGACATCGAGATCGATCGCGTGGCGCACCCTCACCGCGCGCTCCCTTCGGGTGCAGTCGGCCGCGCACCCGCGCGGCGATTCGCCATCGCGTCGACCGTCATCGGCGTGGGACTCCTCGCCTTCGTCGACCGATGGCTCGCGTTCGTCACGCTGCCGGTCGTCGCGCTCATGTGGACGTATAGCACGCACTTCAAGCGGCGAGGCCTGCCCGGCAACCTCGTGGTCGCAGCGCTCGGGTCCCTGCCTTTTCTGTACGGCGGATGGGTCGTGGGAAACCCGCGCGCCGGAGCATTGCTCCTGATGATGGCTGCGCCCCTTCACTTCGCCCGGGAGGTCGCGAAGGACGTCGACGACGCGGCCGGCGATGCGGCGGCGCGTCGCACGCTGCCGGTGACGCGCGGAGTCCGCACGGCACGGATCGCCGTGCTCGCCGGGGTCGCCGCGTACGGGCTGGCGGTAGCCTTGATCGCACTTGCGTACCCCCTCTTCGCCGCGCTGCTTCTTCCGACCATCTTTCTCGCCGCTCTCGCCACGCGACGGCTCTACCTCTCGCGCGACGGGAGCGCACGGCTCCTCAAGGCTGCCATGGCGCTCGCGATCGCGGCGCTCATCGTCAGCGGCCGCTGACCTCGATCATGTCCCGATGGGAGACGCGTCGTGAGCATACTGCAGGCGATCGTCCTTGGCGTGCTCCAGGGCCTCGCGGAGTTCCTTCCCATCAGCAGCTCCGCACACCTCGCGCTCACACCGTGGATCTTCGGATGGGACACCCCGGGACTCGCCTTCGACGTTGCGCTGCACGTCGGCACGCTCGCCGCCGTGCTCTGGTTCTTTCGCGATCAGTGGATCGCGCTCATCCGGGCAGCGCGGCGTCTCGTCGTGACGCGCCGCGCGCAGACCGAGGAGGAGCGTCGTGTCATCTTCCTGATCATTGCGACGATTCCCGGCGGCATCGGGGGCCTCCTCCTCGCAGAATATGCCGAGACCGTGTTCCGCTCACCGGCGCTGATCGCGACCACGCTGATCATCATGGGCGTCATCCTCTGGGCGGTCGACCGATACTCGCGGCATGAGGTAACGCTCGCGGAAATGCGCTGGACGCACGCGCTGTTGTTTGGTCTCGCCCAGGTGTTTGCGCTCGTGCCCGGTGTATCGCGTTCCGGAGCGACGATGACCGCCGGCCGCGGGATGCGATTCCATCGCGAGAGCACAGCGGTCTTCGCGTTTCTCATGAGCATGCCGATCACGGCTGTCGCGGCCGTGTACGAGGTCCCCAAAGCGCTCGCCCAAGGCGGGCTCGGCGCGCCGATCGCCGCGGGTGTCGTCGCATCGGCGCTGAGTGGCTGGCTCGCGATCAGCGTTCTGCTGCGATATGTCGCGCGTCACGGGTTCGGTGTGTTCGCGATCTACCGAATTCTGCTTGGGGTCAGCGTGCTCGCCTTGGTCGCCGCGAGGTCGTGACCACCGTGCACGCGACGTCCTGGGACGGCGAGGACGCCGAGACACTGCGAGGGCTCCTCGATGTGCCGCGTCTCGAGCTGTTCGCGTCGGTTCCCTCGACGATGGATGTCGCCCATCAGGTCGCGGCCGAGGGTGCGCCTGCCGGGACGGTCGTGGTGGCCGATGAGCAAATGGCCGGGCGGGGGCGCGGGGGAACGCGATGGCGTTCCCGGCCGGGCGCCGGTATCTGGATGACGCTCATCGAGCGGCCTAACGATCCGGATGCGCTCGCCGTGCTCACGATTCGCCTTGGTCTCAAGGCGGCGCCCGTGCTCGAGCGCTACGTGGACGAGCCCGTGCAGCTCAAGTGGCCGAACGATCTGCTCGTCCGGGCGGGGAAGCTGGCCGGCATCCTCGTCGAAACGCGCTGGCGACAGAACCAGGTCGATTGGGTGGCGATCGGGATGGGCGCGAACGTGCGCGTGCCCGATGGAGAGGAGGGCGCCGGTCTGCGACCAGGCACACGGCGTCTCGACGTGCTTGCTGAGCTGCTGCCCGCGTTGCGCGCCGCTGTCCGCGCGCGCGGCCGCCTGAGCGAGGCCGAGCTCGCGCGGTGGTCTGAGCGGGACCACGCGGCGGGGCGCAGGTGCAGCCAGCCGATTGCCGGACGCATTCAAGGGCTCGCCGCAGATGGGTCGTTGATCGTGGAGAGCGGCGGGGAAAGGGCGTTCGCGCGCTCCGGATCGCTCGTACTCGAGGAGGAAGCGTGATCATCGTATTCGATGTGGGGAACACCGAGACGACCATCGGAGTCTTCGAGGGTGAGCGGCTGCGCGCGCACTGGCGCATAACGAGCGGTCTCGTCCGCACCGCCGATGAGTACGGCGTTCTGGTCACGACTCTCGTCCGGTCGGCCGATCTCTCCCCGGCGTCGCTCGTCGGGGCCGCGATCGGGTCGGTCGTCCCTGCGGTGACCGCGCCGCTCGCCGAGGCGTGCGAGCGCTGGCTCGAAGCGTCGGTGACGCAGGTGGATGCGAAGAGCGCGCTGCCGATCTCGCTCGATGTGGAGGAGCCGCTGACCGTGGGGGCCGATCGCATCGTGAATACGCTGGCGGCAAGCCGGATGTACGCCAGTGACTGCATCGTCGTCGACCTCGGTACCGCCACGACCTACGACTGCATCACCGCGGACGGGGTCTTCCTCGGTGGTGTCATTGCCCCCGGCGTGACCACCTCGGCCGATACGTTGGTACGCCGCACGTCGAAGCTCCCGGCGACCGAGCTGGTGCCGCCGGCGCGCACGATCGGGAAGCGCACCGAGGAGTGCATCCGGGCCGGCGTCCTGTTCGGCGCCGCCGAGTCGATCGACGGTCTCGTGAGGCGGATCAAGCGCGAGTGGCCGACGCGGGCGACGCCGAAGGTCGTGGCGACGGGAGGGTTCGCGGAGCTGCTGACGCCGCTCTGCCGTGAGATCGAGGAGGTCAATCCGCACCTCACGCTGCACGGTCTTCGGATGGGATTCGAGATTCTGAACGGACCTGCGGGCAAGGGTGCGAGACGGCAGCCACGGGCGCGCGGGCGGGGAAGGCGGTAGTCCCCTCGGGCAGCCTTTCTTTGGCCTTCGAGTCGTCGCCGCAAACGCTTCCGACACAAAGTTTTACACTATCGATCTCGCGTGTTGCGTGACCCCTTGACGGCGGGTCGGTGGGTTCGTAAGTTCGGCTATGTTAGCACTCTCAGAAAATGAGTGCTAATCCCCAGACCAATTGGCTCACCTGAACCCTAGACCGGAGGGGCGCAAGTCATGGCCACCAAGAGCAGCGTCAAGGTCAACCCGCTGGCGGACCGCGTCGTCGTCAAGCCGCTCGAAGAGACCGAGCAGATGCGCGGCGGTCTGTACATCCCCGATACCGCCAAGGAGAAGCCTCAGCAGGGCGAAGTCATCGCTGCCGGCCCCGGCCGCTACGAGAAGGACAAGCGCGTGCCGATGGAAGTGAAGGTCGGCGACAAGATCCTCTACGGAAAGTACAGCGGCACCGAAGTCACGCTCGACGGCGACACGTATCTGATCCTGAGGGAGTCGGACATCCTCGCGATCGTCGGCTGAGATTCAGCACGAGGCTGCATCCTGACATCGGAATTCATGACATCTGACATCTCTGCCGTGCAGAGCAATACTTCCAGACACTACTGAGGACTCAGACATGGCTGCCAAGGAACTCCATTTCAACGTCGATGCGCGCGCGGCGCTCAAGCGCGGCGTCGACCAGCTCGCCGACGCGGTGAAGGTCACGCTCGGCCCCAAGGGACGGAACGTCGTCCTCGACAAGAAGTTCGGTGCTCCCACCGTCACCAAGGACGGCGTGACGGTCGCGAAGGAGATCGAGCTCGCGGATCCGCTCGAGAACATGGGCGCACAGATGGTGAAGGAAGTCGCGACCAAGACCTCTGATCTCGCCGGCGACGGCACCACCACCGCGACGGTACTCGCGCAGGCGATCTTCCGGGAGGGCCTCAAGAACGTCACCGCCGGTGTCAACCCGATGGCGCTCAAGCGCGGCATCGACAAGGCCGTCGGCGCGGTCGTCGAGGAGCTCAAGAAGATCTCCGTGCCCACCGCGGGGCGAAAGGAAATCGCTCAGGTTGCGAGCATCTCGGCGAACAACGACAAGGAGATCGGCGAGCTCATCGCCGAGGCGATGGAGAAGGTCGGCAAGGACGGCGTGATCACCGTCGAGGAGGCCAAGGGCCTCGAGACGACGCTCGAGACGGTCGACGGGATGCAGTTCGACCGCGGCTACCTCTCGCCGTACTTCGTCACCGATCCGGAGAAGATGGAAGCGGTGCTCGAGGACGCGTACGTCCTCATCCACGACAAGAAGATCTCGTCGATGAAAGACCTGCTCCCGATCCTCGAGAAGGTCGCACAGATGGGCAAGCCGATGCTCATCATCGCCGAGGATGTCGAGGGTGAGGCGCTGGCGACGCTGGTCGTCAACAAGCTGCGCGGCACGCTCCGCATCTGCTCCGTGAAGGCGCCTGGCTTCGGCGATCGTCGCAAGGCGATGCTCCAGGACATCGCGGTGCTCACCGGCGGTCAGGTGATCTCCGAGGAAGTCGGCTTCAAGCTGGAGAACGCCGTGGTCTCGGATCTCGGCCGCGCGAAGCGGATCGTGATCGACAAGGACAACACGACGCTCATCGACGGCAATGGCGAGGACGACAAGATCCAGGGCCGCGTGAAGGAGATCAAGAGCGCGATCGACAAGTCGACGTCCGACTACGACAAGGAGAAGCTCCAGGAGCGTCTCGCGAAGCTCGCGGGCGGCGTGGCGGTGATCAACGTCGGCGCTGCGACCGAGTCGGAGATGAAGGAGAAGAAGGCTCGCGTCGAGGACGCGCTGCACGCCACGCGCGCGGCGGTCGAGGAGGGCATCGTCGCCGGCGGCGGCGTCGCCTTCATTCGCGCCCAGAAGGCGCTCAAGGGCCTCAAGTTCGAAGACAGCGATGAGCAGATCGGTGTCGAGATCGTGCGTCGCGCGATCGAGGAGCCCATGCGCATGATCGTGCAGAACGCGGGTGGCGAGGGCTCGATCATCGTCGAGAAGGTCCGCGGCGCGAAGGAGTCGAACTTCGGCTACAACGCGCTCACCGATGCATACGAGGATCTGGTCCAGGCCGGTGTCATCGATCCGACGAAGGTGACGCGCACCGCGCTCCAGAACGCTGCGTCGATCGCCGGGCTGCTCCTCACCACGGAAGCGATCGTGGTCGAGAAGAAGGAGGACAGGCCCGCCCCCGCCGCGCCGGGTGGCGGCATGGGAGGGATGTACTAAGATCGCGTTTGCGGATTGCGGATGAAGAGCAGAACCCCCGGGGAGAAATCTCCCGGGGGTTCTGCGTTTCCATCCGCAATCCGCAATCCGAAATCTAGAGTTCTAACCTCAGCTGCTCGACGCGCCCTCGCCGTACCTTGGGCCCAAACGGGCCGACCACCGCATCTTGCGGCGCCGCGTGCACCGCCCCGGTGAAGCGCGTGGGCGCGAGCCCCTTGGTTACCGCGCTCCGCGCCAGGGCCGGCTCGTTGCATTGATCGCTGAGGTGCGCGAGCACCACGTGCGCGAGCGCCGGGTGGGCGACCTCGCGCGCCACTTCGGCCGCCGCGCGGTTGCTGAGATGGCCGCGGCGGCTGGCGATGCGCTCCCGGACCGACGGTGGGTATGGTCCCGCGCGCAGCATCCCATCGTCGTGATTCGCTTCGAGAATGAGCACGTCGAGGTCGCCGAGCGCGCGGCGAAGCGCCGCGTTCGCGTAGCCGAGATCGTACACGATGCCCACGCGCCCGCCGGCGGCGTCGGTCGCGATGATGGCGACCGGCTCCTCCGCGTCGTGCGGCACCGAGATCGATTGCAGCTCCATGCTGGAAAAGCGAAGCGTCGCCCCGGCGTCGAAGGAGCGCACGTCGGCATCGCGCAGGGAGGGATACGCGTCGACCGTCCCGCACGAGGCATGGAGCGCCCACCCCCACGCACGCGCGGCCGCGCACGCCCCGCGCACGTGATCGTGATGTTCGTGCGTGACCACGAGCGCCTCGATCGACTCGCAGGGCACATCGATCGCGGCCAGCCGCTGCTCGAGCGCCTTCGAATGGAACCCGGCGTCGACGAGCACGCGCGATCCCTGGTGCTCCAGCAACACCGCGTTCCCGCGGCTCCCACTTCCTAACACCCAGACTCTCATTCCATCGCCTGCTGCGCGCGCTCGAACGCACGCGTCAGTTGGCGGCGACACTGCTCGCTGAGCGTCACTTGCCGCCGCGCCATGGCACGACTGGTGACATCGAGAAACTTATCGAGACGATACGATCCGAGCGAACCGGCCTCACCCCACGAGAACGGCGGAACGTACTTGGGCGGCATGCTCGAACCGTAGAGGTTCGATCCGGCGCCGATCACCGATCCCGTCGTGAGGTGCAAGCCGATCCCCGTCTTGACGTGGTCCCCGAACAGCGTGCCGATCTTTTGCGCGCCCGTGTCCCGCAGTCCCTGCGGCGTCCACAGCATCACGTTGCCGTAGGTGTTCTTGAGATTGCTCGTGATCGTCCCGGCGCCAATGTTCACCCACCGCCCGAGATAGGAATGGCCGACGAATCCATCGTGCACCTTGTTGACCTGACCGAGGACAACCGTCTCGCTGATCTCACCCCGGATAGTGCTGCTCTCGCCAATCGAGCACCCGTGCACGCGATCGCCGAGGATCATGGCGCGCGGCGCGACGGCGCACGGCCCGACGATGCGCGTGAAGGCACGAACCACCGCCTCACGCTGGATGAGGATGGGTCCCGCGCCGACGTCCATGACGACGTACGGCTCGACCGTCGCGCCACGCTCGATGAACAGCGGATGCTGGCCAATGACCGATACGTGCGGCGGGGTCTCGCAGGAGAGCGAGGGACCAATGGCGGTGATGTCGGCGCGCAGCTGAGTCAGGAGGTCGGTCACGAGCTGCCAGACCTCATCGACCCACCGTCCCTCGATCGTCGCCACGCGCCCGCCCTCGCGCGCAAGCTCGTCGAGGGCAATGCGGCCGTCGGCGAAGGTCGATGCCGGCACATCACGTGAGAGACGCACTGCCGCCGCGCGCCCGCCGCACATCCACACATCGGCTTCGCCCTCGGCCGCAGTCGCGGCGATGGCGCACCGGGCATTCGCGATGATCGACCCCGCGGGTATGGCTCTGGCGCACGGCGGAGCATCCGCCTCCTCGAAATCCTCGACGTGGGGCGCGACGATCGCCCCCGCTGGCGCACTCCCGAGCGCGCGTGCCCACCGGTCGCGCACCAGCAGTGCGCCAACGCGCAGCGCGCTCACGGGACGAGTGAGGGCGAAAGGCTCGAACGCGCGCGCGCGGGCGTCGTCGTACAGGTACACTCCGTTCACTCGACCTCTCGCACGTTAGGCGGCAGCCGGTCGAGCAGGCTCTTGAGGTCGGTAGCCCGATCGCGCGTCGTCACGAGCGTCAACCCGGGGCGAGTCACCACGACCAGATCGCGGACCCCGTAGAGGACGACCGTTCCGCTCTCGGCGTGCACCACGTTGCCGTTCGCATCGATTGCGTGAGCGCGCCCGGCGAGCGCATTGCCGCCTGCGTCATGCTCCCGCACGCGATGCAGCGCCGCCCAGGTCCCGACGTCGTCCCAGCCAAAGTCACCCGGAAGCATCAGGACCCGTGCGCTTCGCTCCATCACGCCCTGATCGACGGTGATCGGGCGCACCGCCTCGAAGAAGCGGTGAATATCGGTCGCGGTCGTGCCGCCAAGTGCCGCGGAGATCTCCGGGGTATGCGCGTGAACCTCCTCGAGGAAATCCTGTACGCGCCACACGAAGATCCCCGAATTCCAGAGGCATCCCTCCTTGACCAATCGCTCGGCCGTCGAGCGGTCGGGCTTCTCCACGAATCGCGCGACGCGCCGCGCTCCGTCGACCGCTTCGCCGGGCTGGAGGTAGCCGAGTCCGGGATCGGGACGCGCGGGCACGACGCCGACGGTGACGAGCGCAGCATGGCGCTCCGCAACGGCCGCCGCGCGCTCGAGCGTCGCGCGGAATCCGGCGTCGTCGCCGATTGCCCAGTCCGCATGCACGCAGAGCATGACTGCGGTGTCGGCGTCACGCCGCTCGATCTCGAGCGCCGCCCAGGCGAGGGCAGGTGCCGTGCCGGCGGCGCGCGGCTCACCGATCACGTTGTTAGGCGGTAGCGCTGGAGCGATCGCCCGGACCGAATCGGCGAGCGCCGCATTCGTGATCACGAGTGTGCGCTCGGGAGGGACGGCCGGCGCCAGGCGGCGCAGCGTGTTCACGAGGAGCGGCGCGTCGTCGACCAGCGGGAGGAGCTGTTTCGGTCGCTGCGGCGTGGAGAGCGGCCAGAAGCGGGATCCGACGCCGCCGGCGAGTATCACCGCCCAGCGGTTCACCGCTCGCTACCGCTACTCTCCGCGCCGACGCCGGCGAGCTCGGCCGCGCGCGCGTACAGCTTCTTGGGGCTGAACGGCTTCGTCAGGAAGTCGCTCGCGCCGAGCTCCATCGCGAGCTGATGCTGCTGTTCCTGCCCGGCGGCGGTGAGGATGATGCACGGCAGCTTCTGCCATCGCGGATCGGCGCGCATCGTCCGCAGCACATCGAGGCCGCTCATCACCGGCATCATGAGGTCCAGCAGGACGAGGCCGAAGTCGTCGTGCTGCGCGAGCGCATCGAGCGCCTCGCGGCCGTCGTACGCGAGGGTCACGCGAAAGGGTCCCTGCTCGAGCTTCATCTTGATGATTCGCCCGATATGCGGCTCGTCATCGGCGACGAGAACGTGGAGCGTATCCATTGAGACGAGGATGCGAGAGTCGCTCGTCAGACGAGCGACGAGATGTGCTGGCGGTTGCGCCGCAGCTCGAACAGGAGCGCGCCCACGTTCGCATCGGCGCGCGCGAGGACGAGGAGGACCGCCTCCGTGGAGAGCACCGAGATGATGGCGAGGCCGCGAGCGTACTCGAGGATGACCGTCGTGACGTTGCCGTGCGTGTTGTCGCGGCCGAACTCGTCGGCCGCGCTCACGACGGAGGGCACCAGCGCCGCGAGACTCTCGACATCGATGTTCGGCACCGACTGGCCGTCGATAACGAGGCCGTCGCGTCCGAGCACGATAGCGGCGTCGACACCGTCGCGCCCGCGAAGTGCGCCGACGAGGTCGCGAATGGTGGCCACGGCGAGACTCCCGGTGAAGTGGTGCGAAGCATAACGTCGAGAGGGGCGAAGTCAAGCGATATGAATCACTTGAACTCACCGTGCACGCGCGGTATTCTACGCCGCCGACCCCACGTGGCGTCACCCTCGGGCATTTCCATGACAGTCAGGTTGATCGCGCTGGCGATCGCGATGCTCGCGGTCACCGCGTGTGAAGACATTACGCGAAGCATCGACCCCACGACGAACGTTGCGGAGGACACCCTCACCGTCTTTACGCTGCGCGGGAGCCCCTTGAGCGCGCCCACCGCGCTCGACCTCTTCCGGCTTCGTGCGTTGCGCGTGGGCGATCTCGGCACGTTGTACGATCTCGCGGTCGACAGCTCGGGCGCCGCGGTGACGCTCTATCCCTCCCAGCTCATCGACGCCCAGGCCCCGCCAACTGGAATCCTCGAGACCACAACGCCGTTCGAGGACATCACCGAGGCGCCGACCTCGGGATACGTGGACACCATCGCCGTCACGATCGTACCGGGGGAATCGGTCATTGTCCGCGCGCGGAACGCGTGCGCCGGCAACATTCCGGGACGCGACTTCTTCTTCGCGAAGCTCCAGCTGCTGGAGCTCGGCTCGTCGAGCGGACATCGCACTGCGCGCTTTCGCATTCGCACCAATCCCAACTGCGGCTTCCGCTCGTTCGCGGACGGACTGCCGGAGTTCTGACGTGCACGACCTCCGGGCGTTGCGTGAGGGTGTCGCCGCGCTGCGCGACGGCCTGCACCGCCGCGGCAAGCTGGACACCCTTGGCCCGCTCGTCGACCGCGCGGTTGCGCTCGACGCTGACCGCCGGACGCTGATTCAGGCGGTCGAGGAGCGAAAGGCGGCGCGCAACGCCGCGAGCCAGGAAGTGGCTCGTCGCAAGAAGGCGGGGGAGAGCGCCGACGATCTCATCGAGGAGACGCGTGCGCTTGGCCTCGAGATCTCGCGACTCGAAGCCGAGCTCGCCGACGCGGAGAAGCAGCTCGAGACGACCCTGTTCGAGATCCCGAACACGCCGCTCGAGGACGTCCCGGAGGGTGGGGAAGAGCACGGGACGCTCCTTCGCGCGTGGGGAACGCCGCGCGAGAGGAGCGGACTTCGCCCGCACTGGGACCTGGGCGCGGCGCTCGGCATCCTCGACCTAACGAGGGGCGCCAAGATCGCCGGCTCGGGCTTCATCGTCTTTCGCGGACGCGGGGCGCGGCTCGCCCGGGCGCTCATCTCGATGATGATCGATGTCCACGCCCGGGATCATGGGTATGAGGAGGTCTGGGTTCCATTCGTCGTCAACCGCACCACGGCGACCACCACCGGGCAGCTTCCCAAGTTCGAGGAGGACATGTACGTCATCCGCGAGGACGATCTCTTCCTCGTCCCCACGGCCGAAGTGCCGGTGACGAGCCTCCACCGTGACGAGATCCTCGATGGCGCGGAGCTGCCGAAGGCGTACGTGTGCTACACCCCGTGCTTTCGGCGCGAGGCTGGGGCACACGGAAAGGACACGCGCGGCCTCCTCCGCGTCCACCAGTTCGACAAGGTCGAGCTCGTGCGCCTCACGACGCCGGAAGACGCCGCCGCACAGCACGAGCAGCTCACGTCGCACGCCGAGACGATCCTGCGCATGCTGGAGCTTCCGTATCGCGTGAAGCTCCTGGCTGCTGGCGACACCGGCTTCGCGAGTGCGAAAACGTACGACCTCGAGGTCTGGGCGCCCGGTGTCGGCGCCTGGCTCGAGGTGTCCTCGTGCAGCACGTTCACCGACTTTCAGGCGCGGCGCGGCAACATCCGCTTCCGTGGAGCGCGCGGCGAGAAGCCGCGCTTCGTCCATACCCTCAATGGATCCGCGCTTGCCTTTCCGCGAACGATCGCGGCGCTTCTCGAGCACCATCAACGACCTGACGGCTCCGTCATCGTTCCCGACGCCCTCCGTTCGTATCTCGGAGCGGACGTCCTCGCCTGACCGAGCATGCGTCGCGGCGCGCCCGTGGTCATCCTCGGAATCCTGCTGGCGCTGCTGCTCGGCTCCTACATCGTGTTTTCGCAGCGTGTCGTCATGGAGCTCCGGCGCGACGCATCACGCTCGAGCCTCATGCATGCGCGCATCCTGACCGCGCTCGCCGACCCAAGTCCTGACGCCGCGAACGCCGCGCTCCTCGATCTCGCGAGCTCGGTGCGCGAGCTCGGCGTCCCCGTCATCATCACCGACCAGCGCGGTCGTCCGGTCTGGGCGATCAACCTTCCCTTCGAAACGCGATCGGTCGACGACCCACGCGTGCGGGAGCACATCGCCGCGCTCGATCGCGAGAATCCGCCGATCGTCGAGCCGGCCATCGGCACGATCCACTTCGGCGATTCGCCACTGGTGAAGAGCCTTCGGTTCATCCCGGCGCTTCAGGCGCTCCTCGTCGCGTTCGTCTTCCTCGCAGGCGTCTACGTGTTGCGCACACGCGGACGCGCGGATCGCGAGCGGGTGTGGGCGGGCATGGCCCGCGAGTCGGCGCACCAGCTTGCGACTCCGCTCTCGAGCCTGGCGGGGTGGATCGAGCTGCTCGCCGATCGAGCCGCCGCCGATCCCACTGCTGCCCGGGCTCTCGACTACATGCGCGGCGATCTCGATCGCCTCGAGCGGATCGCGCACCGGTTCGAGCGCATCGGTCGTCCCGCGCGCGAGACTCCGGTCGACGTGGCCGAGCTTGCCGAGCGCGTTGCTAAATACTTTCAGGCGCGCGTGCCGACGCTCGCGCACACGGTCGACGTCAAGCTCGTTCTCGGGCAGGGCCCACTCGTGGTGAAGGGAGATGCGGTCCTCCTCGAGTGGGCGCTCGAAGCGATCACGAAGAACGCGCTCGACGCGCTGGCGGGGCGGGGAGGGACGGTCGAGCTGTCGGCCATGCGCACCGCGGATGACGAGGTCCGTGTGCGAGTGGCGGACGACGGACCCGGTATTCCACGCGACCTGCGCGCGCGCGTGTTCGAGCCGGGGTTCTCCACCAAAGAGTCCGGGTGGGGCATTGGACTCTCGCTTGCGCGGCGAATCATCGAGGAGGCGCACGGCGGCCGGCTGGAGCTGTCACCATCCAGTGTCGGCGCGACATTCGACGTTATACTTCCCGGATGACTTCGATCGCTACACCGCAGGACACGCGTCTTCCACTCAACCCGGCGCAGCGAGAGGCCGTCGAGCACTTCGAAGGACCCCTTCTCGTACTGGCAGGCGCGGGTTCGGGGAAGACCCGTGTGCTCACCGCGCGCATCGCGCGCCTCATCGAGCACCATGGGGTCGCAGCCGAGCATATCCTCGCCGTCACGTTCACGAACAAGGCTGCCGGCGAGATGCGTTCGCGCGTGGCGCGCCTGCTCGGCGAAGCGCCGGCGGGGATGTGGGCCGGGACGTTCCACGCGATCGGCGCGCGGATGCTGCGCCGTGAAGGCCCACTCGTGGGTCGGACGGCCGGCTTCACGATCTACGATGAAGACGATTCTCTCGGCGTGATCCGGCGGATCATGGAGCGGCAGAAGATTTCGCCGAAGCAGTGGCCGGCGCGTGCGCTGCGCGCCGCGATCTCCGACGCGAAGAACGCGCTCGTGCTCCCGGCGGAATACGAGCGACTGGCGATGGACCCGCTCTCGAAGGCTGCCGCGGCCGTCTATCACGAGCTCGAGCGCACGCTCCGAGAATCGAACGCGGTCGACTTCGACGATCTCCTCGTGCTGCCGGTGCGCGTGCTCCGCGAGAATCCCACTCGGCTCGCGGCCTACCGCGAGCGCTTCCAGTTCGTGCTCGTCGACGAATATCAGGATACGAACCGCGCCCAGTATCAGTTCGTGACGCTGCTCGCCGGCGAGCACGGGAACGTCTGCGTCGTCGGCGATGACGATCAGTCGATCTACGGGTGGCGCGGCGCCGACATCCGGAACATTCTCGACTTCGAGAAAGACTTCCCCAATGCCCGCGTCGTTCGGCTCGAAGAAAACTATCGATCGATGCCGCCGATCCTGGCCGTTGCGAACGTCGTGATCGCCGGCAACCAGGCGCGGCGGGGGAAGACGCTGCGGCCCACGCGCACTGGCGGCGAACGCGTCGCCACGGTGGGAGCGCTCGACGAGCGCGACGAGGCGGAATGGATCGCCGAAGAGATCGAGGCGCGCCTGGCCGTCGAGCCCGACCTCACGTGTCGCGACGTTGCGATCCTGTATCGGACCAACGCACAAAGCCGCGCCCTCGAAGACGCGCTGCGCCGGCGTGGCGTTCCATATCGCATCATTGGCGCGGTGCGGTTCTACGACCGGCGCGAGATCCGCGATCTCATGGCGTATCTCAAGCTGATCGCGAACCCTGCCGACGACGAAGCCTTCGCGCGCGCGGTCGCCGTTCCCCGACGCGGGCTGGGCGAGGCGACGCTGGACACGCTGCTCGGCGTCGCGCGCAGGGCGGACCTGACACGGCTCGAGACCGCGCGGCGCGACGATCTGCTCGGAGAGCTGCGTCCGGGCACTCGTCAGGCGCTCCACGAGTTCGCGGCGTTGATCGATCGCTACCGGGCGCGCGCGCAGGAAGCGAGCGTCGATGAAGTGCTGCGTGAGCTCATCGAGGAGATACGCTATGCAGATCACCTGCGCAGCGAGGGTCCGGAAGGTGCGGAGCGGCTCGAGAACGTCCGTGAGCTCGTTGCCGGCGCAGCGGAGCTCGTTGCCGACGAGGGCGGAGAGCTCGGACTCACACCCCTCGATCATTTCCTCCAGCGTGCCTCACTGATTACCGACGTGGATCGCGATGACGAGTCCGCCGATGCGGTGTGGATGATGACGCTGCACAACGCGAAGGGGCTGGAGTTCCCGGTCGTGTTCATCTCCGGCCTCGAGGAGGGGCTGTTTCCGCTCTCACGCGCGCACGACGAGCCACACCTGCTCGAGGAGGAGCGGCGGCTCTTCTACGTCGGCATCACGCGCGCCGAGCGAAAGCTGTACCTCGTGCACGCCCGCAGCCGTCGGCGGAACGGGGAGATGCTGCCGTCGCTTCCGTCGAGCTTTCTCACGCCCATCCCGCGTGAGATGCTGGAGGAGCGCCTGACGATCCGGCTTCGCGCCACCGGACGATCCGCTCTGCCCGCGACGCCGTCGATGCGCCGGCCGGGGACGCCGGTGCGCCGGGCGCCGATGGACGACGTCGACGTCTCCGCTTCGCAGGTGGCGCCGCGCTTCGTGAAGGGAGCTCGCGTTCGTCACGCACGCTTCGGAAGCGGGACGATCGCGGAGCTGGCCGGCGTCGGTCGGGACACGAAGGTCACCATCGACTTCGATGACGAGACGATTGGACGCAAACGGCTCGTCGTCGCGTATGCGGGACTCGAGCGCGAGGACGACTGATGCCCGTTACCCGCGAAGATCTGCTGCACGTGGCCGCGCTCGCCCGCCTGGCCCTCGACGAGGCCGCCATACCGACGCTGGTGAAGGAGCTCAACGGCATCCTCGACCACATGGACGTGCTTCAGCGCGTGGACACGGCGGGTGTCACGCCCGCCGAGGCGGTCGGCGATGCCGGGATGCCGCTCCGGGTCGATGGCGGAATGCCGTACCCAATGGCGCATGGTCGTGAGGCGTTCGCGCCGGAGACGCGGGACGGCTTTCTCATCGTTCCTCGCCTGTCGACCCATGAGGATGCCCCCGAGACGGTGGAATGATCGCGCCGCGTGACCCGCGCGATGCGCTCCCGTCCGCGATCGATGCCGTCGCGAACGCGTTCGGGCGGATGGAGGACGTCGGCGCCGGCGCCGGCGGTCTCAACCTGATTCTCTGGACCGACCGCCCTGCCGCCGCGGATGCCGCGCGCGCCTGCCAGCGGGACATCGACGCCGGCCGCGAAGGCGGCGTGTTGGCAGGGATTCCGTACGTCGCGAAGGACAACATCGCCACGACCGAGCTTCGGACGACGTGCGGCTCCCGCCTCCTCGAGAATTACGTGAGCCCCTTCGAGGCGACCGTGGTCACGCGGCTCCGCAAAGCCGGTGCGATCCTCATCGCGAAGACGAACTGCGATGAGTTCGCGATGGGCTCATCCAACGAGTACAGCGCGTTCGGTCCGGCAAAGCATCCGCTCGACCCCACGCGCGTGCCCGGCGGCTCGTCAGGCGGATCGGCGGGCGCCGTCGCCGCCGACATCGTCCGCTTCGCGCTCGGATCGGAGACGGGTGGCTCCGTGCGTCAGCCGGCAGCCTTTTGCGGCGTCGTCGGCGTGAAGCCAACGTACGGGCGCGTGAGCCGCAGCGGCCTCGTCGCGTTCGCATCCTCGCTCGATCAGATCGGCGCCTTCGGGAAGACCGTCCATGACGCGGCAACCGTGATGGAGGTGATCGCGGGACACGATCCGCTCGATGCCACGAGCGCCGACACTCCCGTGCCGCCGTATCGCGATGCGGACGAGCGCGGCGTCGAGGGGCTCGTGATCGGGCGTCCGAAGGAATACTTCCCATCGACGCTCGATCCGCGCATTACTGCCCTGTGCGACCGTGCGTTGGAGCGGCTTCGAGCACAGGGCGCTCGTGTTCGCGAGATCTCGCTGCCATCCACGGAGCTCGCGATTCCTGTCTACTACGTCATCGCGCCCGCGGAAGCATCCTCGAACCTGGCACGCTTCGACGGTGTTCGCTACGGCGTTCGAGTGCGCGGCAACGGGCTCCGCGAGATGTACGAGCGCACACGCTCGGCCGGCTTCGGTCCGGAGGTCACGCGGCGCATTCTGCTCGGTACGTACGTCCTGAGCGCCGGCTATTACGACGCGTATTACAGGAAAGCACAGGAAGTTCGCTCCATGATCGCGGACGAGTTCCGCCGCACCTTCGCGTCGGGCGTCGATCTCATCTTCACGCCCACCGCGCCCAGCGTCGCATTCCATCATGGGGCGAAGGCGGATCCCTACGAGATGTACCTCAGCGACATCTTCACCGTGACGGCAAACCTCGCCGGCATTCCGGGGATGTCGGTGCCGGTTGGGCGCGTCGATGGACTCCCAGTCGGCGGGCAGTTCCTCGCCGCCCACTTCGATGAGATGGGGATGTTCCGTGGGGCCTTCGCTCTCGAGCGCGCGCTTGGCGCGGAGGCGCATCGGTGAGCGATCGCTTCGAGATGGTCGTCGGCCTCGAGGTGCACGTCCAGCTCCAGACGCGCTCGAAGGCGTTCTGCGCCTGCTCCACGCGCTACGGAGCCGCGCCTAACGTCAACACCTGTCCCGTGTGCCTGGCGCTGCCGGGAAGCCTCCCCGTGCTGAACGCCGAGGCGGTGCGCCTGGCGGTTCGGGCCGCGCACGCCTTGAATTGCACGGTGAATCCGATCTCGATCTTCGCGCGGAAGAACTACTTCTATCCCGATTTGCCGAGAGGGTACCAGATCTCGCAATACGACCGCCCCCTCGCCGGGAACGGAACGCTCAAGATCGGAGAGAACGCCAAGGGTGCACCCATTACGGTTGGCATCACGCGGCTGCACCTGGAGGAGGACGCGGGAAAGTCGATTCATGACCGGTACCCGGGCGCGACGGCGATCGATCTCAACCGTGCCGGTGTCCCGCTCGTCGAGATCGTGAGCGAGCCGGACATGCGCTCATCACAGGAGGCAGGCGCGTATCTGCGCGCGCTCAAGGGGATCCTCGAGTTCGCGGAGATCAGCGACGTCAACATGGAGGAGGGGAGCCTTCGCGTCGACGCCAACATCTCGTCGCGTCTCCGCGGCGAGACCGAGCTCGGCACGAAGACCGAAGTCAAGAACATGAACTCGTTCTCGGGGGTCGAGCGTGCGCTCGAGGCCGAGTTCGCGCGGCAGGTGAGAATTCTCGAGAGCGGCGGTCGCGTCGAGCAGCAGACGATGCTGTGGGATGGCGCCCGCGGCGTTGTGCGCCCGGTGCGCGCGAAGGAGGGAAGCCACGACTACCGCTACTTTCCCGAGCCCGATCTTCCGCCGCTGGTCCTCTCGAAGCCGTGGATCGACGAGCAGCGGCGGTCACTGCCAGAGCTCCCGGCGGCGCGCCGCGCGCGCTTCGCGCGCGAGTATGCGCTCTCGCCCAGCGACACCGAGGTGCTGACTGCCTCGATCAAGCTCGCCGACTACTACGAGCAGACCGCGCGGGCGCATGGCGACCCGAAAACGGCGGCCAACTGGGTGCGCGGGGAGGTGCTCGCGGCGCTCAACGCCGACGGCGTGAGTCTGAGCACGTTCCCCGTTCGTCCCGCCGACCTCGCCGATCTGCTCAACCTCGTCCGTGATGGGAAGGTGAGCAACACGGCCGCCAAGCGAATCTTCGGCGAGATGCGCCGCACCGGGGAGCGCCCGGAGCAGATCGCCGGGCGCGAAGGACTGGTGCAGGAAGGAAACGCGGATGCGATCGCCCTCTGGGTCGATGAAGTCATGGCGGAGCATCCGGAGGAGGCACGGCGGTTCCTCGCCGGCGAGCGGAAGCTGATCGGCGTGCTCGTCGGCGCGGTGATGAAGAAGTCCAAGGGTCGCGCCGACCCGAAACGCGTCAATCAGGTATTGTCGTCGCGCACCGGATAGAGCGGCTCGTCCAGCGACGCCGCGAACGAGAGCTGCGTCTCCGGCATCCCGAAGTGCTTGAGCGCCTCTTCATTGATGCGGATGTCGGAGCCGCTCCTGCGCGCGTCACGTCGCACGCGCTTCGCCATGCGCAGCCGCTCTTCGCCCGCGGGATCGAGTGAGAACGCCTCGGCCGCATGGAAGCGTCGGAGCAGATCCATGATGTAATCGAAGGATCGCGCGAGGTATCGGCCGACGTCGGGATCGGCGAGGTCCCAACGGCTCCGCTCCGATGCCAGCTGAAAGATGCGCTGCCACGATTCCGTATCCGTGACGTAGACCATCCCACGAAAGATCCGCCGGTTCGTGGACGTGCTGAAGATGGTCGGGCTCAGGATACGATCGAGATGCTCGTCGGAGCGTCCGTGGTCGAGGAGGATGACCTCACGCGCGCGACGGCTGAACCGCTCGCCAAGGTGCGCCTCGAAGCGACTCTCCCAATAGCTGTGGCCAAGGGCGCTCGTCGATGATGTGATGGCAAGGTAGCGGGGGACGAAGTAGTTGTGGGCGACGGTATCGGCGGCGAGATGGGCGAGATAGCCGAGCGAGAACGCTCGCAGCGGCTCGTCACCGGCGCGCTCATGGATCTCGAAGCCGACGTTCCACGAGTGGCAATGTCGGCCCGCCGGCGCGTATTTCTTCGCGATGCTCGTGTCGGCGGCGATGGACCCGTAGAGGAAATCGTAGGGGAACGCCGCGAGCAGCTCAGCGACGCCACCAGGGAGGTATGGGAGGGCGCGCAGCACGGCCTCGCCCAGGAAGATGTGTGTCCCCGGCGTCCACGCCCACGCGTCGGATGGCAACGCGGCGACCGCGAAGATGCCTAACGCGGCCGCCGCCAGTAGTCGCCACACGGCGCCCTACAGCCCCAGCTTGCGCCGCCGCCGCCGGATCGCCTTCCGAAGGTCCTGCACCTCGTGAGACACCGCGTCCTCGATCGCCTCGCGTGCCGTGTCGAGATAGCCCTCGACGCTCTTCGCAATCTCCTCGCGCGGGACGCGGTCCCAGAGCTCCTCGCTCCGGTCGCCGAGCCACCGCGCGCCCTTCGCGCTCGCGATGCCTGCGGTCCGGAGGCCGTGCCCCGTCATGCGCATCATCGGGCCGATGGGCCGGTGGCCCTTCGGGCCGCGGCGCAGCAGCATGGTCATCCCGGCCCCCACCAGCGCGCCGAGCAGCGCCGCGGTGAGAAGATCGTACTCGTCCCGCGAGATCTCAGCGTCCCTCGCGCGGGCGGATGCGCGGCGCCGGCCGGGCGATGTCCCCGGGCGGGTCGTCGTCGAATTCGTCGTTCGTGCCGTCGTCTCCATCGAGCTCCTCCTCGAGCGGCTCGTCATCCATCATGTCCGCATCGGCGAACGCATGATCCTCGAGCGCCTGCCGGCGGAAGGTTGCTGCACCCTCTCGAACACCGCGCACCGTGGCCGCGGTCGATACGAACGTATCCTCGGCTTCCTGCTGCACCACCCGGATCAGCGCGTTGAACTCGTTGAGCCGCTGCTCGGCGAGTGCCACCGCGTGGTTGAGACGCTGGTTCGCCCCGGCGATCGTTTGATTCACCTGCTGCACATCGACCCGAATGGACGTCGTGATGTAGTCGACGTTGTCAGCGATCGTGCTCAGGTGCCGCACGATCGGGTTGATGTCTCCGTAGACGCGATCCAGCAGCTCGCTGACCTTCCTGTGGCTCTTGCGAAAGTTCCACGCGGCGGGGACGAGCGCGATCGTCAGCGCGAGCAGCGTGAGCGTCATGATCCCGCTCGCGATCCCCGTCACCGTGTCGAACCAGGTGCGCTCCGACGCGACCATCTTCACGACGGGCGTGTCGACGGGCACGGCTTGGAGCAAGAGCAGCCAGGCGTCCCGACCGATCGTGAGGCTCATAACGTTCCCGACGGGAGAGTTGGCCGTCCGTGCGCCGCGGCCGCGCGCGTCCAGAGTGCAAACGCGGGGCCACGGATGGACGTGAAACTGTGCGTCAGTCCTCGAGCTCCGGCGCCAGCCCCACCACGCGTGTTACGGGAATCGTGAACACGATCCCCGCTCCCGGGGAGTCGAGATCCCCGCACACATCCTGAATCATCGCGATCACCGCCTCGACGAGCCTGTCGTCGATCACACTGAGCACCGTCTGGTTCGTCGGCCGGGATCGCTGCGACAGCGCGCGCACACCGGCGAAGATCGGCACGTCGTGACTCAGGACGTGTCCCATCCCCTCGCTGCTGATCACCGTCGCCCCCGTGACTCCAAGCTCCACGAAGCCGGCCAGGACGTCGTCGACCTTCTCTTCGTGGTTGATCACGGCGACGAGCAGCTGCATGGCGCGGGGCGAGGGGCCGGGGATGGTGTACCAGGACACCCAAGACGTCAGACGTCGGACGTCAGAAATCAGATGTCAGAAAATCCAACCGCCGATCATGCCGGTGTCGTTTCTGACATCCGACGCCTGACATCGGACCTCTGACGTCTTGGGTGTCCACGCGGACGTCTGTCATTGTAATCTGGTGCACGGCCGCACTGAACCTCGCGGCATCGTACCGGGCCCGCGATGCGATGTCAAGCAACGCCCGGCATTGACTTGCGCGCTCGACGCTCGTCATCCTACGCGCCGATTCAACGCTCCAACATTGAGAGTACGCGATGGCTGCCGTTCAGTTCGTGGTCGAGGGCGGGCGTCCGCTCCATGGGACTATTCGCCCCTCCGGAAACAAGAATGCCGCGCTGCCGATCATCTGCGCCGCGCTGATCTCGGATCAACCCATCACCCTGCACAACATCCCGAGGATTCGGGACGTCGAGACGCTCGTCGACCTCGTGCGGTCGCTCGGCGTGCAGGCCGACTGGCGTGAGCGGAATACGCTCGAGATCCACGCCAAAACGCTCCGTCCGTCGGCGCTGGATCCGGGGCTGTGCGCCAAGATCCGCGCGTCGATCCTGCTCGCCGGACCGATGCTCGCGCGATGCGGCGAGGTCACGCTGCCGCCGCCGGGCGGCGACGTCATCGGCCGCCGCCGCGTCGACACCCACTTTCTCGCGCTCGAGCAGCTCGGTGCGACTTTCGACGTCGGCGACAGTTTCCGTCTGCGTGCGAAGACGCTCAAAGGCGCGGACGTGTTCCTCGACGAGCCAAGCGTCACCGCCACCGAGAACGCCCTGACGGCGGCCGTCGCGGCGACCGGCACCACCATCCTTCGCAATGCCGCGAGCGAGCCGCACGTGCAGGACCTCGCGCACTTCCTGACGACGCTCGGTGCACACATCGAAGGAATCGGAACCAACACGCTCACCGTCCACGGCGGTCATGCCATTCGTGGCGGCACGCACACGATCGGTCCCGACCACATCGAAGTGGGATCGTTCATCGGTCTCGCCGCGGTGACATGCTCCGAGCTTCGTATCGAGCACGCCGGCCTCGAGCATCTGCGCTCGATTCGGATGGGGTTCGAACGGCTGGGAATCGTGTGCAAGGACGACGGCCACGATCTCATCGTTCCGAAGAACCAGGACAAGGAGAT
This sequence comes from Gemmatimonadaceae bacterium, assembly GCA_052389995.1. Lineage (GTDB taxonomy): Bacteria > Gemmatimonadota > Gemmatimonadetes > Gemmatimonadales > Gemmatimonadaceae > JAICNG01. The sequence continues at coordinate 6,566 of JBQTHJ010000055.1, read as the reverse complement.
TCGAAGCGATCTCGGCGGGCACGTGCCGAAGCTCGAGGATCAGCCGTGGCCCGCGTTCCCGGCCGACGTCATGTCGATCGCGATCGTGACGGCCACGCAGTGCAAGGGGCTTGTCCTCATGCACGAGAAGATGTTCGAATCGCGGATGTTCTTCGTCGACAAGCTCATCGGCATGGGGGCGCGGATCGTCCTCTGCGATCCGCACAGGGCGCTCGTCGCCGGGCCGTCGCAGCTTCGCGGGTCGACCGTCGAATCCCCCGACATACGCGCCGGGATGGCGATGCTTCTCGCCGCGCTCTGCGCTCGCGGAACGAGCACCATCAACAACGTCGGCCAGATCGAGCGCGGGTACGAGCGCATCGATGAGCGACTGCGCGCGCTCGGCGCCGAGATTACCCGCGTCGAGGAGCGTCGTGGCGGCTGAGGCAGGGCGCGAGGTCGTTGACGACTTCGCATCGTTCGGCATTCGCGCTTTCACGACGACCCGCGCGGCGGGTACGTACGGGACGAATGCCTCCGAGCCCATCGCCGAGGTGATGACGCGCTGGTACGCGCTCGTCGATGAGCTCTACGCAGCCGCACCGCGCTTCGCCACGTCGCGGCAGGTCCACGGCACGCGCGTCGTCGTACATGGCGCCGATTGGGAGGGGTGGCTCCGGGTGACGGAAGCCGATGGCCACGCGGCGCTGCAACGCGGGACGGCGCAGGCGGTCTCCGTCGCCGACTGCGTGCCCGTCTTTCTCGCGCACCCCGCGGGCGCGACGGGAATTCTCCACGCCGGCTGGCGCGGGACGGCGTCACACATTCTCGATCACGGTGTTGCCGCGCTCGCGCAGCGCGGGTTCGCGGCGTTCGAGCTCCGCATGCACCTGGGCCCGGCGATCTGCGGCAAGTGCTACGAGGTCGGCGCCGACGTACACCGCCAATTGACGGGGAAGAGCGTCGACCGGCCGACGCCCGTGGATCTTCGCGCGCTCCTCGCCGATCGAGCTCGCGCGCTCGGTGTCCGTCACATCTCGACGAGCCCATCGTGTACGCGCTGCGACAACGATCGCTTTTTCTCGCACCGTGCCGGAGACACCGGCCGCCAGATCGGGGTGGTGTGCGCCGAGCAGTAGCAACTCGCGTCCGCTTGACTCGTACTGACCGCGCTCTTACATTTCGCATCGTCTCGCCGGGCTCCGGGGCGAGTTGAATGTGGGGATTATCCCCCACATTTTTTGTTTCTTGGACCTTGCGATCTCACGTGAACGACGCGTTGGAAGAGCTTGTCGGGACGACGCTTGCCGAGTTGGACCTCGAGCTGGTCGAAGTGCGCCGCGGTGGCTCCCGCTCGCGTCCGACGGTCGACGTTCGCATCGAGCGGCGCGACGGCGCGGCAGTGACCGTCGATGATTGTGCGCGTGCGTCGCGAGCGATCGAAGCGCGCCTCGACGCCGACGCCACGCTGGGCGAGCGCTACGTGCTCGAGGTGTCGTCACCGGGCGTCGAGCGGCCGCTGCTCAAGCCGTCGGACTGGAAGCGGTTCGCGGGAAAGCGCGCAAAGGTGTTGAGCGACGCGCTGGGCGGTCGCGAGGAAGTGGAGATCGTCGCCGTCGAAGGCGACGCAGGCGAGGAGATCGTGGTGGTTCGGGACGGCGGGGGCTCGGAACGCCGGGTCCCGCTCTCGCAGGTGCGCGAGGCTCGCCTCGCGTTTCATTGGTAACGCAATAGGAGTGGTCGATGGTCAGCTCCTCGGACATTCTCAACGCGATTCGCGAGCTCGCGAACACGAAGCAGCTCGACAAGGCCGAGCTGCATGGCCTGTTGCAGGACGGCATCTTCGCGGCGCTCGCGAAGAGCTACGGACCTACCGTTCAGGCGGAAGTCGACATCGATGAGGGCACGGGCGACATCCATATCGTTCGCCTGCGCACGGTCGTCGACGGCGTTACCGATCCCAGCCGCGAGATCTCGCTTGAGGAAGCGAAGTTCTATGACGAGAGCTTCGAGCCGGGCGACGTCCTGGAGGACGAGATCGACTTCGCTCAATTCGGGCGCAATGCGGTGCAGGCGGCGAAGCAGCGCATCATCCAGCGCGTCCGCGAGCGCGAGCGGACGCGGATCCGCGACGAGTTCGCGGGGCGGGTGGGCGATCTGCTCTCCGGCGAGGTTCAACAGATCGAGCGCGGAAAGCTTGTCGTGATGTTGAACAAGTTCCGCGAAGCGGAAGCGATCATGCCGTACCGCGAGCAGAATCACCGCGAGCACTTCCATCAGGGCGAGCCCATTCGCGCCGTACTGAAGCGCGTCGAGGAGACACCCAAGGGGCCCCGCCTCATCCTGAGCCGCGCCGATGGGCTGTTCGTGAAGGCGCTGTTCAAGCTCGAGGTCCCCGAGATTCAGCAGGGGATCGTCGACATCCGGGCGGTCGCGCGCGAGGTCGGGAGCCGCACGAAGATCGCCGTCTTTTCGCGTGACGACTCGATCGATCCGGTCGGTGCGTGCGTCGGCCTCAAGGGCTCGCGCGTGCAAGCCGTCGTGAACGAGCTCGGCGGCGAGCGCATTGACATCGTGCCCTGGTCGTCCGATCCCGAGCGCTTCGCGAAGCTCGCGCTTGCGCCGGCGCGCATCGCTCGCGTCTTCAGCGATCCCCAGTCGAAGACGATCCAGGCGGTGGTCGACGAGGATCAGCTCTCGCTGGCGATCGGCAAGAACGGCCAGAACGTTCGTCTGGCGTCCGAGCTCACGGCGTGGAAGATCGATCTGTACTCGAGCCGCGAATGGCTGGAGCGCGGTGGCGAGACGCCGCTGTTTGCGCCTCTGCCGGAGGAGCCCGACACCTCGGCCGACGTCAAGCTCTCGGAGATCGAGGGGCTGGGGCCGGCGACCGTGGCAGTACTGGAAGATGCGGGCTATCGCACGCTGAACGACATCATCGACCTCGAGCGAGAGGATTTCCTGCGTCTGCCTGGAATCGCCCCCGAGGAAGCGGATCGCATCATGGCGATGCTCGACGAGCTCACCGAGGAAGGCACCGGTGAAGAGATGTCGTCAGCGTCGCAGACGGACGAGGGCACGAAAGTCTGAGTGGAACAGGCCGTCGCGCATCGCGTGCTCGGGCTCATCGGCCTCGGCGTACGGGGCGGCGGCGCCGTGGTGGGGGTGGAGCTCGTGCGTGAAGCGGCGAAGCGTGGCAAATTGGCCCTCGCCGTCATCGCGCCCGATGCCTCACGACATAGTCTCGCGAAGGTGAATCCGCTGCTCACCGCAAAACGGGTGCGTATTATTGTAGGGCCGGCAGCGCGCGAGCTCGGCGCTGCGGTGGGACGCGAGTCGACCGCCGCTGTCGGTGTACTGGATCGCAATCTCGCGAACGGGATCCTCGCGATCGTGGATGCGGGCTCGGCCGAGCCCGACAGGAGGTAGGGGTTTGATCAAGCTGCGTGTGCACGACCTTGCCGGGGAATTCGGCGTATCCAGCGACGAGCTGATGAGCTTGCTCCGTCAAATGGATGTGCCGGTGCGGAGCCATTTGAGCCAGCTGACCGACGATCAGGTGGCGCGCTTGCGTGCGCGCTGGGAGCGTGAGAAGCGCGCGCGCCAGGAGAAACCGGCAACGGCGACTGCGACGCGCAGGCGCCGCGGCGCCGTCGTGCAGCCGGTCGCTCCGCCGCCCGCACCTGAAGCGGCGGCGGACGCAGGGCCAAAGCGGCGCCGCCGCAAGGCCGCCGACGTCGCCGCCGCCGCCGAGGCGCAAGCTGCCGCCGACGCGCAGGCCGAGGCTGATGCCGCCGTGGCGGAAGCCGCCGCAGCCGTCGACGTCGAGCCGTTCGCGCCGCTCGCACAGCCTGACGAGCGATTCAGCGAGCCGGCGCGCGAAGCCGTCCCCGATCGTGCACCATCGGTCGAGCCACGCGAGCGCTTCCGGCGTCCAGAGCGCCCCGAGACGCCCGAGCGCACGCACGTCGAGCATCCCGGGATCGACCGGGCTGCGGCGAGCATGCCGAGCGCGCCGACCGCGACGCCATCGGGCCCGCGTCCGACGCCGGTGTCCGACTGGTCGCGGCCGCGCCCGGTCGTCCCAGGGCCGCCGCGCCCGAAGCCGATCGCCAGCGGGTCGCCGTACACGAGCCCGCGTCCCATTGCATCCGCAGCACCGGGCGCGGGCACGGCGCCCCCGCGTCGCGACGACAAGAAGGGCGCGAAGCGCAAGAAGGGGAAGCGCGGCTCCGTCGATCAGGAAGCAGTGGCTGCGAACATCAGCAAGACGATGAGCGCGTTGCGCGGTTCGCACGTTCGTCGGGGTGGTCCGCGTCAGCGCGACGAGGGCACGTCGCGGGAGGAGATGGAGGCGATGCGCGCCGCCGCGGCGGAGCGCGAGCGGAAGACCGTTCGCGTCAACGAGTTCATCACCGTCAGCGAGCTCGCCGACATCCTCAAGATTCCCGCGACGCAGATCGTCGCGTTCGCGTTCAAGAATCTCGGCCTGATGGTGACCATCAATCAGCGCCTGGATTTCGATCAGATCGAGCTCATCGCCGGGGAGTTCGGCTTCCAGGCGGTACGTGAGCAGGAATACGCCGCCGAAAGTACCGAGGCCGTCGAGGAGGAGCGCGAGGAGGACAGGCGCGCGCGCCCCCCGGTCGTCACGATCATGGGCCACGTCGACCACGGGAAGACTTCGCTGCTCGACTACATCCGCAAGGCGAACGTGGTCGCTGGCGAGGCTGGCGGCATCACGCAGCACATCGGCGCCTACAACGTGACGCTTCCGAACGGGCGGAAGATCACGTTCCTCGACACGCCCGGTCACCAGGCCTTCACGGCCATGCGCGCCCGCGGTGCGCAGGTTACCGACCTCGTCGTGCTCGTCGTCGCCGCCGATGACTCCGTCATGCCGCAGACGGTCGAGGCAATCTCGCACGCGAAGAACGCCGGCGTGCCGGTGGTCGTCGCCGTCAACAAGATCGACCTCCCTGGGTCGAATCCGGGGAAGGTGCTCCAGGAGCTGCTCGAGCACGGCATCGTCGTCGAGCAGTTCGGCGGCAGTACGCTTTCGACGCCAATCTCCGCCAAGAAGGGCACGAATATCAGCGAGCTCCTCGACCAGATTCTCCTCCAGGCCGAGCTGCTCGACCTGAAGGCGACGCCCGACCGCTCGGCGAAGGGGACCGTCGTCGAGGCCCAGCTCGATCCGGGGAAGGGACCGGTCGCCACCGTGCTCGTGCAGAACGGGACGCTGCGCGTCGGCGACGACTTCATCTGCGGCATGTACTCCGGTCGCGTCCGCGCACTGCTCGATGAGCGCGGTCGTCACGTGAAGGAAGCCGGTCCCGCGACGCCGGTGCAGATCCTCGGCTTCGAGGGTGTGCCGATGGCGGGCGACCAGTTCCTCGTCGTCACGGATGCGGCCGATGCGCGCGAGATCGCGCAGAAGCGACAGCGTCTCGAGCGGGAGGCGAAGAGCCGCCGCACGTCGAAGGGCGGAATGTCGCTCGAAGACTTCATGACGCGGGCGCAGACCGGCGAGAAGCGTTCGCTTCGTCTCGTCATCAAGGCGGACCAGGGCGGTCCGGCGGAAGCGCTCGCCGATGCGCTCGGGCAGCTCTCGAACGACGAGGTGTCGGTCGAGGTCGTGCATCGCGGCGTCGGTGCGGTCACCGAGGGCGACATTCTCCTCGCGAAGGCGTCCGGCGCGATCATCATCGGCTTCCACGTGCGTCCCGACAACAACGCGCGTGCGGCGGCCGAGCGCGAGGGCGTCGACATCAAGCTCTACCGCATCATCTACGAGGCGGTCGCCGACGTGCGCGCCGCGCTCGAGGGGCTCCTGCGGCCCGAGGAGCGCGAGGTCATTCTCGGCGAGGCCGAGGTGCGCGAGACCTTCAAGGTGCCGAAGGTCGGCGTCGTCGCGGGCTGTTTCGTGCGAAGCGGCACGATCTCGCGTCAGGGTCGCGCGCGGGTCATTCGCGACGGCGTCGTCGCGTACGAGGGCACGATCGGCTCGCTGCGGCGCTTCAAGGACGACGTGCGCGAGGTTCGCGAAGGGTTCGAGTGCGGTATCGGCATCGACAATTTCAACGACATCAAGGTCGGCGACGTCATCGAGTCGTATCGCACGGAAGAGATCAGCCGCACGCTGGCGGCGAGCACGTCCTGAGGCGATGGTCATTGGGGTCGCGTCCTGGGCGTTGTACCTCGCCGGGGCCTCGTCGCTCAAGGACAAGCGCGGCGTCATCAAGAGCATGAAGGATCGGATGCACAACGAGTTCAACGTCTCGGTCGCCGAGACGGCGCTTCACGACTCGTGGCAGACCGCCGAGCTGACCGCGTGCGTCGTCGCCGTCGACCGCGTGCACGCGGAGAAGGTGTTGCGCCAGGTGGATCGGTTCGTGGAGGGCAATCCGTTGTGTCGGATCACGGATTCGCAGACGAGCTTTTTGTAGTGAGGTGCTCAGGGTGCTCAGGGTGCGGACCGCGCCCTCTCAGTCGAGCACCCTGAGCACCCTGAGCACCCTGAGCACCCTGAGCACCCTGAGCACCCTGAGCACCCTGAGCACCCTGAGCACCCTGAGCACCCTGAG
>JBQTHJ010000054.1:0-28433 GCA_052389995.1 Gemmatimonadaceae bacterium | reverse complement strand
GCGGATGCGGCGCGTCCCGGGCGGCCACCGCTCCGCCAGCTCACCGATCGGCGGCTGCGGCGGGTGTTGGCCACGGATCCGCGCAGGCGAGGGTACCATGCGGCCACGTGGACGGCGCCGCTCTTGGCGACCTACTGCGCCGAGCACTTCCGCTGTGCGGTCAGTCCTCGCACCCTGCGTCGGCGGCTGCACGCGCTCGGCTACCGCTGGAAGCGGCCGCGGTATCGTTATGCGCACCGCGCGACCCATCTGGCGCAAAAAAAGGGGCTCTCTGCCGGTGTCTGAGAGCGAACGTCGGTCCGCGGGACGTCGTGCTCTTCACCGACTGGACGCTCTTGCGACTGTTCCCGCCGCTGCGCGCGATGTGGGCGCCCGTGGGCACGGCGGCCGAAGTCCTCATCACCGGGGAGAACGCGAAGGTGGTGCTCTTCGGCGCGATCAGTCTGCGTACAGGGCACCGCGTGGTCGTCGCGCGGGCGCGCGCGGCGGGGGCGGATGCGCGCGCCTTTCTCCTCGAGCTCCGGCAGCACTACCGCGGCTGGGACACGCTCTGGCTCCTCGCCGATCGAGCGACGGGCCACACCGATCGCCAGACGCAAGTGCTGGCAGACCGACTCAACATTCGCTTCGTCTGGCTGCCGAAGCAGGCGCCCGAGCTCAACGCGATGGATCAGCTGTGGCGCGAACTCAAAGCCGTCATCGCCGCGAACCGCCAGGCGCCAACCATCGCGGCGCTGGCCGCGAGCGCGCAACTCTGGGTCCTGATGCTGTCCCCGACAGAGGCCCGTCGGAAAGCCGGGATGCTCTCGCGCCACTTCTGGCTCCGCGATTTGTAGCAAGACTTTTGTCCACCTACTTAGATAGCACGCTCCGCGCAGCCGGTATCGAGACGCAGCTTTTCGAGCCGTCGCCGGGACGCGCGGCGTTCGTGGCGCGGCTCCGAGGCACCGGCGCCAGGCAGCCCATGCTGCTCATGGCGCACATGGACGTCGTCGGAGTCGAGGCGGACCAGTGGTCGGTCGACCCCTTCGCGGGCATCGAGAAGGATGGCTACGTCTACGGACGTGGCGCGATCGACGACAAGGGCATGCTCGCCGCCAATCTCGTCACCATGCTCCTGCTCAAGCGCAACGTCATCGATGCGGGCGAATCGCTGGCCCGCGACGTTGTGCTCGTCGCCACTTCCGATGAGGAGGCAGGCGGTGAGTGGGGGATGGGGTGGCTCATCGCGAACAAGCCGGATCTCATCCGTGCCGAATTCGCGCTGAACGAGGGTGGACGTACGCGCGTGGTGAACGGGCGGCCGCTCTACATCGCGGTGCAGAATACGGAGAAGGTCGCGCACAACGTGCGGCTCACCGCGTCCGGCCCGAGCGGACACGCCTCGGTCCCGCTTCCGGAGAACGCGATATCCCGACTCGGGCGTGCGCTGTCGAGGATCGCCGACTATCGCGAGCCCGTCAGGATCAATCCGACGACGCGCGTGTTCTTCCGCGAGCTCAGCGCCGTATGGCCGCATCCCGAGGAGCGCCGCGCGATGGCCGACGTCTCGTCCGGAGATGCGCGTCGCGTCGAGCGCGGAGCACGCGTGCTCTCAGCGATCCCGATTTATGACGCGCTCCTTCGCAATGGGATCTCACCGACGCTCCTTGGTGGCGGGATACGCACGAACGTCATTCCCGCCGAGGCCACCGCCAACCTGAACGTGCGAACGCTCCCGGGGCAGTCCATCGATTCGGTCGTGAAGCGCCTGCGACGCGTCGTTGGCGATTCGCTCGTGACGTTCGAGGCGCAGCGCGACACGATCGACGCGCCGGCTTCCTCGTTCCGATCACCGATGTTCACGGCAATCGCCGACGCCGCCCGCGCCGTCGATTCGACGATTACCGTGGTGCCCTACATGAGCACGGGGGCTACCGACAGCGCGCGGCTCCGCGCGTGGGGCGTTCAGACCTATGGCGTGCTGCCGTTCCCGCTCGCCCCGGATGACGAGGAGCGCATGCATGGCGACGACGAGCGAATACCAATCGCGTCGCTGCTCTTTGGAGTACAGCTTATCTACCTGGCGACGCTCAACGTCGCCGGATGACGGCGCGCCCTATGAGCTCCCCGCGACACCCCGTGCTCGCGATCATCGCCGACCTCATGTTCCGGTCGAAGATCGACGAAGCTGCGCGACAGGCTGACGTTCCGCTCCGCGTCGCCAAGAGCCCAGAGCAGCTCGATCGGCATCTCGTGAGCGGCTTGCCGGTCGTCGTGCTGGTCGATCTCGAGATGGAGGAGGCGAAGGAGCTTCTGGCGCGGTTTCGGGGTGCACCTGGCGCGGCGACTGTTCCCGTGATCGGCTTCGCCGGCCACACGAACGTCGAGGTCATTCGCGCCGCTCGTGCCGACGGCGTGCAGGTCATGGCGCGCTCGGCGTTCATCGAGCAGCTGCCATTTCTCATGACGCGTCTGGCGGCGACGCATGGCGACTAGCCGCAACCGGCGCGGGGCCGGTAGATTCCCACCGGTGAGCGCTACTCGCGTCCGCATCCCCGTCGATACCGAAGACACCGCCATCCGCGAGCTCGTCGCGGTGCGCGAGATCGTGCACGCGTTTCTCACCGCGGACCGGCCCGAAGAGGTCTTTCAATTCGCGCTCGAGCGCGTGAGTCCGCTGGTGGGCGCGTCGTTCGCGTCGGTGTACCTCGTGGAAGCCGGCGATGACGTCATGCGTCTCGCCGCCGCGTACAATTGGCCGGAGCGGTTCCGGCCTTTCCTCGGGCAAATGCGGGTGCGTCTGGGTCGCGGACCGAGTGGGGAGGCGGCGAGCGAGCGACGGGCGGTGCAGGTGCCTGACGTGTTCGCCGATCCCTCGCTCAGGGACTGGCAAGAAGCTGCCACCGAGATGGGTTTCCGCGCGATCATCGCGCTGCCGCTTCAGACGCGGTCGCGAGTGCTCGGCGCGGTCGCGTTCTACTTCGCGGAGACCGAGGGGTTCGATCGCGTTGAGCGCGGGCTCCTGCGCATCGTCTCCGATCAGATGGCGGCGACCGCGGAGAAGGCGTCGCTCATCGAGGAGCTCAGGCGCGCGAATGCGGCGCTCGTGGAATCGAACGCCGAGCTCGAGCGGCAGTACGTCGCCGCGCTCGAGGCGCGGCGGCTGAAGGATGAGTTTCTCGCCAACATGTCCCACGAGCTGCGAACGCCGCTCACCGCCGTGCTGGGCTACACGTATCTCATTCAGGAAGGCCTGGCCGGGCCGCTCACCGATGAGCAGCGCACCACGCTCGCACAGGTGACGTCGTCGAGCGAACGACTGCTGACACTCATCGACGATCTGCTCGACTTGACGACGCTCAAGCGCGGCGAAGTCACGATGCACATCGAGACGTTCGATCCGGTCGCAGCGCTGCACGAGGCGATCGCGTCGGCGCGCGGACGACACACGGACGTTCCGCTCCAGGTCGATGCGTCCCCGGACCCGATGCTGCACATGCAGAGCGACCGGCGAAAAGTCGTAAGAATTCTGGCAAACCTGCTGAGCAACGCTTTCAAGTTCACCGTGAAAGGCGAGATTCGCGCATCGGTATCGTTGCACGATGGCATGATGCACTTCACGGTGACGGACACCGGCATCGGGATCGCTCCCGAGGCGCAGGAGTTGATCTTCGACGAGTTCCGTCAGGTCGACGGCTCCATGACCCGCCGCTTCGGCGGATCGGGCCTCGGTCTGGCGCTGTCTCGCCGGCTGGCGCGTCTGCTCGGCGGAGACATCACGCTCCGCTCCGCACCTGACGAGGGATCGACGTTCGTTGTCCAGTTGCCGCTCGAGTACGTTCGCGACGCGTCGCGCGAGGCGCTCGCGGTGTCGTAACCCGAAATCACCGACGATGGTTCTCGAGTACTTGACGAAACGGTCTCCATCTGAAGTGCTCGCGCAGGCGAAGGTCTTCTTCGCCCGGCGCAACCCGCTCTACGCGGCGTTCCTCGAAAAGGAGGGACCAACGTACGCGACTTTTCGGGGTCAGGGAGGAGAGGAGCTCGTGATCGGCGTCGCCCCGCACGACGGCGGCACTGCGGTGCGCGCGTCGACGTATCTGTTCGACATGCAGGCGCGGCGATTCTTCGCCACGCTGCCGCCGCTTGCCGAGCAGTGGGAGTCGGGCAGGTGAGCGTTCCGTTCGTCACCGGTCTCAGGACCCGGCGTCAAACCGTGCTCGTCGGGAACGCCGACGGACGTGCGCTGACGCTCCGTGTGGAAGTGCCCGAGCTCTGGGACGTCGTACGAGTGTCCGCGGCGCCGGAGGCGACCGTCGAGGACGTGAAGACGGCCGCGCTGCGCGCCCTCAATCCGCGCGCGAGCGCCGACGCGTACGTCATCAAGCTGCGAGGCTTCGAGGTGCTCGACGAGCGTGCGTCGGTGGAGGATGCCGGCGCCATCGATGGCTCGATCTTCCTGCTGACGCATCGGCGCCGGCGCGCCGTACGGTGAGTACCACGGCGCATCGGCGTGAGCGCGCCGCCGACGCGTCCGATCGTGACGGCGTGATCGCGTCCGTCACGCGCCTCCGCGACGAGGTGGGACGCCGCATCGTCGGGCAGCGCGATGTGCTCGACGAGATCCTCATGGCGATCATGGCCGGAGGGCACGCGCTGCTCGTCGGCGTGCCCGGCCTCGCGAAGACGCTCATGATTCGCTCGATCGCCGAGGCGATGCGACTCGAGTTCCGGCGGATTCAGTTTACGCCGGACCTCGTGCCGAGCGACATCACCGGCACCGAGATCATGGAGGAGGACAGCGCCACCGGTGCGCGCTCGTTCCGGTTCGTGCGCGGACCGATCTTCGCGAACATTCTGCTCGCGGACGAGATCAACCGTACACCACCGCGCACCCAGGCAGCGCTGCTCGAGGCGATGCAGGAGCACAGCGTGACCGCCGGGGGCGAGACGATGCACCTGCCCGAGCCCTTCTTCGTGCTCGCGACGCAGAATCCGATTGAGCAGGAGGGAACATACCCGCTGCCCGAAGCGCAGCTCGACCGGTTCCTGTTCGACATTCGCATCGGCTACCCGGGCGAGGACGACGAGGTTTCCATCTTGCGCACCACGACGGGGAGCGCGCCTCAGCCGCTCACGGCGGTGATGGACGCCGAGGGGACGCTGGCGGTGCAGCGGCTCGTGCGCGAAGTCCCGGCGTCGGAGCCGGCGCTCCGCTATGCGGCGGCCATCGCGCGTGCGACGCGTCCGGATGATCCGACGGCGCCGGATCTCGTCCGCCGTGCCGTCCGATGGGGCGCAGGCCCGCGCGCGGGGCAGGCGCTCATCCTGGGCGCCAAGGCACACGCGCTTCTGGCTGGCCGCCCCAACGTTTCCCCTGACGACATCCGCCGCGTTGCGCGCCCCGTGCTTCGGCACCGCGTCCTCGCGTCGTTCGCCGGCGAAGCCGAAGGCATCACGGCCGAGCGGGTGATCGACGAGGTGCTCGCGCGCGTCACTCCGCCGCGGAGCCAGGTTCCGCTCTGAACATGCGCGGGGCAGCGGGGTACGGAGCGCTGCTCGACGCCCTGCGTGGCGTGACGTGGCCCGCGCGGCGGCCAGCGCGCGGGAGCACGAGCGGGACTCACCGATCGCGTCTGCGCGGAGTGTCCCCCGAGTTCACCGAATACCGTCCCTACCGGCAGGGCGATGATCCACGTCGTCTCGATTGGCGACTCCTCGCGCGAACCAACCGGGCCTACCTCCGCATAACGAGCGATCGCGCCACGCTGTCGACCCTGATTCTCGTCGACGGGTCGGCGTCGATGGCGTATCCACCCGAGTCCTTGGGGAAGTGGGATCACGCCCGCCGTCTCGCGATCGGGCTGGTGAGCGTCGCGCACGCCAGCGGAGATCCCGTTGCCATGACGGTGGCCACGGGGGGCGGGACGTACCGCACCGAGCCGCGAACCCGCCGCGGAGTCGTGACCGACTGCGCGCGCGTGCTCGACACCGCGGTGCCGGTCGGCGACGTCGACCTCGGCGAGGCGATGCGGCACGCTCACGCCGCGCGGCGTGTCGTCGTCATCTCCGATTTCCTCGGCGACGTCGAAGGTCTGCTGCGGCCGGCGCGTGCGCTGCTCGGTGACGGCGGCGAGGTCGTCGCGACTCACGTCGTCGCGCGCGAGGAGCTCGACCCTGCGGACGACGCGATCCTCGCCACCGATCCTGAGAACGAGGACATCCGGCGAGCGCTCACGCCGGACACCACCGATGCGTACGTGCGCCGGTTTGCGGACTGGCGCGCGTGGCTCGCGCGCGAGTGGCGCGGTGCAGGGGCGTCGTACGAGCTGACGATCACGGACGAGCGGCCCGAGCGTGTGGTCCGTCGGGTGGCGCAAGGACATCGTGAGGCGGAGGAGGAAACATGAGCTTCCTCGCTCCGTGGTTCCTCGTCGCAGGTGGGGCAGTTGCGGGCGCCGTCGTGCTCCTCCACTTCCTCGCCCGGCGGCGTCCGCGTCCCATGATTCTGCCGACGGCGCGCTTCGTCCCTGACGATCCAGCGCGGTGGCCTTCGCGCGCGCCCCGGCCGACCGATGTGCTTTTGCTCGCGCTTCGCGTCCTGGCGATCGGGGCCATCGCCGCCGCGTTCGCGCAGCCGGTGCGCGAGCCCGATCGGGCGGTAACGGCTCGTGTCGTTCTCGCCGATCAGTCGCGCGCCGTCGCCAATGATGCGCTCTGGCGCGACTCCGTGCGCGCGCTCGTGCGCGAGGGCGATGTGCTGATCGCCTTCGATACGGCAACGCGCACGATCATGAACGGCGCTCGGGACAGCGTGGCATCGCTCTCGAGGACCACGGCGCCGGGGTCGCTGAGCGCCGCTCTCATCGCCGCCGAGCGCGCGGCACTGCGCCTCAAGCATCGTGCGGATTCGGTGGAGCTGGCCATCGTGTCGCCGCTGTCGGCCGAGGCGTGGGATGCTGCCACGGCCACACTGCGCGAGCGGTGGGCGGGACGCGTCCGGCTGGTGAGCGTTTCGCTCGCGAGGAGCGATACCGCGTCGCGCTCCGTCGATGTGCGGGCGAGTCCGTCCGATCCGGTGCGTGCCGCGATGGCGCGGTTCCCATCCGAATCGGACGCGAATGTTCGGCTCCTGCGCACGACGCCGGTCGCATCGGATTCGGGCTGGGTGCGCGTGGGGCGACGGGTGCTCATCGACTGGCGCGCGGCAGCGAGCGATGCGCGGCCATCGGCGCAAGCCGTCGCCGCGAACGATGTCGTGCTCGTCGCCCCGCTCATGCGGCGCGCACTGACACCAGGGGAGGGCAGCGTCATCGCACGCTTCGCCGACGGGGCCCCGGCGATCGTCGAACGCGAGGCCGGTGAGGGCTGCATTCGCGAAGTCGCGTTCGACTTCCCGGCCGTTGGCGATGTTCCGCTGCGTGAGAGTGCACGCGGGCTCGCGACGGTGCTGGCCGCACCGTGTGAGGGAGATGCGGTTCAGACCGCGATCGACGGTGCGCGACTCGATTCCCTCCGAGGTGAAGGAGCGCTGATTGCGACCGGCGCTCTCGCACGCGCACCGCGAGAACGCAGCCCGGCCACCGCATGGCTCCTCATCCTCGGCGCGCTGTTGCTGCTGACGGAAGTGGCGGCACGTCCACGGGCGGCGGCCCGATGACGCCCCGGGATCGCGTTCGTCGAACACGCGCTGTCCTCGCTGCCGTGATCGTCGCGCGGGCGGTGTTGTGGGGAGCCGCCGCGGGACTTGCGATCATCGGCCTGGCGGCGGCGCTCGACTTGATGACGCCGCTACCTCGAGGACTCCGCGTCGTCGTGCAGCCGCTCGCGTGGGCGACGGCGATCGTCGTGACGCTCGCGCTACTCTGGCGTGGCCGTCGCGCGCGATCGCTCACGTCCACGGCGCTGTGGATCGAGGAGCGCGTCCCCTCGCTGCATTACGCGCTCGTGACCGCGCTCGAGCCCCATGCGGAGCGCGCGGCACCGCTGCTCGCTCAACAGGTGGAGAGGAGCCGATGGGAGCGCGGGCTGCTGCCGAAGGCGGTCGCGCGTGCCGCCCTGCCTCCCCTTGCCGCGCTCGCGGTGGCGCTCGCGATGCTGCTCGTCCTGCCGAGCGGTGTCGTCGCGCGTGTACGCGCGCCACATGTCGGTGATGCGCTGGATCGACCGGGAGGCGACGCCACGGCGCCGGAGAGCCGCCTGTCGCCGCTGGTCGCGCGCATCATCCCACCGGCCTACACCGGACTCGCGGCCCGTGAGGTCGCGGAGCCGCACACGATCAGTGCGCTCGTCGGAAGCCGCGTCGCCTTCCAGGGGCGCGGCACGGCGGAAGGTATCGGCGCCACCCTCGGAAGCGCCCGCTACGACGCGACGAGCCAGGACACGCGGTGGCGCATCGTGGTCACGATGCCCCCGACCCCCGCGGGGCTCCGGCTCACGGATCGCGAGTTCGACCGGCTCATCGTCCTCGATGCACGACCAGATTCTGCGCCAGTCATCACGCTCGTGGCGCCGGCACGAGACACCATCCTCCGCACGCCGACGGGTCGCATTCCAATCCGCGGCGAGGCGCGTGACGCGCTTGGCCTGGCGTCGACCTGGCTCGAGTACATCGTGAGCAGCGGGCAAGGCGAGAGCTTCCGCTTCCGCTCGGGAGTGCTCGGTCGCCGCGCGCACGACGGCGCTCGTCAGGCCGCGATCGCCGCGACGGTCTCGATCGATGCGTTGGCTCTCTCGCCCGGCGACGTCGTGCACCTGCGGCTGGTCGCGCGCGACCGCAATCCGGCGCGCGATGCCGGCACGGGCGCCTCGGAGACCCGCGTCATCCGCATCGCGCGGCTCGGCGAATACGATTCGGTCGCGGTCGAGGGCGCGCCTCCCCCGGAGGCGGACACGTCGGCCCTCAGCCAGCGCATGCTGATCATGCTCACCGAGGCGCTGATCGCGCGCGAGCCGCAGCTCCCGCGCGACACTCTGGTGAGGGCGTCGCGCGCCATCGGTGTCGACCAGTCGCGTCTCCGGCGCCGCGTGGGAGAGATCATCTTCAGCCGTCTGACGGGCGAGGAGAGCGCCGAGCATTCGCACGGGGAGCTCGAAGAGCGCGGCGAGATGACGGCGGAAGAGCTCCTGCGGGCCGCTGAAGAAGCCACCGAGCACGGAGCAGGCGAGATTCTCGATTTCGCCGAAGGCGAGAGCCCGGTAGTCGCGATCAACCGCCCGCTCCTCGAAGCCTACAACGCGATGTGGGCCGCTGCCGGAGAGCTCAACATTGGCGCGCCACGCCAGGCGCTGCCGCACATGTACGCGGCTCTCGCGGCCATCGAGCGGGCCCGTGAGGCGGAGCGCGTGTACCTGCGCGGCCGGCCGGCAGCGGTCGCGGTCGACGTGAATCGCGTTCGGCTCGCGGGCGAGCGCGATTCCCTTCCACCCGCTCGCCGTGCGCCCCCGGCCGGCGACACCACCACGGCGGCGCCGCTGCGATTTGCGCGCGCGGTCGTGTTGCTCTCGGACGATCCGAGCGCCGCGATCGACTCGCTGCTGCTGCTGCGGGTCGAGTTACTGGCGGAGTCGCCCGCCGCCGCGGCCGCGTTAGGCGACGCGGCCACTGCGCTGCGAGAAGGCCGCGACGCCTCGGCGGCGGTTGCCCGCGCGCGCGAGGTGCTCGCGGGCGGCGAGACGCGAGCGGGCGGGCTTCGGCCGTGGGGAGCCGCGTGGTGAGCGAGTTCGTCTTCGTCACGGTGCAGTACGAGTCCGGCGATTGGGACAGCGCGCCGCTCGTGCCCGCGAACATCATCGACTCCGTCGCACGCTACACGTCGATCGACGTCGCGCCCACCGGCGTGATCGTGTCGCTCTCGTCGCAGGATGTCTTTCGGTATCCCATGTTGTATCTCACCGGCCACCTGCCGGTGCGCTTCACGAGTGGCGAGCGGGCGAACCTGGCGGAGTTCGTGAGGCGCGGCGGCTTCCTGTTCGTCGACGATCACAACCACGACATTGATGGCGCCTTCCACAAGACGGCCAGCGAGGAGATTGGGCGTGTGATCGGGCGGCTGACCGAGATTCCCAACGACCACGCTCTGTATCGCGCTTTCTTTCACTTCGAGGAGGGACCGCCGACGACGAGCCACGAGCTCAACGGATGGGGCGACAACCTCGTGCACAAGCATCTCCTTGGCGTCGATCGCGGTGGGCGGCTCGTCGTGCTGTACAGCAACAAGGACTACTCGTCCGAGTGGGGGTACCATCCCGACAACAAGCGCTTTCTCGCCGTGGATAACACGAAGTTCGCGGTGAACGTGATCGTGTATGCGCTCACGCGGTAGCGCGCTTCGGGTGCACGCCGAGCGCGCACTGCGCGTGCTCGCGCTGACCGCGCTCGCGTATGCCGCGTGGCTCACGGCCCAGCCGGAGCCGCCGCCACGCGCGGACGTCGCGGACGTCGCCAGCCTTCGCGAAGCGCTCGATCGATGGACCGCGAACGAGCCGGGACGCGCACACGTTTCCCTCGACGCTGCGCCGGAGCGCCTCGAGCGAGACTGGCTCCGCGCGCTTCGTGGGGCAGGCACGCCAGTGACATGGAGCGGGGACGATATTCCCGCGCTCGCGATCGAGGTGGCACCGGTCGCACACCCACGAGGCGGAGCACTCATCTGGATGGCGGCCGCACCAGGCGAGCGAGTCGCTGTGTCCGATGCGATTGCCGCGATCGACACCGTCACCGCGCGCGAGGGCGGCGCCACGCTCAGGGTCGCGATCACCGTCGGTCCCTATGCGGCAGAGAATCGCCGGCAGCGCGCTCGCGCCGTGATGCGTGATTCGATACTGCCACGGCGCGTGCTGGTGCTGGGACGCGCATCGTGGGAAGGGAAATTCGTCATCGCGGCGCTCGAAGAAGCTGGATGGCCCGTCGATGCTCGACTCTCGCTCGCGCCCGATGTCGAGGTGACGCAGGGAGCGCGCACTCAGCCCGACACGGCGCGGCACGCCGCGGTCGTCGTATTGGATGCCCCCTCGTCCGCTGCAAGCAGCGCCGTTGCTCGGTATGCGCGCCAGGGCGGTGGCGTCGTCCTGACCGGTGCGAGCGCCAGCGCACCACCGCTGAGGACGATCGCTCCCGGCCGCGTCGGGGTCCGCGTGCGACCGTCCTCGCTCGTGTTCGCGGAAGATGCGCCGCGTCGGGCGCTCGGCTTCCTCGCCATCGCCCCGGAGGGCGACGCGGTTGTGGTCGAGGCGCAGGCGGGGCGCGTCGCCGTGGCGGCGAGACGGGCCGACCTCGGACGCGTCGTGCAGGTGGGCTACGACGAAAGCTGGCGCTGGAGGCTCGGCGGCGGCGCGAACGCCCTCGACGCGCACCGCGCCTGGTGGAGCACGCTCGTCTCCGGAGTCGCCTATCGCGCAGCCGTCCCCGTGCCCGCAGCCTCGGCCGGTGATCCGGCGCCACTGTCGGCGCTCGTCCACACGCTCGGTCTGCCCGAGGCTCGCGCCGCCGGCGGCACGACGGGGGCAGGGTGGAGTCCGCCGTCCGCGCTCCTCTTCGCGCTGGTGGCCACGCTTCTGCTCGCCGAGATTGCGTCGCGGCGGCTTCGGGGTGCTGCATGACCGTCGCGTTCATCTCCAGCGCCGACTGCGGGCGTCACGATACCGGGTGGGGTCATCCGGAGCACGTGGGCCGACTGCGCGCGGTCACGCGAGCACTGCGCGAGCACCCGGAGCTCTTTACCTCCCTCGAGCACGTCGACGCGCGGCACGCGACCGACGACGATCTAGGACTCGCTCATCCGCCATCCCATATCGAGGCCGTGCGAACGCTGTCGCGTCGGGGCGGCGGTCGGATCGACGCCGACACGGTCGTGAGCGACGGCTCGTGGGACGCAGCCTGCGCGGGCGTTGGCGCAGTGCTCGATGGGATCGACACCGCCGTGCGCGGACCGGTGTCGCGCGCTTTCTGCGCCGTGCGCCCACCCGGTCACCACGCAACCGCGGACCGCGCCATGGGATTCTGTCTCTTCAGCAACGTCGCGATCGGCGCCCGTTACGCGAGGCAACGGCACGGGCTCGACCGCGTCCTCATCGTCGATTGGGACGTCCACCACGGAAATGGCACGCAGGCGATCGTGGAGGATGATCCCGAGATTCACTTCGTGTCGATGCACCAGTGGCCGTGGTATCCGGGGACCGGGGCGGCCGATGATCGCGGACCACATGGCAACGTGTGGAACGTCCCGATGCCGCCCTCGCTGCCTCCGGAACGGTACGTCGAGGCGCTCAGGCGTGGGATCGACGATGCCACGCGGGACTTCATCCCCGACATCGTCCTCATCTCCGCGGGCTTCGATTCACTCCACGGCGACCCGCTCGGGGGGTTCACGCTCGAGATCGAGCATGTGGAGACGCTGACGAGGCTGCTCGTCGAGCGGGCCGGCGCCTGGTGTGACGGCCGAGTGGTGAGCGCGCTCGAGGGGGGCTACGCTCCGGAGCGAGTTGGCGAGGCGTGCATCGCGCACCTGCGAGCGTTGTCGGATGGAGGATAAGGGAGCGCGCCTCCCGTTGCTTGCCCGGCCGTCAAGGCGCGGGGTACATTGCCACGGTCATGAGCGCAACTCCGCGCGTTCCGCCGGTGCCGGCGGTCCTCCGCCTGGTGCAGATGGCGGTGCTCGGCCGCTGGCGCGCGACCGGGGAAGACCTCTATAGAGAGGTCGCGCGAGTCACCGAAGCGGCCTCCAGGAAAGAGATCATTGTCTCCGGGTGCGGGGACGGGGTCACGGCGGAGTGGTTGGCGCTCAGGACCGCCGCGTCGGTGACCGGCGTCGACCCGGACACGGAGGCGATCGAGGCCGCTGAGGCGCGCGCTCGAGCGCTGGAAACGCCCCCGCAACTCCACTACCAGGGCGCCCCCCTCGACGACCTTCCTTACGAGACGGCCGTGTTCGACATCGCGATCGGCGAGCCGGCACTTTCGTCGTCGGGGAATCCCTCGCGCGCGGTCACGGAGCTCGTGCGCGTGACCAAGGCGATGGGGCCCGTCGTCCTCCTTCAGCCTACGTGGAGCTCGGAGATCTCCGTCGGCGCCCGTGAGCTTCTGGTCGAGCGTCTCGGATTACGTCCCTTTCTCCTCGTGGAGTGGAAGCAGATGCTGCGCGACGCCGGTGTCGTCGATGTTCAGGTGCAGGACTGGACGACGGGAACCGGCCCTGGCGCGCGATGGACCGGCGCCAGCTCGACGACCGCGCCGAGACTCAACTGGAGACAGAAGATGCAGATCCTCGGGCGCACCTGGCGCCAATGGGGGTGGCGTGAAGCGCGGAGCGCGGTCGAGCGCGAGACGACGCTGCTTCGCGAGCTCTCGCGCGAGCGAGCGATCGGCTTTCAGCTCATCAAGGGCGTGAAATGGCCGCACGCGAGGTCGGCATGACGCTCGTCGCTGTCCCCGCGGCCGCCACGGGTGCGGAGACCAGCGTCCCGCGAAGCTGGTACCGCGATGCCGACGGCGCCGTGCGACGAGACCTCTCTCCGCGCGATCTCGCCGAGGCCGTGCGATCGGGAGAGGGACAGCTCTGGGTGGACATCGATTCCCGCAACCGGCACCAGCACGCCGTGCTCGAGAAGGTGTTCCACTTTCACCATCTCGCCATCGAGGACACGCTCAACCCGGAGTCTCGCGTCAAGCTCGAGGAGTACGACGGCTACCTCTTCATCATCGTCCGCGGCGTGTGCTTCGAGGATGCCACGCCCAACCCGTACGATCTCGAGACGTTCAACCTGTCCTTCTTCCTCGGCGCCAACTATCTCGTCACGGTCCACGGTGAGCGATCCACGGCGATCAAGCTCATCGGCGACGTGCTGGAGCGGAGTCCCGACGTCCTGGGACGCGGCGCGCAGCGCCTGCTCCACATGATCATGGATGCCGCCGTCGATGAGTATTTTCCTCTGCTCGCGCGCATCGACGACCTCGTCGAGGCGTTCGAGGAGCGGGTGTTCGTGCGGTTCGACCGCGACACGCTCCAGGACATCCTCGCGGTGAAACGACTCATTCTGTCGCTGCGCCGTCATCTCTTTCCGCAGCGAGAGGTATTCAACCTGTTGACCAACCGGCCGAGCGCGCTCCTCTCGCATGAAACGCAGATCTATTTCCGCGACGTGTACGATCACGTGCTCCGCATCAACGACGGTCTCGAGACGCAGCGTGACCTCATCGGTGGGTCGATGGAGGCCTATCTGACCCAGGTCTCGAATCGCCTGGGCATGGTGACGAAAGGGCTGTCGGTGATTGCGACCCTCAGCGTACCCTTCGTCGTCGTGAGTGGCATGTGGGGGATGAACTTCTCGCGACTTCCTCTTGCGTCCGAGCCGTTAGGCTTCTGGATGATGCTGGTGCTGCAGCTGGCGATCGGCGGGGCGTTGCTCGCGATCATGGTCTGGCGGAAATGGCTGTAAACGGCCTGCGCCTCTACGGCGTCGCCACGCTCGAGCACGCGGACCAGCGGCCGCTCGTGGACAGCACCTCGATCGTCGCCGTGCGGGACATTGCCGCGATCGTTCGTGCCTCGGCGTACACGATCCCGCCGCTCGACGACACCGAGCTGCTCGACTGCCACCGTGTCGTGCAGTCGGTGTTTCGCACGCATACGATCCTCCCCGCGCCCTGCGGAACGGTTTTTCGGTCGGAGGACCACATCCACCGTTGGCTCGATCTCAACTACGTGGCGCTCGTCGAAGGCATCCACTTCGTGGACGGACGCTGTGAGCTGCGCGTCCACGTCACCGATCAGCCGCCGGAGATGCCCGATCCGGAAGTGGATTCGGCGGCGCTCGCGGCCGACGCCTTCCGCGGAATGCGGCGCCACGCGGTCGCGGCGGTGCCGCTGCGTCCCGAGGAAGGACGCGTGATGAGCGGGGCGTTCCTGGTCGATCGCGGCGAGGTGACGGATTTCGACCACCGACTTCGCGAGGAAGAGCGGCGCAGCGGCCGCCTCCGCTTGCAGATGACGGGCCCCTGGCCGCCGTACGATTTCGTGCGCCTCGACTTCGGAGTGTAGATGTTCTGTCCTGAGTGCGGCACCTGGAATCGTGCGTCCGTCGCGACGTGCACGCGCTGCAAGAGCGAGCTCCCCGACGTTCCGGAAGCGCCGGGGTCGAAACCGGATGACGAGCTCGACACCATTCGCCGCGCAACTGGCGGGCGCTATCGTGTCTACCGTCGACTCGGCACCGGCGGCATGGCGAACGTCTATTACGCGCAGCACTCCGTGCTCGAGCGCCCGCTCGTCATCAAGGCGTTGCTGCCGCACCTCGCGCGTGACGCGGAGATGCGGGAGCGCTTCAAGCGCGAAGCGGAGGCGTCGTCGCAGCTCTCGCATCCGCATATTTGTGCGATCATGGACTACGGCGAGGTGGACAACGTCGTCTACCTGGTCATGCCGTATCTCGCGAACGGGTCGCTGGCCGACGTGATCGTCCGTGATGGCACGGTAGCAGTTCCCCGATCGGCCGCGGTGTGCGCGCAGGTCGCTGTGGCGCTCGACTATGCGCACCGCCACGGCATCGTGCACCGCGACATCAAGCCCGACAACATCCTCTTCGACGAGGATGACCACGCGTGCATCACCGACTTCGGCATCGCGACCGCGCGCTTTCATGCGCGGCTGACGGGCACCGGCCGCGCGATGGGGACGCCGCACTACATGTCCCCCGAGCAGGCGATGGGACGCATGGTCGACGGCCGGAGCGATCTGTACGCCGTGGGCGTGATGCTCTACGAGATGCTCGTGGGCTTCCCGCCGTTCGACGGCGCGGATTCGTACTCGATCGGATACAAGCACGTTCATGAGCAGCCCGCGTCTCCTGACATCGTCGATTCGCGGGTGCCCGCGGCGCTCGCGCAGATCATCATGCGCTGCCTCGCGAAGAGCGCGGCCGAGCGGTATCAGCGAGGGAACGATCTCGCCGACGCGCTCATCGCGTTTCTGGCCAACGTCGGCGCCACCGAGGAGCGGCGCGCGGCGTGGATTCCGCGGCGCACCGGCGCGACGCCCACGAACGTGCGTTCATGAAGCTGGCGCACGAAGTGATCACGTTGCGCACGCGCCACCCCTTCACGATCGCGCGCGGAGGCTCGAGCGAGTTTCGCGTGGTGTGGGTGCGGGTGACCGACTCCGACGGCAGCGAAGGGTGGGGCGAGGCGTCGCCCAGTCGCTTCTACGGGGAAACCGCCGACACGGTCGTCGCGGTGTTACCGCGGTTGGCCGCCGCCCTCGAAGGGCTCGAGACATGGTCGCTCGAGGACATCGACCACGAGCTCGACGAGGCGGTGCGATTCAACGGCGCCGCGAAGAGTGCGGTGAGCGCCGCGCTGCACGATCTCGCCGCGAAGCGACTGAAGGTCCCGCTGTGGAAGATGTGGGGACTCAACCCCTCGAAGGCGCCGCGATCGAGCTTCACGATTGGCATCGGCGAGGTCGCCGAGATCCGTCGCAAGGTCTCGGAGGCGGCCGAGTATCCGATACTCAAGGTGAAGCTCGGATCCAACCACGACGAGGAGATTCTGCGGGTGATTCGCGAGGGGGCGCCCGACAAGGTGCTTCGCGTCGACGCCAACGCGGCGTGGACCCCGAAGCAGGCGCTCCGCATGATGGACACGCTCGTCGATCACGGTGTGGAGTTCGTCGAACAACCGCTTCCGGCGCACGACATCGATGGGTTGCGATTCGTGCGTGAGCGCGCACCGCTGCCCATTCTGGCCGACGAGTCGTGCGTCACGAGCGCCGACATTCCACGGCTCGTGGGCGCGGTCGATGGCATCAACATCAAGCTCGCGAAGTGTGGCGGGCTCCGCGAGGCGTTGCGGATGATCGCCGCGGCCCGCACGCATGGCATGCTCGTGATGTGCGGCTGCATGATCGAGACGAGCCTTGGCATCACGGCGGCGGCGCATCTGGCCCCGCTGCTCGACTACGCCGACCTCGACGGGGCCGCGCTCGTCTCGAACGACCCGTTCATCGGGGCCTCCATCGCGGGGGGGCGCATCACGCTCCGCGACGCACCGGGACTGGGCGTCACGAAAGCATGACCGCACCTCGCTTCGTCGAGGTCGCGCTGCCGCTGCCGGTCTTTCAGTCATTCACGTACGCAGTCGACACGCCCCCCACGAACCCGCTCGTCCCTGGGACACGCGTGATCGTCCCGGTGCGTCGTCAACGCGCGGTGGGGATCTGTGTGGGGACGCCCGCCTTCACCTCGGTGCAGTCCCCGCGTCCGATCGTGGACGTTCCGGATGCGAAGCCGGTGTTCTCGGAGCGGCTGCTCGCCGTCTGCAAATGGATCGCGGAGTACTACGTGGTACCGCTGGGCATCGTACTCCGCTCCGCCCTTCCATCGCTGCTCGCCGGCGCTGCGCGTCCGACGCCGGAGCAGCGCACGGAACGCATCGCGGTACTCGTCAGGCGCCTGCCGTCGCTGGAGATGCGTAACCAGGTCTTCGGTCGCGCGGCGAAGCAACGCGCGCTCTATGAGCTCCTCGAGTCGCTCGGCGGGCGGAGTCCAGCCGCTCATCTGCTCAACCATCTGGGCGTCGCGAAGCGCGTCCTCGACGAGCTGGGGAAGAAGGAGCTCGTGGCGATCGAGGAGTCGGTGGTGCTACGCGATCCCTTCGCGGCCCGCCGAGCGCTCGAGCATGTTGCGCACACGCCGTCCCCGCCGCAGCGTGCCGCGATCGACGCTCTCATCGGGGGCGCGCCGGGTGAGGTGTTCCTGCTGCACGGCGTCACCGGCAGCGGGAAGACGCTCGTGTACATCGAGCTGCTTCGCGATGTCGTCGAGCGCCGCGGGCAGACTGCGATCGTGCTCGTGCCGGAGATCGCGCTCACCCCGCAGACGGTCGACCGGTTCCGCGCCGTGTTCGGCGATCGCGTGGCCGTCCTCCACTCGGCGCTGAGCGACGGTGAGCGTTATGACGCCTGGCTCGCGCTCAAGCGCGGTGAGAAGCGCATCGCCGTCGGAGCGCGGTCCGCGATCTTCGCCCCCTTGGAGAACCTCGGCGCGGTCGTCGTCGACGAGGAGCACGAAGCGAGCTACAAGAACGGCGAGAGCCCGCGCTATCACGCCCGAGAAGTCGCCATCGTGCGCGCGCGTGCGGAGGGCGCCGTCGTCGTCCTGGGCAGCGCGACGCCGAGCCTGGAAAGCTGGCACAATGCGGAGGCAGGGAAGTACCGACTTCTCACGCTGCCAGAGCGCGTGGGTGCGGGACGAATGCCGAACGTGTCGATCGTCGATCTCCGGCGGCGTGCCGAGCAGCCTCTGGCGGAGTTCTCCGCCGTCGTCAGCCCCCAGCTCGAGACCGCCATCCGGGAGCGCCTCGAGCGCGACGAGCAGAGCATTCTGCTGTTGAACCGGCGCGGGTATGCGTCGTTCGTCCAGTGCGGCGACTGCGGCTACGTCGTGTCGTGCCCGAACTGTAGCATCACGCTCACGTACCACCGCGCTCCGGAGCGGCTCGTCTGTCACTACTGTCTGCACCAGGAGCCGCTGGTGACCAGGTGCGTCCGCTGCGGCGGCACGACCGTGCGGCAGCGAGGTCTCGGCACGCAGCAGGTCGAGCGCTTGTTGGGGGAGCGGTGGCCAGCGGCGCGGATCGCGCGCATGGATGTCGACACCACCAGCGGAAAGTGGGCGCACGCCGAAATCCTCGACCGCGTGGGGCGCGGGGAGGTCGAGATCCTGCTCGGCACGCAGATGATCGCGAAAGGACTCGACTTTCCGAACGTGACGCTGGTCGGAGTCGTTGACGCCGATGTCGGGATCAATCTTCCAGACTTCCGGGCGTCCGAGCGAAGCTTTCAGCTCCTGAGCCAGGTTGCGGGGCGCGCGGGCCGCGGTCCGAAGGGCGGGGCAGTCATCATCCAGACTCGTATCCCCTCACACCATTCGATCCGGTGCGCGGTCACCCACGACTATCAGGCATTCGTCGGCGAAGAGCTTCCGGCGCGCCGTAATCCATCCTACCCTCCGTACTGCCGACTGGCGAACGTGATCGTGAGCGGAGTGGCCGAGGAGCCTTCGGCGAACGCGGCGATTGCGGCGGCGGACTGGCTTCGAGAATTGATCTCGAGTGCGCCGGATCTGCCGGTCACGGTGGTGGGAGCCGCTCCATGTCCGATCGATCGCATCAAGCGGCGCTGGCGGTGGCACTTGCTCCTCAAATCCGATCACGCACCGTCGCTCACCCGCGTCGCGCGATACTTCCTCGAGCGGTTCGAGATTCCAGCCGCGTACGATCTCCGAGTCGTGGTGGACAGAGATCCCGTTTCCCTCCTGTGACCACGCGTCTCGCGTCACTTCTCCTCGACCTATGACTCGCCCTTTCATTCTTTCCGAGTCGACCTATCGCACCGTGTGCGCAACGCGATACGAAGTCGCGGTGCTTCCGTGGGGTGCGACGGAGGCGCACAACTATCACCTGCCGTACGGCACCGATACCGTGCAGTGCGACCGGCTGGCCGCGGAAGCGGCGAAAGGGGCGTGGGAGCGCGGCGCGAAAGTCATCGTGCTGCCGACCGTGCCGTTCGGGGTGAACACCGGTCAGCTCGACATCCCGCTCACGGTAAACATGAACCCGTCGACGCAAGCAGCCGTGCTGCGCGACGTGGTCGAGGCGCTCGAGGGGCATCGCGTGCGAAAGCTCGTGCTATTCAACGGCCACGGGGGGAACGACTTCCGGCAAATGGTGCGTGAGCTGTCGCCGCGGACGGGAGTGTTCCTATGCGTCATTGACTGGTGGAAAGTCGTCGACGGCGGAGAGTTCTTCGAGAAGACGGGCGATCATGCGGGTGAGCTGGAGACGAGCGTCATGATGCACGTCGCTCCCGAGCTCGTCCGGCCACTCTCCGAGGCCGGCGAGGGGCGTGCGAAGCGCCCACGGCTCACCGGCATGCGCGAGGGGTGGGCGTGGACGCCCCGGCCCTGGACTCGCGTCACCTCGGACACTGGCGTCGGCGATCCGTCGAAAGCGGCGGCCGAGAAAGGCGCGAGGTACGTCGAGGCCGTCGTTGCGCGTGTCGCCGATTTCCTCGTCGAGCTGGCCGGGGCGGACCCCGCAAAGCTCTACGAGTGATGGTTGAATCCCTGTGCGGCGCGAAGCCATCTTTCTCGTCCAGCCTTTTCCGACCGCCGATCTCTGACTCGCCGAGTCGAATGATCCTCGGCATGTGACGACATAATCCGTGTCCAGCTTCTCTCATCCAGACTTCACCACTCCGCGATTCGCGCAGCTCCCGAACGCTCGCTTTGTGGCGGCACCGGCGGATGGCGTGCTTCCGGACGGCTTCTTTTCGACGACGAACCTTCCCACCTACGTGAAGATCGACGGCGCCTGGCGCATGCCGCGCGAGCCGCGCATGGATGCCGCGCTCGTGCGCGATGGCGCCGGCGAGGTGTGGGTGCGCGAAGGCCGGCGCATTCGCAAGGGCGACGCGATCGCCGTGGGCGCGCGCGAGGACGGCTCCGAAGGCATCTATGTCCACGCCAACGCCTTCCTCGGCGACGCCGAGGAGGGCGAGTTCAAGTTCATGACCAGCGAGGTGTCGCGAGAAAAGCCCATCGATTACGGGCTGATGGCGCGCATCCTCGTCGAGGAGCGCGAGCGCGGTGGTTACCCGGTCTGGGTGACCGGTCCCGCCCTCGTCCATTCCCGCGCTCGCGCCGACATGGTCTGGTTCCTCGCCAACGGCTTCGTCGGCGCGCTGCTGGCGGGAAACGCCGTCGCCGTCCACGACATCGAAGCGTCGATCTTCGGCACCACGCTCGGGATGAGCGGCAGCGGCGAGGCGATGAGCGGGGGCCACGGCCTGCACATGCGCGCGATCAACAAGGTCCGCGCGGCGGGATCGATCGCCGCGGCGGTGCGTCAGGGCATCATCACGGACGGGATCATGCACGCCTGCGTGGTGCACAACGTCCCATTCGTCCTGACAGGATCGATTCGCGATGATGGCCCGCTGCCCGACGTCATCACCGACAACCTCGAGGCACAGGACGCGATGCGCGAGCACGCGATCCGCGCGACGATGGCGATTCTGATCGCTACGGCGCTGCACGCGATCGCGACCGGCAACATGCTGCCCGCATTCGTGACCGAGAGCGACGGGTCACTTCGCGAGCTGCCGACCATCTGCGTCGACTCCTCGGAGTTCGTCGTCAGCAAGCTGAAGGATCGGGGCACGCACCAGGCATTCGGCGTCGTCACCAACGCGCAGGACTTCATGCACATCCTGCGGCTCTACGTAGAGCGCGAGATCGCCGCGCGGAGCGCGACGGGCGCCAGCGCGCCAACGACGGCTACGCGATGACGGACGACACGCGACGCCGTTTTCTCCTCGCCATTGCGGGCCAGGTGGCGCCCGAGCGTGTAGAGGAGGTGCGCGTCTTTCGACCCATCCGTCAGGGTGGTCAGGAAACCGGCGTCGCGGTGATTGCGGCCGATCTCGAGCCCATCGCAGACGAGTCGGTGGAAGGGCTGGTATCTCGCCACACCGTGTACTCCGCTCACTATCGCCTGGTGCTCAAAGGGCCTGAGCGCGGCCGCTTCGAGACCGAGGTCACCGCGGAGGCGGATGCTCCGCTCGCCGCCGTGGAGGCAGTCGTGCGCGGCGTGCTCCGGCGCGCCGGTGAGGACGATGAGCCTGAGCGCCTAACGGGCGAGCGCTTCCGGGACGCGGTGAAGAGCGAAGGAATCGGGTGAACGCCTAAGGCGCCAGCTCGATCACCTGCTCGCGCTTCGGCTCCCGTTCCTCCTCGCCCTGAGCCACCCACCGCATCATGACCACGCGGTGAATGTCCCTGGCATCCTCGATACGATCGCCGGATACGTCGACCTGAGGCGGCGTGACGAGGAACGGCCACACCTGATCCCCCCCTGCCGAGCCGTGCGCGCCGACCTGGTCGTCGAACGAGATGATGTCGTAGCCATCGTACGCGCCGAAGATGACGATGTCGCCTGCATTCGCCTGACGGACGAGGGACGTGACCGCGCGCAGGATGCACGGCTCCACGCCGTAACGCTCCATCGGGTTGGCGCCCTCGAGGATCTCGAGCTGCTCGCCGACGATGAGCGCCCGCCCGGAGGGAGTCTCGGCGTGAACGCCGTCGTAGAGCCGCGTCAGCAGGAGGCCGATGCCGCGGTGGGTCAGCAGCGAGGCGTAGAGATGCGCCCGGCGCCGGTCGCGCGCGATGTCGGGGAGTGCGAGCGGGTCTTCGGAATCCGCGAAATACACGTGCGCGAGCGATGAGCTGAACGTCACGACGACGTCATGGCGTTGGCTCATCCAGTACTTCTCCGGCCACACCAGCTCGCGCACACCGTACCGGCTCCGGAGCCAGTCGCGTACGCGCCGCAAGACGCGTCCCGTGCGGACGTGCTTCGCGTCCGTGGCCGCGGCGGCCTCCTCGACGATTTGCGCACCGAGGTCCACGTACTCTCCCGGTGGCGCAACACTCATGAGGCTGGAGAGCGGCGTGATACCGGCCTGACGCGCGTCACCCTCCAGCATGCGCTGCACCGTGGTGCCGAGGGACTCGCCGAACTGCACGCGATAGCTCGACGCCGGGGTCATCCCGTGATCGGAGAGTATCACGAGGTCGTACGGCCGCGAGCTGACCGCGCCGATCATGCGGTAAATCTCCTTGATGCGCGCGTCCGTTCGTCGAAGGTCGGCGAGCGAGACGCGATTCGTCGGTCCGAAGTGATGGCCAAGCTCGTCGTACTGCATGAACGTGCTGTAGATGACCGGCACGCCGAGGTAGATGTCGAGCATGATCGCCATCGTTTGCAGCTCACGTACGACGACGTTCACGAAGACACGCAGGAAGGGGAAAATGCCCTCGGCATGCGTCGCCTCGCCCGCCAGCTCGTGACGCAAGCGCTCGTACTCCTCTCGGAGCCATTCTCCTACTGACTGAACCACCATGCGCGCGACGCGAATGGGGTGCACGAGGATGAGGAGCGCCATCCGCAGGCCGCCGAGTCGGCGAAAGATCGAGGAGCGCTCGCGCGTGGCGATCGTGAAAGCCACCGTATCGGCGTCGCCGTCGAGCAGATTCACGTAGCTCGAGCCGCCGGCGAGCGCGCCGGGCGCGTGAATCCGGTCGCGGATATATTGGACACTGTCGGGCGCGTTGCAGGTGATGATGCGGCGCGCTCGACGATCGTAGAAACGGAACGCCGGAATCCCGTCGTTCTCGCCATGGAAGATGCCCGCCTGGCAGTACGGGGTCGCTGACGGAAGTCCCGAGAACCAACGGCGCAGGTGGAACGACTCCTCCTCGAGGAGCCTGGCGATCGTCGGGCAGTAGCCGAGGTCGAGCGCCCGACGCAGGTCGGAGTACGCGAGCGCGTCGATCTGGAGCGCGACGAGGCCGCGTCGCTCGTCACGCGGCCGCCGTTCACGGCGAAACGCGCCGTACTTGAGGGAGTAATACCAGCGGAGCACGCGCCCCATGCGCTTGCGGCGCCGGCGTTCCACCCGCGGAGCCTTCATGGAAGAAACTGCGTCTTTAGGCATCGTGATCGCATTTACCGCCGGATTGCTGAGCTTCCTGTCTCCGTGCGTCCTGCCTCTGATCCCGAGCTACGTCACGTTCATCACGGGAATGACGCTGGAGGAGGTGCAGAAGGCGCGCCGCCTCGCTCTCGTCCACTCGCTGCTGTTCATCCTTGGCTTCACGCTCATCTTCCTTGCGCTCGGAGCGACCGCTACGGTACTCGGCCGCGCCCTCCTCGTCCATCGCGAGTGGATCAGCCGAGTGGGTGGGGTGCTGATCATCGTCTTCGGCCTGTACCTGCTGGGGGTCTTCAATCTCGCGATCTTCGCCCGTGAGCGGCGGGTGCACCTCGCCGACAAGCCGATCGGGTATCTCGGAACCGTGCTCGTCGGCATCGCGTTCGGAGCCGGCTGGACGCCGTGCATCGGGCCCATTCTCGGATCGATCCTGATCTACACGTCGAGCTCCGCCGACCTGGGACGCGGGCTGAGTCTCTTGACCGCGTACTCGATGGGCCTCGCGGTGCCGTTTCTGGGAGCATCGCTGGCGATCAACCACTTCATCTCGTTCTTCAAGCGCGTGCGCGGTCACATGGTGTGGCTGAGCCGCGCCGGCGGTGTACTGCTCATCGTCGTCGGCGTGCTGCTGCTGACGGACTACTTCACGGTGCTCGCGGGCTATTTGCAGCGGCTGACCCCTGACGTGATCCGAAACCGGATCTGATGCCCCAAACGCGCCCGCGAGACTGTGCGACAGCGGGCAATGTGAGTGAGCCCTAAGTCGTTGAATGCCAGGCGCTTGACGTTCGGCGCGACTCGTTAGGTTCTCGCCGAGGATCCCTCGATCCACGAGCGGAGCCGCGGGGCCAGGGTGCGCATGTCCACCGGCTTGACGAGCACGTCGATGCATCCCGCGCGCAGGCAGCGCGCGCGAATCTCGGGCTCGTCGCGGCCGGTCAGCGCCACGACCACGGGCAGTGTCCCGCCCGCCTCCCGCAGCTGTTTCAGCAGCGACAGCCCGTCGCCATCAGGGAGACGCAGGTCGAGGAGGATGGCGTCCGGAACAGTGTCGCGGGACGCGGCGTAGGCCTCGGCGACATTGGCCGCGGTACTGACGCGGAATCCCGCGTTCTCGAGGATGATCCGGGTGGCGCTGGTGACGAGCGCGTTGTCCTCCACGATGAGGACGTGAGCGGAGTCGCCGCTCACTCGGCGCGCGATGGTCGGCAGGGCAGCGTGAAGTAGAACCGGCTTCCCTCGCCCAGCACGCTCTCCACCCAGATCCGCCCGTCGTGCAGCTCGACGAACTTGCGGGCGATCGCGAGGCCGAGGCCTGTGCCATGATGCGCGCGCGAGGGCGACGCATCGACCTGCGCGAATTCGCGGAAGACGAGCTCGTGATGCTCCGGCGCGATGCCGATTCCCGTGTCTCCGACCTCGACGAGAATCGTCGGCGCAGGCTGACTGGCCTGACGCGTCGCGCGCACCCATACACGCCCACCCGAGCCCGTGAAGTCGACGGCGTTTCCGATCAGGTTGCTCAGCACATGCTGGAGCTTGTCGCGGTCAGCATGCACGGGCGGAAGTCCCGGCTCCACTTCGACCTCGATGAGCAACTCGCGCTTGGACGCGAGTGGGCTGCTGAGCGAGACAACCTGATCGACGAGCGACGCGATAGCGAACTCGGTGTGCGACGTCGTGAGCTGGTTCGCGGCGCTCCGCGCATACGTGAGAATATCGCTCACCATCTCGAGCAGCTGCCGGCCACCACTGATCATGCCGACGACGCTGTCGCGCTGCCGCGGATTGAGCTCACCGAGGAGCCCGTCGCGCAAAATCTCGGCGTGCGTGATGATCGCGGTGAGCGGCGTGCGCAGATCGTGCGAGATGTTCGCGAGGAACTGCGTTTTCATCGCATCCTCGTTGCGCAGCTCCGCGACCTGACGCGTCAGCTGGAGGTTCTGCTCCTCCAGATGAGCGAGCTGTTCCTCGACGGAACGGCCTGCGAGCCGCGGCTGGTCGGCGAACGGGGATTTCATGGCGTCACCAGTTTACTGAGAAACCGCAGTGGGCGCGACGTCCGCGTCCCCTTCGATTGCATCTTCCAGCAGCTGTCTATTGAGCAGTGACCAATACCGGCCGCCGGCTGCGAAAAGGTCCGCATGCGAGCCTTGTTCGACAATCCGTCCGCCATCGAGCACGATGATCCAGCCCGCCTCGCGAATGGCACTGATCCGGTGCGACGCGATAATAGCCGTGCGCCCGCCCAGGGCCTCTCGAAGCCCGTGCAGGATTCCAGCTTCCGTATGGGAATCCACGGCCGAAAGCGCGTCATCCAGGAGAACGATCGTCGGATGTCGCGCCAGCGCGCGAGCGAGGGCGGCACGTTGCTTCTGGCCACCGGAGAGATTGATACCGCGTTCGCCCAAAAGAGTTTCGTACCCACCTGGGAAATCCCGAATCGTCTCCTCGAGCTGAGCCACGCGCGCGCCCCACGTGCCTGCCGCAACGTCGTCGGCGCCGTAGGCGAGGTTCGCCCCGATCGTATCGCTGAAGAGGAACGTCTCCTGAGGGACGTACCCGATCTCCCGGCGGAGGACGCCCAGCGAAATCTCCCGGATGGGAACGCCGTCAATGAGAATCTCGCCCTCCTGTGCGTCGTACAGCCGCGGAATGAGATCCATGAGCGCGCTCTTGCCACTTCCCGTCGCGCCGACGACGCCGAGCGTTCCGCCGGCGGGAAGCCTGAAGCTGACGTCCCGCACCACCCAACGCGGCGACTCCCCCTGTGATACGGCGTAGTGGAATCCGACGTCACGGAACTCTATGGAACGCCCGGCATGCGCGGGCGGCAGCGCGCGCGGCGCGGCCGGCTCGGTGATGTTTGGCCGCGCACGGAGGATCTCGTTCAGGCGGGCGAGGGAGGCGGCGCCGCGCTGGAAGAGGTTCGTCACCCATCCGAGGGCGATGAGCGGCCAGGTCAGCATTGCCAGATAAAAGCCAAAGGCGACGAGCGAGCCGACGCTGATCTCTCCGCGCAGGACGAGTCGTCCTCCATACGCCAGCACGATGACGCTGCCGAGGCCGGCCAGCAGCGAGAAGCCGGGATTGAGGAGCCCCCACAAGCGCACGAGCCGCATGTTGCGGCGCACGTACTCCTCGTTCAGCGCGTTCCACCGCGCGATCTCGGGCTCCTCCTGCCGGTACGCTCGCACGATGCGAGCGCCGGAGATGTTCTCCTGCGCCCGCGTGGTCATCGTGCCGAAATGCTCCTGCACGGCCTCGAACCGGCTGTGAATCGCGGCCCCGGCCTTCGCCATGATGAACGGCAGGACGAGGACGGGCAGCAGCGCGATGCCGGTGAAGGCGGGGTCGATGCTCAGCATGAACACGAGAGCGAACGCGCCACCGAAGATGGTGTTGACCAGATACATGACCGCCGGCCCGACGGCCATGCGCACGGCGCTGAGGTCGTTCGTTAGGCGGGCCATGATGTCGCCGGTCCGCATCGAGGCGAAGAAGGGCGCGTCGAGCGTCTCGAGATGGCGAAAGAGCGCGTTGCGGAGGTCGTATTCGATCCACCGCGACACACCGTTGAGGAGCTCACGCATGCCATATCGCGCCGCGCCGCTGACGAGCGCGGTCGCGAGCATGGCGCCCGCGATGAGCCGGATATGCTCAGCCAGCATGCCCGCGCGCATCCCGTCGATCGCCGCGCGCAGGAGCCACGGGATAACGCCGGCCAGCCCCGACGACAGGACGACGAGCGCGAGGCCGCTAGCGAAGCGGGCGCGGTATGGGCGATAATAGGGGAGTAACTGCCAGAGAGATCTCATACCTGGCACATCCCTTGCCCGGATATCACGTCTGTGCGCGACTCGTCAAATCGCGCTCACGCTACCGAAGAGTAGAGATCGCAAGCGTTTACAGAACGCAGTAAGACTCAGGAGGGAGGCGATATGTCGAAATATATCCGGTGGGCAGTGACCCCGCTGGCGCTCGCAGCCGTGCTTTCGGTTGGAGCATGTCGGGACAGCGACGATGAGTTGGCGGGCGACACCGCCGCTCTGAACCGCGATCTCGAGTTGGCGAATCAGGATACGTCGCAGCCGCAGCTGAGCGACGTACCATCGACGTCCACGAGCGGTGGCAACGTGAGCCGTCCTTCGACGTCGCGGCCGAGCCGTCCGAGTACACCCACGCCGACCCGTCCGCGCACGACGCCCAGCGGCAACACCGTGGAGCGCGCGCCGAGCGGCACCGAGGGTCGCGTGGCGAGTATCGGCGCTGGAACGACGATCGCGCTCACCTCGGGTGCGCGCGTGTGCACGAACACCCACCGGCCCGGCGACAAGTTCACGGCGACGGTCACGAACGCCGTGCAGGGCTCGAATGGCGCCGTGATTCCCGCGGGCGCCACCGCCGTCGTGCAAGTCACGTCGGTGGAGCGGTCCGAGAACGTGAACGATCCGGCCCGCCTCGGACTCGTCGTGCAGTCGGTCCGTTTCGGGGGCAAGACCTATCCGCTCGATGCCTCGATCACGAACGTCGCGACGGAGACGTCGCGCGAGTCCACGCGCGGCGACGATGCGAAGAAGGTGATCGGCGGCGCCATTGCCGGCGCCGTGATCGGCCAGATCCTCGGCAAGGACACGAAGTCGACGGTGATCGGCGCAGCGACCGGCGCGGCCGCGGGTACGGCGATCGCGATGGGCACGGGCGATTACGCTGGCTGCATTCCGAGCGGCGGCAACATCACGATCCGCCTGAACGCGCCGGCGCAGATTCAGGCCGAGTAACGGTGGCGGATTGCGGGTTGCGGATTGAAGGACGTAAGAGCGAACGATAAGAGGGCTCCGAGTGATGAACTCGGAGCCCTCCGGGTTTCACGGTGTTACGCGCTGCAATCCGCAACCCGGA
>JBQTHJ010000053.1:0-22598 GCA_052389995.1 Gemmatimonadaceae bacterium | reverse complement strand
ACGCCGTTTGCCCTTGGGGCTGGCAGGGTGCCGCAGGCAATAGCGGTCCGGCGACGCTCGAGATGATCCAGGACAACCTCATGTCGATGGTCGAGATCGCGAGGGCCAACGGCATTCGCGTCGTGCTCTCCTCGGTCCTTGCGCGGCGCCAACACATCGGCGCCTTCTCGACAGGCCCTCTTTCGCTCGCGCCCGAAAACCCACATGTTGTCGGCCGCCGAACGCGCCGAGTGCGTTCAACAGACCCGCAGTACCGCCTGACGAGACAGCGGGAGCTCCACTCCCGTACGCTCTCCCCGGAGATCGCCGACGATGGCCTCCGTCCGACATCTGATGCTTGTCGCTTCAATGTCAGCGCTGGGGCTCGCGCCAGCGCGCGCACAGCACCACGCGAGCGCGCGTCCCGTGTCAAGCGACGTGACAACCGCCAGTCCGTTCGCGGTCAAGAGAAGGGTCGAGCTGACGCTCACCGCTGCGCCCAGGCGGCTGTCGCTCCTGCCGGGCAGCACGACGGAGGTGTTCGCGTACAACGGTCGCGTCCCTGGCCCAACGCTCGAGCTGCGTGAGGGCGATCGCGTCAGGATTCGGTTCCGCAACAACCTTCCGGAGCCGACAACCATCCATTGGCACGGGCTGCACATCCCTTTCACCGCCGATGGCAGCCCGCTTCACCCCGTGGCACCGGGCGAAATGTACGAGTACGAGTTCACGATCGCGCCTGGAACGGCCGGCACGTACTGGTATCATCCGCATCCGCATCACCGAACCGGACACCAGGTCGCCAAGGGGTTGTACGGCGCCATCATCGTGCGCGCGGCCGACGACCCGCTGGCAGCGCTTCCTGAACGGCTGCTCGTGCTTTCGGACAATCGCTTCCTCTCCGACGGCGCGCTCGACCTGCCCGCGCCGACGACGCTCCAGGCGCGCATCGACTTCGAGAATGGCCGCGAGGGTGACATCGTGTTCGTCAACGGCGAAGTCATGCCGACGCTCACCATCCGCGCGGGAGAGGTACAGCGGTGGCGCGTCATCAACACGTCGGCCGCCCGCGTGTACCGCCTGGCTCTCGAAGGTCACACGTTCCTCCACGTCGGCAACGACGGCGGGCTCTTCGAGAAGCCGGTGGAGGTCAGCGAGATTCTCCTGGCGACCGGCGAGCGCGTCGAGCTACTCGTGCGCGGCACGGGCACGCCGGGAAGCCGCGCGTCGCTGCAAGCGCTGCCATACGACCGCTACATCCCGCAGACGCGCCCGAAGACCTGGAACAGCACGCGCGATCTGCTGTCGCTCGAGTACACCACCCGAAAGCCGATCGAACCCGTCAGGCTCCCTCAAACCCTTCGAGCGATTCCGGCGCTGGATACGGCGAACGTAACGGCGAGACGGCTGATGGTGCTGACGCAGGGGATGATCAACGGGAGACTCATGGATCCGGACCGCGTCGACGTCCCGTCGACGCTGGGCGCCACCGAGATCTGGGAAATCGAGAATCTCGTCGGGATGGATCATCCGTTCCACTTGCACGGCTTTCAGTTCCAGGTGCTGGAGCGCAACGGCGTTCCCGAGCCATTCCGCAGCTGGAAAGACGTGGTGAACGTGCCGAAGCATGGAACGGCGCGCTTCATCGTTCGCTACGACGACTACCGTGGGAAGTGGATGTTCCACTGCCACATCCTCGACCACGAAGATCACGGGATGATGGGCATACTCCAGGTTCACGAATAGGAGGGTCAAGTGAGATCGCCGAGCGGTCGTTATGCGATGCTGCTGCTGCCGCTGCTGGTCATCGGGGCATGGAACGGATCGAGCGGGCGGACCGCCGAATCCATGAACGTCAACGAGCAGGTGGCGCGCGGGCGTCAACTCGTCATCGAGCACGCGTGCGGCGACTGCCACGGCGGCTACTCGAACCCGAACGCCGAGGGGTGGCTGGCGGGAAAGCGCCTTCCAGAGCAGGAGTTCGTGATTGGGGAGTTCAAAACGCGTCCGCGCAACCTGACGCCGGACAATACCACGGGGATCGGCCGCTTCAGCGAGCGTCAGATCTTCAACGCGCTTCGCTACGGTTTGCGGCCAGGCGAAACGCAGGACATCGACATCACATCCTCGACGCCGGGCCAGGGGAATTTCCCCATGCATCCGAAGTATCTCGCCCCGCCCATGCCGTGGCCCGCCTTCCGACACATGTCTGATGAAGACATTCGGGCAATCGCGGCCTATCTCAAGCGTGGCGTCAAGCCCGTGACGAATCGCGTCGAGGACAGCGAGGGTCCGCCCGATTTCTGGGCGAGCGGGTACACGGTCGAGAAGATCGGTCCGTATCCCGCAGCGCCTTTCCCGGCCGCGCAGGAGCGGGCCAGTCAATAGCCGGCCCCAGCCTATCCCGTTCCCGGCCCCAATGACGAAGTTGTAACGGACCGTCTCGTACGCTCTGTCGTTACAGACATCGTCACTGATGCCCGAGAGGACCTTCGCCCTGACGCGCGGCGTGAGTTCCGCCATCGCCCGATGCGAGCTCACGCACCTCGAGAGAACGCCGATCGACGTCGCCGTCGCGCGCGCCCAGCACAGCGCGTACGAGCGCGCGCTCGAGGCCCACGGCTGCACCGTGCTTCGACTCGGCGAGGACGCCGACCTTCCCGATTCGGTCTTCATCGAGGACACGGCCGTCGTCTTCGATGAGCTCGCGGTCATCAGTCGGCCGGGCGCTGCGTCCCGACGGAGTGAAACGATCGCCGTCGAGGAGAAACTCGCCGTTCACAGACCGGTGCGCCGCATCGAGTCTCCGGCGACGCTCGACGGAGGTGACGTCGTGTGTGCGGGGCGTACCGCCTTCGTCGGGACCTCGACTCGCACGAATGCGGCTGCGGCCGACCAACTACAGCGGCTACTGAGTGATTTCGGGTACGTCGTTCGCGCCGTTCCGGTGCAGGGATGCCTTCACCTGAAATCGGCGCTGACCGCCGCCGACGACGACGTCCTTCTGGTCAATCGGCCGTGGATCCCCGACGCAGGCCTCACCGGTTTCGAGCTCGTCCACGTCGACGCCGAAGAGCCGTTCGCGGCGAACGCGCTGCGCCTCGGTGACCGGTTGATCTACGCCGCGGCGTTCCCGCGAACCCGGGAGCGACTCGAGAAGAAAGGCTATCGCGTGAGCACAGTCGAGCTCAGCGAGCTCGCGAAGGCCGAGGGCGCGGTGACGTGCTGCAGCCTCATCATCCCGCCGAGTCGTTCCGCGTAATAATCTTCAGATGTCGCGCGGTGTAGAACCACAGAAAGCCGCACGACCCCGCCGGGAACGGGCAACGGTACTGAACACGAATCAA
This sequence comes from Gemmatimonadaceae bacterium, assembly GCA_052389995.1. Taxonomy (GTDB): domain Bacteria; phylum Gemmatimonadota; class Gemmatimonadetes; order Gemmatimonadales; family Gemmatimonadaceae; genus JAICNG01. The sequence continues at coordinate 19,272 of JBQTHJ010000053.1, read as the reverse complement.
CACGAGGAGGAACGACCTCATGTGCAGGAACATCAAAACGCTCGCCAACTTCGCGCCTCCGGCGACCGACGACGAGATCCGCGCGTCGGCGCTCCAGTTCGTTCGCAAGCTGAGCGGCACGACGAAGCCGTCACGCGCAAATGAAGCCGCATTCGATCGGGCGGTGGAGGACGTGACGGAGGCCGCGCGTCGCCTGGTTCACTCGCTGAAGACGAACGCACCGCCGCGAACGCGTGAAGAGGAAGCGCGGAAGGCGCGCGAACGCGCGCTCAAGCGCTTCGCGTGAGCACGATCGCTCGCCGGACTGGCCATGTCAGTCCTCGAGCGGACGCACCGACACGCTCGCCTCTCCGCCGCGGAAGAACACGGAGACTTGCCAGGGCTGGCAGCAAACCTCGCAGTCCTCGACGTACGCCTGCACCGTGCCGCTTCCCGGATCGAGCGCTACCGTGACCGCCTCGCCACAATAGGGACACATGACGACCGCATCCGTCTCGGCGGTTCCGTCGCCGAGGGGAAAGTCGTCCTCGAGCGGGTCGTGGCCATCGTCACGGAAAGGCATTGCGGAAGTTAGCTGCGAGGCGCGCCCTCGTGCAGCGATGTGGGAGGATGCGGAGGAGTTCCGGCCGTACCTATACGTCGACGTCACTGGCCACCTCGACGAATGGGCCGAGATCGTGAGCGACTCTACCCCCAAGCCCGCGCTGCCACGTAAATCGACGTCGTCAGCGCAGCCGGCGCGGGAGACGGACCGTCCCGTGATCGAGAAGCCGCCGAAGACTCCCGCCTAGCGTTGGCGCCACTTCTTCGGGTCGAAGACGCTCTCGGCGACGGGGATTCCGGTCTTGATCTCGGTGTACACCTCGAGAAAATCGCGCTGCCCGTCGATCAGGAACTCGACCTCCGGCGCGAGCCACCCACCGTCGACCTCGTAATACGTGCTGAAGCGGATCTCGGCCGTCGTCGTGGTATCGCGGCGAGATGGCTCGAGCATGCGCACGAAGACGAGGCGATCCCGGTCCACCCAGAACTGCCGCGCGCGCGTATCACCCGGTGCTGCGCCGACGACGTACGCCGGTCGTCCCTGCCACGTCGATTCGTGCATCCGCGAGAGATCGAAGCCCAGCTGACGCAACGTGGCTATGGTGCGCTCCACCGGAATGAAGTACACGTCGAAGCCGAGCAGGAGGAGCGGGTGCGGAGCGTATGCCTCGCGAAGCAGCCGGCCATTCGAGAAGACGTAGACGGTGTCGTTCCGGTAGATGTTCCCGTTGCCGTTCGCTCGAGGCTCGACGTCGATCCGCAGCTTTCCCGGAAAGCTGAGCGCTTCGCTCCACGTCGACGTGTCGGTGCGACCATCTGGGAGATAGCGCGTGTTTTTCTGCACGAAGGTCAGCGTGGAATACCACTTCCCCGTATACCGATCGTGCATGGCGCCAACGAGCTGCTCCGCGGTCGCGATGGCCGGCGCCGCGGGCGCGGGCGTGGGCACAGGCTGCTGAGCGCATCCCAGGGCGACGAGAGCGACGGCGACAGCAGTTCGCATGATCGGCTTACACTCCAAGCGGTCCGTACTGGAACACCATCCACGGGTTCGGACGGAGCTCCGGCGGCTCCGTCCCCTCGAGGAAATACTCGGTGTACACTCGCTCCGGCGGCGTGAATGCATCCGCGAGCAACCCCGTTTCGCGATCGAGCTCCGCCGCGATGAGACCGGCGGGTGGCGTCCACGCTCCAACAGCGCGTCCCTCGTAGTACTTCGCGATCATCTGTCCGAAGATCGGCGCCGCGTAGGAGCCGCCGCCTGCGCCCTGCGCAATCGGACGCGGCCGGTCGAAGCCGAGCCACACCCCCGCGACGAGCTCGGGCGTCATGCCGACGAACCAGACGTCGGTGTTGTCGTTCGTCGTTCCCGTCTTGCCCGCAACCGGCACGCGCGGGTCGACGAGACGCCGGACCCACGCGCCAGTCCCTCGGTCCACCGCTTCGCGCATCATGTCACGCACGATGAACGCGACGCGCGGATCGACCGCGAGTGCCGGCGGTCTTGGTTGCGGCGCCCACACCGTGCGACCGGTACGATCCTCGATCCGCGTAACGAATCGGGGCTCCACCGCCACGCCTAACGTGGCGAACGTCGAGTACGCGGCGACGAGCTCGATCGGGCGCAGCGACGACGCGCCGATTGCCGACGAAGGCACGAGCACGACCGGCGACTCGATCCCCATGCGCCGCGCGAACGACGCCACCGTGTCCATGCCCACGAGCTGACCGAGCTGAACGGCAACCGGATTCCGCGAGCGCACGAGCGCCTCGCGGATGGTGATCGGTCCGAGGAATTCCTCATCGGCATTCTGCGGCGCGTAGAGCGTTCCGTCGGGGAGCGGGATGGCGAGCGCGGTGTCGGGGACGATCGCGTTCGCCGGAATGCTGTCGGCGATCGCGGCGGCATACACGATCGGCTTGAACGCGGATCCCGGCTGCCGCACTCCGTTCACCGCGCGGTTGAACGGCGACTCGGCGTAGTCGCGACCGCCGACGAGGGCACGCACCTCACCGGTGAGCGCATCGAGCGACACGACCATCCCCTGGAGGTAATCCGTCGATCCACGGGCGCGCTTCGCGTAGGTCGGCTGGCCGTAGCTCGGCAGCCCCTCGACGCGACGCGTCCCTTCGGTGAGCGCTTCCATCGCGGCGTTCTGAAGCGCCGGATCGAGACTCGTCACGATGCGGTAGCCGCCGTTCATCACCGGAATGCCGGCGCGCTCCGCCTGCGCGCGAACGACATCGACGAAGTACGGCGACGGGGCCGACATTCCCCTGCTCGGTGCGACGACGAGTGGCTTGCGCTTGGCGGCGTCCGCGTCCGCACGGGTGATGAACCCGTTCTCCGCCATCCGGCTCAGGACCTCGTTGCGGCGGCTCTTCGCGCGATCCGGGTGTCGAATGGGATCGTACACCGCCGGGCCCTTCGGTAGCGCGGCGAGCGTCGCCGCTTCCTCCAGCGACAGCTGCGACGCGCTCTTCGCGAAGTAGTGCCTCGCGGCCGCCTCGATCCCGTACCAGCCATGCCCAAAGAGGATCTGATTGAGATACGCCTCGAGAATCTCATCCTTCGAGTAACGCTTCTCCATCTCGATCGCCGCACGTTGCTCGCGCACCTTCCGGCTGAGGGACCGATCGCGGCGATCGATCTCCTCCGGGTGCATGTTCCCGACGAGCTGCTGTGTGATCGTGCTCGCACCGCGCGGAGAGCCGGTCACTGCATCCTTGATGGCACCCGCGATCCCGATGACGTCCACGCCCCCGTGCTCGTAGAAACGGTGGTCCTCGATGGCGACGAACGCCTGGGGCACATATTTCGGCAGCGACTTGATCGGTACCGAGGTGCGCCATTCCTCTCCGATCTCCCCGATGAGCGAGCCGTCGCGCGCGACGACGAGAGAGGATTGCGGAGGCTGGATGAGACGCCAGGGCTCCGTGGACTCGGATTCCTGCGCGCCGAGCGTGGGGGCGGCGATCGTCAGAATGAGGAGCGCGCGGAGGGCGTGCTGCGAAGTGATCACGGGCGTGCGGTTCATGTCTCAGGAAAATACCCCGAAGGGACCGGAATGGTATCAGCGCGCGCGGCCGGTGTCTTGTGACGAACGACACGCATGAGCAGGATGGACATGTGAGAAAACGGTCACGCGGTTACGTGCCTGGTGTTCTGGCCATCGGTGCGTGTGCGGGGCTCGCCCCCGTGGCCCACGCCCAGCTGTCGTCGCGCGCCTGTCGCGTTCCGGGCATCCAGGAGGATGTGCGGTGCGCGACGGTCGAGGTTCCGGAGAACCGCGCTACACCCAACGGTCGCTCGATCGACCTGCGCGTGGTCGTGCTCCCCGCTCGAGCGGAGGCCGGAGCGCAGCGCCGTGCGCTGATCTACCTGGTCGGTGGGCCCGGCCTCGCGGCCACGACGCTCGCGGACCTCGTCGCGGCCTCGCATGCGGCCACACGCGCGACGCACGACGTCGTCCTCGTCGATCAGCGTGGAACCGGAGGGTCCAACGCGCTCGATTGCCCGTTGTACGGCGACACGAGCGAGGTGACGACATATCTCGGCGACCAGTTTCCGGTAGAGCCCGTTCGTGCGTGCGGCCGTCGGCTCGCGTCGCTCGCCGACCTGTCGATGTACACGACGTCGCAGGCGGCCGAGGATCTCGATGAGGTTCGTCGGAGCATCGGCGTCGACCAGGTCGACATCGACGCGAGCGCCTACGGAACTCGTGTCGCGATGGCGTACGCGCGACGCTACTCCGACCGCGTGCGCTCCATGGTGCTTCAGGGCGTGGTTCCTGAGGACCAGGTACTCGCTTTCACAGCGGCGCGCGACGCTCAGCGCGCGCTCGAGCAGGTGTTCGCCGATTGCGCGGCCGATCCGTTCTGTCGCACGTCGTTCCCCGCCCTGCGCCGCGAGATGGCCGCGCTGCTCGCGCGGTTCGGCGACAGCGCGATCACGCTTCGCGTGCGGCACCCGCGTACGACGGACACGGTGAGGGTGGCGCTCCGCCGCGGCGTGTTCGCCGACCGGTTGCGCATCATGCTCTACTCGACGCGGCTGTCGCGTCGCATCCCGATCGTCCTCCACCGAGCGTACGAGGGCGACTGGACGCCCTTCGTCACGCTCGCGTACGAGCTGAGCCGCACGGTGTTCGATGCGCTCGACGCGGGGGCGCACCTGGCTGCGGCGTGCGCGGAAGACGTTTCCGGCTCTCTCGATGTGCGGGGAACGTTTCTCGGCGACTATCGCGCGCGCATGTATCGCGATGGGTGCGCGGCATGGGGTCGGTACGCTACGCCGCGCACGCGATCGACGGATGGGATCCGCGTTCCCACCCTGCTCATCACCGGCGCGGTCGATCCAGTGACGCCGCCGCGTTTTGCCGAGGCCGTTGCGAGAGGAATGCCGAACGCGACGGTGCTCATCGTCCCGGGAATGGCGCACGCCGGTTCGGACGGCTGCGTGGAGGGCGTCGTCGCGGCGTTCATCGCTGCCGGCTCCATGCGGGGCGTGGATTCATCGTGTGTGGTGGGGATCAGGGCGCCCGCGTTCATCACGAGGTAACACCGCGGACTGGCCTCTCCCACTGCCGAGACGCATCTTTCACGAGGATGCCCCCCCTCGTTCACCTCGCCGTCGCCCAGATCAAACCCACCAAGGGCGACTATGCCGCCAACCTCGCGCGGCTGGGTGAGGTGTTCGCGCAGGTCGAGGCGATGCGTCCGCGCCTACAGGTTCTGCACCTCCCCGAGACCGCGCTCACCGGCTATTTCGTCGAGGGCGGGGTACGTGACCTCGCGGTCACGGCCGGTACGATCGCGCGCGACCTCCAGGAGACGTGGCGCGGAGCGACGAACGGCCTGACGACGATCGATGTCGTCGTGGGATTCTACGAGATCTTTCAGAATACGCTGTTCAATAGCGCCATGTACGTCACCCTCGGGCCGGAAGGGCCCGACGTGCGCCACGTGCACCGCAAGGTATTCCTTCCGACGTACGGTCTGTTCGACGAGGAGCGTTTCGTCGAGCGCGGCCACGAGTTCCACGCGTTCGACACGACGTGGGGGCGCGCCGCCATGCTCGTGTGCGAGGACGCGTGGCACTCGCTGTCGGCGACGCTGGCCGCGCTCGATGGCGCGCAGGTCATCTTCGTGTCGAGCGCTGCACCGGCGCGTGGCGTATGGCCTCGTGAGGATGCCACACCCGGTCCTGCGAGCGTCGCGCGATGGGAACGGCTGATCCGCGACATCGCCGAAGAGCACGGGGTGTTCGTCTCGTTCGCGAACCTCGCGGGCAGCGAGGGCGGAAAGATCTTCTCCGGCGCTTCGCTGATTGCAGGCCCCAAGGGCGATGTGCGTATTCGCGCCCCGTTGTGGGACGAAGCCCTCACCGTGCTTCCCCTCGATCTCGCCGACCTCACACGCGCGCGCGCGGACATGCCGTTGCTCGCCGATTTGCGCACGGCAATGCCGCATCTCATGGAGAAGCTGACCGCGCCCGAGGGTCGTGCGGCGCCGACACTCGCGTTCGATCCGCCGAGCGAGAATGGCGATCACGCCCTGGTGCACCCCGACGTGGGGTCGCCCCCGCGGGGCCCGCTTTCCGTCGTGCAGGTTGCGCCCCTCGACGGCGCCGGCGGTCCCCCACCGCTCGACATCGATGGCGAGCTGGCCGTGAAGTGGCTCGTGCACTTCATTCAGGAGGAAGTGCGCCGGCGCGGGTTCACCAAGGCAATTCTTGGATTGTCCGGCGGTGTCGATTCCGCGGTCACGGCGTTTCTCGCGGCGCGCGCGCTCGGTCCCGAGAACGTCGTCGCGGTGCGCCTCCCGTACAGGACGTCGAGCGCCGAGAGTCTCGCCCACGCTCAGCTCGTGATCGATGCGCTCGGCATCGAGGGACGGACACTCGACATTTCACCGGCGGTCGACGGCTACCTCGCGGCCGAACCTGATGCGTCGCCAGGGCGCCGCGGCAACGTCATGGCGCGCGTGCGCATGATCGCGCTCTTCGATCTCTCGGTGAGGTACGAGGCGATCCCGTTAGGCACGGGCAACAAGACGGAGCGCCTGCTCGGCTATTTCACCTGGCACGCCGACGACTCGCCGCCGGTGAATCCGCTCGGCGACCTCTTCAAGACACAGGTCTGGCAGCTCGCGCGACACCTCGGCGTGCCGAAGGAGATCGTCGAGAAGCCGGCGACCGCCGACCTCGTGCACGGGCAGACCGACGAAGGCGACCTCGGCATCACGTACGCGAAGGCCGACGCGATCCTCCAGTGGCTCCTGAGCGGGTACGCTCCTGCCGAGCTCGTGGCGCGCGGCTTCGACGAGGCGGAGGTGGAAGTCGTGAGGCGCCGTCTGGAGGGAACGCACTGGAAGCGGCGACTCCCCACGGTTGCGATGGTGAGCCCGAACGCGATCGGGGAGTCGTATCTGCGGCCTGTGGATTATTAGAGGTGCTCAGGGTGCTCAGGGTGCTCGAGGTGCTCGAGGCAAAACCCCTGAGCACCCTGAGCACCCTGAGCACCCTGAGCACCCTGCTCAAGCCGCGAGCGCGAGACTGACGGCTCTTCGCGCTCCCCGCTTGAGCGCTCGATGCACCACCCGCGCGTACAGCAGGAAGTTCATCCCGGCCAGCGGATAGCGAACGAAGAAATCGTGAGGGAGCATGTCGCCCTTGAGCCGGTTACACGGCCCACAAGCGGCGACGAGGTTGCCGTACGCCGTCATGCCTCCGCGCGCACGCGGGTGCACGTGATCGATCGTCGCATGTTCATGCTCGAGGGACGCGCCGCAGTACACGCAGCGGCGGCCGCAGTCGCGCATCACGGCGCGCTTGAGCGCTCGCTTGAAGTCGACGTGGCGAAGGTGGGAGCGGTGACGCCGGCGGGTAAGTCCGCGCGGCGCGCGGGGGAGGCAGATGCGATGAATGCCAGGCCGTGACATTGCACCTCGCCGAAAAGGACGACGCCCCGCTCCGAGCGAGGAACCCGGACGGGGCGTGCGATGGGTTGCGGAGCGCACCAGCGTGGAGCGACGACGGATGGCCGACGAGACTGTGAGTCGGAAGAGGGTCGTCGATTGACGCGCATGTGCCTCCGGTCAACTGGCGGCGGTGCCCGGGTGCCCGCTGGGCAGCAGGTGGTGCCGCGCGCCGTACGAATGTCGTGCGGATCGACGCGGCGCAAGAGCGCAGCGTGTCCGCCCTTCATATTTGCGACGGCCCGACCTGGAAAAAGGTCACGGAACGGCGGCCGCCTGACGGGGGGTCGCCCGGCCCTTCGTGGGGTCGCGTAACGCCGCGATGATCCGGGCCGCGACCATATCGAGCACCGTCCGGTCGGGCATCTCGGAGTTCGCGAACGGGAGCCTCACGTCGAACCCGTCTCCCTGACGCCGCGGAATCAGGTGGATGTGGAAGTGATACACGTCCTGCCCCGCCGCAGCGCCGCTCGAGACGATGACGTTCATGCCGTCGGCACCCGACACCTTACGAATGGCCGGCGCGAGCTCCATGGCGACGTCGAACAGGTGCGTCCCGAGCGACTTCGGCAGGTCGAGAAAGGACTCGACGTGTTGCCGCGACACGACAAGAACGTGGCCCGCGTTCACCGGCTGAATGTCCATGAACGCGATGGCATCGGCGTCCTCATAGCACACCGAAACCTCGGCCGCGCCCTGGATGATGTCGCAGAAGATGCAATGCGTAGAGCGCGAACCCATGCTCCCCCCTTCTCGTAGTGAGAGAGTACGTGCAGGGAAGGTGCCATGAACGACCGAGGACCGAGGACCGAGGAAGCGCGTTGGACGCTTTGGAGCACCGGACCTGCGCCGACTTCCTCGGTCCTCGGTCTTCAGTCCGCACTCCGCAATCCTCCATTCGCGCGCTATCTTCGTTGACATGGGAACCCAAACGCGAACGGAGCGCAAAATCGCCTCGGCACTCGGCCGCGAGGCTCTCGTTGCTGCGTACCGCACCATGTACCTGTCGCGTCGGCTCGACGACAAGGAGATCCAGCTCAAGCGGCAGAACAAGATCTTCTTCCAGATCTCGGGAGCGGGACACGAGGCGGTGCTGACCGCTGCGGGCATGGTCACGAAGCCGGCGCACGATTGGTTCTACATGTACTACCGCGATCGCGCGCTCTGCCTCCAGCTCGGGATGACGCCGGCCGAAATGCTCTACTCCGCGGTGGGCGCCGCAATCGATCCGAGCAGTGGCGGACGCCAGATGCCCAGCCACTGGGGGAAGAAGGAGCTCAACATCGTCTCGACGTCGTCGCCGACCGGAACACAGTTCCTCCAGGCGGCGGGATCGGCGGAGGCGATCGCGCGCGCGAAGCTCATCGGCATCACCGAAGGTTTCCAGAAGGATGAAATCGTCCTCGTCACCACCGGCGACGGCACGACGAGCGAGGGAGAGTTCTGGGAGTCGCTCAACACCGCCTGCAACCTCTCGCTCCCAATCGTCTATCTCGTCGAAGACAACGGCTACGCGATCTCCGTCCCGGTCGAGGTGAACACCGCCGGCGGATCGATTTCGAAGCTCGTGAGCGGATTCCCGAATCTCTTCATCCAGGAAGTCGACGGCTGCGATTTTCTCGCGTCGTACGACGTGTTGCAGCGCGCCGTCGAGCACGCGCGGAAGCGCAAAGGTCCGGCGTTCGTGCACGCGCACGTGATTCGGCCGTACTCCCACTCGCTCTCCGACGACGAAGTGCTGTACAAGCCGCCCGAGGAGCGCGAAGCGGAGGCGAAGCGCGATCCGGTCGTCACGTTTCCGCGGTGGCTGGTGGAGGAAGGAATCGCCACCGAGGAGGAGCTCGAACGCATCCGGCAGGAAGCGGACGCCGAGGTGCAGACGGCGACGGACAACGCGCTCGCGCAACCGCAGCCCGGGGCCGATACGGTGTACTTCGCCGTGTATTCGCCCGACGTCGACCCCACGAGCGACGCGTTCGACACCGAGGATGATCCTCAATTCGCCGGCGACCCGACGACGATGGTGGACCTGCTCAACGCCTGCATGAAGGATGAGATGCGGCGTGACGAGCGTATCGTCGTGTTCGGCGAGGATGTCGCCGACATTTCGCGCGAGCAGCACGTGAAGAAGGTCAAGGGCAAGGGCGGCGTCTTCAAGGTGACGTGGGGCCTTCAGAAGGAATTCGGCGGGACACGCGTCTACAACTCCCCGCTCGCCGAAGCGAACATCGTCGGACGCGCGATCGGGCTCGCACTCCGTGGCTTCAAGCCGGTCGTCGAGATCCAGTTCTTCGACTACATCTGGCCGGCGTACATGCAGCTGCGCGACGAGCTCGCCACCATGCGGTGGCGGTCGAACAACGCGTTCTCCGCACCGGTCGTCGTCCGCACGACGTACGGTGGCTACATCCGCGGCGCGATTTACCACTCGCAGACCGGGGCGTCGCTCTTCACGCACACGCCGGGGCTGCGCGTCGTCTGTCCGGCCACGGCCCTCGATGCGAACGGTCTGCTTCGCACGGCCATCCGCTGCGACGACCCTGTGATCTTCCTCGAGCACAAGCACCTCTATCGCCAGACGTACAACAAGGCGCCGTATCCCGGGCCGAACTTCATGATCCCGTTCGGCAAGGCGAAGGTCGTGCGCGACGGGACCGACGTCACCGTCGTCACCTACGGAGCGACGGTGCAGCGTGCCCTCACCGCGGCGAACCAGGTTGCGGAGTCGGGCGGACCGAGCGTCGAGGTGATCGACCTGCGGACGCTCTCACCGTGGGATCGTGAGGCGGTCTTTGCGTCGACGAAGAAGACGAATCGGGTGATCGTCGCCTACGAGGATTCGCTCTCGTGGGGCTACGGCGCGGAGATCGCCGCGGCGATCGCGCAGGAGTGCTTCGCGTGGCTCGACGCACCCGTGATGCGGATCGCGTCGACCGACACCTTCGTCGGGTACGCGCCGTCGCTGGAGGACGCGATTCTCCCACAAGTCGACGACTTCAAGCGCGCGTATCAGGAGATCGCCGCGTTCTGATCGCTGGCTCGCGGCGACCGGTCGTGCGGTTCCTCGCGCTCGTCGTCGGCGGCGGCGCGGCGTGCGCGTCACCGTCGTCGCGAAACGACAACGGGTTCTCCGAAGCGCCGCACTACACGCCGGGGACGTCGTACTTCGGCCGCAACGACTACATCGAGTACAGCGCCGGCCAGCTGCCGATCATCATCACGGCTCCACATGGCGGCGCGCTTCGTCCCGCCGAAATCGCCGATCGCACCTACCGAACGACCGTCACCGACCTCAACACGACCGAGCTCGCGCGCGCGATCGACTCCGCCTTCGTCAGGCGGACGGGGAAGCCTGTCCACGTCATCATGGTGCACCTGCACCGCACGAAGCTGGACGCGAACCGCGACATCACGGAAGCGGCGCAGGGTGACGCCGAAGCGGAGACGGCGTGGCGCGACTTCCACCGCTTCGTGAACGATGCGAAAGAAGCCGTCGACCGCGACCACGAGGCAGGCTTCTACATCGACCTCCACGGCCACGGCCGCACACTCTCGGTGCACTCACCGCTCTCGTTCTCAGAGCTTCTCCGAGGACCGGTGAGTCTGGGCACGCTGTTCGAGCGCGAGGGGGTTCCAGCGGTGCCGAGCGATGCGACGCCGAACCCCGGCAGCGATCCGTTCTTCGGCGGCGGTTTACACTCTGCTGACGGCTCGTCCCTTGCGACCCCGTGGTACGGGTCGTAGCGTCGCGGTGGAGGTGGTTCCATGCGTCTTCGCGGCTTGGCCGGCGTAGCCCTGATCGCAGGCGCCGTATCCGTCGCGCCTGACGCGCCGCTTGCGCAGGACACGCCGCGCGGGACGCTGTCGGGGATGGTGCGCGACTCGTCGGGCGCCGGCATCGCGGGCGCCGAGATCTCTGTCGCTGGCTCCGACGTGCGCGGCTACAGCAACGCCGAGGGGGGCTTCCGCCTAACGAACGTTCCCCCGGGCACTCTCACGCTCGGCGTCCGGCGCCTCGGATTCCTGCCGACGACCGTGAGCGTCGCGATCCTCCCGCTCGAGACCGCCGCGGTGTCGGTGGTGATCACCCCGCTCGCACAGTCTCTCGAGACGGTCGTGGTGCGCGGCGACCGGCGCTTCGACGATCACGGCCGGCTGGCGGGATTCTACCGGCGGCGGGCTCGCTCGGGAGGCGGTCAGTTCATCACCCGCGAGCAGATCGAGCGGCGCAATCCCTCGCAGCTCACCGACTTGTTCCGCAGCGTTGCCGGCGCGCGCATTCAGACGACGCGCTCGGTGAGCGTGGTTCGCTTCCGCGGCATGCGCTGCGCACCGCTCGTCTGGATCGATGGCTTCCCCGCGACGGCGGCCGAGTTCGATCTCGACGCGATCGATCCGTTCACCGTCGAGGGGATCGAGGTGTACTCCGGCGTCGCCACCGTGCCGCCGGAGTTCCGGTGGGTGCGCGGCGGCGGCTCCTGCGGCGCGATCGTGATCTGGACGGGATTCGAGGAGCGCCGGCGCAGGGACCGCCGCGCGGAGCAGCCGACGGCGGAGCTCGCGAAGCAGGTCGACGACCGCCTGCTCTTCACCGCCGATCAGGTCGAGATCGCGGCCCGTCTGGAGCGCGGCACGACGATCAAGCCGGCGTATCCGGATTCACTGTTCCGCGAGAGCGTGCCGGGCAAGGTGCTCGTGGAGTTCGTCGTCGACACGATGGGCGCCGTCGTCGTCGAGAGCATCTCGAGCATCTCATCGACCCATCCCCTCTTCACCGACGCCGTCCGTCGCGCGCTCCGCGATGCGCGCTTCCTGCCGGCCACGATCGCCGGCCGCCCCGTAAGACAGCTCGTCCAGCTCCCGGTGAAGTTCGAGATGCCCGTCGAGACGTCGAGCAAACCCTAGCCGTTAGGGTATCGCTGCCCCACACGTGCGACCTTCGAGACGCAGGGCGGGCGCCGAGACGTACGCGCAATCCGACCCGATCTCCGCCTCTCGGTTGTACGCCTCCTCGACGCGCCTCAGCTCCTCGAGCACGCGCGACAGCTCGAGCTCGTCGGTCGTCGCCTTGCAGTAGACGAGATATGTGCGCGGGCCGCCGCACGCCTTCGCACCCACGGGCGCCGCGGCGCACTGGTCGAGGCGATCGCACCCGTCCATCCGCGCAATCGACCGCGCCCGCGCCTCCAGCTCTTGCACACGAGCCGCGCTTGGCCGCTCGTTCGGCCCGGGAAACTCTTCCTGCTGGGCGCACGCGGCCACCACCAGCATCGCGGCAACGGATCCACACAGATATCTCATGGCGAGCCTCCTGAGTTGGCGGTGCGCTCGAACACCACCCGTCCGCCGACCACCGTTGCGATGACCCGTGCATCACGGATGGTTTCCGGCGCAATGCGCGTCAGGTCCCGATCGATCATCACGAAATCGGCAAGCTTCCCTCGCTCGAGCGATCCCTTGTCCGCCTCCGCAAACTCGGCGTAGGCAGCGTCCAGCGTGTACGCTCGCAGCGCCTCCTCCACCGTGATCTTCTGCGCGGGCACCCAGCCGCCCGGCTGTTTCTCATCGATCGTGCGGCGAGTGACCGCGGCGTACACCCCCTCGAGCGGCGTTGGCGGCGCTACGTACCAGTCGCTCCCAAAGGCAATTCGTGCCCGCGCGTCCAGCAGCGACCGAAACGCGTACGTCGTCTTTGCCCGCTCCGTACCGATGACCCTGTCAGCCCAGCGGCCGTCATCGATCGCGTGATACGGCTGCATGCTGGGAATGACGCCGAGGGTTGCGAATCGCGGGATGTCGGCGGGGGCGATGTGCTGAGCGTGCTCCACCCGGAACCGCCGGTCGCGCACGGGATTCTCGCCGGCGACGCGCTCGAAGATCCCGAGGATCAGGTTGATGGCGCGATCACCGATGGCGTGGACGGCGACGTGCAGCCCTGCCCGATCGGCACCGGAGACCCACGCGTACAGGTCCTCGGGAGTGTTCACGAGCAGCCCACGATCGTTCGGTGCGTCGGTAAACGGCTCGAAGAACGCGGCAGTGTGGGAGCCGAGCGATCCGTCCACGTACGCCTTGAGCGCGCCGCGCTTGAGCCACGTGTCTCCGCGACCGCGAGACGCCACCGTGTCGCGCAGACGCTCCCACGATGACAACGGAACCGCGGCATAGATGCGAGTGCGCAGGCGGCCTGCGTCGTGAGCGCGCTCGAACGCGGCCATCTCGGTCCAGCTTCCCATGTGGTGCACCGACGTCACGCCCTGCTCTGCCACGAAACGCATCGCCGCATCGAGCGCGCGGTCCATCTGCTCGTTGGTGGGCGGCGGGATCACGCGACCGACGAGTCCCGCCGCGTTGTCCTTGAGCACGCCGGTGGGCTCGCCGTTCGCGTCGCGGACGATGGTGCCGCCTGCGACGTCAGGTGTCTCGCGAGTGACACCGGCGGCGCGGAGCGCGGCGCTGTTGGCGAGCCCCATGTGACCATCGAGCCGCTGCACCCATACGGGGATGTTCGGCGTCACCGAGTCGATCCAGTCGCGACGGGGAAGCGCTCCTCCCCAAAGCTCGTGATCCCAGTTTCCCTCGGTGATCCAGGCGCCGGGAGGACTCGACGCCGCGAACGCCTCGATGCGCGCGACGAACTCCGATGGAGTCCGTGCGTCGCGCAGCTGCACCGCGGCGAGCCCGAAGCCGCCGTCGATGAAATGAATGTGCGAATCGATGAAGCCGGGAACGACCATCATCCCCCGCGCATCGATCACGCGCGCACTCGCTCCGGCGAGCTTGCGGATCTCGGCGCTCGATCCGACGGCGGCGATCCGCTCGCCGCGCACGGCAATGCCGTCTGCCCACGGTCGGCGGGCATCACCCGTCCAGGCGCGCGCGTTGACGATGGCGAGAGTGATGGGAGCTTCGGGCATGGGCGCGCTGGCACAGGCCGGGGCGATGACAGCGAGGAGGAGCGCAAGGGTTTTTGAGCGCACGAGCGATAAGGTGCTTAGGGTGGCCGGGGTGCTCAAGGTGCTCAAGGTGCTCAAGGTGCTCAGGGTGCTCAGGGTGCTCAGGGTGCTCAGGGTGCTCAGGGTGCTCAGCGTGCTCAGGGTGCTCAGCGTGCTCAGGGTGCTCAGGGGGAAAACGAAAACCCACGCGATGCGTGGGTTGTTTGTTTGGCGTGACTCGATTCTTCCCTGAGCACCCTGAGCACCTGAGCACCCTGAGCACCCTGAGCACCCTGAGCACCCTGCACAAACACCCTGCACAAACACCCTGCACACCTCGAGGACCACCTGTGACTCCCCTCACACCGTGACTGACCGTCGCTCGAGAACGTCAGTCTCGTATGAGAAGCCTTTCCTTAGTAGTGGCCCTGGCCACCAGCCTCGCGGCTTGCGGTGCCCCCCGCACCGCCGCGACCCGCAGCGCCGTGCCTCCCGCGGCCGCCGCTTCCGTCCCCGCCGGTCCCGAACCGTCGCGCGACCATCTCGGCTCGCGCGATCCGGTCACGGTCGGGAGCTATGCGCGGGCCCGCGATGCGGAGCTCCAGTTCTGCTACCTCGAGGGCGTAAAGTCGCACCCGCAGCTCGCTGGCCGGCTCACGGTTCATATCACCGTGGACGGCAGCGGTCGCGTCACCGCGGCGGACATCATCTCGCGCTCGTGGGACCGCTCGCGGGCCAAGCATGTCGAGGCGTGCGTGCTCTCGCGCATCCAGCGCTGGCAGTTCGAGGAGTCGGGCGAGAAGGAGCAGGTGTACCCGCTCATTCTGCTCTTCTCCCGTTAGGCACGGCACGACACGAGGTGCACGGCGTTCGGGGTCTCCCGAACGCCGGACGCCGAGCGTCAATTACCGCTTTCTCTTCCCCGCGATCTCTCCGGTCTCCGGCCCCAGATGCCACGACCCCGTGAACTCGTCACCGACGAACGTCAGACGCACCTCGAGTGCCCCCGAGGGGTGCTCGCTGGCGATCGTCATCGTCTGGCCGGATGTGGTGACGCCCTTGATGGGGAACGTGCCCATTTCGCCGGCCTCGATGCTGCCCGTGTAGCTGCCGGGCGTTCCACGGATCGTGATGACGCCACTGACCGCGTGGCCGTCCGGGGTCATGCTCGAGAACTCGAGCGCACCGACGGGATCGAGCGCGACGGACTGCGCCTGCGGCATCGGAATCCCGGGTGGTCGCTCGGGAACGGCTTCGCGCGGCGACGATGCGCAAGCAGCGAGCAGCAGCAGAACAAAGGCGCGCATGATAGGCTCCTTGGTGTAGCGCGGAGAACTGCGTCCCCGCGAAATCTCCGTGGCGCACGGGGCAGAATCCAGGGGACGACGGACGCCATTCGCGCCGTCGCCACGGCGTAGCCGGGGTCGCGCCATGTCCGTCCCCGCATCCTCGGCCTTCCGGCGATCGCCGCTCTTTGCGGCCACGCGCCTCGCACCGCGCAACAGGCTTCTCGCGGCACTTCCTGAAAGCGAGTACGCGCAGCTCGCGCCGCTCTTTCGGCGGGACCAGCTCGAGATCAGACAGGTCGTCGCCGACTACGACAAGCCCATCGAGCGCGTGTACTTCCCGGAGACGTGCGTCGTCTCGCTCGTCGGCGCGATGCGCGACGGCGCGGCGGTAGAGATCGCGAGCATCGGCAACGAGGGCTTCGTCGGCCACCCGATCTTCCTCGGCGCGGATCGCATGGCGGGACAGGCGTTCTGTCAGGCACCAGGTGAGGCGGTGTCGCTTTCGGTGGACGAGTTTCGCCAGGCCGTCGCGCGAGGCGGACGCTTCCCCGTCCTCCTCGGCCGCTACGTTCAGGCGCTGTTCACTTTCGTCTCACAGTCGTCGGCATGCAACCGCATCCACGCGCTGCGCGAGCGGTGCGCGCGATGGCTGCTGCTGACGCACGATCGTGTCGGCGCGAACGAATTTCCGCTTCCGCAGCTCTCCCTGGCGCAGATGCTCGGCGTTCGACGCGCATCGGTCAACGACGCCGCCACCGCGCTCCAGCGCCTCGGTCACATCGTCTACGCCCATGGGCGCATGACGATTCGGGATCGCCACGGCCTCGAGGCCGCCACCTGCGAGTGCTACCGCATCATCCGGCGCGAGCTGGACCGTCTGCTCGATGGCCACGACTCGGCCGACCCGCTCGCCGGCGTGCGCGTGTCGGAGCTCGGCAAGTCGACGCTGACGGACGCGAGCTCGGACGAGCCCGCGCGGGACGACATCAAGCTGCGCTGACGTCGCGAGCGGTTCCTGCTCCGGCGGTGAGCGCAAAGGACGCACAGGACACCCACCCGCCTAGGTGTCCTTTGCATTCAACATGCTCTTGTGCTGGCGCTACGACCGCGCTACGGGCTCGAGCCTAACGTCAACGCCCGACCGTCGACATCGCGCGGATAGGGAATGCCGAGGAACCGCGCCAACGTCGGAGCGAAATCAGTGGTCGAGACGCGCGTCTCATCGCGTCCACCGGCGATGCCGGCGCCCATGAACATGATCGGGACGTGCCGGTCGTACCAATACGGTGAGCCGTGTGTCGTCCCGCGCTCACCACCCAGGACGAATGGCACGAGGTGCACCTCGACCCCCTGACGGCTGGCGATTCCACCAGCGCGGCCCGGGTACATCGAGCGACGCGCAAGAACCGCGAATGAATCGGAGGGGGTACGGCGAAGGAGGTGTGCCTCCGGCCACGCGTCGGCGATGATCGGCAACCGCTCGAGCTCGGTCGCGATCCGCTCAGCCACGTTTCCACCCGCTGCTACCGCATCGGTGATGACCTTGTTCGCCTGCTGAAGCTCCTCAGGCGTGAGGCGTCGCGAGCCCGCGACCGCGCGTGGATCCTCCGGTGGTGTCATCACCCCGTGGTCCGCCGAGAGGCCAAGAATCCACCGGTCGCGGCCGACGGTGTCGTCGAGGAAGGTGAAAAACGCGCCGAGGCGGCGGTCGAGCCGGTAGAGGTTGTCGAGCTGCTCACGGCTGAACGGACCGAACCCGTGGCCAACGGCGTCCGTCTGCGAGACGGAGATCGCGAGCAGATCCACCGACGCATCGCTTCCCAGCGACAGCTCCCGCACCATCGTCTCGGCGAAGTCGATCGTCGCGGCATCGGCGAGTGGCGTCCACTCCATCCAGGCGAGCAGGGTCGCCGTATCCCGGTTCTCGGTGTGATCGGCGAGCCGATGCGGGAAGTACGTGTGCGTGCCGTCGCCTTCGTGCGCGCCCGTGTCGGGCGAGCTGAGGAAGATGGAAGACGTCGGCGCCTGGAACGTCCAGACGGTGTCCGCCATGTAGGGTGCGAGCGACTCGCGATTGAATCGGTCCACCCACTCCGGGTACCGTTCGCGGTAGTACGTCGAGGTGACGAAACCGCCGCCGCCAGGCTCGAACCAGTAGACCTGTCCCTTCACGTGAGCCGCGGGGAGGATCGCGCCGCGGTCCTTGCCGGAGACGGACGCCACCTGGGATGCGGAATCGGCGGCGACCATCCAGTCAGCCAGCCCCGTGCGCATCAAAGGCCTTGGCGATACGCCCGGGAGATCGCTCCCGATCGTTTTCACTGTCGAGTCGCCGACGTTCGACACGGAAACCCATTCGTTGCCGGCACGTTCGTCCCACGCGTTGCCGACGATTCCGTGGCGCGAGGGGTGTGTTCCCGTCGACAGATTCGCGTGTCCCGCAGCCGTGACGGTGCGCCCATGATCGTGCGTCGCGTTCGTGTAGAAGCGGCTCTCGTCGAGGAGACGGCGGAACCCGCCTGTCCACATGGGCGCGTAGTGATCGACCATGTCGCCGCGCAGCTGGTCGACGGTGATCCATACGACGAGCCGCGGCCGCGATTCGGGAGAAGGGGGCGGCACCGCCGACGGCGCGCATGCGGCGATCAGGAGCAGCGTGACGGCGCTGGTGAGTGCACGATTCATTCGGCCCTTCCCTCGGTGGGACTGGAGCGGTCGGCGACGCGACGCGCGACGGCGCGAAGCCATTGGCGACGGATGAGTGCGCCGCCGGGGTAGATCACCCGCCAGTACGCGGCAAACCGCCGGCGCGTTGCAAGATCGGTGGCGAAGACGCGGGTCTCGGTGGCGAGCAGCGAGCCGCGCGACTCAGGGTGGATGGAGAAGCTCAACGCGGCCTTAGCATATCCCGCGTCGCGGAGGGTCCGGAACCCTTCGGATGTCCGAGGACGGTCAGCATTTGGACCGATGACGACCGTGCCGATCACGATCTCGCGCGCGGGGTCCTCGGCCACCCGCACGAACGATGTGCTGAGCGCCACGTCGAGGATGGCCCGATCGGCCGGAGGGTTGAGGATGCTCGCAGGACCTTTGCGTCCAAAGCGGCGAATCCAGGTGAGCGTGCGAAAAAAGCGAATGTCGGCCGCGGTGACTTGGTGCAGCGCCGCCCATACGCGCTCCGGCGAGGCATCGATGTACAGCGCGTGCCGCTCGTAGAACTGATACCGCGGCATGACTTCGTCGAGCCGCGCTCGCCCTGTGGCGGTGAGCTCTCGTGTGCCGAGCCAGCTTTCGATCGTGTTCATCTTTGGCTGCTTCAGAAACTGCAAAAAGAGGGGAGCATCAAGAACGGCGGGCGGGAGGGCGGGCAGCCCACGCGGGCCGTTGCGCGAATCACGAACTAGTGAACTGCGTCCGAGTTCTTGAGTGCAGGGTCGGGTAACCGCGGAGGCTCGCAGAGAAGTGCGAACGGCAACAGCGTTGGACGCGGATGACCACGGATTTTTGACGGCGAAGCGGCACGGATA
>JBQTHJ010000052.1:0-21905 GCA_052389995.1 Gemmatimonadaceae bacterium | reverse complement strand
GCTGGCGTCGTGTGCATCCTGCGCTGGATCGACGCGGTGAAAGTCCTCGACAAGCGGGCGGGCGGCTGCCGGACGAGCCCACGAACTTCCGAGGGTGGCAATCAGATCCCGCTTCAAGGGGCTATACGTCACTCTAGGAAGCCAATGCACAAGCACCGGAAGCGCCCGACGATCGCCGACGCCGCGCTGCCGCAGCTCCGCCAGCGATTCTACCGAGAAGCCCACCCTCTTCAGATCGGCTAGGAGCCCGTTCGCCGCTTCCGCGTAGCGGCGACGGTTCTCCTCACGCTCGTTCATCCGCTGGCGCTGGCTGTCCAAGAAGTCGGGTTTCTGCTCAAGCTCGGCGATGAATTCGTCAGCTGTTTTCCAGACTTGGTTCGAGCTCATCGGTCACAGTGCCCTGGAGAGGTTGATGAGTCCATCGTCGACCGACTGCCGCAGCGGACCAGACCGTGCGTGCGTGCCGCTCCCCCTACCCCGGAGGGACCCAGCGAGGCAATGTTCGGAACCGCAGTCGCTGGACATGGGCCTTCGCCGTGAAATGAGCGGCTCGGCTCCCCCGTTGTGCTTCTGACGAGGCTGCAGGACTCGTGCCTGGTGGCACTACGGGCCGCGTGCTTGCTCCCTCCAAAGAGGCTTTCGACGCCCCGCTGCGACCCTGCGTCTCTCGACACACGGTTGGGGCCTGCTACCGGGCGCACCGATGCTTACCCGGACGGGACTTTCACCCGCGAGTTCGCTGAAGCATGAATCGATGACTAATATCGATTTTTCAGGACGCACCATGTAATAACAGTAATTACATCCGCTCCTGCCGTCAACGATTGCTCAATCGCGCGTCGTTGGATGCGCACTGGCGGGACGCACGGGCGAATAGGCCGGTACGGTCGTGACTCCCGTCTCACGCCGCCAGTGCTCGAAGATGAGCACCATGCTCAGCGTGTCGAGCTTGCAGTACTCGAGGAGCAGCTCTCGCCACGCGTTTCGCGCCGCGTCGTCAGTGCGCTCCACGCCATACATCATCGCCTCGTACGCGCGCACCGCTCCCGTTCCCTCTCGCACGTCCTGCTCGACGCCGTTGATCAAGAGCGATGGAAGCGCGTGATAGGGGTCCTCGAGCTCCGTGGCCGGAAGTTGCGTCCACGCCGCGAACTGATCTCGCATCACCGGATCGCATCTCCACAGGGCGTCGAGGACGACCTTGATCGACGTGCGCCCGCGCATGTCCGGGTGGTAGTAGTCGTACTTCGCCCAGTTGTGCAGATCGACGATGCGGTGTGAGACGACGTCGTCGATCCAGGCGACGAGATCGGGGTTCTCCGCCTCGAAGTGAGGGAGCTCGCGAACGATCTCCTTGAGACGACTGGCCTCGAATGCAGACCAGACCGCGACCGGACCCGAACCTCCGAGGGCGTCGCGTAAGGCGAGCACGAATGTCTTGTTCGGCCAGACGTCCTGGTCGTTGAGCCATTCGCTATGACGGGGGACCGCTCCGGCGGAATCGACGGTGTGGCAGCTCCACTGGAAGACGACCTGGCCGTAGGGACGCATCCGCGCGTGATACGGAAGCGCGAGGCGCGAGACCTCGAAGTCGATGAAGTGAATCGGGTAGCGGAGCGACTCTATCTTCCCACGAAGCTCCTCGCCTAACCAGCGCTCCTTCGTTTGCCAGCAGTGAATCTGGCGGAGCTGGCGTTGTGCCTGTGGCCCGATAGTACCGTCCTTCCGCGCGAGGAGCTCTTCGGGAACATCGAAGAGCGACGCCTTGCCCCGGCTGACGAGCGATTCGACGACCGAGGTCCCGTCGGCGCCCTTCACCATGCCGATCGCGTGCAGGTCGAGAACGTGCGGGTCGACCGCCGCGAGATCTCCCCAGCAATGCGCAAACCCGCTCTTTCGGTGGGAAGGGCGGAGGTCGAACTCGCATTCCTTGCAATGCGCTCCGCGCACCGCGAGCGAGGGATCGAATGGCGCATCGAGCATCGATTCGTAGCGTGCGGCCGCCGCTTCGATGGCCTCGCGCAACGTGGCGACCTCGGCCGACACATCGAGCTCGGTGAGCAGATCGAGCTCGCTGAGCTGCTCGGGTGTGCCGGTGAAGCGAACGGTGTGGAGCTGCTGCGTGCCGTCGCGCGCCGTCCGTCGCTCGATCCCGAAGAGGCGCGGGAGATCGTCGAGTGACGAGCGCTTGCTTCGGTCGACGAGCAGCAGATGAGCGTGAACTCTGACCCCGGGAAGGAGTTGCTCGAGCAGGAGGACCTGATAGGTCACGTCCTCCAGCTTTGGCAGCCACTCGGCGACGATGCCGAACGGCCTCCGCTTCGAGCGAAAGACGCCAAGTCCGCCTCTGTCGAGATCGGCACGGTGCTCGGCGCCATCGAACGACTTGGCCTTCACCTCGACCAGGTGAACAACGTCGCCCGCCTTGCGGAGGATGTCGACGCGGGCGAGACGTCGCCGCCATAAAAGCGTCGCCTGGAACAGCGTGACGCGATCGCGAGCGAGATGCTCCAGCGCACGGCGGCACTCTGCCGCGTGGTCGACGCCGTACTCCATCTCGATTCCGCCGGGGCACTTGGCGGCCGCGAGCGCCTCGACCATGTAGCCGCCCTCGGCGAGCAGCCGGAGGTACGGATCGTATTCCCGATTGTCGGGATACCCGTTCTCGCGGTAGTAGAGCTTCGCGTCGCAGGTGCGCGCGAGGGTAAAGTCGGACTTGGAGAGCGTGCGGAAGGGAGCGGCAGGCATCGCGGCTCGAGGCGGGAGGGATTCTCGCGCGGCAGCGCGCGCTGCCTAACTTGGGTCGTCAGGTGCGATTAGTCCAGGGTGAATCGATCACCGGCCTTCCTGGGGTTATTACGTCCGGTCGACTCAACCCAGCTTCTCAAACTTTCGCTTATCAGATATGCCGTAGATGAATGGTTTTCGTGTTTCCTCCGCATACACTCGGATCTCGGGCAGGCACTCGAGCACGAAGATCATCATTTCTTCAACGGATCGGTGACCGCGGCCCGTCAGGATGAAAGCGCCGAGGCCTGCCTGCAGCAGAACTCGCCGCTGATGCGGATTTCGCTTGATACGGTAGTCCTGGGTGACCAGAAACCAACCCTTCTCGGCCAGGAACTGGAAAACGGTTTCGTCAGGCGTCCCGCGCGGGAGGTGATCTACGAGGTGGCGGGCTTCGCAGCTTCCCAGAGCTTGCAGGGCTGCGGCAACTTTCGGCGGGATATTCTCGTCAAAGAAAAGTATCAAGCCGCAATCAGCTGATCCTCAAAGGTGATCGCTGACTGCACCTGACGCATTTCAAGTTCGTAAGCTACCGCGGCGTCTTCAGGCGACACGTGGGACGCGAGCCTTGCCACCACCGCCGTTCGCACGGCAGTCCCCTCGATCACGGGTGCCCCAAAACTCACGCGGGGGTCAAGGACAACCGGCTCGTGTCGCCCGAGTGGCCACCAGCGATACGCGAACGATGTCGTCTCATCGAACTCGATCTCGTGAAGGAAATTGCCGAACACGATGCCGGAGATGATCTGTTCGATTTCTTTCGCGCTCCACTTTACCAGGTCTGGAGCGTTCGAATCTTCAGTGACGGCCGAGAATATTGCTTTGCCATCAGTGAAAACCCGGCGCGACGCGAAGGGATGATCGGTCTTGAAGTGCTCTGCGGCCAACTGAGCAGCGGCGCGAACGTGCTGTAGCGTCACACCGGAGTCGACGATGGCTTTCACCACGCGAAGCTCCATCAACTCAAGGAATGAGAGAGCGACCGTGCGATCAATGATCGGTAGATCGGTCTTGATGACGGGCGGCCTCGCGCGCTTCACGCGCTTATCGGTCGCCTCGCGAAGCCAATAGGTGTATCCACCCACCCAGCGACGTAGCCGCGCAGGAGTCATTCGCAGCAGGCGTGCAGCGTCAGCCCGCGCGTAGATCCCAACTCCGGGTCGGATGATCGCTGATGACATAATCTCTGGCCTTGGGTCCGCCGATCGGTGCGCGACAGCTCGCGCGCTTTGTCCGTTCGCATAACCTACGCCGTGGCTCTGCGTCGAGCAACGTACTCGGGCTGCGTCGGTAGGACGCAGAAGCGTAGAACCCGCAACGGCTTAGGAGAGAACGACGTTCGTGTCGAGGGGGGACAACGTGCCGGCTTTGTCGCGCCACCGGCCATGCCATAATCGCGTTCGCTTAACCGCCTGCGCCCCCAGCGCCGAAACGGTGTCGTGAGCGTGATGCAAACTGCATCGGGACGCCGGCCTCGTACCGACGTGGTCCGCAAACGAGACGTCATCTGGCCAGCCCCAGAACGCGCGACTCGTGGTACGGCCGTGTGCTTCCACCAGAGCCCGCAACTCCGCCAGGGACTCGGGACCGATGCCCCGGCGATCACAGTAGTCGAGTTCGAAGTCTCGCGGCATTCGCTCCGCGTACTCCTCCAGCCAACGGCCCACGCGTTTCTGGAGGTCGGCCCCGCGGGGAGTAGCGATCCGAAAGGCGATTCGTTCCGAGGGCGTCAACCCGGCTCTCTCCAGCAGCCTGGCCTCCTCATCATCGGTGAGGACGATATGACGTCCTTGCACGCGCCAATAGAACACAGTGTGGTCCTTAGAGAAGTCGTTCGTGACCCGCCAGCGCCGCAGGTGCGCCCTAGAGTCTCGGACTTGGAGAGTGTACGGAGACGATGGCAGGCATCGCGGCTCAGGGAGGAGGTTCCTCGCGCACCGTCGGGCGCTGCCTAACTTCGACCCGTCACGTGCGATTAGTCCAGCGGGGACGAGCCGTCGAGGACGATGCGTGATCGGTGTCGGTCCCCTTGAAAGCGCGAGACGGCGGGCGTCTTATTAGCTCATCGAGTGCATCCGTCTCGACACATCCATTCGCCAGACCGATACTCATGGCCAAGCGTAAGCCCCGTACACCCGCGCGAAAGAAATCGAGAAGTGAGACGCGGGCCGAGCCCTACACGCACCCCGACGCTGACGTCGCGAGCCGGCCGGAGGTCGGGACCCAACCCCAGTTCAAGAAGAAGAAGCCGCCGAAGACGTACAGCTACGATTCGTCGCTCGATCCGCAGCTCGTGTGGTCGGGGAAGGCGGAGCGGCTGTCGTTCGACGTGCCGACGCTGCCGCTGTTCGTGCACGACCGGTTGTCGACAGAGGCGATCCTTCAAACGTTAGGCAGGCACGCGAAGAACCAGCAGGAGGAGCTGAATCTCTTCGGCGATCCGCGCCGGCCGATCGCTGATCAGGTGTTGCGCGCCTACGAGTATCGCGACGACTGGGTCAACCGGATGATCCTTGGGGATTCGCTCGTCGTCATGAATTCACTGCTCGAGTACGAGGGGCTGGGCGGGCAGGTGCAGATGATCTACATCGACCCGCCGTATGGCGTGAAGTTCGGCTCGAACTTTCAGCCTTTTGTCCGGAAGCGGGCCGTCAAGCATAACGATGACGCGGACATGACGCGCGAGCCGGAGATGGTACAGGCATATCGAGACACTTGGGAGCTACGACTCCACTCCTATTTGACCTATTTGCGGGATCGACTATTAGTTGCTCGAGACCTTCTAGCGCCAACCGGAAGTATCTTTGTGCAAATCTCTGATGAGAATGTGCATCACGTCCGAGAGCTAATGGACGAGGTGTTTGGGGCAGACCATTTCTGCGGAGTCATCAATTTCAAGAAAACTACAGGTGCTGGAAGTCCTGCGATCGGCACGGAAGTTATACCGGCAACCGTCGATTATCTGTTATGGTACGCGCGAGACCGCTCACAAGTGAAGTACCGACAGCTATACGTCCCACGACTTGGGGAAGGATGGGTTAATTACGATTACGTCCGGACGGCAGACGGGCAGTATCGACGCATGACGTCGGAGGAACGCGATGACTGGTCGAAACTGCCAGATGGCAGTCGCGTCTACAGACGAGACAATCTCACTTCAACTACAGCGGGCCTTGGGGCGTCAGCGCCGTTTGAGTTTGGCGGGCGCAACTACTCACCGGGGCGTGGCGGCTGGAAGACATCTCGCGAAGGCTTGCGCCGCCTGGCTGAAGTCGATCGGCTCGAGGCTTACGGAACCACGCTGAGCTACCGTCGATTCGCCGGAGATTTTCCTTGGTTTCGACTCGGGAATTTGTGGGAAGATACTGTCACCGGCGGGTATGCAGAGACGCGATACTACGTCGTACAGACAAACAGCAAGGTGGTTAACCGTTGTCTGCTCATGACTACTGACCCGGGCGACCTTGTTCTAGATCCGACGTGTGGTTCCGGTACAACTGCATACGTGGCCGAGCAATGGGGGCGTCGATGGATCACCGTTGATACATCGCGCGTTCCGCTTGCACTCGCTAGGCAGCGGCTACTGACCGCAACCTTCCCATGGTACGAGCTGAAGGATGAGCCACGCGGCCCAGCCGGGGGCTTCGTGTACAAACAAAAGCAAAATGCAAAGGGCGAGGATGTCGGCGGGATCGTTCCCCACACAACTCTGAAGTCGATCGCCAACGACGAGCCTGCGAACGAGGAGATTCTGGTCGACCGACCGGAGGCCGTTAAAGATGTTGTGCGAGTAACGGGCCCGTTCTGTGTCGAAGCTACGATTCCGGCCCCTGTCGACTTCGACGGCGACGGCCAGGATGATGCCGGTCTCTCCGCGGAGACCCACGGGTCGTACATCGATCGCATGACCGAAGTGCTGAAGCGCAGTCCGATTCTCCGACTCGAAGGAAATCGCTCCGTCTCACTCCAAGGCGTCCGCCGCCCCGCCCGCTCGCTCTCGCTCTCCGCCGAGGCAACGACAGGCGGCAACGGCATCTCGAAGACCGTGGCCATCGTTTTCGGTCCCGAGAACGGCGCCGTCAGCGAGCGGCTTGTCTACGAGGCGGCCAGCGAGGCCCATGGCAAGAAGGAATACTCGCACCTGTACGTCATCGGCTTCTCGATCGAGCCTAACGCCCGCCAGCTCGTGGAGAAGTCAGCCGATGCCATGGGCATCCCGGCGACGTACGTACAAGCCACGCCCGACCTCGTGATGGGCGATCTCCTCAAGAACATGCGCTCGTCGCAGATCTTCAGCGTCTGCGGCCTGCCGGAGATCGGAGTCAAGCGCGTCAAACCGCGCGACAAGAACGATCCGGAGCGCTACCAGGTCGAGCTGCTCGGCGTGGACACCTTCGATCCGGTCGAGATGGAAGTCACGTCGCTCACCGGCGGGCGCATTCCGGCGTGGTTCCTCGACACCGACTACAACGGCCGCTGCTTCCGCGTCGCGCAGGCGTTCTTCCCCGAAACGGAGGCGTGGGAAAACCTACGCAAGGCACTCAAGGCGGACTTCGAGGACACCGTTTGGGAACACCTCCGTGGCACCACGAGCGCACCCTTCGAGGCGAATCCCGACCAGCAGGTCGCCGCGAAAGTCATCGACCACCGCGGCAACGAGCTCATGGTCGTCAGGAAGATTCGCGAGGCGCTCGCCTGACATGACTGCCCGCCGCGCCGCGGTAGGATTCGTTCCGCCGCCGATCGATGAGATCGTCAGCACCATCGTGGAACGATTCCGGCCGCTTCGCATCGTCCCGTATGGGAGCAGAGCGCGCGGCGACGCCCGTCCGGACAGCGATCTGGATCTACTCGTCGTCATGGAGTCCGATCTGTCGCCCATGCAGCGTCTGATCGCCATCGACGAGGCGCTGTGGCCCCGCCGATGGGGGCTCGACCTGCTCGCGCATACTCCGGCCGAAATCGCGCGAATGCGCGCAACCTTTGGCTCGTTGATTCATACCATTGACGCTGAAGGTCGACTCCTCTATGAGCGATCTTGACGCGCCGTTTCAGGACTGGATCGCAAAAGCGGAAAGCGACCTGCTGAACATCGAGAACAACATTGGGGCGCGGCGCGTGCCGTGGGACACAGTGTGCTTCCACGGGGGTCAGGAGCTCACCCAGTATGCCATCTGGGCACGGTATCCCGTCGAGTCGAGCCCAGTTACCGAATCCGAAGGGGCCGAGGCCGTCGCTGCGGCGCGCCGGATTCGAGCGTCACTTATTCCTCTTCTGGTACAGGAACGATGAGTTTCGAGGTCGAAACCCCGATCATCAACTCACCGTTCCTCGAGCCGCGGGAACACTGGCAGATCAGGCCCGGCGCGACACCATTCCGCGCGACCGGGCGACGTCGCTCCGTGGTGTACCAGCCTCCCGAGCAGCGCGACGAGTGGGACCTCGGCGATGGCACGCTCGCCAAGCTCGGAGGTGAGCACGAGGGCGCATACGCCGGCCGCACGTACGAGATGGTGCTCGTCAATCGCACCCGCGAACGGTTAGCGGCGTGGCGTGCCGCCGACTATGCGGGCGCGACACGCACTACGCGCGACCTGATCGACTGGTGGCGACGCGAGGATCGCTTTCGCCGCCTGTTCTTCGCCCAGATCGAAGCGGTCGAGACAATCATCTTCCTGCGCGAGGCGCGCGCGGATCTTCTTCAAGGACTGACGATCCCGCCTGAAGCGCTCACCGCGCAGAAGCTGGAGGATGGACACAAGCCGTTCCTCAGGCTCGCGTGCAAGATGGCCACCGGCTCAGGAAAGACGACGGTGATGGGGATGCTGGCGGCCTGGAGCATCCTCAACAAGGTGGCCGACCGCACCAGCCGCACGTATTCCGATGCTGTGCTCGTCGTTTGTCCGAACGTCACGATTCGCGACCGGCTGCGCGAGCTCGATCCAAAGCAGGGAGACGCGAGCATCTATCGTACACGCGACCTCGTGCCTCCTCACCTCATGCCGATGCTGGCGCGCGGCAGCGTGCTCGTGACGAACTGGCACGTCTTCGAGCCGCAGAGCATGCAACAACGGGGCATCGGCGCGCGCGTCGTGCGCGCGGGCGTCCCCGTCGAGACGACCGAAACGATCATCATCGGCGATCGGAACACGACGGCGCGCGGGTCACGCTACATGACGCGGGCCACGTACGAGGCCCTCGTGGCTACCGGTGAGGTGTTCGTGAAGAACGAGGAGCTCGACAACGAAGGAAACGTGCGCAAGGCGACGATCTTCTCGCGCCGCTGGGTGGAAAGCGACACCGCTTTGCTACACCGGGTGCTCGAGAAGGAACTGGGGAAGAAGCAGAGCATCCTCGTGATGAACGATGAGGCGCATCACGCTTATCGCATTCATCTGGACGAGCCCGAGGATGACGCCGAAGCGCTGACGGGGACCGCCGAGGACGACGATGAGCTGGCGAAGGAAGCGACGGTCTGGGTAGACGGACTCGATCGCGTGCACAAGCATCGCGGGATCAACTTTGCAGTGGATCTGTCCGCGACACCCTACTTCCTTGCGCGCGCCGGCCGAGACACGGCGCGGCCGTTCCCGTGGACGGTAAGCGACTTCGGCCTCGTGGATGCCATCGAGAGCGGGCTGGTGAAAATCCCACAGCTCCCGCTACGTGACACGACCGGTGCCGATCGCGCTCCCTACTTCAACATCTGGGAATGGGTGAAGGGAAAGCTGACATCCGCCGAGAGAGGGGGCCGGCGGGGAGGCGGCTTCAAGCCCGAAGCCGTACTGAAGTACGCGTTCCAACCCATCGCGATGCTCGCCGGAGACTGGCGTGAAGCTTTTCGGGAGTGGCAGCAACGGCACGATGACCCACGTCCGCCCGTCTTCATCATCGTATGCCGCGACACAAGGCTGGCGAAGGTCATTCATGAGTGGATTGCCGACGACACATGTCCTGAAGGAATTCCCAGCCTCGCGGTCGCTGAGTTGCGGAACGACAACGAGGCGCGCAACACGATCCGCGTGGACTCGAAGGTCGTATCGGAAACCGATGCGGAGCGCGGTGAAGGAGAGTCCGGCGGAGCGAAAGCAGACGAATCGCGATGGATGCGGTTCACGCTCGATACGATCGGCAAGACACACTGGCCGCTCGACCGACAGGGGCGCGAACTCTACCCGACGGGCTTCGAGGACTTGGCGCGCAAGCTCGAGCGACCGCTGCACCCTCCCGGGCGCGATGTGCGCTGCATCGTGAGTGTCGGGATGCTCACGGAAGGCTGGGATGCTAACACGGTCACACACATCATCGGGCTGCGTCCCTTCATGAGCCAGCTCCTCTGCGAGCAAGTCGTGGGACGCGGGCTTCGCCGTGTGTCGTACGATGTCACCGAGGAAGGACTGTTCGCGGAAGAGGTCGCGCAGGTGTTCGGCGTACCATTCGAGGTGATTCCGTTCAAGGCATCGGGGGCACCCCCGCCGCCCAGGCCGAAACGCTATCACGTGCACGCGCTCGAGGAGCGCGCGCACCTCGAGATCCGGGCGCCACGCGTGGAAGGATACGTACAGGCGGTGCGCAACCGGGTTGCGGTCGAGTGGGCGCACGTGCCGACGCTTGTCCTCACGCCGGGCGATCTTCCAACGGTCGTCGAGACAGGCGTCCTCACTGCGACGGATCGCGGTCGGGTCACGACCGCACGCCTTGGAAGCGTCAGCGAGATGACGTTGGCGCCGTATCACGCGGGTCTGCGACTTCAGGAAGGGATCTTCCAGATGGCGCGCGACCTCACGCAAAGCTACCTGGCCGTCGCCGACACGAAGGTTCCGGCTCACGTTCTCTTCCCGCAAGTCCAGCGGATCGTTCAGAGATTCGTGACGGAGCGTGTGCAGATCCCGGGCGGCAGCTCGCGCCTGGATGTCTTCACGGCGCCGTACTACGGATGGGCGCTCGAGATGATGCGTGAGGGGATCCGTCCTGACGTCGCCGCCGGTGAGATGCCGGAGCTACCGCGCATTGGGCGGCCGGAACAGGTTTCGACGAGCGACGTGGACTTCTGGACCAGCCGCGATGTTCGCGACGTCGAGAAAAGTCACGTCAACTACGTCGTCCTCGATACCGCCAGGTGGGAGCAGCAGGCGGCGTTCTACATCAACAATCACCGCAACGTCGAGGCGTTCGTGAAGCACGCAGGGATGGATTTCTCCATCCCCTACGTGCACAACGGCCAGAAGCACGACTTCTTCCCCGACTTCATCGTGAAGCTGCGGGGGGAACCGCCGGTGCACCTGATCCTCGAGACCAAGGGCTTCGATCCGCTGGCCGAGGTGAAGGCGGCGGCCGCGCAGCGGTGGGTTCGCGCCGTGAATGCCGACGGGCGGTTCGGAGCGTGGGCGTTCGCGATGGCCCGCAAGATCGAGGACGTGAGCTGGCTGATCACGGTCGCGCATCATCCAATCGACCCCATTCAATCCGCGCGCGAGTATGGGATCGACATCAGTCAGCTCGAGGAATCCCTTCGCCTGACGCCGGCCGAAAGGCTGGAGCGCCTCGACGAGAATGCCGCCGCCCTACGCGAATTGCGCGCTGCCGTATCCCGCTCGCGTGACGCAACGCGCGAGTGAGCTATCAGTCGATACTGCTGGGCCTGGTCAGGCACGAGATCGACTTCGTCGTCGTCGGAGGGGTCGCGGCCGCGCTACACGGCTCCGCCCGCGTCACCAACGATCTCGACGTCTGCTACGACAGCGCGACCGAGAACGTCGCGCGCCTGGCGGCTCTGCTGGCATCGTGGAATCCCTACCCACGCGGGTGGGAGGCTGGTCTGCCGTTCACGATGGACGAGCGAACGTTGCGCACTACGCCTATGCTGACACTGACCACGAGCCAGGGGGATCTCGATCTCCTGACAGAAGTTTCGGGAGTGGGTGACTACGCGGCGGTTTTGAGATCGAGCGTTCCGATGTCGGGGTCCTCGTTCAGCTTCAGGGTGCTGGACCTCGAACCGCTGATTCGCTCCAAGCGCGCCACGGGACGCGAGAAGGACCTCGCGCAGCTGCCCGAGCTGGAGGCACTGCGGGAGCTGCGGAAGCGGCGTCGCTAGTTATTCGGCCTGGCCCTGCTATCGGCTGCCTATACCATGGCGTCAGTAAGCTCACACGTTATAGTCTGCCTATAACATGGCGACCTGCTGGTGGGAGTTCTCACCTACAGGCGACTACTACGCCAACGTGAAAACAGAGATCAGCGCATTCAGTCGGCCGTTTCACGAGCGTGGTCTCCGGGCCCGCGTAGCGCGCTGGAGCGCCGGGCCCCCGGCCAGGTGCTCGCGAAGGGGTGGTCGATTCAGTTCCAGTTCGGGGAGGATGAGCGTGGGACGTACATGGATTACTACGCCTCACATCGGATGGCCGACGACTCCCACGGGCGCCTGCGTCCGGGTTTGCCCCACGAAGAGCTCCCCAGCATTCTGACCGGCTACTTCGATTCGGACGATCCGGAGGAGCATCGCAAGCTGGCGGAGGAATACTTCAGGACGAACAGCGGAGATTGCCGACCTCCTGAAGCGAAAGGCATTTTGGCTCGAGGGCGAGCTCGCCGTCACGGCGTCATTGAACTTTCATCGGAGGAGGCGCTCATGCCAACGCGAGGACAGAAGGCTGCGAAGACCCGGAAGCGGCGCGGCGCAGCGAAGAAGGCCGCTCGCACTCGGAAAAGACGAGCAGCGGGTCGTAAGGCGGCGCTCACGCGGAAACGCCGCCAATCGGCGCGCAAGGCAGTGGCAACCCGACGCAGCCGGAAGAGCCCTTCGAAGTGAAAGGGTTATGCACTGACGGAAGCTCGGCTCTCCGCAATCCGGCGTGGGCGGAGCGGAAGCAGGACGGCGGGTGGCAGCTCACCCGCGTCCTGAGCTTCGACCACGCTATGACGCCCGCCGAATCCGAATCCCGCCCGACCCCGTCGACACCGAGATGTGCGCCTCGCCGTTGCCGATGCGCCCCTTGAGCGCCCCGCGACTGCGCCGCGTAATCGAGATCGGAAGCTCGCTCTCGATACCACCACTCCCCGTGTCGAGATCGACGTCGGCGCCGATCGACTCCGGAACGCGAAGCGTCACGCCGCCCGACCCGGTGTCGATGTAGACGTCCTTCGCGTCACGCGAAAGCGCCACATCCACCGATCCGCTGCCGACGTCCACACGAACCGTGCGCGCAGCGGCGCGAGCGATCTCGACACCGCCGGAACCGGTGTCGATGGTGATCTCGTCGGACGTCACGCCATCGCAGGTGACGCCGCCGGAACCCGTGTCCACGCGCAGATTCGGCGCGCGGACGTTCGTCAGCCGCACGCTCCCCGACCCGGTGTCGACATCGAGATTGCCCTCGGAATCGCGTGCCTCGATGCTTCCCGATGCGGTCTCGACGATCACGTCGCCGCGCGTCCCCTCGAGCTCCACATCGGCGGAGACGACGTCGATATCCAGAGCGGAGCGCGTTCCTTCGACGGTCACGCTGCCCGCCGCGAGCTTGAGATCGAGCTTCGTCCCCGATGGTACACGCACCACCAGGTCCGCTGCCGCCTCAGCGCCCGACCGCGACGAGATCGTGACGCGCCGGCCGCCCACGCCGTGGCCGAACGTGCCGTCCTCACGCACGCGAAGGTTCGAGATGTTGTGGTGCCCGCTCTCCGTTTCGTAGCTGATCCGGTCGAACGGGAAGATGACGCGCAGCGTCGGGACGCCACCGATGTCCCCCGTCTCGACGCGAAGCTGGCCCGCATCGGAGCCCTGGCGCGTCACCTCGACGACGACATCCCGTCCACTGCCCCCCTCGACGACGCGCACGTCGCCGATGAGATCGTAGATGACGACGCGATCGCCACGGAGCGCGTGGCGTTCGGTCGGCTGCGCAACCAGCGGTGCCGCGAAGATGAGCGCCGCGAGGTATGCTGCCTTGATCATTGTTCCCCCGAGCGGCGGTTTGCGGGATGGGACATCGGTCGCCCCTCCAGGGTTTGAGCGGTCAGGCCCAATTCGCGCGACCGGCCAAGGTCGGATCCATTCGGGCAATTCGGCACTCCCCTCCCTGGCCGCTCGCGCGGCAGAGCCTCCGAGCGACAACGCGAAAAAACTCTCGCGCCGCCCGCGTCACCACACTACCTTCGCGAGAATCGTGAACGCCGCACTCCCGCCTTCCCTGCGCGTGCCCTTCCGCGCCCTCGCCGTCGCGATGATTCCCGAGACCGCCTCCCTCGACGACCGCGGGTGGCAGGACATCGACGCGGCCATGACGCGCGCTCTGTCGACGCGACCGCCCGCCGTCCGTCGCCAGCTCGCCATCCTCATCCGGCTGCTCGACACGCTCCCGCTTTTGCGCTGGGGACGCCGCTTTCACGAGCTCGGCGCCGCACGCCGCGCGCGCTTTCTCGACGCCATGCAACATTCGCCCGTTCTCCTCATTCGCCGCGGGGTGTGGGGACTCCGTACCCTCCTCTTCATGGCCTACTACACGCATCCCGACGTCCAGGCGTCGCTCGGCTACCGCGCCAGCGCGAGTGGATGGAGCGCTCGCCGGTGATCGCGCGCGAGGCCGACATCGTCATCGTCGGCTCCGGGGCCGGCGGCGGGACCGTCGCACGCGCCCTCGCGCCACTCGCCCGCGACGGGATGCGCGTCCTCCTCTTCGAGCAGGGTCCACGACTCGACGATCACGAGTTCACCGGCCGCGAGATCGACATGGCCGACGCGCTGTACGAGGACGGCGGCGGCTTCCTCACCGCCGACGGCACCATGACGCTCGCCTTCGGACGCGCCTACGGCGGATCGACAGTCGTGTACACCGGCACGTCGCTCGTCGCGCCGGAGCGCGTCATTCGCGCCTGGAATGTCCCGGGCCTCACGCACGACGATGTCGCGCGCCGCTCTCATAGCGTGATGGAGGAGAACGGCGTCCATCTGCTGAGCGATGACGAGATCAACGAAAACAACACGCTCTTCGTCACCGGATGTGCCCGCATCGGTCTCCGCGCCGAGCAGTTCCCGCTCAACGTCCGCGGCTGCGTCGGCTCCTCGTTATGCAACCTCGGCTGCCCCAACAAGGCGAAGCAGGGAACGCATCGCGTACAGCTTCCCGCGGCCGAGCGCGATGGTGTCGAGGTGGTGACGCGCGCGGAGGTCCTGCGGGTCGAGGAGCGCGCCGTGATCGTCCGGGTGAGCGAGAAGCGCGCGGGTGAAAAAGGGCGGCCCTCCGAATGGCCGGCCGGCGAATACCGCATCGATGCCGGCATGATCGTGCTCGCCGGTGGGTCCATCGGAACGAGCGCGCTGCTGCTGCGATCCGGATTCCGCGAGCAGCTGCCCGCGCTGGGACAGGGCTTCACCTGCCACCCAGCGCACATTCTCGTCGCCGAGCACGACCGCGAGATCACGAACGACGTCGGTCATCCGAAGAGCT
Organism: Gemmatimonadaceae bacterium; assembly: GCA_052389995.1. Taxonomy (GTDB): domain Bacteria; phylum Gemmatimonadota; class Gemmatimonadetes; order Gemmatimonadales; family Gemmatimonadaceae; genus JAICNG01. The sequence continues at coordinate 6,672 of JBQTHJ010000052.1, read as the reverse complement.
TCTTCGTCGATCGAGCCGCCGAGGAGGGATTCGTCCTCGAGACGTGCATGTACTTCCCCTTCGTCACGGCGAAGAATCTCACCGGATTCGGTGAGCCGCACTCCCGACTCATGCGAGCGTTCCGGCGGTTGCAGATGATTCTCGTTCTCGCGATCGATCGCGCAACCGACGGGAACCGGATCGCCGTGGATCGCAGCGGCCGGCCCGTCGTGCATTACACGCTCGCGAAGCACACGATCGCTTCACTGGTGCGGGCGACGCGCACGTCGGCCCGCATCTTCTTCGCGGCGGGTGCGGCACGCGTCCATGCACCGTCGGCGAGACCGCCACTCATCGAGCGAGAGGACGCCGGGCGCATCGAGGAGCTCGTGAGTGAACGGAATTTCCTGCCAGGCACCAGTTCCGTGTCAGCCGCGCACCTCATGGGTGGATGCGCCATGGGACGCGACGCACGCGATTCGGTGGCCGACGCCTGGGGACGCGTGCACGGCGTTCCGTGGCTGCGCGTCGCCGACTCGAGCCTCTTCCCCGATGCGCTGGAGATCAACCCATACGTCACCGTGATGGCGCTCGCGGATCGCGTGGCCGAGGGCGTGCGCGAGGAAAGCGGAGCGCTGCTGGCGCCGACGCGTGGCTGAGATCGGCGGCCGGCTCGTCACCCGCGCGCTCGAGGACGAGGGGATCGAGCTCGCATTCGGCATTCCGGGGACGCACAACATCGAGCTGTATGATGCGCTGTCGGCGTCGGAGCGCGTCCGCGCGATCCTCGTCACGGATGAGCAGAGCGCCTCGTTCATGGCCGACGCCGCCTGGCGCGCGTCGGGACGCATGGCGTGCGTGAACGTCGTGCCCGGCGCAGGCCTCACGCACGCCATGTCGGGCATCGCCGAAGCGTATCTCGACACCGTGCCGATGCTCGTCCTCGGCTGCGGGATTCGGCGTGATACCGGACGTGCGTTTCAGCTCCACGACGTCGACCAGGCGGCGATGGTTGCGCCCGTCACGAAGGCGCAGCTTCGCCCCGGATCTGCGCGCGAGCTCTACGCGACGATTCGCCGCGCGTGCGAGGTCGCGCGCGCGGGCGCGCCGGGCCCGGTGTTCGTCGAGGTACCGGCGGAGCTGTACGTGTTGTCGCACGACGTGAGCGAGTCCACGTCGTTCGTCTCGTCGCCCATCGTCGTCACGGCTGATGAGCGCCACGTGCGTGAAGCCGCTGCGGTCCTGAACGCCGCGAAGCGTCCCCTTCTCTATCTCGGGCTCGGTGCCGCGGGCGCTGGGAAGAATCTCGCCGCCCTTGCGCAGCGGCTCGAGGCACCGGTGTCGACCACATACCAGGGCAAGGGCGTGGTCGCCGAATCGCATCCGCTCTTCCTCTGGCCCGGTTTCGGCGACGCTGCTCCCGCGTTCGTACGCGAGATCGCGAGCGAGTGCGATGCGACGCTCGCGATCGGGTGCCGGTTCGGAGAGGTCGCGACCGCGAGCTATGGCCTCGAGCCGCCCGAGCCGCTCGTCCACGTCGACATCGACAAAGGCGTGTTGGGTCGCAACCACCCGGCGAAGCTCGCGATTCAGAGCGATGCCGCACGCTTCGTCGAAGCGCTGCTGCCCCACCTCGCGGCGCGCCCGCGCAATGACCAGCTGCGTGAGCGCATCAGCCGCGGTCACGAACAGGTTCGGCAGGAATGGCTGCGCCAAGGAGACACGAGTCGTGTTCCGCCTTTCGCATTGCTCAGCGGACTGCAACGCGTTTTCGGCGACGAGACCATCTTTACCACCGACAGCGGAAATGGGACGTTCATCGCGATGGAGATGCTGCGTCTCTCCGCGCCCGGACGCTTCCTCGGCCCGATCGACTACTCGTGCATGGGCTATGCGGTGCCGGCGGCCATCGGCGCCAAGCTCGCGCGTCCCGACGCGCCGATAGTAGCGCTCGCAGGGGATGGCGCGTTTCTCATGACGGGTCTCGAGCTTCTCACGGCGTCGAGCGAGAACGCGGGCGTCGTCGTCGTCGTGCTGCGCGATCGCGAGCTTGCGCAGATCGCTCAATTCCAGCATACGGCGATGAACCGCAAAACGGCGAGCGTCCTTGCCGACTACGACGTGGCGAGCATTTGCCGAGGAGTCGGTGTGGACTGTCTGGACATGCGAAGCGCGGCGGATGTCGACCGGGTGCTCGATCGCGCGCGCGACATCTCGTCGAGTGGGCGCCCCGTCGCCATCGACTGCGCGATCGACTACTCGCGCAAGACGTTCTTCACCGCCGGCGTCGTGAAAACGAACTTCGGGCGGCTTCCCTGGCGCGACAGGCTGCGGTACGCGACGAGGGCGCTCGTCAGGCGGGTAAGTGGCTAGCGAGTGTCTCGAGGATACGTTGAACGCATGACCGCCGCCCGCCGCATCCTCCTCGTGGACGCCGACGCGTTCTACGTCGCCGTGGCGCGCATGATGGACCCCGAAGGTGCGGGAAAGGCGGAGCTGCTGATCGTCGGCGGGACGCGCGAGAGTCGCGGCGTCGTGTGCAGCGCATCGTACGAGACGCGAAAGTACGGCGTTCGGAGCGCCATGCCAATATCGCGCGCACTGCGCCTCTGCCCGGGCGCGATGTGCGTCCCCGTACCCCGCGGCGCCTGCTCGCGAAAGCATGGCGAGATCCGCGCCGTGCTCGACCGCTTCGCCCCCGTCGCAGAGTCGGCCAGCATCGACGAATGGTACCTCGACCTGGGCGGCACCGAGGCGCTGTACCATAACGAGCCCCTGTCCGAGACCGCGCGACGAATCCGCGACGCAGTCATGGAGGAGACGCGGCTTTCCGTCTCCATCGGCGGCGGGACGTCGAAGCTCGTGGCGAAGCTCGCCGTCGAGCGCGCCAAGCCGAAGCCCGGGACGGGCGCCACCGGAGTGAACGTCGTCGATGCCGGAGCGGAAGGGGACTTTCTCGCCACCTTTTCACTGGCCGAGCTGCCACTCATCGGCCCAAAGTTCCAGGAGCGGCTCGCGAAGCTTGGAATGAAGACGGTGCGAGACGTCCTCCCCTACGATGCCACGACGCTCGCGCGCTGGCTCGGGGAGCGCGAAGCCGAATGGCTGTACGATCGTGTTCGAGGCATCGATCAGTCGACGGTGGAGTCACGCGGCGAGGCGAAGAGCATCTCGCGCGACGAGACGTTCGCCGAGGATCTCTCCACCGACGAGGAGCTGAATCGCGAGCTCCTCGCGCTCGTGACTCGGGCAGCGTCGGACCTTCGAGCCGACGGCCTCACCGCGCGAACGATCACCGTGCGCATCCGCGATTTCGATTTTCGCACGCGCTCGGCTGCCCGAACGCTGCCGCGCGGTGTGATCGCGGATCGCATCATTCACGGTGTCGCTCGGGGACTCCTCTCGAAGCTGCGCGCGGGCCGCCGCGTCCCGGCGCGCCTTCTCGGCGTCGCGCTGTCGTCGCTCGCCGCCGATCCCGACGCCGACCAGCTCGCGCTGTTCGAGAGCGCGTCATCGGACGTAGACGAAACCGCCCGCGACCGGGCGCTGGCGCGGGCGGTAGACGGTCTTCGGGAGAGATTCGGGCCACGCGCAGTATATCCTGCGCGACTTGGCCAGAGCGACGAATCGTGAGAAACGAGGACCGAGCAACGACTCGACTTGCTTCCTCGGTCCTCGATCCTCGTTCCTCTCTACTTTTCTCTCGCGATCTCGAACGTCGTCGCGACGCTGCGCACGCGATCCTTGGTGTCCCTCACGCTCACCGTGAGCGTGTATGTGCCGGCCGGGAGCTTCCGCGTCGCGAGCGTCCGTTCCTGGCGTGAGCGCGCCGAGATCACCTCTTCGGTAAAGCGAATCTCGACCGGATCGGTGCCGCCGAAGAGACGGCCCACCTTGCTCTGCTGGCGCTTCGCGACGATCACACCTTCGTAGGCGGCGCCTCTCTTCAGGCCACAGACGTCGTAGGCGACCTTGATGTCCGCGCCTCGTTTGCGGACGCCGACCGGGTCGACCATGACACGATATGGAACCGTCGGGCGCACCTCGGTCGACCGCGGGCAGCGTGAGAACGGCTCCTTCGGAGGTGCCGCCTTGGCCGTTTTCGTGGGAGTCGCCTCGGAGCGGTTCGAGAAGAGCGCGGCTGCGCCGAGCGCGATGATGAGCGCGCCGGCGGTCGCGAGCTGCCAGATGGGGACGCGGGCCGCGCGGCGCGCGCGCGGCTTCGGAGTGTTGGGCGAGCGTCCCTCGAGCAGTGCCTCGAGCTCGGCGCCACTCTGCGGGCGGTCGACGGGGTCCTTTCGCAGCATGCGCTCGATCACGCCGAAGACCGTGCGCTCCTCGGCCGTATCGAGCGCCGGCGCCGGGATCGGCTGCGAGACGTGGGCGTACATGAGCGAGTAGTGGTCGCTTCCCTCGAATGGCGCGCGGCCCGTTAGGCACTCGTACGCGACGACGCCGAGCGAGTAGATGTCGCTCCGGCCGTCGAGCTCCTTCCCGCGCGCCTGCTCCGGGCTCATGTAGCGCGGAGTGCCCACCGACGTGCCGGCGCGCGTCATCTGCGTTGCGTCGGCCGAGCGGGCGATGCCGAAGTCGGTGACCATCGCGCGCCCGCTTTCATCGAAGAGGATGTTCTCTGGCTTGATGTCGCGGTGCACGACGCCACGCTCGGCGGCGTATGCCAGCGCGCCGCCGACTTCGACGAGAATCTTGTGGACCTCTTCGGCGGGCAGGTGGTGGCGGTCGCGCAGCCGGTCGGCGAGCGAGCCGTCCTTCACGTGCTTCATCACGAAGAAGATCGTGTCCCCCGCCCGGCCGACCCGGTGGATCGGCACGATGTGCGGGTGCTCGAGCGCGGCGGCAATGCGCGCTTCGCGCTGGAAGCGCTCGACCAGCGCGGCGTCGAACGTCAGCGTCCGCGGAAGGACCTTGATCGCGACGTCGCGTTCGAGGGCCCGCTCGCGGGCGCGGAAAACGATCGCCATTCCGCCGCGGCCGAGCTCTTCGAGAATGTCGTATTCGTCGGCCAGCGCGGCCCGAACAACCGCCGCATCGTCGGGCTGGGCCGCGGCCACGTCGTACACGCCTGTCGTGGCGCGCTGATTCAGGCCGCAGTGCGGGCAGGTTGCCGCCCGGTCGGGAATCGGCGTGCCGCAGCGTGCGCAGGCGGTTTTGGGGTTCCCGGTTTTGGTCGCTTTCGTCATGTCCGATTGGGCTGGGAACGTCCCTTCGCGTGGGCTCCGGCGTCACTGAAGTGACGAGGCACCGCACCGCGCTGTCACGCCGAATCGGGGGCGGTCGTCTCTAATGACAGGTTAACCGCGCCAGGAACACACTTCGCGGCAAGGACGCTCGCATGCCGTATATCGCGATCGGCTCGCGCCAGCATGAGCTGCGAGTCGGCGAGAACACGTTGGGCAGCGATGGATCCGACATCATCATTCCTGCGATGCCGCGCGGCACGCAGGCGATCGTGGTGCTGGGGCCTCGCGGCGCGACGATACGGCGAACGGGCTCGGTTCCCGTGACGCTCGATGGACACGAGGTGAGCGCGACTCCGCTCACCGTGCCACACGGCGCGAAGATCGAGGTCGGGAGGGCGCGCATGGTGTACGGCGATGAGCGGCTCGCCGGCGGCACCGACTTCGTGACCTCGGTGACGGATGACTCCGCACCCGTAGACACGCGCACCCCATCGAGCCCGGGCGCCCGAACCGGAGGGCGGCTCGTTGGACTCGTGGATCATCGCACCTACACGATCCCCGACGCCGGACTGAGCATCGGCCGCGATCCGGGATGCGATCTCGTGCTCGGCATCGCCGGCGTCTCGCGACGACATGCCGACATCGTTCCGGGCACGCTCGGATATCTCATCAAGGATTCGAGCATGAACGGGGTGTACGTCAACGGCGCGCGCGTGTCGCAAGCACGGTGGCTCGGCGTCGGCGACGTGATTCGCATCGGGACAGAGGAGTTCCGCTTCGAGGCGGACGTCGATCGATCGACACCGGGGACGGCGCAGCTTGGCGCAACGGGATTCGTGGCATCCGTGCGCGCGAAGAACGCGTCGACGACGCGTACGCCACTTCCATCGCTGCGCATGGAGGACGGTGCGCTGGCGATGATTCAGCTCATGACCGAGGGTCCGCTGCGAGACCGGCGTCTTCCCGTCACGAAGCAGCGCGTCCGCGTGGGCCGCGGCGACCACAACGACGTCGTGATTCCGGACGAGAGCGTGTCCGGCTCGCACGCAACGCTCGAGCGGCGCGGCGACGAGTGGTTTCTCACCGACGTCTCATCGAGAAACGGAACGTTCGTACGCCAGGACCGCATCGAGAAGGAAACGAAGCTCCTCGGCCCGACGATCATTCAGTTCGGGAACGTGCAGGCGATGTTCGTTCCGCGGAGAAATACCTAGACGAGATCGCGAGAATGCGGAAAGCGGTATGCGGAACAAGAACCCCCGGCGGCTCGAGCGTCCGGGGGTTCTTGCGTCCGCGAGCACCTAGACGCGGATGACCACGGATTTTAACGGCGAAGCGGCACGGATACCGCAACGGCACAATGCGTTGTGAACTGCAACGACAAACGGCAAACTGCGCGGGGAGTAGACCAGCCGCCGGGACCGTGAACCGCAGGAGCTGTTAACCAAAGCCCTTGCAGGTGCCGTTGCCGTATCCGTGCCGCTTCGCCGTC
>JBQTHJ010000051.1:0-36454 GCA_052389995.1 Gemmatimonadaceae bacterium | reverse complement strand
GGGGACAACGTGCAGATGGAGATCGAGCTCATTACGCCGATCGCCATGGACGAGGGGCTCCGCTTCGCCATCCGCGAGGGCGGCAGAACCGTCGGGGCTGGTGTGGTTACCAAGATCATCAAATAGGCGCTCCGGGTGCAGAAGGTGTTTACCCTGAGCACCCTGAGCACCCTGAGCACCCTGAGCACCCTGAGCACCTCTGACAGGAAACTCCAAATGGCCGGAAGAATCCGAATCCGTCTCAAGGCTTTCGACCACGCCGTGATCGACCAGGCGTCGGCCGACATCGTTCGCACCGCGGAGAAGACGGGCGCGCAGGTGTCGGGCCCGATCCCGCTGCCCACGAAGACGCAGCGGTGGACGGTGCTGCGCTCGCCGCACGTCGACAAGAAGTCGCGCGAACAGTTCGAGCTGAAGACGCACAAGCGCGTGATCGACATCCTCGATTCGCGCGCGCAGACGGTGGACGCGCTCACGAAGCTCGATCTGCCGGCCGGTGTGGACGTCGAGATCAAGGTCGAGTGAGCTCATGATCGGAATCATTGGCAAGAAGCTGGGGATGACCCAGATCTTCAACGAAGCGGGGCAACAGATCCCCGTGACGGTCGTCGAGGCGCCGCCGAATCCGGTGGTGTTCGTGAACGAGAAGGAGCGGATGGGATACGCGTCCGTTCAGCTTGGCTACGGACAGCAGCGGACCCGCCGTGCCGCGAAGTCGGGGGAGCGAGCGCCACGCGGACGTCGCGCGTCGAAGGCCGAGGCCGGGCATGCGGCGAAGGCGGGGCTCGAAGCGGCGCCGGCGGTACTGCGCAGCTTTCGCGTCGACGATGCGCCGGGGAAGAGCCCGGAGATCCCGACGTACAAGGTCGGCGATGTCGTGAAGGTCGACATCTTCGCGCCCGGTGAGAAGGTGAAGGTGACCGGGACGTCGAAGGGCCGCGGGTTCCAGGGCGTCGTCAAGCGCTACGGCATCGGCGGTGGTCCCAACACGCACGGCAACACGAAGCACCGCCGTCCGGGCTCGATCGGTCCGGGCACCGATCCGTCGCGCGTGATCAAGGGCAAGAAGATGCCGGGGCATTACGGCGCGGAGCGGCACACGCAGACGCACCTTCGCGTCGAGAAGGTCGACGTGGAGCGCAACCTCATCTACATCCGCGGCGCGGTAGCGGGTCCCACGAACGGGATCCTCCTCGTCCGCAAGCAGGGCTGACCGCATGCCTGAGAACGTGACGACACTGGACGCCGCGGCGTACACCGCGTTAGGCACCGAGCGTGATCGGGTGAGCCTGCCGTCGGAGATCTTCGACGGTACGGTGAACATGCCGGTCATGCATCAGGCCGTGAAGGCGTTTCTCGCCAACCAGCGGCAGGGCACGGCGGCGACGAAGACGCGCAGGTACGTGGTCGGCGGCAACCAGAAGCCGTGGAAGCAGAAGGGAACCGGCCGCGCTCGCCAGGGCTCCATCCGAGCTCCGAACTGGGTTGGTGGCGGTACGGTCTTCGGTCCGCAGCCGCGCGATTACCGCCAGGACCTGCCGCGCCAGGTGCGCGCACTCGCACGCAAGAGCGCGTTCAACGCGCGCGCGCGTGAAGGCGCGCTCATGGTGGTCGATCGCTTCACCTACGATGCACCGAAGACGAAGCGCGTGATCACACTGCTCGACCGGCTCGATCTGGCCGGCCAGAAGGTGCTGATCCTCACGAACCGCGTGAACCAGAACGTGTACCTCAGCGCACGCAACATTCCCGACGTGCAGGTGATGCCGTACAGCGACGTCTCTGCGTATCACCTGCTCTGGTCGGATGCCGTGCTGGTCGAGGCCGGTGCCATAGGACAGGACCTCGAGCCGGTTGCCGAGACCGAGCCGACGGAGCGCCCACGCCGCCCGGCGAAGCAGAAGGCGCGTCGCGCCGCCGAGGAGGGGGAGGCCGAGGCCTCCGCGCCGAAGAAGAAGGCGGCTCGTAAGGCGGCCAAGCCACCCGCCCAAAGGGCACCCGCCCAGAGGGCACCCGCCCAGAGGGCACCCGCCCGCAAGGCGACCGCGAAGCGCGCGGGACCGAAGACGGCGTCGAAGTCCACGGCCCGCACGAAGGCGGCGCCGAAGAAGAAGGGCGGCGACAAGAAGAAGGGGAAGTAAGCGATGCCGACCAATCATGAGATCGTGATCCGCCCCGTGATCACGGAGAAGAGCTCGGCGGCGTTCCACGAGCGTCAGGAGTACACGTTCGAGGTGCATCCCAAGGCGACGAAGCCCGCGATCAAACAGGCCGTCGAGCAGCTGTTCGGCGTGCACGTCGAAGGCGTGTGGACGGCAAACCGGCGCGGCAAGACGCGGCGCGTGGGCAAGAACGTCGGATCGCGCTCCAACTGGAAAAAGGCGATCGTGCGGCTCCGCGAGGGCGAGACGATCGAAGAGATCTTCGAGGGCTGAGGCACATGCCGATTCGTCAATTCAAGCCGGTCACAAGCGCGAGCCGCTTTCGCTCGGTCTCCGATTTTTCGGAGATCACGCGCTCGACGCCCGAAAAGTCGCTCACCGAGCCGCTGAAGAAGTCGGGAGGCCGCGACAACCACGGCCACATCTCGATGCGGCGTCGTGGAGGCGGTCACAAGCGCAAGTACCGGGTCATCGACTTCAAGCGCAACAAGCACGGCGTCGCGGCGGTCGTTCGGGAGATCGAGTACGATCCGAACCGCTCGGCGCGCATTGCCCTCGTCGAGTACGCCGACGGCGAGAAGCGGTACATCCTGCACCCCAAGGGGCTGACCGTCGGCGATGCCGTCTCGTCGGGGCCCGGGGCGGACATTCGCACCGGCAATGCGCTGCCGCTCCGCGAGATTCCGCTCGGTACCTCGGTGCATAACGTGGAGCTGCGCATCGGCCGCGGCGGGCAGCTCGCCCGCTCGGCGGGGACGAGCCTCCAGGTCGTCGCCAAGGAAGGCGAGTACGTCACGCTGAAGATGCCGTCGACGGAAGTGCGCCTGGTGCACGGCAACTGCCTCGCGACGATCGGCGAGGTCGGGAACGCCGAGCACGAGCTGCAGTCGCGCGGCAAGGCGGGGAAGACGCGGTGGCTGGGCCGTCGTCCGAAGGTGCGTGGCGAGGTCATGAACCCCGTCGATCACCCGCACGGTGGCCGCACGCGCGGCGGACGCAACGTCGTCAGCCCGTGGGGCAAGAAGGAAGGCGTGAAGACGCGGAACAAGAAGAAGTCGTCGCAGCGCCTGATCGTGCGCGGACGCCGTCGCGGCAAGGCGACGGGCGGCTAGTACCTAACGACATTCATTCTCGAGATCGGATCTCATGGGACGCAGCGTCAAGAAAGGCCCGTTCGTTCAGGAGTCGCTCCTCAAGAAGGTGCGCTCGATGACCGACCGCAACGAGAAGCGGGTGATGAAGACGTGGTCGCGCGCGAGCACGATCACGCCCGAGTTCGTGGGCCACACGTTCGCCGTGCATAACGGGAACAAGTTCATTCCCGTGTACGTGACGGAGAACATGGTGGGCCACCGGCTCGGCGAGTTCGCGCCCACGCGGCTCTTCCGTGGCCACACGGGCGCGAACAAGGCGGACAAGAAGGCGACGCCGTCGGCCACGCCGGTCGTGGCCGCGCCGCCCGCCAAGGGAGGGAGGGCATAATGGCGGAGGTACGCGCTATCCAGCGGACGACGCGCCAATCGCCGTACAAGATGCGGCTGGTGATCGACCAGATCCGTGGCAAGGACGTGAACGAGGCGCTGGCATTGCTGGCGTTCTCGAAGAAGCACGCCGCCAAGCAGATCGAGAAGACGCTCAAGTCCGCCGTCGCGAACGCCGAGTTCAAGTCGCGTGAGCTGGGCGAGCCGATCGACACCGACCGGCTGTACGTGAAGCATGCGGTGATCAACGAGGGGCCGAAGCTCAAGCGCTTCACGCCGGCGGCGATGGGGCGCGCGACCCCGATTCTCAAGCGGACGAGCCACGTGGAAATCGTGGTGGCCGAGAGGGACGAACGCTAATGGGTCAGAAGACGCATCCCGTCGGGTTCCGCCTCGGCGTGACGAAGCTGCACCGGTCACGCTGGTACGCGAACCGCGAGTTCCCCGCGCTGCTCAAGGAAGACGAGCTGCTGCGCAAGTATCTCAAGGCGCGCCTCGGGCACGCGGCGATCGCCGACATCCAGATCGAGCGCAAGCCGGGCAAGGTCGTGGTGACGATCCACACCGGCCGGCCAGGCGTCGTGATCGGGAAGAAGGGCGCTGAAGTCGACAAGCTGCGCGATGAGCTGGCGAAGCTCAGCGGCAAGGAAGTGGGCATCAACGTCGAGGAGATCAAGCGCCCCGAGCTCGATGCGCAGCTCGTCGCCGATCAGGTCGCCGCGCAGCTGGCGCAGCGTATCTCGTTCCGTCGCGCCATGAAGCGCGCGGTGCAGAGCGCGATGCGCATGGGCGCACAGGGCATCAAGATCAAGACGGGCGGCCGGCTGGGCGGCGCCGAGATCGCGCGCGTCGAGGGCTACCACGAGGGGCGCGTGCCGCTGCACACGCTTCGCGCGGACATCGACTACGCGACGTCGACGGCGAAGACGACCTACGGCACCATCGGCGTGAAGGTGTGGATCTTCAAGGGCGAAGTCGTGGAAGATCGTCGCGGCAAGACCTACTCGACGGGCCTCTGAGGGACGAGCGATGCTGAGTCCAAAGCGCGTCAAGTTCCGCAAGCGATTCAAGGGGCGCACGAAGGGGTTCGCGAAACGTGGCGCCGAGATTTCGTTCGGACATTACGGGCTACAGGCGGTCGAGCCGGGATGGGTGTCGAACCGGCAGATCGAGGCGGCGCGTGTCGCCCTAACGCGGCACATCAAGCGTGGCGGAAAGGTGTGGATTCGCATCTTTCCCGACAAGCCGATCACGAAGAAGCCAGCCGAGACGCGCATGGGAAAGGGCAAGGGCTCGCCGGAAGGGTGGGTCGCCGTCGTGAAGCCCGGGCGCGTGATGTTCGAGCTGGAGGGAGTCGACCGGAAGACGGCCGAGATCGCGATGGCCCTGGCCGCCGCGAAGCTGGGCGTGAAGAGCAAGTTCGTCGTTCGCGAGGAGGCGCACACCGATGCAGGCCAGTGAGATTCGTGAGCTCAACGATGCGGAGATTCGGGACCGGATCGCGGAGCTCCAGGAAGAGCGCTTCCGGCTGCGCCTGCGCGCTGCCACGCAACCGCTGGAGCAGCCGATGCGGCTTCGCGACGTGCGGCGCGACATCGCCCGTCTCATGACGGTGCTGACGGAACGACAGACGGGGATCAACGGAGCGAAGGGCTCGACGGACGCGAAGGCACCCAAGGCGGCGAGGGCCACCAAAACGACGAAGGCGAAGCGGGCAACCGCGCGCCGTGGCCGCTAGTCAGGAGCGATCAGGCACATGGCCGAGATGATGAAGAACGAGGGCACCGAGACACGCGGCACGCGCAAGAGTCGTGTGGGCGTCGTCGTGAGCGACAAGATGCAGAAGACGGTGGTGGTCGCGATCGAGCGTCGCTTCCCGCATCCGTTGTACGGGAAGATGGTCACCCGCACGAAGCGTCTCAAGGCGCACGACGAGGAGAATTCCGCCAAGACCGGCGATCGTGTGCGGATCATGGAGACCCGGCCGCTGTCGAAGGACAAGCGGTGGCGCGTCGTCGAGATCATCGAGCGCGCGCGGTAAGGGAGACGAGCAATGATTCAGCAGGAATCGGTGGTCAAGGTCGCGGACAACTCGGGTGCGAAACGCGCGCTCGTGATCCGCGTGCTCGGCGGGACGCGCCGGCGATATGCCGGCCTCGGCGATCAGGTGATCGTCGCGGTGAAGGATGCGCTGCCCAACGGGACGGTGAAGAAGTCCGACGTCGCGCGCGCGGTGGTCGTGCGCACGGCGAAGGAGACCCGCCGCAAGGATGGGAGCTACATCCGGTTCGATGAGAACGCGGTCGTGATCATCAACGAGACCGGCGAGCCGCGCGCGACGCGCATCTTCGGGCCGGTCGCCCGCGAGCTGCGCGAGAAGAAGTTCATGAAGATCGTGTCGCTCGCTCCAGAGGTGCTCTGACATGCGTGTACTGACCTATCGCAAGACGGAGCGGCTGAAGAATCGCCGCCGTCACGAGCGCAACGCCGAGCGGGTCAAGGTGAACGTCACGAAGGGCGACACCGTTCGCGTGATGCGTGGCGACGACAAGGGGAAGGAGGGGAAGGTGCTTCGCGTGTTCTCCAAGACGGGGCGCGTGACGATCGAGGGCGTCAACATCGTGAAGAAGCACCGGAAGGCGCGGCGCGAGAACGAGCAGAGCGGGATCATCGATATGCCCGCGCCCGTGCACGCGTCCAACGTCATGCTGATCGATCCGAAGTCGGGAGCGCCGACGCGAGTGCGCGCGCGTATCGACGATGACGGAACGAAGGAGCGTATCAGCGCGAAGAGCGGGGACGCGATTCCCCGCAAGCGCTGAGCGGAGAGCGAGCAATGGCAACCAAGGAAAAGAAACAGAAAAAGGGAGAGACGCAGGCGGCGGAGAAGCCGCACCGCGGCCTCGATACCCCGGCTCCCAGGCCGCGCCTCAAGCAGTACTACGAGACGACCCTGCGCGGGCGGCTCATGCAGCAGTTCGGATTCACGAACACACATGAGCTCCCGAAGCTCGAGAAGATCGTGGTGAACGTCGGCCTCGGCGAAGCGGTGAAGCAGCCGAAGCTGCTCGACAGCGTCGTCAACGAGCTCGGGCTCATCACGGGCCAGCGGGCGGTGCGGACACGCGCCAAGAAGTCGATCTCGAACTTCGGATTGCGCGAGGGACAGGAGATCGGCGCGAGCGTGACGCTGCGCGGAGCGAGGATGTGGGAGTTCCTCGACCGGCTGCTCAACGTCGCCATGCCGCGAATTCGCGACTTCCGCGGCGTGAACACGCGCTCGTTCGACGGCCGCGGCAACTTCTCGCTCGGCCTCAAGGAGCAGGTGATCTTTCCGGAGATCAACTACGACCAGGTGGAGCAGGTGCACGGGCTCGACGTCACCTTCGTGACGAGCACGAACCGGGATGACCACGGCTACGCCCTGTTGCGAGAGCTGGGGATGCCGTTCCGGGGAGATGACAAGCCCTTGATTGTCTGGGCAGCGGAGAATGGCAGGTGAGGACCGAGGACCGAGGAGCGAGGACACTTTCGTGCTCCTCAACTCTCATTCCTCGTTCGGCACGACGAAACCAGAGATCAGCGAGAGAGTGACAAATGGCCCGTAAAGCCATGGTCGAGAAAGCGAAGCGCAAGCCGAAGTACGGCGTGCGGCAGCACAACCGCTGTCAGCGCTGCGGTCGTTCGCGTGCGTATCTGCGGAAGTTCGGCATTTGCCGCGTGTGCTTCCGCGAGCTGGCGCTCTCCGGGATGATCCCGGGAGTGCGGAAGTCGAGCTGGTGACCGACCGAGGACCACGAACCGAAAAAGCGCGCGACGGGCCGCGACTCGCCGCTTCCTCATTCCTCGGTCCTCGGTCAACGAGATTCACTTCACATGTCCGCACGTCTTTCCGGCGAGGATGGATACGGCGGAAACAGGGAACCTGACAGCATGTCAATGACTGACCCGATCGCCGATATGCTCACGCGCATCCGCAATGCGTGCGGATCGAAGCACCGTCGCGTGGATATGCCGACGTCGAAGATGAAGGTCGAGATCGCGAAGATCCTCCTCGAGAATTCCTACATCAAGGACTTCAAGATCCTCGACACCGAGGAAGGACGAAAGCTGCTGCGCCTGTATCTCAAGTACGCCGGCGAGCAGCCGGTCATTCGCGAGCTCAAGCGCGTCTCGACTCCGGGGCTGCGCCGCTACGTGGGCGTCAAGGAGATTCCGCGCATCCGCAACGGGCTCGGCATGGCGATCCTCAGCACGTCGCAAGGACTGATGACCGATCGTCAGGCTCGTCAGGCGCGCACCGGCGGCGAGCTCCTCGCCGTGGTCTGGTAGGAGCCGAGCGATGTCACGAATTGGAAAGAAGCCCATTCCCGTGCCGAAGAACGTGACGGCGACGGTCGACGGGCAGATGGTGAAGGTGAAAGGACCGAAGGGCGAGCTCGAGCGTCGTCTGCATCCAGAAATGGCGATCGCGCTCGATAACGGGACCATCGTGGTTGCGCGTCCGTCCGACGAGCCCAACCACCGCGCGCTGCACGGCCTCACGCGGACGCTCGTCGCCAACATGGTCGACGGCGTCACCAAGGGCTACTCGAAGCAGCTGGAGATCGTGGGTGTCGGCTACAAGGCGGAGACGCGCCCCTACGGGCTCCAGCTCGCGCTTGGCTTCTCGCACCCTGTGGAATACCGTGCGCCGAAGGGAATCAAGCTGACGGCGCCGCAGCCGACGCAGATCGTGATCGAGGGCGCGGACAAGGAGCTCGTCGGGCAGGTCGCGGCCGAGCTCCGCAGCCTGCGTCCCCCCGAGCCCTACAAGGGCAAGGGCATCAAGTATCAAGGCGAGCAGGTCCGTCGGAAGGCGGGCAAGGCAGGAGCCAAGTAATGAGACCGATTCACAAGCCCAGGACGCGCGCCGAAAAGCGCCACCAACGGCATCTACGCGTTCGCAAGAAAGTGAATGGCACGGCCGAGCGCCCGCGTCTCGTGGTGTATCGTTCGGTGAAGCACATCTACGCCCAGCTCGTGGACGACGCGGGACAGCGCACGCTGTTCACGGTCTCGGATCAGGGAGTGGCTGACGGCAAGAAGACGGAGAAATCGGCGGAAGTCGGGAAGCGACTCGCCGCGAAGGCAAAGGATGCGGGGATCACGAAGGTCGTTTTCGACCGCGCGGGGTACAGGTATCACGGCCGCGTGAAAGCGGTGGCCGACGGCGCCCGCGAGGGCGGACTGGAGTTCTGACATGGCAGACAATCAGCAGGGCGAGACGACCGAAGGCGGCGGGCAGACGTCGCAGCCTCAGCGCGGTGGCGGCGGTGGCGGCGGCGGCGGCGGCGGGGGTGGAGGGGGAACGCGGGGAGGACCTCGCGGACGCGGTGGCCCGGGTGGTGGACGCGGTGGCCGCGGCGGCGGTGGTCGCGGTGGCCAGGGAGGACAGGGCGGACGTGGCGGGCGTGGAGGGGGCGGCGGCGGTCGAGACGGCGGCCGGGGTCGCGGCGATGGCCGCGGCGGGCCTGGCGGTGAGCGCGAAGGCAGCGATCTCATTGAGAACGTCATCGCCATCAATCGCGTCGCGAAGGTCGTGAAGGGTGGTCGTCGATTCTCGTTCAACGCGCTCGTGGCCGTCGGCAACGGGCAGGGCGAGGTGGGCGTCGCCACCGGGAAGGCCAACGAGGTGTCCGAGGCGGTTCGCAAGGCGGTTGACGCCGCGCGTCGCCGTCGCGTGCGCATTCCGCTCACCGGGGGGACGATTCCGCACGAGGTGGTCGGGCGGCATGGCGCGGGTCGCGTCCTCATGAAGCCAGCGGCGCCGGGTGCCGGCGTGATCGCCGGTGGTGCTGTGCGCGCCGTGCTGGAGTGCGCAGGGGTGCAGGACATCCTCACGAAGAGCCTCGGCTCGACGAATCCGCACAACATGGTGCGCGCGGCCATCGATGGCCTGAAGCAGCTGACGACGATCGAGCAGATCGCGCGTGAGCGCGGCGTCGAGACGTCGGCGATCCCGTATCGCTCTCGCGCCAGGGGGAAGGAGGTCGCGCATGCCTAGAACGTTCGTCTGGCACCGCACGCGCGGTCCCAGGAAGACGGAGCCGGTGGGCGAGGCCACGGAGGGCCGCGTCCTCATCGAGCAGGTGCGCAGCGGCATCGGGCATCCGAAGCGGCTCCGCGCAACTCTCGATGCGCTGGGACTCAGACACCACCAGGATGTGGTGGTGAAGCAGGATTCCGCGTCGCTCCGTGGTATGATCAAGCAGGTGCGTCACCTCGTGAAGGTGACGCCCGTGAAGGAGTAAAACCGTGGCGAATCAAGGCAAGATCGGCCTGCACAATCTGACTCCGGCGCGCGGCTCGCATCGCGATCGCAAGCGCGTCGGACGCGGTCCAGGGTCCGGTCATGGCAAGACGTCTGGCAAAGGTCACAAGGGAAGCAAGGCACGCGCGGGCCACGGCGGTCCTGGAGGCGGCAAGCCGCACTTCGAGGGCGGTCAGATGCCGCTCACGCGTCGCCTGCCGAAGCGCGGCTTCACGAACCCCTTCCGCGTCGAGCATCAGATCGTGACCATCGAGGCGCTGAACCGGTGGCCCGAGGGGACCGAGGTGACGACGGAGGCGCTCGTCGAAGCCGGATGGATCCGGTCCCGGAAAGGGCCGGCGAAGCTGCTCTCCAATGGCAAGCTCACGCGCGCCGTCACCGTGCGCGGCATCAAGATGAGCGCGTCAGCGAAGGAGCAGATTCTCGCGGCTGGAGGCCGCGTCGAGGCGTAACATGGCGCAGACGAATCCCGCCGCCGCGGTCGGCAACCTGTTCCGCACGCCGGAGCTGAAGCAGAAGATCCTCTTCACGCTCCTTTGCCTGCTGATCTACCGCGTCGGCGCGCACATCACGGCGCCGGGCATCGATGTCATCGCGCTCCGCGACTTCTTTGCGTCGCAGGGGCAGGCGGGACTTCTCGGGCTCTACGATCTGTTCGTGGGCGGCGGTCTCTCCCGCGCGACGCTCTTCGCGCTCGGGATCATGCCGTACATCTCCTCGAGCATTGTCTTCCAGCTCGCAGGCGCGGTCGTCCCGAGCATCGAGAAGATGCAGAAGGATGAGGAGGGGCGAAAAAGGATCACGCAGTGGACGCGCTACGGGACCGTGCTCATCGCGCTGATCCAGGGATATGGATTCGCGCTGTTCACGGAATCCCTGCAGGGCGCCGTGCGCGTGCCCGGGCTCGGGCACCAGATCCAGATGACGCTCTTCCTGACGACGGGCGCCATCTTCGTCATGTGGCTCGGCGAGCAGATCACGGAGCGCGGCATCGGCAACGGCGCCAGCCTCCTCATCTTCTTCTCGATCGTCGAGCGCATCTGGCCCGGTATCTTCCAGACGCTGAACTTCGTCACGACTGGCGCGCTGCCGCCGCTCAGCCTCGTCGTCCTGATCGTGATGATGATTCTCGTCGTCGCGGCGACGGTGGCGATCACGGTGGCGGCGCGGCGGGTGCAGATTCAGATCCCGCAACGCACGATGGGGCGCGGGCGCATGCGTGAGGCGGCGCGCAACTTCATTCCGCTCCGCATGAACGCGGCGAACGTGATGCCGATCATCTTCGCGCAGTCACTGATCGTCGTGCCGGGCACGATTGCGCAGTTCAGCGGCAATCCGCGACTGCAGGCGATGGCGGAGTATTTCAATCCCGGCACGCCGCTCTACTTCCTGCTGTCGGCGATCCTGATTCTCTTCTTCACGTACTTCTACACGTCGATCATCTTCAACCCGATCGACATCGCCGAGAACCTGAAGAAGCAGGGCGGATTCATTCCGGGGGTGAAGCCCGGGGCCAAGACGGCCGAGTACATCGATCACGTCGTCAGCCGAATCACGCTGCCGGGTGCGGTATTCCTGACACTGGTCGCGCTGCTTCCGATCTGGATTGCCGGCCTGTTCAACGTCCCGTTCCAGTTCGGCGGCACCTCACTCCTGATCGTCGTCGGCGTCGGTCTCGACACGGTACAGAAGTTCCAGGAAGCGCTGCTGCTCCGCAAATACGACAGCTTCATGAAGAAGGGCGGTCGGGTCCGCTTCCGCGGTCGCGGTGCGCCGGCGATGGGAGTGGTCGGAGCGATGATGTCGGCTGGCGTCGCGAGCTCGCTGTTTGTCTGATTCTCGCGTGACCTCGCGGGTGATTACGGATTGCGGATTGCGGACTGCGGACCGTCATGAAATCCGCCCTGCCCAGAGGGCGCCCGCGCAATCCGCAATCGTTTTATGATCCTCGTCCTTCTCGGGCCGCCTGGTGCGGGCAAAGGCACCCAGGCCGAGCCGGTTGCGCAGCGGCTCGGGATTCCAAAGATTGCAACGGGCGATGTCCTCCGCGCGGCCGTGCACGAGGGCACTGAAATGGGAAAGGCCGCGCAGCGATACATGGATCGCGGCGAGCTCGTCCCGGACGACGTGATCCTCGCCATCATGAAGGATACGCTCGGCCGTCCTGAGATGGCGCGCGGCGCCATCCTGGACGGCGTCGTGCGCACGGTGCCACAGGCCGAGGGACTGGCGCGCGTGCTCCAGGAGCTCAGCCGCGAGGTCGATGCCGTTCTTCTCTTCGAGGTGCCTGACGACGAGCTCGTTCGCCGCCTGTCCGGCCGGACCATCTGCGATCGGTGTCAGACGCCCTACACGGGGCGAGAGCCGGGCACGCCCTGCGACAAGTGCGGTGGCCGCCTCGTGAGGCGCAAGGATGACGAGCCGGAGGCCGTGCGGCGGCGCCTCCAGGTCTACCGCGATCAGACTGCTCCCGTGATCGACTGGTATCGGCAGGGCGGGACGCCACTGGTGAGCGTCGACGCCGTTGGATCGCCCGCGAAAGTCACCGAGCGGGTGATTCGCGCACTTCCGAAATGATTCAGTTGAAATCGCAGCGGGAGATCGACGTGATGGCGGAAGGCGGGCAGATTCTCGCGAATGCCGTCGCGATGCTCGCCGAAGCGGTGGAGCCCGGCATGACGACTGCCGACCTGGATCGTCTGGCGGAGGAGTTCATTCGCTCACACGACGGTGCGGTGCCGGCCTTCAAGGGACTCTACGACTTTCCGGCGAGCGTGTGCACGTCCATCAACGACGAGATCGTGCATGGCATCCCGTCGCGGTCGCGGGTGCTCGCCGAGGGCGATCTCGTGTCCATCGACGTCGGCGTGCGCTACAAGGGCTATTACACGGACTCGGCGACCACGGTACCCGCTGGACCGATCGATGAGACATCGCAGCGCTTGCTCGACGTGACCCAACGTGCGCTGGACGCCGGTATTGCCGCGGCGCAGCCGGGCAATCACATCGGGGACATTGGCGCGGCGGTGCAGGAGGTCGTCGAGGACGCCGGATTCAGCGTCGTCCGCGATCTCGTTGGGCACGGGATCGGCGTGGCGTTCCACGAGGAGCCGCAGGTCCCGAACTACGGGAA
This sequence comes from Gemmatimonadaceae bacterium, assembly GCA_052389995.1. Classification (GTDB taxonomy): domain Bacteria; phylum Gemmatimonadota; class Gemmatimonadetes; order Gemmatimonadales; family Gemmatimonadaceae; genus JAICNG01. The sequence continues at coordinate 23,365 of JBQTHJ010000051.1, read as the reverse complement.
GCCGAAACGGCGGGAGCGGCTGGCGCCCGGGCTGACGATCGCCATCGAGCCGATGGTGAACGTCGGGTCCGCGAAGACGCGCACCATGCCGGATCGCTGGACCATCAAGACGCTCGACGGCTCACGATCGGCTCATTTCGAGCACACGGTGGCGATCACCGACCATGGGCCGCGCGTGCTGACGCGGCGAGGCTAGCCGGTAGAGGAGACTGCGTTTGGCCAAAGATGGCGTCATTCAGGTCACGGGTACGATCGTCGAGCCGCTTCCCAACGCTATGTTCAGGGTGGAGCTGGAGAACGGACACGAGGTGCTCGCGTACATCTCCGGGAAAATCCGCACGAACTTCATCAAGATCCTCCCCGGGGACAAAGTCGCCGTAGAGCTGAGCCCGTACGACCTTTCGCGTGGGCGCATCACCTACCGATACAAGTAAGCGCGGCAGTCAGGTCGTGATCTGGCGCTCGACCTGATCGATCGCGCGAGCGGCATGCGCCCGCGTCTCGCTCACGAGCCGCTCCGCCTCCGCTGCGAGGGACGCGCCGACCGAGCGGTCGGACATGGCCGCCACATTGATCCTCACGTTGTACGCGGCACCGCGACACGCCGCCTCCGCGAGCAGCGCGGCGACGCCGGCATCCGACACCGCGTTCGTGTTCCCACGCTCGGCCACCGCAGCGGCGAGCTCGGCGACCTCGGCGCACCGGCGAGCGGTCTCCAGTGGAACCTCCGCCGCACCAACCAGCGCCCGGGCGATCGCCTGCTGCCGCGCAGCGGCCGTCTCGGGCGGCTCCTTCGGCAGCTTGTACGCCTCCGTGACCGCGGCGTAGGCACGGATGTCGGCGTCGGCCAGTTCGGCGAGACGGGGGCATAACGATGCGGCGCGCTCGATGAGCTCGCGCATCTCCGACTCGACGGCGGCGTATTTCTTCCTGGTCACGGTCAGGCCGGCCACCATGTGCGCGAGGGCGGCGGCCAGCGCGCCCGCGTACGCGACCACGGCGCCACCTCCGGGCGCAGGCGTCGGTGCGGCGACAGATGCGATGAATGCCGCAACCGTCTCGGCGCCGCCGAGCGACCATTCGGCCGTCGCCGCGCGAGTTTTTCGCTCGAGAACCTGGTCCGAAGTAAAGCGATCGAGCTGAAGGTGGCGCGCCGCGGCGCCGAAGAGCGCACGCTCGGGGACGAGCCCGACGATCTCGCTCCATGTGACGGTCACGCCCTCCGCGGCCGCCTCCGACTTCACGGCCTCGAACGCGCGGTGCATCGGCGTCTGATCGATGTCGACGAGATTCATCGAGACCTGCGCCTGGCCGTCCACTTCGAGCCCAAGCCCCTTGACGAAAGGGAGCCCGCCTGACGAGGCGCGCACCGCTTTCGCCACCTTCTTGGCAACGGGCAGATTCAACGCATCCCCGAGGTAGACGTTGTACGCGACGAGAAACGGCCGCGCACCAATGGCGACGGCTCCGGCGGTGGGATGCACCGCCCTCGGACCAAAATCGGGAGCACGCTCGGGATCGCTGCGCATCGTGTCTCTCAGTCCCTCGAACTCGCCGCGTCGCACATCGGCGAGGTTTTGACGGGTGGGCCGGGTCGCCGCCCGCTCGTACAGAAAGACCGGGATGCCGAGCTCGCGTCCTACACGCTCGCCGAGCGTACGCGCGAGCGCGATGCAGTCGTCCATCGTCGCCCCCTCGAGAGGTACGAAGGGGACGACATCGGCCGCGCCCATGCGCGGATGCTCGCCCGCGTGCTTCGTGAGGTCGATGAGATCGCGTGCCTTGGCAATGCCAGCAAACGCGGCGGCCACCGCGGTATCGAAGGATGCCACGACGGTGATCACCGCGCGGTTGTGCGAGACGTCGGAGGAGACATCGAGCACCGCCGTCTGGTCGACGCCCGCGATCGCATCGCGAATCGCGGCAATCACCTCGGGGCGCCTCCCCTCACTGAAGTTCGGAACGCACTCGACGAGTTTCGTCATTCTCGGGTCTCTTGTGTCATCGGAAGCCAGCGCCGGTGCTCATGCCGCACTCAATGTCCGAAGCATCCACGCATGCATGGCGGCATTCCCGGCCAGAACACCGGAGCGAGCGAGCGCGAGCGTGTTGCCACGCAAATCGGTGATCGTACCGCCGGCTTCGCGCACGAGCAGCGCACCGGCGCTGAAGTCCCAGGGCTCGAGTGAATGTTCCCAGAACGCATCGAACCGGCCGGCCGCGACGGCGCAAAGGTCGAGCGCTGCGGCCCCTGCGCGCCTGATGCCGGCGGTGGATTGCATGATCGTCGGCAGCTCCGTCACGTAGCGATCGATCTGCTCGGGATACTTGAACGGGAACCCCGTTCCGATGAGCGCGCGCGCCGGATCGGCGACCTCGCTCACGCGAATCGGGCGCTGATCGACGGTGGCGCCGCGGCCGCTGACGGCGACGTAGCGATGACCCAGCGGAACGTTGACGACGACGCCGACGACGGGGGTGCGATCGAGGAGCACCGCGACCGAGACCGCGTACTCGGGATAGTCGTGAAGAAAGTTCGTCGTGCCATCGAGTGGATCGACGACGAACGTGAGGCCGGCGCCGGCCGCCGCCGACGGATTCTGCTCTTCACCCACCACGCGTGCATCGGGGAGTGCGCGCGCGACGACATCGCGAATGCGCTCCTCCGCCTCATGGTCGACGATCGTCGCGTAATCCGCACGTCCCTTGAGCTGCCATTCCACCCGCGGCCCGCTGCCACGGTGCGATCGCACGACGTCGGCCGCCGCGTCGGCCGCGGCGGTCGCCACTGTTTGCAGCATGTCGAGGTCGCGCGCCGTCGCTTGCAGCGCATCGGGGGCACTCATAGCTTCACGTGATGCCTCGGATTTTCAGTGGGATCCAGCCCTCAGGCGAGCTCCACATCGGCAATTACCTGGGAGCAGTGAAGAACTGGGTTGCGCTTCAGCACCAGTACGACTGCATTTTCTGCATCGTCGACTATCACGCCATCACCGTGCCGTACGAGGCCGACGACCTCCGTCGACGGACGCTCGAGATGGCAATGTCGCTGTTTGCGGCGGGGCTCGATTCGGAGAAATGTACCGTCTTCGTCCAGTCCCATGTTCCCGAGCACACCGAGCTCACGTGGATCTTCAACACAATCACGCCGCTCGGCGAGCTCGAGCGGCAGACGCAGTTCAAGGACAAGGCGCAGCGTCAGGAGAGCGTGCTCGCGGGGCTGCTCACCTATCCGGTGCTTCAGGCAGCCGACATTCTCCTCTATCGCGCGAATCTGGTGCCCGTGGGTGAGGATCAGGTGCAGCACCTGGAGCTCTCGCGCGAGATCGCGCGCAAATGGAACGCGCGTTTCGGCGGAGGTCAGCACTTCTTCCCCGAGCCCCAGGCGTTGCTCACGGCTGCCCGTCGGATCATCGGACTGGACGGGCAGGCGAAAATGTCGAAATCGCTCGGCAACACGGTGGGGATGCTCGAGCCGTTCGAGGCGGTATGGGAGAAGCTTCGGCCGGCCGTCACCGATCCGAAGCGTGTTCGCCGCACCGACCCGGGGACTCCGGAGGTGTGCAACATCTACCACCTGCACAAGGCATTCAATCCACAAGAAACGGTCGAGCACGTCGCGTTGATGTGCTCGACGGCGGGGTGGGGGTGCATCGACTGCAAGCGCGTGCTCTGGCAGGGCATCCAGCGAGAGCTCGCACCGATTCACGAGCGCGCCCGCGAGCTGCGCGACCACCCGAACCGGGTGCGCGATGCGCTCGAGGCCGGCGCTGAGCGATGCCGAGGACTGGCGCGCGAGACGATGACTTTCGTGAAGGAGAGCATGGGGCTCCTCTGATCATGAGGAATGCGGATTGCGGATTGCGTGAAGCACTTCGCGACATCGGCGTGCCAGAGCTGGACGCCGCTTCCTGCACCGAGGTCTCCGATCATGACGATGGATCCGAACGGGCCGCGCGGCGTTCTCACGCTCATCTGTCTCACGTGCGGCAATCGCAAGCACTACGATGACACGCCGCCGAATCGCGTGACATGCGAGAAGTGTGGGAACAGCGTCTTCCGGAACTTCTTCTCACCCACGGAGGCGGACGAGGCCAGCGTAGAGCAGCTCGAGGAGACGCGACGCCAGATCTCGCTCGACGACGTATCTCCAGACACCGCCCCCGACGAAGTGAGAGAGTTGAACAACCCCTAACGCCCTCGAGGTCACGCGCATCGACACGTACGCGGTATCCCCGCCCATGGGCGTGCAGGCGGCGCTGGAGTTTATCGGCCCGCTGCCGCTCGACCTCCTCGGCCGGCTCGCGCTGGCCGTGCTTCTCGGAGGGATCGTCGGCATCGAGCGAGAGCTCTCGGGCAAGCCCGCCGGCCTTCGCACGAACATCCTGATCTGCCTTGGCTCCGCGTTGCTCATGGATCTTTCCATCACCATTGGGCTCGTGGGAGGTGGAGAGCGCGTGGGCGACCCGGCGCGAATCGCGGCTCAAGTCGTGAGCGGCATTGGATTCCTCGGTGCCGGTACGATCATGCAGGCGCGCGGCGCGGTCGTGGGACTCACGACGGCCGCGACGATCTGGACGGTGGCAGCGATTGGACTCGCCGTTGGAGCGGGCCACAAGGCCGAAGCAATCGCCGCCGCATTACTCGTCACGCTCGTTCTCACCGCACTCGGCTGGCTCGAGAGTTGGCTCCTCTCGTTCAGGCGCACCGTCACCGGGGTCATTCACGTGCGACGGGACGCGCGGTTCGAGGAGATCGCCACGATCTTTCGCAGCTCCCGCATCGCCATTCAGTCGAAGCGCGTGAGCGAGGAGCCGGATGGTCTCGTCTACCAGATGCAGCTCATCGGCCCATCGCGGCAGTACGATCGGCTCGCCGAGGACCTGATGCACCGTCCGGAAGTCATCAGCGTCGAGTTCGACTGAGTGTGAGCGGCGTTTCTGCCCCATACCGTCGGGGGCGGCTGGTGGCGGATCTGCGGGCGACGGCGCGAGCCTGGTCGCTGACCGACGAAGGCGCGGCGACGCTGCGAGCCGCGGCGCCTGGCGGGTGGACGATACACATCGTCGAGGCATCCACGATCTCGGACGGCGACGGGAACGACGCTCCCAGCGGCGAAGTGATGCGCGAGATCGCCGACGCGGATGCGTATGTGGGGTTCGGAATGCCGCGCGTCCTCTTCGCGCAAGCGCGCCGTCTCCGCTGGGTCCATAGCGCTGCCGCGGGAGTGGGCAGCGTGCTCTATCCCGAGATGCTCGAGAGCGACGTCGTGCTCACGAACTCCGCCGGCGTGCACGCCGTGCCGATGGCGGAGCACGTGTTAGGCGGCATTCTGCATCTCTTGCGACAATTCGACGTTGCGGTCGATCAACAGCGGGAGCGACGCTGGAACAGGGATCCGTTCATCGGTGAGGCGACGCGCGTGCGCGAGCTCGGCGAATGTCGCGCGCTCATCATCGGAACCGGCGGCATCGGCAGCGAGATCGCGTCCAGGCTGTCGGCGCTCGGCGTTCGCTGTCGCGGAATTCGACGTCGTCCGGACCGGGGCGCGCCTCCAGGGTTCGAGTCGGTGACTGGTGCCGACGCGCTCGATGACCAGCTGAAGGAGGCCGATCTTCTCATCATTTCGGCCCCGGCAACGTCAGAAACTCGCGGGCTGGTGACCTCGAAGCGGCTCGACCATCTTCCTCACGGCGCGATCGTGGTCAACGTCGCGCGCGGGTCTCTACTCGACGAGCGAGCCCTGGCCGAGCGTCTCCGCGCAGGGCGTCTGGGGGGCGCGGTGCTCGATGTGTTCGAGCGAGAGCCGCTCTCGTCCGACAGCGAGCTCTGGGCCACGCCCCGGCTCCTCGTGACGCCGCACGTATCGGCGACCTCGCCGAAAGGGTATTGGCGACGCGAGCTGGGGCTGGTGGCAGACAACTGGGCGCGCTTCGTGGACGGCCGACCGCTGCGGAATGTCGTGGACAAGCGGTCGGGCTACTGACTGAACAGCGAGGGTCATGGAGAAGATCATCAAGGCCGCGGTCGAGCGAGGTGCGTCCGATCTGCACATCAAGGCAGGTGACGTCTTCCGGGCGCGCGTCGACGGGCGGCTCGTCCCGCTGACGAAGCAGGCGCTCACTCCCGATCAGACCAAGGCGATCGCGCTCCGGCTCATTCCCAACGAGGACGACCGCAAGCGGATCGACCGCATCACCGACTACGACTGCTCGTGGGGGATGCCGGGCGTCGGTCGGTTTCGGGTGAACATTCTCCGGCAGCGCTCGAGCTTCATGATCGTGATGCGCGTGATCCCGTTCGAGGTTCCGACGGTCGATGGGCTCGGGCTTCCTCCGGTGCTCGCTCGCATCGCGCAGGCCGAACGCGGGCTGGTGCTCGTCACCGGCGTCACCGGTTCGGGGAAGTCGAGCACGATGGCAGCGCTCGTGAACTACATGAACGCGAACATGAGCAAGCACATCGTCACGCTCGAGAACCCGATCGAGTTCCTGCACCGCGACATCCAGAGCTCGGTGAGTCAGCGAGAGGTGGGCGTCGACACGGAGAGCTTTCGGACGGGGTTGCGCGCCGCGCTTCGACAGGACCCCGATGTCGTGATGGTCGGCGAGATGCGTGACGCGGAGACGATCGATACCGCGATGAAGGCTGCGGAGACGGGGCATCTGGTGCTGAGCACGCTGCACACGCCGGACGCGTACACGACGATCACGCGCATCCTGGCGATGTTTCCGCCGGAGGAGCAGGGAATTACGCGCGTTCGGCTCGCCGAATCGGTGCACGCGGTGGTCTCGCAGCGTTTGCTGCCGCGCGCGGATGGCAAGGGCCGCGTGGTCGCGGCCGAGATCATGGTCGTGACACCGCTCGTTCGCGACCTCATCATGGATGAGCAGCGAACGGCGGAGATACGCGACGTGATCGCCGAAGGGCGGGATCAATACGGGATGCAGACGTTCGATCAACACCTCGCGGATCTCGTGGGCCAGGGGACGGTCACGTACGAGGTCGCGCACGCGGCCGCATCACGTCCGAGTGCTTTCACGCTCACGGTCCGTACCTTCAGCGAGACGCGATGACCAAGGTCCTTGGCGGTGTGATCGGGCCGGTGGTCACGACCTTCGACGACACGACGGGCGACCTCGCGGCCGTTCCATTCCGCGCGAACGTGCGAGCCCATCTCGATGCAGGGCTTGCCGGAATCGTGGTCGCCGGATCGACCGGCGAGGCCGCATTGCTGGAAGAGCACGAGCGGCATCGGCTTCTGGAGTGGGCCCGCGCGCTCGTTCCCGACGACCGGTGGCTCATTGCCGGTGCGGGCGCCGAATCGACGAGGCTCACCGTTCGCCGGGCAAAGGACGCGAGAGAGCGCGGCGCCGACGCCATTCTCATCGTGGCGCCGCATTACTACGGCGCGCACATGACGTCCGAGGCGCTCGCGACGCATTTCCGTCGCGTCGCCGACGCGAGCCCGCTGCCGCTGATCCTCTACAACATTCCCAAGTACGTTCACTTCCCGCTTCCCGCCGGGCTCGTCGCCGAGCTGTCGACGCATGAGAACATTGTCGGCATCAAGGACAGCTCGGGCGATCTCGCTCAGCTGGGTGCGTATCTCAACGCCCAGTCCGAGCGGTTCACGGTGCTCACCGGGAGCGGCGGCGGGTTGTACGCCGGGCTCGAGATGGGCGCCCGAGGCGGAATCCTCGCCGTGGGGCTGTTCGCCGCCCCACTCAGCGTGGCGCTCTGCCGCGCGTTTGCGGGCGGAGATCTTGGCGCTGCTGGACGCGCACAGGAGCAGCTCACGCCGCTGGCCCGCGTGGTCGTGGGAGAGCTGGGCGTCCCCGGCGTGAAGGCTGCGCTCGATGTCGTGGGCCTAACGGGTGGGCCGGTGCGCGCGCCGCTGATGCCGCTGCGCGCCGCGGCGCGCGAGCGCGTGGCGGAGCAGCTTCGGGCAGCAGGACTCGCCCGCGCTGCCTGACGAGTGCACGCGCGCGCCGCGCCCGCCGCAGCGGCGCGGCAACATCTCGAGGCGCTCGCGGCTGCCCCGCGCCCAGCGGGCGGCCCGGAGGAGTCGAAGGCGCGCACGTATTGCGTGAAGGTCCTCACCGCCGCGGGGTTCGAGGTTCGCGAGGAGCCGTTCTCCTATTCCGCTTTCCCCGGCCGCATCGGCACGCCGTTGTTCGGCGCGGTCTGCGCGGTCCTGATCGCGACCGCAGGACACGTTGGCTGGCGCGGGAGCGCGGGCATCGCACTCGGTTTGCTGACTGGCGGGTCAATCGCCCTCGGTATCGCGGCGCGCTGGCTCGGGCGTCATGGGGTGCTCTCGTTTCCATGGATGCGCGCGCGCTCCGTGAATCTCGTCGCGACGCGAGGGCAGCCAACGCTGTGGCTCCTTGCGCATCTCGATTCCAAGTCGCAGCCCGTTCCGATCGTCGTGCGCGCCGTCGCGGTGATGGTCGTCCTTGTGACCCTCGTCGCCGCGATCATTCTCGCGGCGGTGCAGATGGCTGGGGCCGAGGTACGGTCCGCGTGGCCGTGGATTACCGGCGTGGGCGTACTGGCCTCGCTGCCGGTTGCAGCGAGCGTCGTACAAATGCGCTCTCCTGGTGCCGTCGATGATGCATCGGGCGTGGGGACGCTGTTAATGGTGGCGGAATCACTGTCGAGGTCCATGTCGTTGGGAATCGTGTTGACCAGTGCCGAAGAGCTCGGGCTCGCGGGCGCGCGCGCGTGGGTGCAGGGACGCACCGCGTCGCGCGCGATCAACATCGATGGAGTCGACGACTCGGGCGACCTGCGCTTGACCTGGACGCGCCAGCGGCCATCGCACCTCATCGACGCGCTGGTGGCGAACGCTCGTGACGCCGGGCTCGCTGCTCATGCGGCGCGCTTGCTCCCGGGAGCGTTGCTCGACGGCGTTGCGCTGGCGGACGCGGGGTGGCAGGTGGTGACGGTGAGCCGCGGCACACTGGGCACGGTTGCTCGCATTCACATGCCTGACGACTCGCTGGACCGCATGAGGGGCGATGGCATGGCCCTCACGGCGTCGATCATTCGAGCTACCGCCATCGGCGTGGCCTGACGACGCCCGTACGACGGGGGATAAATGGAAGAGCTGGTTCTGGCGGTCGCGTTAGTGGCGGGACTCCTGCTGATTCCGCTGGGGCTTCCCGGTCTCTGGCTGATGGTCGGCTCCGCGCTGCTCTACAGCTACGCGAAGCCGGGGATCTCGATCTGGACCATCGGGGCGCTTACGGTGCTCGCGTTCATCGCCGAGGTGATCGAGTTCGCCCTATCGGGGCGCTATGCGCGGAAGTATGGTGGGTCGCGACGTGCTGGGTGGGGCGCTATCTTGGGCGGCGTCATCGGGGCGTTTGTGTGGACGCCGCTGCCCGTCATCGGTCCGATGATCGGTGCATTCGCCGGTGCGTTCGTCGGCGCGTGGGTGGCAGAGGTGACGGCCGGCACGGCCGTTCGCGGTGCGACGCGAGCTGCGACGGGCGCTCTGCTGGGGCGCATCGTCGCCGTCGCGATGAAGGTGGGAATCGGCCTGGTCCTGGCGGTGTGGATCCTGCTGGCGCTGTGGATTTGAGCGAGTGCGGCGAACACGGGAGCGTAGCTCATGGATGGGATGTCCTCTCGGGAGGGGCGCATAGTGGAAGCAGAGCCACGCCGCGGCGAGGAGATGTCGAAGGGTGGAGCGACCGACGTGCGAGGTGAAGGCGGAAAGTACGTGTATTGCATCATCCGCCTCGACACGGCGCGCGATTTCGGCGCGATCGGCATCGGCGAAAGTGCCAACCGGGTCTACACCGTGCACCACAAGGATCTCGCCGCGATCGTCAGTGACACACCGATCGTCATCTACGATCCGACGCGAGAGAACGTGCTCGCGCACGAGTTCGTGAACGAGACGGTGATGCGCGAGCACACGGTGATCCCGATGTCGTTCGGGACGGTGTTCCGCTCCGAGGAGGACGTCGGCGAGCTGCTCCGCTCGACCTATCAGGCGTTCAGCGACGTCCTCGACAAGATGCAGGACAAGATCGAGTTCGGCCTCAAGGTGCTCTGGGATCGCGACAAGGTGATCGCGGACATCGAGCGCACGAACGACGAGATCCGGCGCCTCAAGGACGAGATCACGCGCAACACGCAGAGCTCGACGTACTTCGCGCGTATGCAGCTCGGCCGTCTCGTGGAGAGCGCGCTGGAAGATCGCGGCAACGCGTTCGTCTCGCACATCCATGAGACGCTCAAGGAAGTGGCGGTCGCGAGCCGCAGCAACAAGCCCATCGGTGACCGCATGATCATGAACGCGGCGTTTCTCGTCGAGCGCCACCGGGAAAAGGAGTTCGACGAGAAGGTGCGTGACGTGTCGCGGAAATACGAAGACCTGCTGACGTTCAAGTACACGGGTCCCTGGCCGCCGTACAATTTCGTCAACATCAAGCTCAAGCTCGAGAAGGCGGAATGAGTGGGCATCCTGTCCAAGCTGCTCTTCTTTCCCATCGCGGGTCCGGTCTCAGGCATTCGGTGGTCCCTGGAGAAGGTGCAGACCGTCGTTGAGACCGAGCTCACCGACGACAGCGTGATCAAGCAGGAGCTGATGGAGCTCCAGATGCTCCTCGAGCTCGGCGACATCGACGACGCCGAGTTCGTGGCGCGCGAGGCGGCACTCATGGAGCAGCTGCGCGAGGTTCGCGCCTGGAGGGAGCACTTCGGGATGGCGCCGCCCGGCGGACCGGTGCGCGTCGCGCGCGGAGATACCGCTCCGGAGTGAATCGCCTCGACGCTCTGCTCGAGGCCTTGCCACGCTGGGTCTTGGTGGCGGGCAAGGGCGGAGTGGGCAAGACCACCTGCGCTGCCGCGCTCGCGGCGCGATCGGCCCGTGACGGCGACACCCTTCTGCTCTCGACAGACCCTGCCGAGTCCCTCGGACCCGCGCTCGGCACGAGTGTCGGCCCGCGTCCTGATCCGGTTGAAGGTCGCGGGCACCTATACGCGATGCAGCTCGACGCGCGACAGGAGCGCGATGCGTTCCTCGCGAAGTGGCGCGACGTCCTGCGCGCGATCCTCGACCGCGGCACCTACCTCGGCCCCGATGACATCGCGGGCATCGTGGACGATGCGCTTCCTGGCGCTGACGAAGCCATGGCCGTGCTCGCGCTGCTCGAGCTCGAACGAGATTCACGATGGCGGCGCATCGTCGTGGACACGGCGCCCACCGGTCACACGCTGAGGCTGCTCGCCTTGCCGGAGACCTTTCGCACGCTCGTGGCGCTGCTCGATACGATGCAGGCAAAGCACCGGTTCATGGTGCAAACCCTGGCGCGGCGGTGGAGGCCGGATGCCGCCGATGCATTCATCGCCGAGATGCGAGAGCGGGTGGACGCGCTTCAGGCGACGTTGACCGATCCGGCGCGGACGGCAGTGGTGCTCGTCACGCGACGGGACGCGATGGTGGTGGCCGAGACCGTTCGATACGCTGAGTCGCTGGCGGAGCTCGAGATGCGCGTGGGCGCGGTCATCGTGAACGCCGTGGCCCGCGCAGAGAGACCGGAGGTGGTGGTCGACGAGTTGGAGGGTGTGGCGCCTGGCGCACCGCGCCTCTCGGTGCCGCTCAGCGACCGGCCGCCTAACGGTCTCGGGGACATCGAAGCGCTGTTCGCCGGCGGGAGGCAGCGTCGCGCGTTGGCCGCCAGGCCGGCCCGAGCCCGGGGCACGCCCGCCGGCCCGGCGAAGTCGAGGGCGGCATCAGTCGGTCAACGCCTTCGTCCCCTCACCATCGTCGCGGGGAAGGGCGGCGTCGGGAAAACGACGGTCGCATGCGCGCTCGGCGTATCCTTCGCGCAACCGGACGAGCCGATGCTGATCGTGTCGTCGGACCCGGCACCGTCGGTGGGAGATGCGCTGGGTCAGCGTGTGCCGGACGATGATGTCGCTGTCGACGGCGCTCCTGCCTGCTTCGCTCGACAGATGGATGCCACTCTCGCGTTCGACCGCTTTCGTGCGCGCTACGCGGAGCGCATCGACGCCGTCTTCGAACGGCTCATGAGCGGCTCGCTGTCGTTGGCCCACGATCGCGCGGTCATGCGCGATTTGCTGGCACTCGCGCCGCCGGGCATCGACGAGCTCTACGCTCTCGTCACGTTAGGCGAGCTGCTGAGCGAACGTCGCTATGCCCGCGTCATCGTTGACCCGGCACCCACCGGCCATTTGCTGCGGTTGCTCGAGATGCCTGCGCTGGCACTCGCCTGGGCGCACCGTCTCATGCGCATCATGCTGGAATACAAGGAAGTCGCCGGCCTCGGCGAAGCGGCACGCGAGCTGCTCGATTTCGCGCGACGCACGAGAGCGCTCGCGGAGCTCATGCACGACCCGGCGAGAGCGACCGTGCTCGTGGTGGCGAACGACGAGCCCCTGGTGCGAAACGAGACAGGCCGCCTCGTGGCGGCCTGCCGTGAGCGCGGGATGGACGTCGGGGCGATCATTTGGAACCGCGCCGTTGGCCACGTGGCGCCCCTTTCCGAGCCTCCGGCGCCCACGCAGTTTGTAGCACCCACCGCCGTGCCGCCGCCCCTTGGCGCTCCCGAGCTGCGCAGCTGGTGCGCATCCTGGCGGGCTCTCGACGAGAACACCGGTGCCTGATCACCTTCTCTACGCTTACGCCGTCGTACCCGCGTCGCTGGATGCCTCCGGTGCTCCGGCCGGCATCGACGACGAGGAGGTGCGCGCCGTGGTCGGAGGTGACGTCGCGGCCCTCGTGTCGAGCGTCGAGCGCGAGGCATACGCACCCGATCGTGTGGAGCTGATGACGGAGGAAGTCGGCTGGGTCGCGCCGCGCGCGAGCGCGCACGACGCGGTCGTGACGTGGGCGGGCGATCGGGGCGCGGTCGTCCCGCTCCCGATCTTCACCATGTTTCACGATGAAGCCCGTGTGCGGCAGATGCTTCGCGATCGCGCCGCGGAGCTCCGTGCGACGCTCGACCGCGTGGGTGCGGCGCAGGAGTACGGGCTGCGCATCTTCCGGCTCGATGATGCGCTCTCCCGTCACGTGAGCACGCTCAGCCCTCGCGTCGCGGAGCTCGAACAACAGGCGCGCGATGCGAACCCGGGCCAGCGGTACCTGCTCGAGCGAAAGATCGACTCCGAGCGACGAAGTGAAGGGCGGCGCATTGCCGCAGACGCCGCACGCGAGTCGTTCGAAACGCTGGCGCCGCTCGCGATCGAGGCCGTGCGCGAGGCGCTGCCCACGAAGGGACGCGACGACGCGACCGGCGTCGCCATTCTCAACGCGTTTTTTCTGGTGCGGCATGACGCCCTGGAGGCCTTTCAACGCGCGTTGACGACGATCGTTCGCGAGCACGAGCGTCACGGCTTCCGGTTCGATTTCACCGGCCCGTGGCCGCCCTATCACTTCGTGGGCGGCAACTCGGGGTCCCGGTCCTCGCAATGACGGATCGGGAGCTGGAGCCGGCGGACGACGAGCAGCTCGAACTCAGCGACCTGCTCAGTCACGTGCTCGACAAGGGCGTCGTGATCACGGGCGACGTGATCATCTCCGTCGCCGGCATCGATCTCATCGCCGTCAGCCTGTCGGTGTTGATCACTGCGCTCGAGACGGTGGAGCGCAAGCGCGCCACCGCGAGCGGACAACTCCCTTCGGTGAGTGGCCATCTACCTGTATTGCCTCCTGCGCTCGACGATTGATCCGCCCGCGGATCTGCTCGGTGTCGATGACCTGACCGTTCAGAGCGTCGAGGCAGGCACCCTTCGCGCGTGGGTCAGTGAGATCGAGCAGAGCACGATTACCCCGTCAGCGGAGCGCGCTCGGGCGCACGATGGCGTCGTACGGACCGCCATGTCACGCGAAACGCCGCTTCCCGCGCGATTCGGGCAAGTGGTCGCGGACCATGCCGCCCTAGAGGAGTCCGTCTCGCCGCATTCGGCGGCGTTCCAGGCGGCGCTCGATGCCGTGGCAGGTGCGGTCGAGATGACCGTGCGCGTATTGGTGAGCGGCGCGCGAGGCGAGGCGGGGAGGGCGTCACGCGCCGTGGTGGGGGAGGGCACCGGGCGAGCCTATCTGGAGCGGCTGGCCGCTACCCATCGGCAGGAACGAAACGTGCTGGCAGAAGAACAGATTGTGCGCGACCGTGTGAGCTCCGCGGTGCGCTCGCTGGTTCGTGCGGAGTCTTTTGCGGGTGCGAGGCCCGGATCGACCATCGCGACGCTCTCGCACCTCGTCACACGCGAGCGGGTCGATGCGTACCGGAGCGCCATTCAGGTTCTCCGTACAGAAGATCCTGCGCTCGTGATCATGGTGTCTGGTCCGTGGGCGCCGTACAGCTTCACGCAGGTGGGTGGTCCGTGAGTGATGAGCGGTTGACGGACGTCACTCCCGGGGCGGTGGCCGAGTTCGAGCGCGAGCTGCGGGAGATTGCGCGGGCGCTGCCGGAGCGGATCGACGCCGATCCGGAGCACGTAGAGCAGGGGTTGGCGCGGCTCGTATTGACGTTGATCGAAGTGGTGCGCAAAGTCCTCGAACACCAGGCCGTCCGACGCATGGACGGCGGGTCGCTGAGCGACGAGGAGGTCGAGCGTCTCGGGTTGGCGCTGCTGCGGCTGAGCGACCGCATGGATGAGCTGAAGCGGCTTTTCGGCCTCGACGATGAGGACCTGGAGATCGACCTCGGGCCGCTCGGACGGCTGCGCTAACTGCGGGGAAACCCGCCGACCGGAGCAGAACGCCTTTGGCAGACTACATCGCGCCCACGCGCAGTCACGGTCTGGTCGACATTCTCGACCGGGTGCTCGACAAGGGACTGGTCATCGCGGGCGACATCAAGATCAATCTCGCGAACGTGGAACTGCTGACGATCCAGGTACGACTTCTCGTCTGCTCGATCGACAAGGCGGCGTCGATCGGGATGAACTGGTGGCAACACGATCCACGCCTCACGACGCGCCACGACGCCGCGGGCGTGACGTCCGGTGAAGTCGAACGGCGGCTGGAACGCATCGAGCAACAACTGCGGCAGCTCACCGAGCGGAGCGGCGCCAAGCGCCGACCGTCCCCACCCAAGGAGTAACGGCGAATGGCAGTCGAACGTGCCCCCGGTGGCAGTTCCCTCATTGACGTTCTCGATCGCGTCCTCGACAAGGGCATCGTGATCGACGCATGGGTACGGGTGTCGCTCGTCGGCATCGATCTGGTGACCGTCGAGGCGCGCATCGTGGTCGCGTCGATCGACACGTATCTCCGGTTCTCCGAGGCGGTCGGTATCACCGCGCCCGCGTCACGTCCGCGCGAGCTCGCCGCGGGCGGCGAGGCGGAAATCGACCGGGTCATGCGCGAGAACGCGGAGCTCAAGCGCCGCCTCGACGAGGTCAGTCGTCGCGAGCGCGCATAGCCTTGGCATGGCGGTCGGACGGGATCCTGCAGGCGCGTCGCCCCGACTGACCGGACACGAGCTCGATGAGCTGCTGGTAACGCTCGCGAGTGCGCGTTCGTGGACGGACGCCGCGCACACGCTGCTCACGCACCTTGCCCGCGCCGCGAACGCCGAACGCGGCGTGCTCCTCATGGTGGACAAAGCGCGCCGCCGGGTGGCGGCGACGCAGGTGTTCGGCAAGCTCACAATGCCCGGGGCGGAGGCCGCGGTTCCCCTCGATGAGGCGGACCATCCACTCGTCGCGGCCGCGATGTCACTGGAGGCGGTCGTGTGCTCTCGTGCGGCGCTCTCGCACGACGGCATCCCCTTCGGATCGTGGTGCGCGATCCCCGTTCCGCAGCCGCTCTCGCGCGATTCGCTGCCCCGGCCGCGCACCGAGCATGCCGGGTTCGCCGGCCGCTTCGCCGAGTGCGATGTCGTCTCGGTTGGAAGCCACCGACGCCGGCGCGTCGGCCTGTCGCCGTTTGCGGTGGCGGTGCTCGAGACGTCGATCGAGCCGGACACGGTGGAGACGCTGGCGGAGATCGCGAGCGTCGCCGGCCCGGTCGTCTCGCATCTGCACACCGTCGAGGAGCAGCGACGGTATGCGGAGCAGCTCGACCGACAGACGAACCTGCTGACCGCGATCATCAACGCTCTGCCGGACCCGATCGTGATCACCGACTCGTCGAACTCGGTGGTCGTTCAGAACAAGCGGGCCGAAGAGCTGCTCGGGATGCGTTCCGACGACTCCGAAGGACGTCGCCGAGCGGTAGAGATCAACAATCTCCTCTACAGCTCGTTCCTGTCGAAGGCGGTCCTCGCCGCTGGCACGGCCATGGGGCCACGCGAGCTCAGCCTCGTGGATCCGGCGGAGGGCTCCGATCTCCTGTTCGAGGTCCTCTCCCATCCACTGCCGGTCGAAATGGCTCGGCGCGGATCGTACCTCTCGGTGCTCCGCGACGTGACCGACCTCAAGCAGGCGGCCCACCAGCTCGAGCGTCAGTACTCCCGCGTGCGGATGACGGAGCAGCAGGCGTCGCGCGAGCGCGACCGTCTCAACCTGATCCTTCAGAACGTGGCCGATCCGATCCTCGTGACCGATGGGCAGTCGAGGATCATCCTCATGAATCGTCAGGCAGAGGAGCTCTTCGAGCTGAGCGATGCCACGCTCCGCGACCATCTCATGGCGCAGCGTGTGCGCAACAACGACATGAAGGTCACGTCGTTCATCTCGGACTTCGCCATGACGCCCGACCGCGCGCGGCGTGCGCAGCTGTCGCTCGTGCGTCCACAGAGCGGCGCGGCGCTCCCGATGGAGATGGTGTCGGGAAAGATCTTCGACGAGCACGGCGAGCCGATGGTGATCGTCTCGGTGCTTCACGACCGCACGAAGGAAGTGGAAAACGAGCGGCTGTACGATGAGCTCAAGCGCTTCAGCGCCGAGCTGGAGGATCGCATTCGGGAAGCGACGCGCGATCTCGAGGAGCGGAACCTGCGCCTTCAGTGGCAGTCGCAAGAGCTCGAGAAGGCGTATCGCCTCAAGAGCGAGTTCCTCGCCAACATGTCGCACGAGCTCCGCACCCCCATCAACGCGCTCATCGGCTACGCAGCGCTCATGCTCGATCGCATCTACGGCGACCTCACATCGAAACAGGAGGAAGGGCTCCACCGCATCCAGGTCTCATCGCAGCACCTGCTCGCGCTCATCAACGACATTCTCGATCTGGCAAGGATCGAGGCGGGGAAGATGCCGATCCACCTCGAGCGCATCGCACTCCACGAGGTGCTCCAGGACGCGGCGGGGCAGATGGAGCCGATGATCCGGCGGAAAGGGCTGGAGTTCAACGTCACGCTTCCGTCGGAGCCGGTGTACATGGACACGGACCGCACGAAGGTGAAGCAGATCGTGCTCAACCTGATCTCCAACGCGGTGAAATTCACGCAAGACGGGTCGGTGTCGCTCACCACTCGCGTGAATGCGCACGAGGTGCGCATCGCGGTGAGCGACACCGGGATCGGGATTCGTCCGCAGGATCTCGAAGTCATCTTCGAGGAATTCCGCCAGGTGGATCAGTCGCGAACGCGCGAGTACGGCGGAACCGGACTCGGGCTCAGCATTACTCGCAAGCTGATCGCGCTCCTCGGCGGAGACATTGCCGTCGCGAGCCAGTACGGGCGTGGCACCACGTTCACGGTGACCTTGCCCATCCGCAGCGAGTCGCTGACTTCCGAGGAGCAGGTGGCCCGTGTCGCGCTGGCGCCACGGCCGCGGACGTGAGTTCGGTGTGGACGTCTTGGCAGTTGGTCAGGGCTTCTGTCCTCCGCCCACGGTCCACTAACTTGCCCTCATGTTCGACCACGCCACGCGCACGCTCGTCGTCGTCGGCGCCCAGTGGGGCGACGAAGGGAAAGGAAAGCTGGTCGACGTAATCGCCGAGCGCGCCGATTGGGTGGTGCGCTATCAGGGCGGGGCGAACGCGGGACACACGGTGGCGATCGGCGGCCGCTCGTTCGTCCTGCACCAGATTCCGAGCGGCATCCTGCATCCCGGCGTCCGGTGCGCGATCGGGAACGGCGTCGTGCTCGACCCCGATACGCTGTTCCAGGAGATCGAGGAGCTCATCGCCGACGGGATCGACGTGTCCGGCCGCCTGTACGTGAGCGACCGTGCGCATCTCGTTATGCCGTATCACAAGCTGCTCGACGCCGACAGCGCGGCGAACAAGGAGATCGGGACGACGGGGCGGGGGATCGGGCCGGCATACGAGGACAAAGTGGCGCGTCGCGGTGTCCGCGTGCTCGATCTGCGCCACCCCGAGCGGCTTCGCACCCTCGTCGAGCGCGGCATTGCGCACGCGAACACACAGCTCGCCGCGTTCGGATCCGGGCGACGCGCAAACGTCGATGAGACCGTCGCGCTGCTCGAGCGGCTCGCGCCGCGTCTCCTCGAGCTTGCCGAGGACATCGGACTCGTCGTCACTCGCGCGCGGAGTGCGGGGGCCGCCGTGCTCCTCGAAGGAGCTCAGGGATCGCTCCTCGACGTCGATCACGGGACGTACCCCTTCGTCACCTCGAGTAACACGACATCGGGCGGCGCGGTCACCGGCGCCGGCCTCGCGCCCACCGCCATCGATGCCGTCCTCGGCGTCGTGAAGGCCTACACGACTCGCGTCGGGAACGGGCCGCTGCCAACGGAGCTCGACGAACCGCTCGCGAGCGAGGTGCGGCGACTCGGAAACGAGTTTGGCGCGACGACGGGCCGCCCGCGGCGCTGCGGATGGTTCGATGCGGTCGTCGTGCGCTACGCCGCACGCATCAACGGACTCTCGGGGCTGGCCGTCACGAAGCTCGACGTGCTCGACACGCTCGAGCGTCTGGGACTCTGCACCGGCTACGAGGTGAATGAGGAGCTGTACACCGAGTTCCCCGGTGATCTCGTGGCGCTCGACTCGGTGAAGCCGCGGTACGAGTGGATGGAAGGGTGGCGTCAGCCGACGAGCGAGGCTCGGCGCCTCGAGGACCTTCCGTCACAGGCGCGCAAGTACCTCGATCGTATTCAGGAGCTCGCGGACACGCGAATCGTGTACATCAGTGTCGGAACGCGACGGGATCAGATCATTGGACTATGACGCCGACGTGGTGATCGTCGGCGGAGGGCCGTGCGGACTGGCCGCCGCGATCGCGATCGATCGCGGCGGATGGCGGTCGCTCATCATCGAGGCGTCATGCGTTGTCTCTTCGATCGCGCGCTATCCGACTTACCTGACCTTCTTCTCGACGGCCGAGCGCATCGAGATTGGTGGGATTCCGTTCGTGGTGGCGACCGAGAAGCCATCGCGTCGTGACGCGCTCGCATACTACCGCGAAGTGGTCGAACGGTGCGGCCTCGTCGTCCGGCAGTACGAACGCGTCGAGTCAATCGAGCGCAACGACGGCGGATTCGTCGTGCGCTCGGTGCTCCAGCGCGGTGAGCCGCGCACGATGACAACCCGCGCCGTCGTGATCGCGACCGGCTACTTCGATTCGCCCAATCTGCTGGGCGTTCCCGGTGAGGATCTGCCGCACGTGTCGCACCGCTACCGCGAAGGTCACGAGGCGTTCCTGCGTGACGCGATCGTCGTCGGTGGAAAAAATTCGGCGGCGGAGGCGGCGCTCGACCTCTATCGCAGCGGAGCGCGCGTCACAATGGTCTACCACGGCGAAGGGTTGTCGCCGAACGTGAAGCCGTGGGTCGCCCCCGATCTGGAGAATCGGATCACCGAAGGACACATCGCGACGCGCTGGCGCTCGCGGGTCGTCGCGATTGAGCCATCCGCGGTCGTGATCGACACGCCCCACGGCGCCGTGCGCCTCCCGGCCGATCACGTGTATCTGCTCACCGGGTATACGCCGGAGCACGTGTTGCTGCGCGAGCTCGGTGCGTCAATCGATCCGGCGACCGGCATTCCCGCGCACGACCCGGCAACGATGGAGACGGACGTCCCCGGCGCGTTCATTGCCGGGGTGATCAGCGCCGGGAATGACGCGAACAAGGTCTTCATCGAGAATGGCCGAGGGCATGGCGATCTGATCGCGCGGCGGTTATCGGCGGCGTGGAGCGACCAGCTGCCGTCTCGCGAGCCCTCACTGAGCCGCTAGCCCGCCCGGCGCTTCGGGCTCATCTTTCGGAAATGTCGACGATCAGCGCGCACCCCGACGTCATGGAGAAGCTCGTGTCGCTGTGCAAGCGACGCGGACTCATCTTCCAGTCGTCGGAGATCTACGGCGGCACCGGCTCCGTCTGGGATTACGGGCCACTCGGCGTCGAGATCAAGAAGAACTTGAAGGATCGCTGGTGGCACGCGATGGTTCGCGCGCGCGACGACATCGAGGGGCTGGACGCGGCGATCCTCATGCATCCGCGCGTGTGGGAAGCCAGCGGGCACGTCGAGGTCTTCACCGATCCGCTCGTCGACTGTCGCAACTGCAAGCGGCGATTCCGGGCCGACGATCCTCAGATCAAGGGCACGCCGGGCGCGAGCGACTCGCAGTGCCCGTCGTGTGGCATGAAGGGCACGCTGTCCATGCCGCGGCTCTTCAACCTCATGTTCAAGACGTTCATGGGCCCGGTCGAAAATGCGGCCGCCGTCGTGTACCTGCGTCCGGAAACGGCGCAGGGCATCTACGTGAACTTCCTGAACGTGCAGCAGTCCACGCGACAGAAGGTGCCGTTCGGCATCGCGCAGATCGGCAAGGCATTCCGGAACGAGATCACCCCTGGGAACTTCATCTTCCGAACGCGCGAATTCGAGCAGATGGAGATGCAGTTCTTCGTCGATCCGGCGTCGGATCACATGGAGTGGTTTGAGTATTGGAAGGCGCAGCGCATGGAATGGCATCGCGGACTGGGGCTGCGCGAGGAGCGCTTGCAGTTCCATCAGCACGAGCCGAGCGAGCTCGCGCATTACGCCCGAGCCGCGTTCGACGTGCAGTACGACTTCGGCGGCTCGCTCGGCTTTCAGGAGATCGAGGGCGTGCACCATCGTGGCGACTACGACCTCGGCCGGCATCAGGAGTACTCCGGGAAGAAGCTCGAATACTTCGACCAACCGAACAACCGCCGATTCGTGCCGTTCGTCGTCGAAACCTCGGCGGGCGCGGACCGCACGCTGCTCGCCGTTCTGGTGAATGCCTACCGCGAGGAGCAGGTGGAGGGCGAGGAGGAGGGACGGACGGTGCTGGCACTGCACCCGTCGCTGGCCCCAATCAAGACGGGGATCTTCCCCTTGGTGAAGAAGGACGGAATGCCGGAAATGGCGCGACGGCTGGCCAGCGAGTTGCGGCAGCACTTCCCCGTGTTTTACGACGAATCGGGAGCCATCGGGCGGCGATATCGGCGTCAGGACGAGGTCGGTACGCCATTTGGCGTGACGATCGACGGACAGTCGACGACCGACCACACCGTGACCATTCGCGATCGCGACACGCTGAAACAGGAGCGCGTGGAGGCGACGCGAGTGGTCGACGTCATCCGCCAGCGGCTGACCAGGTGAAGGCGCTGACGCTCGACCGCCTGCGCCAGGGGGGGCAGCGGTTCATGGAGGAGATCTCGCACGAGTATTACGTCGCGCACGCCGGGCTCAAGCCGACGGCGGATCTCGGGGCGATCTACGCGAAGCACGCTGCCATTCTGGGGGACGACGCGCTCGCGCTCGCGCGGGAGATGTTCCGCGACGCCATCGACGGATCGGACTCGCATCGCTCGGCTCGACTCATCCTCGAGTGGCTCGTCGACGCCGTCGCCGGCCGTGAGCTCGCGCCACTCGACGAGCGGGAAATCGCGTGGGAAGCGAGTGCGATCGTTCGACTCGACGATGGCCGGCTCATCCCGTACCAGCGGGCAGCGATCGACATCGGGAACGCAACGGATCGCGGTGAGCGGATGCGCATCGAGAAGGCGCGGGCGCGCGTTGTTGCCGCTGAGCTGGGTCCTCTCCGGCGCGATCGGTTCCAGCGAGAAAAGGAGATCATCGAGGAGCTCGAGATCGCTCCCACCTTCAACGCCGCATTCGAGGCGCTCAGCGGCGTCGACCTCGCGATGCTCGTGGCGGAGTGCGAACAGTTCCTGCGCGACACGCAGTCGATGTGGGACGACGTGTACGCGGAGACGGTGCGCGCGAAGCTTCGCCTGGAGCCGGGCGAGGCGACTCGGGCGGACGCGCTCCATCTCCTTCGGGCGCAGGAGTACGACGCGTATTTCCCGAGCGACACCATGGAGGGGTCGGTTCGACGCCAGGTCGGCGAGATGGGGGTCGATGCGCACGCATCGGGCCGCATCATCTACGACACAGGCGAGCGCGAGGGGAAGCGCGCGCGGGCCTTCTGCGCTCCGGTTCGCGTTCCGGATGAGGTGTATCTCGTGCTGCGGCCGCACGGCGGACAGACCGACTATCGCACGCTGCTGCACGAGCTCGGGCATGCGCTCCACTTCGCCTACACGCGTCCCGACTATCCATTCGAATGGCGCTGGCTGGGCGACAACTCGGTGACCGAGGGGTACGCCATGCTCCTCGATCACCTCATGCACGATGCCGGCTGGCTCGCGCGCTACACCGAGCTTGGACGCCGCCACGCGCCGATGTTTCTTCGCTCGGTGGGGTTCGAGGAGCTGCATTTCCTCCGCCGCTACTGTGCGAAGCTCATCTACGAGACGGCGCTGTACAGTGGCGAGGTATCGTGGGATTCGCTTCCCGACCTGTACGTCGAGGGCCTCACGAGCGCAACGACGTTCCGATACGATGCGGCCGATGCGTTCGTCGACGTGGATCCGCGATTCTACGCCGCGCGATATCTCCGCGCCTGGCAGCTACAGGCGCTGCTCACCGAGACGCTGGTCGAGCGATTCGACGCGGACTGGTGGCGGAATCCCCGGGCGGGCCCGTGGGTTGTGTCGGAGCTCATGGGGGAGGGGCAGCGCGAGCTGGCGAGCGAGCTCGCCGAGCGCGCCACCGGCTCCGCGCTCTCGTTCGCGCCACTGGTCCGCGCGATCGAGGATCTGCTCGTTACGTCGTGAGCGCCGGCAGGCATGCCACTCTTCTCACTGCGATCGGAGCGGATCGCCAGGCACCGCTCGTTATGCTTCGTCGCGTGTGCGGCGTCGCTGCTTCCGGTCGCGATGGCTCGCGCGCAGGGCGTTGAGGCGAAGCGCGGCGTCGCACCCGTCGTCGACTGGGACGCGGTGCGCGACGAGACCGTTCGTCACCTGCGGCGGCTGATCCAGCTTCACACCGTCAATCCGCCGGGCAACGAGATCCTCGTGGCACGGTACCTAAGTAGGTGGACAAAAGTCTTGCATCAAATGGTCAGGCCGATGCAGCATGGCCATTATGGCCAGACCAGTTACGAAACGAGACGCGTTCACGCGGGTCGATCGCCGGCGCTTGGCGCGCGCGCTG
>JBQTHJ010000050.1:0-32484 GCA_052389995.1 Gemmatimonadaceae bacterium | reverse complement strand
AGCTCGACATCACCGTCCATCGTCTCGACCGTCAGCTCGCGCGGGACGCCATCGACGCGCACGTCGCCGCTCGTCGTCGCGAGGTCGAGTGCGCCCGTCACGCCATCGACGACGATCGAGCCACGCGTGCTTTTCACACGCACTCGCGCCCCAGCGGGAACCCACACCTCGAGCCTGGAGGGCTCGGCGGCCCGCGGGTCATCGTTAGGAATGTCGATGCCCAGCTTGACCGCTGTGCCATCGCCACCCATGAAGAACCCCTTGCTGCCACGACCAACCTCGCCCACGGCCGCGATGCTGTCGCGGTTCCATCCGTGTACGGTGATGGTGCCGACGAGGTTGGTGATCCGTACCGCGCCGTCCGCGGTGAGCGGCAGTCGCCGGGTGACCGACCGCTGCGCCGTCGCCGTGCTCGTGAGGCAGGCCGTGAGGACGAGGAAAGACAAAACGCATCGCATGAGGGACTCCTTCAACTTTGCGTCGCCAGCCGCATCGCGTAGCGCAGCAGCTCGACTTTTTGGTCGTGGCCGGCGACGAAGAGGCGCGCCACCGTCTCGCTCGACGGGTCGCGCGCCAGTGCATCGCGTGCCTCGGCGATCGCCGCGTCGATCGTGCGCAGGCTGCGCTCGACCGCGGCAATGGTTTCCGGCGTGAGCGTGTGCTTCCGCTCGGCCAGCTCCCGCTCCAGATCGCGCGTCACCGTGGCGTAATCGTGCTCGAGCGCAGCCAGGCGCGGGATGAGCGTGGACGGAGCCGTCGTCGCTGCCGTCTCGCGCACGACTGGATCACGTGTCCCGTTGACGACCAACGCCGTCACCGCGGAAGACACCATGACGAGTGCGAGCCCCGCCGCAAGCAGCACGCTTCGCCGCGTCCACCACGGCGCCGGGACGGCGGCGGGTACCGTCACGCTCTCGATGCGCGCGCGCACGCGTGACCACTCCTCGGCAGGTGGCGACATGATGCCCGGGAGCGCCGCGGCCCGAGCGAGGAGGGAGCGAAGCCGCTGCACGCGCGCGAAGCACGCGTCGCATGCGGCGATGTGCTCCTCGGCGGCACGCCGTGCGGTCGCATCGAGCGTTCCGTCGACGAGATCGCTGAGCACCTGGTCGTCGAAATGTTGAGTCATCGGTCGAGCATCTCCATTAAGAGCCGGCGCGCCCGGCAGAGCTGCGCCCGCAACGTTCCTTCAGCCAATCCCGTCATCGCTGCGATCTCGCCGTGCTGATACCCCTCGACGTCGTGCAGGACGAAGACGGTCCGTGCTCCCCGTGGAAGGCGGCCGATGGCTCGCTCCAGGTCGATTCGCTCGCCCGGATCGCGCGCCGGCATCGCGGCATCCGGCTCCTCGTCATCTTCCGCGAGAGTGACCCGAGCCAATCGCCGGCGTTCGGCGCGGAACGATTCGAGGACCACGTTCACGGTGAGGCGGTGCATCCACGTCCCGAAGGCGGACTCCCCTCGCCACGTCGATAGCCGCTCCCACGCCCGCACCCACGCATCCTGTGCCGATTCCTGGGCGCGCTGGTGATCGGCGCAGAGGCGCATGCATAGCGCGCGAACCCTTGGCGAATGGGCGCGATAGAGACGCTCGAACGCCGCGACGTCGCCCTCGCGCGCCCGGCGGGCCAGCTCGGCCGATTCCTCCGCCGCAATCAGCGGGGCCTCACGTACGATCGAACCGCTCAGGGACACGTCATACCAGTTGTCGATGAGATGCCGCTCGAAGGCCGGCCGCTTGAAAGTGGAATGCCCTCA
Source organism: Gemmatimonadaceae bacterium (assembly GCA_052389995.1). Taxonomy (GTDB): domain Bacteria; phylum Gemmatimonadota; class Gemmatimonadetes; order Gemmatimonadales; family Gemmatimonadaceae; genus JAICNG01. The sequence continues at coordinate 30,726 of JBQTHJ010000050.1, read as the reverse complement.
CGGGCTTGGCCACCCCCGGGCCGCGGCGGAACAGATTCTGCCCGCTCCCCGTTCTCCATCGGTATGACACCCTTCGGCGCCCCGACCCGCTCTCGAATCGTCCTGGCCTTCACGGCGATTTACCTCGTGTGGGGCTCCACGTATCTCGCCATTCGGTACGCGATCGAGAGCATTCCGCCCTTCCTCATGGCCGGAACGCGGTTCGTGATCGCCGGAGCCCTGCTGTACAGCTGGTCCCGCCTAACGGGCGCCGCGCGGCCGTCGAAGGGCGCGTGGGTAGCGTCGGCCGCGACGGGGATCCTGATGCTCGCGGTCGGCAATGGCGCCGTGACATGGTCCGAGACGCGCATCCCGTCGGGGCTCGCCGCCCTGCTCGTCGCGAGCGTCGCGCTCTGGATGGTGCTGCTCGAGTTTCTTCGCCGGGACGGAACGCGACCGACGTGGAAAGTGATCGTCGGTCTCGTGCTCGGCTTTGGCGGTCTCGCCGTTCTCGTGGGCCCGGCGGCACTCACCGGCGCCGAGGACGTCGACGTCGTCGCCTCGCTGGTCCTGGTCGGTGCATCGCTCTCGTGGGCCGCGGGCTCAGTCTACTCGCGGGTGCTTCCACGTCCGGCGTCGGCGATCACCGCGGCGGGCATGCAGATGCTCGCCGGCGGCGTCGCGCTGTACATGGCGGGGATAGCGACTGGCGAGCTGGGTCAGGTGGATCTCGCGGGCATAACGACGCGCTCGATGCTGTCGGTCCTCTATCTCATCGTCTTTGGATCGCTCATCGGCTACACCGCGTACGCGTGGCTGCTCCGCGTCTGCACGCCCGCAGCGGTCGCAACGTATGCGTATGTGAATCCGATCGTGGCCATGGTGCTCGGATGGCTGATCGGCGGCGAGGCGTTTGGAACGCGGATGGTGGTGGCCGCGGCGATCATCCTGTCGGGCGTTGCCCTCATCAACAGGGCCTCCAGCCGGCCTCGGGCGGCCGTGCCCGCCCCTCGACCGATTCCACTGGCGCCCGCGCTCCCGCAGCCTGCCGAGCCCGCGCGGCGCTGACCTCCTGGTCCCAATGATGCACTTCGCTCCCTCGGATTCACGTCGGGGGAGCGTTGAGGGGCAGCTGGATTGCGGGAGTCATGTTCATCCTGGGCGGAGGGGCCCAGGCCCAGAATGGCGATGGAGGCGTCGCGTCTTTCGAGGCGCATCGCTACGGGGCAGCGCGCAAGGCGCTCGAGGCGACCATACACGCCGACGCGAATAGCCCCAAAGCCCACCTCTACCTCGGCCGGATCGCTCTCCACGAGACGCGCTTTCAGGACGCGATCACCCATCTCGAGAAGGCGGCCGGGCTCGAGCCCGCCGTCGCGGAGCATCACGTCTGGCTGGGACGCGCCTACGGCCAGCTCGCCGTGCGCTCGGGACTCATGAAGAAGTTCAGTCTCGCGAAGCGCGCGCGTTCCGCACTCGAGCGCGCCGTCGACCTCGACGCCGCGAGCATCGATGCGCGGGCGACGCTCGTGCAGTTCTATCTGCTCGCGCCCCGTATCGTCGGCGGGAGTACCTCGAAGGCGCGCACGCACGCGGCGGAAATCGCCAAGCGAAGCGCGTTTCACGGTGCGCTCGCCCGCGCGTGGATCGCCGAGGATCGCGGGAAGACCGATGACGCGGCGCGTGAGTACCGTCAGGCGATTGCGCGTGAGCCGGACACTCTCGCGGCGTATTGGGGGCTCGCGCAGCTATGGCATCGCGCGGAGCGCTTCGACAGCGCGTTCGTGCTGATGGACCAGCTGATCGCGCGACACCCCGACGCGATGCCGGCTTACTACTACTACGGTCGCGGCTCGAGCCTCTCGGGCCAGCATCTTCCCGAAGCGGTGCGAGCACTCCAGCGCTACATCGCGTATGAGCCTCACGAGGGAGAACCGCCGCGATCGTCCGCTCACTACCGGCTCGGCCGGGTGTACGAGCACATGGGCGACCGCGCCGCCGCGCGCCGCGAATACGAAGCGAGCCTGCGCCTCGAGCCGACGCGCGGTGAGGTGGAGTCTGCGCTTGCGCGTGTCCGCTGAGTCGCGGACATCAAGGTTCAAGGGTGACGCGGATGCAACGGGTGGGTCGGATGGCCTCCGATCCCGTGAAGGCTCCTTGTGTGTCTCGAATGGTCTCGGCAGGTCGGGTGAGGTGCGCCGGAGCACGAGCACGGCGGCACAGACGATCGCGAACGCGAGCAGCGTTCCCATCGCCACGAGCTGGCTCAACACATCGATCGGAATGAGGCCGGCGGCGATCGCGACGACGGTTCCCGTCAGCCCCGTGGTGATCGCCGGCGTCCGAAGTTGGTGATATCGGCGGCCCTCAGTAATCTCGCTCCCCTTCCTCGAGCTCTTTCCTGAGCTTCAGGTACGACTCGTATCGCTGCGCCGACACCGCGCCGCTCTCCACTCCCTCACGCACCGCACACCCCGGCTCTACGCGATGCGTGCAGTCCGTGAAACGGCACTGCTCGAGGAGCGGACGCATCTCGGGGAAGCAGCGGTCCACCTCGCGGGGCTCGATACCCCACATTCCGACCTCGCGCAGCCCGGGCGTGTCGCACACGTAGCCGCCGTCGGGCAACGGGTGCAGATCCGCACCGACGGTCGTGTGACGACCCTTCATCACCGATCGGCTGATCTCGCCGACCCGCAGGTTGAGTCCGGGGAACATCGCGTTGAGCAGCGACGACTTCCCGACTCCCGATGGCCCGGTGAGCGCGCTGACACGGCCGTGCAGCGCATCGCGCAAGGTGGCCAGCCCGTCACCGCGCCTCACGCTCGTGTAGTGAACGCGATATCCGATATCCTCATAGATCCCGAAAAGCGCACGCGCCTCGTCGACGCTTGCGAGCTCGACCTTGTTCACCACCACGCGGGACGCGAGGTCGTTCGACTCCGCGATCAGCAGGAAGCGGTCGAGCATGCGCGGATGCGGCGCGGGCTCCGCGATGGCGAACACGACGACGACCTGATCGATGTTCGCGGCGACCACGCGACCGCCACCGCCGCTCGGCGCGCGCCGCGCGAGACTGGACCGTCGCGGAAGCATCTCCGCGATCGCCCATGCGTCCTCGCGGTCACCGACCTCGATGACGACGTCGTCCCCAACCGCGAGCTTCTCGTGCTCTCCCTGCTTGAGTCGTCCGCGCAGCGCTGCCGAGAGCGTCTCCCCCGATTCGGTGCGCACCTGCCATACTCCGCCGGTGCCGCGAAGGACGATTCCGCGCGCGCGGCGGGGCGACGTCACGGCCCTTCGTTCTCCTCGCGCATCACGTCCCACCATGGACGCTCGGAGCCGCCTGGCCGCGCCGCGCCAACGAGCTCATCGAGCACACGCTTCGCATCGGCCAGCGACATTGCGCCGATCGCATCACGCGCCTCGGCCTCGGTGCGCGCGCGTGCCAGAAAGTCGCTCTCGAGATGCCCGACGATGCGCGGCTCCCCCGACCCCCAGCGCAAAAAGATGAGATAGGCACCCACGGGCGCGTCCGCGTCTCCCGTCTCGTCGATCCCGATGTCGGCGGAATACGACGCGCCATCCAGTCCCTCGAACGCCGCCGGTCGCGCATGCACCGCCATGTATCCGCCGAGCGTGCGCTCGTCGCCTTGCGAGTGATCGGGAGGGAGAAAGCGGCCCATTAGGTACTCACCGCCTCACGAGCTCCCGCACCATATTCCCGGCAATGAAAGCAACGTTCGACGGACGCTCGGCGAGGCGACGCATCAGATACGGATACCATTGCGTTCCGAACGGGACGTAGACCCGCATTCGCCATCCCTCGGCCACCAGCTTCTCCTGCAAGTCGCGTCGTACGCCGTAGAGCATTTGGAACTCGAAGCGATCGGGGGAGATGCCGTTGGCCCGCGCGTAGCGCTTCCCTTCGTTGATGATGCGCTCGTCGTGCGTCGCGATTCCGGGGTAGTTTCCCTCGGAGAGGAGCTTGTGCATGCAGCGCACGTAGTTCGTGTCCACGTCCGCCTTCTCGGGGTACGCGACCGTCGCCGGTTCCTTGTACGCGCCTTTGCACAGCCTGACGCGGGCCTTGATGGCAATCGCACGCTCGACATCGGCGAGCGTGCGATAGAGGTAGCTTTGAAGCACGATTCCCGCGTGATCGCCGTACGATGGGTGCAGCCGGTCCTCGAACAGACGCAACGTCCGCTCGGTGTACACGCTTCCTTCCATGTCGATGCGGACGAACGTGTCCAGGTCACGCGCGCGCGTGAGGATGTCGTGCATGAGCGCCACGCAGAGCTCCTCGGAGAGGTCGAGGCCCATCTGCGTGAGCTTCAGCGAGACGTTGGAATTGAGGCGTCGCTCGTGGATGCGGTCGAGCATCTGGAGAACCTCGCGGGCCGCCGAGTGCGCCTCACGCTCGGCGTGAACGCTCTCGCCGAGCAGATCGAGCGAGGCCGTGATGCCCTTGCGGTTCAGGGGCTCTATGGCGCGCAGCGCCTCGTCCAGCGTCTCCCCCGCGACGAAGCGCTGCGCGAATCGCTTCGCGAGCCGGTTGTTCCGAACGAATCGAAAGATGTGCTGCTGGTTCGACAGATACAGGAGCGCCTGACGGAGCATGACACCTCGTAGGGGGCGTGCGACCGCGGAATATACGCTGGCCGGAGACGCGGGGTAGCGCGTGACCGACATGCGGACGCGCGGGTCTCTCACGCGGTATCACTGGAGGGTCACGTGCTGAGCATCGCTCGTCGCTCCATACTCGCCGTCGCGCTCATCGCACTCGTCGCGTGCGAGACCGATCCTCTCGAGCCGCTCGGTCTGGTGAGGGCGCACGCGCGGTGGGTGCGTGCGAACGTCGACAGCTACGAGATAACGGTGCGCCGCCTCTGTTTTTGCGGCTTCGTCGACCCCGTTCGCGTCACGGTCTCCGGCGGCGTGATCGTGTCGCGCGTCAACATCCGCACCGGCGAGCCGGTCCCCGCCAACATTGACGAGCTCTTCCCCGACGTCCCGGGCCTCTTCACGATCGTCGTCGACGCGCGCGAGAACGCGGCCGACGTTCACACCGAGTACGACGCCGCCTATGGCTTCCCCACGGTCATCTCGATCGACTGGCGCGCGAGCGTGGCGGACGATGAGATCGCCTACGTCGCTGAGGATTTTGCGGTGAGACTGGAGTAAGTGTTCTGAGGCCGAGACGTCAGACGTCTCGGCCTTAAAACCCCTAACCTCCAATGACGAGGAGCCCGGCGGCCCCATTGTACTCATCGGCCACGGGCGTCGTCCCCGGGGGCGCCGTCCACATCCCGCCGTCCACGCGCACGTTGATCCGGTAGCTCCCCGCAGGCAGGCGGATGCGGACCGCAAAATGATCGTCCGCCCCGCGCTCCAGGACCATCGGGCGCCAGTCCGTGAAATCACCCATCAGCTCCACGCGACGTGCGCGCGGCGCGTGCACGACGAGCAGCACCGTTCCGTCCGCCTCGCGCCATGTGTTGAGAGCGTGCGCGCTCGCCCGCGACCGCGACCGCATCTCGAGCGCGTCACCCGCGCGGGTCGTCACGCGAAGTGCGATCGTCGCGTATCGGCCGCCGGGAAGTCCCTGCGCCAGGTCGACGGCATTCGCTCCCGCTGCGCCAACGAGGGCCAGCCGGTCGGTGAGCTCGAGGCTTCCGCCGAGCAGCCACGTATTCGCCCGCAGGCCATCGGGGGAGGTGCGCCGGGCCGCGGCACCGTCGAATGCGACGCGCCCGCGCGACCACGCGACGTATGCCTCGGTATCGAGATACCGGATCGTGGACCGCGAGACCGTTTCGTTCCGCGGTGTCAATGCCGCGAGCGCGAACTCGGACTGCGCGCTCCGCGAGCGCGTGCTGATCGACACGACGTTGTGCGCCGCGGTGAGCCGGATGGTCGCGTCTCGCAGCTGCGTCCAGGCGCCGAAGTCGGCGCGCAGGACCGACGCGCCCGACGGAGATCGCCACACGTGCCCTGCACCACCGCCGAGCCAGAGTCCGCGATGTCCGTCGTCGATCAGGTGGCCGCGTCCCTGTGCCAGCAGGAACGCGGTGCGAAGCGCACCACGATGGGAGTTCGTCTCGAGCTGCGCCGAGAGCTCGCTCCGGAAGGGTCCGCGTGGCTTGCTGAAGCGCGACCCGGCGGCAACCGCATGCGCGCTCCAGAGGCCGCCCGCAAAGCGAGTGAACGATCCGGTGGCCGACAGGGTGGTCTGCTCTCCCTCGAACATGACGGCCGGCGTCAGGCTCACCACCGTTGCCCGCGCTGCGTCATCGTACGTCACGTGCCCCGTCCCGGCGCCTAACGTCCCCACCACCTGCGCGCGCATCGGTCCCGCGGCAATCGCCGTGAGCGCGAGCGAGGTGAGAGACACGAAACGCCAGGGCATTCGATCGCTATGGACTTCGTGGTGTGCTGGTGACTTCCCCTACCGCATCCGTGGCCCGGGGAACTGGTACTCCTGGTGGCAGCCCTCTCGTTCTCACCGACGCCGCGATCGCCGGAGGTGCACCCTTCGCGATGTCGCGCTCGATGTCATCACGCAATGCCGCGAACTGTGCATCCGTTGCGGACGTCGTCGCCAGCGCCAGCACCGCGGACGCCGCGGTATCCGCCGGCACGCCGCGAGAGATCAGGTCCGCGAGCACCGCCAGCGGAATCGTGAGCGGCACGGTTGGCCGCCGCGAGCGAAGCGTCGAGATCACTTCCGCGCTCGCCCCGGCATGGAGCGCATCGGCCGCGGCAACGATTTCCGCCTCCGACGCGACGTTGCCGAGTGCGCTGCGCCCCGCCACGAGCTCGTGAAACCTCGACCGCACCACGACGAGAATGCGCTTGTTCGGTGCCCGCTTCGCGGCCCCCTCCAGCGCCTTGTCCACAACCGGCTCGGTCGGAATCCCCAGCAACCGTGCCGAATCGACCAGCGCGCCAACGTCCGCCTGTAGCTGCCTGTCGAGCCGCGCCAGTCGTGCGTCTTGCGCGTCGACGCGCGCCGCGGTGAGCGCGAGCGCGAGCGCCGCCAGCCCGAGTCGCGTCATGTGGTCGCGTCTCCTACGGTGATCACTGAATTCGGCCGCCCGAAATCATCCTCGAGCGTTCGCGGCGCGCCCGGGTCAGCGACCCAGCTCGTGCCGTCTACCACGAAAGTATACTGGTATCGGCCGGGCGCCAGCGGGATGGTGATGGTCCAGACACCCTTCCCCTGTCTTTGAAGTGGCGAGGCCTCCGAATCCCAGTCGTTGAAGTCACCCACGACGGTGACGGTGGAGGCCGATGGCGCAACGAACACGAATCTGGTCATCTGCTCGGTCGAGCTGGCGGGGGTGAACTGCGTCGCCGGCACCGCCGTGGTCACCGCCGGCGGAACCGTATCGCGGGGGCCCTCGTCACCGACGGCCAGCGCCACGATGCCGGTCACGCCCGCGGCGAGCGCCAGCCCGCCGAGCGGGGAGACGGACACCGTCCGGGGACGGAGCATCCAGCGGAGCACTCCCCCTCGCGCCGCGTCGCGCGATGCCGCACGCACCTCGCTCATTACGCGCGCATCGAAGTCCTCGGTGAGCACCACACGCTCCCGACGCAGCGACATCGCCACACGCTCGATCACATCATCAGTCTCGCGCACTGTATACCTCTCTCAACTGGTCCCTCAGTCGGTCGCAGGCGCGCTTCACACGCATCTTGAGCGCGGATACACCCACGCCTGTGGCGGCCGAAATCTCCTCATAGCTCAGGTCTTCCACGTGCTTCAGCAAAAACGCCTCGCGTTGATCGTCCGGCAGGCGCTGGAGCGCCCGCGCGATCTCTTCCTGCCACGCGACGCTCTCCTCCGGGTGGTCCTGGGCGGCGTCGCGCAGCGCGATTTCGTCGTGCACGATCGTGCGCTCGCGGCGGCCGCGGCGGGCACCAGCGGTGCGGCACCGGTTCACGAGAATGCGAAACAGCCAGGACCCGAAGCGCTCCGGATCCTCGCACCGCCCGAGGGAGCGGTACGCCCGAACGAACGCGTCCTGTAGCGCCTCCTCGGCGTCCTCAGCGCTTCCGAGCATGTGCGTCGCAAAGCGAGCGTACCTGCTCCGGTAGCGCACGACGAGAAAGGCGTACGCCTCGACGTCGCCATCCAGCACGCGCCGAACGAGAACGGCATCTGGGGCGGCGGCGCGATCCGTCACGGTGGAGAGACTCGGGGACACGCGTGCAGGGTCACAGCGGCTCTTGGCCGGGGGTCACACATGGAAGCCCACGCCCGGGCGCGGGGTCCAACCCGTTCAGACTGGCTTTCCGGTCGGCGGGTAGAATCGACGGCGGCGCTCCGCCATCTCAAGGAGGAGCCCGGCAGGCTCGTATCGGGGCGCAAAGCGAGTGTTCAGCTGCTCGAGGCGCCGGATGATCATCTCGCAGCTCTCGGAGTCCACGTACCGGAAGGGACCGCCGCGGAACGGCGGGAATCCCAGCCCGAAAACGGCTCCCACGTCCCCGTCGCGCGGCGACCGAAGAACGCCCTCCTCCAGACAGCGCACGGCCTCGTTCACCATGGCGAGCACGGTCCGATCCTGAATCTCCTCGGGGATGAAGTCCGCCCGCGCACTCCCGGTCGGCAGGAACTCGTACACCGACTGGTCCACGCCACCCTTCTTCCCGTCCTTCCCGTACAAGTAGAAGCCCTTTCCGCCCTTACGCCCAGTTCTACCGGCGGCGATCACGCGCTGCATCGACTCCGACGGCGCCAGTCGCTCGCCGAACGCCTCGGCCAGCACCCCGGCGATCTTTCCGCCCACGTCGATCCCAACTTCATCGAGCAGCGTGATGGGCCCGACCGGGAAGCCGAACTCGAGGAGCGCTCGGTCCACCGCTTCGATCGGTGCGCCTTCGTCCAGCAGACGTCCGGCTTCGTTCATGTACGCGGCCAGGATGCGCGTCGTGTAGAAGCCGGGCGCATCGTTGACGACGATGACGTGCTTCCCGAGTCGCTTGCCTAACGCCACCGCCGTCGTCGTCACCTCGGGCGCCGTCACCGGTGTCACGATGATCTCGAGCAGCGGCATCTTGTGCACGGGGGAGAAGAAGTGCATCCCCAGCACCCGCTCGGGACGAGGCGACGCCTCGGCGATGCGCGCGATCGGGATGGAGCTCGTATTCGATGCGTAGACGGCGCGCGGCGGCATCTCGGCTTCGGCCTCGCGCAGCACGCGATGCTTCAGTGCCAGGTCCTCGAACACCGCCTCGATGGTGAGGTCGACGGTGCGGAAGCCGCTGTAGTCCGTCGCTCCTCCAACGAGCGCCATCTGATCGTCGAACTGCGTGCGAGTGATCTGCCGATTGCGGAAGCGCTCGATCAGCACGTCGTACACCGACTTCAGCCCCTTCGCGACGCGCGCATGGTCCACATCCTTGAAGCGGACGGCGATCATCTGCATGGCCGAGACGGCGGCGATGCCCGCGCCCATGAAGCCTGTGCCGAGCACGCCGATGCGGCGCACATCCCGTGGCGGCGGCGCGGCGCCTGAGACGCCCGAGTCCTTCTTGAGCGCCGTCGTCGCGAAGAAGAGGAAGATCAGCTCTCGCGATTCCGGCGTCGCGGCCATCGCACCGAAGAGACGCGCTTCTTCGCCGAGCCCGCCTTCACGCCCGAGCTTGTACCCTGCCGCCACCGCGTCGATCGCGGCGGGCGGCGCAGGATAATTACCGCGAGTCTGTTTCCGAACCTTTTCGCGTGCCTGCCGAAAGACAATCGCGCGCCCGGCCAGGTTCCTTTCGAGCGCGAGATCCGCGAGCGAAAGCTGCTTTCGGCCGGCCGATCGCTTTCGGGCCCCGCGTCCGAGCTCCCGCGCGCGCGTGACCGCGACATCACGAAGGATGGAGGGGTGCACCATCTCATCGAGGAGTCCCATCTGGAGCGCCTTCTTCGCGCGCACGTTTCGCCCGGTGAGAATCATGTCCAGGGCGTTTCTGAGACCGACCAGCCGCGGCAACCGTTGCGTGCCGCCGGCGCCGGGAATGAGGCCCAGCATGACCTCGGGAAGCGCGAGGATGGTCTTCGGATGATCGGTGCCGATGCGCCACGCGCACGCTATGGCCGTTTCGAGCCCACCGCCGAGGCACGCGCCATGTATGGCGGCCACGACCGGTGTGCGGAGCCCCTCGAGGCGGTCGAGCAGCGACTGGCCGTCGAGGGAAAGGCGCTCCGCGTCTTCAGCGGTCTTTACCTCGAGAAACTCCTCGATGTCCGCGCCGGCAATGAAGGTGTCGCGCTTTCCACTGATGAGCACGGCCGCCTGAACCGACGCATCGCCGTCGAGGCGGCGCATGAGGTCGATGAAGTCCTCCTTCACGGCCTGGTTGAGCTTGTTCACCGGCTCGTTCGGCAGGTCCATCGTGATGATGGCGACGCCATCTTCGACGTCGACCATGAGGGCGCCCGACTTCCGCGCCGCGCTCGTCGTTCGGGGCTCGCTCGTTGCCGTCATCCGGCGTTCTCCAGGACCATGGCGAAGCCCATTCCTCCCGCGGCGCAGACGGTCATGAGGCCGAACTGGCCGCCGCGCCGGCGAAGCTCGTTGGCCAGCGTCATCGTGATGCGTGCGCCGGTCGCTCCGAAGGGGTGCCCGATGGCGATCGAGCCTCCCATGACATTGAGGTGTGCGCGATCGACTTCGCCCACCGGCGTCGAATAGCCGGCCCGTTCCGCCCACTCCCGCGACTCGAATCCCTTGAGGTTCGACAGCACCTGGGCGGCGAACGCCTCGTGCATCTCGACGAGATGCATGTCTTTCAATGTGAGACCAGCACGCTCGAGGGCGACGGGTGTCGCAAGCACCGGACCCATGAGCAGCTGCTCTCCGGGATCGAGCGCCGCGTAGGCGTATGATTTGATGTAGGCGAGCGGCGTGTATCCCGACGCGCGTGCCGCCTCCTCGCTCATGAGCAGCACCGCCGCGGCGCCGTCGGTGAGCGGAGAGGAGTTGCCGGCGGTGACGGTCCCGTACCGCCGGTCGAACACCGGCTTCAGCGCCTGCATCTGCTCCAGCGTCGTGTCCGACCGAATGCCGTTGTCCGTCGTGGCGACGTTGTCGAATCTGGGCGGGACGTACACGGCCATCATCTCGCCGGTGAGGCGGCCATCCTGCGTCCCGGCGGCGGCGAGCCGGTGTGACCGAAGGGAGAACTGGTCCTGCTCCTCTCGCGAAATGTGATTGAGCTTCGCCATCTTCTCGGCCGACTGACCCATCGTCTCGCCCGTGGAGGGCTCGGCGATGGCTGGCGTCACCGGCACGAGATCGCGCGGCCGGATGCGCGCCAACGCTGCGAGTCGCTTCGGCGCCGTCTTCGCTCGCGAGGCGGCGACGACGGCGTCGGCAAACCCCCGCGAGTGGAGAATCGGCACGTTGGAGAGCGACTCGGCGCCACCGGCGATGGCGACATCGGCGTGACCAAGCAGAACCTGATCGGCCGCGTCGGTGATCGCCTGGTTGGCGGACGCGCACGCGCGGCCGACGGTGACGGCCGGGATTCCCTTCGGAAGCAGCGGCAGGAGCGCGACCTCGCGCGCAATGTTGGGCGCGAGCACCGATGGCACCACCGTTCCAAAGACCAGCGTGTCGACGTCCTTCGGCTCCAGGCTGGTTCGCTGGATGAGCTCGGCGACCGCGAGCTTCCCGAGCTCCTGCGAGCTCAGCGAGCGAAAGATCGTGCCGGATTTCGCGAATGGCGTGCGCAGTCCCGCCACGATCGCGACGCGTCGTCCGTTGCCCAGGGTTGCCATGTGTGGAACATAGGAGCGTGGGCGCGCCGTCGCCACGCCCGGCGCCGCACGACCGCGTGACGACACGAACGTTCTCCGCACAGGCGCGCCGCGGCGCGCTCGATCTCCTTGGCCACGCACGCCTCGACCTGCTCATCATCGGCGGTGGCATCACCGGCGCGGGAGTCGCGCGCGACGCGGCGCTCCGCGGCCTCCGCACCGCGCTGGTCGAGCGCGATGATTTCGCCAGCGGCACGTCGAGCCGCTCGTCGCGGCTGATTCACGGCGGACTTCGCTACCTCGAGCATGCGGGACTTCACCTCGTGTTCGAATCGAGCCGAGAGCGACGTACGCTCATGCGCATCGCGCCGCACCTCGTACGGCCGCTCGCGTTCACGTGGCCCGTGTACGACGAAGCGCGCGTCCCGCTCTGGAAGCTGGGCGCCGGCCTCATGCTCTACGACGCACTCGCGCTCTTCCGGAACGTGGGCGGGAAGCACCGGAAGCTCTCCGCGAACGAGGTGCTGGAGCTCGAGCCGTCGATTCGCCGCGCCCAGCTGCGCGGTGGCGCTCGCTACTTCGATGCGGCCACCAATGATGCCCGCCTCACGCTGGCAAATGCGCGCGCGGCAGCCCACGCCGGCGCCATCGTCATCAATCACGCGGAGGTGGAGTCGCTGCGGCGCGCGGGCGCTCACGTCACCGGTGCTCGCATCGTCGACCGCATCGGGGGCGGACGAATCGACGTCACCGCCCGCGTCGTCGTCAACGCCACCGGCCCGTGGTCCGACACGATTCGCCGCATGGCGGACGCGCGCGCGACCACGGCGCTTCGCGGCACGAAGGGCGTCCACATTGCCGTGCCGCGCGAGCGCGTCGGCAATCGCGATGCACTGACGATCCTCTCCGGCGTCGACGGCCGCGTGATGTTCGTGTTGCCGGCGGGCACGTTCACGATCATCGGCACGACGGACACGGACTATACCGGGCCGGTCGACGACGTGCGCGCTACTCGCACCGACGTCGACTACCTGCTGCGGTCCGCGAACGCGTATTTCCCGGCGGCGCTCCTCGAGGCGACGGATGTGGTCGCCGCGTGGGCAGGGATCCGCCCCCTTGTCGCCGATGGCGGCGCGGACCCTGGGAGCACGTCACGCGAGCACTCCATCCGGTGGACGGTGCCCGGGCTGCTCAGCGTGAGCGGCGGCAAACTGACGACGTATCGCTCGATGGCCGCGTCGGTGGTCGATCGTGCCGCGCGCGCGTTAGGCGCGTCGCTCCGGCCGGCGTCCACGCATCGCGAGCCGCTCCCCGGCGGCGGCATGAGCTCCCTCGCCGAGGAGATCAGTGCCGCGAAGGCGACGATCGGCATCGCACCGCTGGCCGAGCACCTCGTGCGCAGTCATGGAACGGATTGGCGTGCAGTGTGGGAGATCGTGGGAAGCAACACGGCGTTGTCGGCTGCCGTCGTACCCACGCTTCCCTACATTGTCGCCGAGCTGCATCACGCCGTAGAGCACGAGATGGCGCTCACTCTCGGCGATCTCCTCATTCGGCGGCTCATGGTGGCGTTCGAGACGCGGGACCACGGCATCGCCGCCGCGCCGGCCGCCGCGCGCACGATAGGCCCGCGTCTCGGCTGGAGCGCCGAGGACTACGAAAAGCAGCTAGCCGATTATCGGGCGGAGATCGCGCGGATATTTGCGGTAGGCGCTGACTGAGGACCAGTCATTCCTTCTCCACTGCCTCATGGATCGTCGTCAGCTCGACGATCTCGAGCTGTCGCGTGACCGACGGAAGTCGCAGCATCGTGGTGTCGCCGACGGACTTTCCGACCAGCGCCTTCCCGATCGGCGATGCCATGCTCACGTGTCCCTCGTCGAATTCCGCGGCGTCGCCGAACACGAGGTGATACTCCTCCGAGGCTCCGGTCTTCACATCCTTCACGACGACGCGTGAGCCGAGGCCAACGCGGTCGGTCGGGATCTGGGACATGTCGATCTGCGAGAGCTTGCTCAGCCGCTGGCGCAGCTGGCCCAGCCGTGCCTGCACGAAGCTCTGGCGCTCGAGCGCGGCCTTGTACTCCGAGTTCTCCCGGAGGTCGCCGAGCTCGACGGCCTTTCGAATCTCGTTCGGCAGGACGACGTTGAGCTCGTGCTGGAGGGTTTCGACCTCCTGGCCCAGCTTGCGCTTCAGCTCTTCGATCATCGTGGGGCGACGTCAGGGTGCAAAAGGCGGAGCGCCCCGCCGGAAGGGGAGGGCGCTCCGTGTCTCTCTTTCATTGTAGGCAAGGCGCAGGCCGAAGTAAAGCTGCGCGCAGGAGGATGCGTCTGTGCACGACGGTCACCAACTGCTGGAACTGCCGAATCCCCCGAATACGACCACGAATTCCCCGAATCTGCTTCGCGTGCGTGAGAGTTTCCCCAAGGCACGAACCAATGTCTTTTCTGCGTGCGCGCTCGGGCGCCTCGGCGCCCAGTGGAGCGATTCGGGGAATTCGTGCCGTTATTCGGCGACACCGAAAAGCCTGAAGAACTCATGGTCCCTCGCCACGTCCAGATGATCAACCTGCGCTCCTGGCGCAGCGCGGCCATGGGCTACTCGGTGTACGTGTTTCTCGTTCGCGACCAGCTCATCGACACCGGGTTTCCGGGCGCACGCAGGACGATAGCGCGGCTACTCGATGAGCGGCGGCCGCGCGGGGTCCTCGTCACGCACCACCATGAGGATCATGCCGGCAACGTCGAGCTCGCCGCCGAACGCGGCATCCCCGTGGCGATGGCGACGGCGACTGATGACGCGCTGCGTGCCGGCGAGGCGAACATCGGATGGTACCGGCGGGCATGCTGGGGCACGCCCTCGCCACTCCGCGCGAGAACGGAGCCGTATGCGCCGTCGGGGCTCGAGCTCGTGCACACGCCCGGGCATTCTCCAGATCACCACGTTGTCTGGGACGCCGAGCGGGACACTCTGTTTGCCGGCGACCTCTTTCTCGGTGTGAAGGTGCGCGTCGCGCGCCCCATGGAGGATCCCCGCGCCCTGGCACGAAGCGCGCGAGAGGCGGCCGCGCTCCGCCCCCGTTACGTGCTCGACTCGCACCGTGGGTTGCTGCCTAACGGCGCCGATGCCCTGCGCGCCAAGGCCGATTGGCTGGCAACGACCATCGGAGCCATCGACGACCGCATTTCGCGTGGGTGGAGCGATCGCGTGATCGCGCGCGCCATTCTCGGTCGGGAGGACATGGTCGCGATGGTGTCGCGCGGCGACCTCTCGCGACTCAACTTCGTGCGCGCGGTGCGCGCTACAGGAGCGCGCCGGGCCGGATGAGGC
This sequence comes from Gemmatimonadaceae bacterium, assembly GCA_052389995.1. Taxonomy (GTDB): domain Bacteria; phylum Gemmatimonadota; class Gemmatimonadetes; order Gemmatimonadales; family Gemmatimonadaceae; genus JAICNG01. The sequence goes on along the minus strand of JBQTHJ010000050.1, from coordinate 15,653 downwards.
CGATGAACAGCTCGAGGATGCCGATCACCGCGGCCGCGAGACCGATGGCTGCCGCACTCGTACGCGCGAGACGCAGCCAGAAGCGGAGCGTCGGTGCGCGGCGGTGAAGCAGATCGAGCACTTGCGTCTGTTTCGCCGCGAGTCCCCACGAGCCGAAGCACGCCACGCAGATGAGTGGCGTGGCGAGCGGCCAATGGTCGGGGAGGAAGAGGATGATCGCGAGCGCGCCCGCGGTGCCGAGTACCGCCGCCAGCACGAGGGGCCGGGTCGCCGCCTGACCGACGCCGGTCGCGATGATGTTCTGGAGCGTCCTGCGCGGAACCGGGGCGGCGGGATTGAACTTCGGCGTGAGTCGCGTCGGCGTCAGCATCGTGGGAAAGACGAGTGCGCCGACGGGAGAGCAACCGCGATTGCGGCCCTGACCGAGGACCGAGGACCGAGGAAACGCCAATCGAGCTTCCTCGGTCCTCGGTCCTCGATCAAGCCCGCATCGGCTATCTACCTATGCATCGGCAGCTTCGCGTCGACCTCGCCGGCCGCGACCGGCGCGCCCGAAGCGCGCTCGAACTCGTCCATCAGCTTCTTCATCATCACCTCGCGCCGGTCATAGAGCCGCCTCAGCTGGCGCGGACGCCGATTCGCGAGCGCGTAGCTCGTCAGCAGTGGAAGCGCGATCGTCGAGTCGGCGTAGCACACCACCGCATCGGGCAACCGATCCGGATCGATCTTCCCCCAGCTCACCGCCTCCGCGGGCGTCGCGCCGGAGAGGCCGCCGGTATCGGGACGCGCGTCCGTCACTTGCAGGAAATAGTCGTGACCCTTCTCGTCGATGCCGAGCACTTCCTGAATCTGCGGCTCGGTCTGGAGCGCAAAGTTCTTCGGTGAGCCGCCGCCGAGTATCAGGACACCGCTCTTCCCCCCACCCCGTTTGGCCGCGAGCACGATCGATGCCGTCTCGTTGACATCGCGGTTGGGGTCGAGGATGAGCGCGTTCCCCTCGAGTGCGAGCGCGGCGATGTTCATCCCGATCGAGGAGTCGCCGGGCGACGACGTGTAGATCGGAACGCCCGCCGCGTGCGCAGCCGAGAGGAGCGATTTCGCCCCGATGCCTAACGCGCGCTCGCGCGCCCGAACGTACTTGCCGGCGAGCCAGTGGAACTCGGCGCTCGACATCGGTCGCTGGAACTCGGGCTGCTTGATGACCTTCCGGAAAAACGCGTCCGTGGACAGCAGGACATCGTAGTCGAAGAAGATGTCGTAAATGCGAACGACGCCTTCCTCGCGCAGCACGACGTCCGACTCCTGCGGATTTCCCCGGTGCATCGCGAGGCCGAGCCCGAAATGCGCGTCGTGGTAGAGGTTCGCCCCGGTCGATATGATCCAGTCGACGAACCCCGCTTCAATCAGCGGAATGATCGCCGCCATCCCGAGCCCCGCCGGCGTCAGCGCGCCTGTGAGCGTGAGCCCGATCGTCACATCCGGCTCGAGCATCTTTCGTGTGTACAGCAGTGCCGCCTCACGCAGCCGGGCCGCATTGTACGCCAGGAACGCGCTGTCGATGAGCTCGGCCGCCGTCTCCCGCCCGGTGATCGGGTGCGGCGAGATCGCTTCGCCCGCGAGGAAGCGGGAGCGCGACACGCTCCGATGGGCGTGCTCTGCCGCCTCACGAGCTTCCGCGGCGCGCTTCTGCTCGGCCTTGGGCCCCGCGGCCGATGCGCGCGCGGCGGCGCCATGGCGGGAGGTCTTGAAGCCACCGCGATCGCGGCCGTCATTTCGCTTGGCGCCTTCCTTCTTCTTTTTTTTCCCGTCGCCGTCAGATTTTTTCATGAACCTCCCTCGCCTCGCGCTCGATCGCGATCTGCGTCTGCGCGTTGTACGCCGTGACGACGGCGCTCGTCGCCTCCGCGGGATCGTCCGTGATGAGGATGAGATCCATGTCGCCCGGCGAGATCTTCTTCTCCAGCAGCACGCGAGACTGGAGCCACCGGATAAGGCCGGCCCAGTAGTGCCGGCCCATGAGGATGACGGGGAACTGGTAGATCTTCCCCGTCTGAATGAGCGTCAGCGCCTCGAACAGCTCATCGAGCGTTCCGAACCCGCCGGGAAAAATGATGAACGCGACCGAGTACTTGATGAACATCGTCTTCCGCACCATGAAGTAGCGGAAGTTGATGAGCGTGTCGACGTACGGGTTCGCGCCCTGCTCGAACGGCAGCTCGATGTTGCACCCGATGGAGCGCCCACCGGCGTCGCGCGCACCACGGTTGGCAGCTTCCATGATGCCGGGGCCCGCACCGGTGATGATCGCGAACCCGGCCTCGGCGAGGAGACGCGATGTCTCACGCGCCTTCTCGTAATGCGGATCGTCCGGCCCGATCCGCGCCGAGCCAAACACCGTCACGCCCTTCTCGATCGACGCGAGCGTGTCGAAGCCCTCGATGAACTCGCTCGTGATCCGCAGAACGCGCCACGTGTCCGTACGCGTGAAATCGAAGCCTGCACCCGCCTTGCCGCGGAGCAGCTTCTCGTCTTCCGTAACCGGCGGAGCCCAGTCGCGGATCGAGTGGTCGGCGATGATCTTCGTCGCACCCGATCGCCGAACCGACGCGCCCCGCGACGGCGGCTGACGGCCGGCCGCGATGTGCCCTTCCTCCGTTCGCTCGCGCAGGCCATCGCGCGAGTCTGCCTCCGCCTCCGCGCTCAGTGCGGGGCCGGCCTTCTTTCCCGTCGCCGTGCGTGGAGCGCGCGGCTTGACCGCGCGGTTGTTGCTCGAAGGTTTCGTGCGTTTTCTGGCCATGCGTTCAGGAGCGACGGATGGGACGACACGGGCGGAGGAAACTTACACTCCCGAGGCGTGGGAGACATACTTCCGATAGCGGATTACGAACGGCGGACGGAAATCTACCGCAACCGCAACCCGCAATCTCATCCCACACCCCATCCGCGATGCTGAATCTTCGTCTCGTCGCTCCCCTGCTCGTCGCCACGTCCGTTGCCGGAGCTCAGCAACGCGTCCCGCCAGCCGTGGGAGCGCTGCCCCTGCCTGCCGACTCAATGCCCGCGTACGTTCGGCAGTCACCGCCGACGGATTCCGTGATTCGGCGCATCTGGGAGGAGGGCACGACCGGCTCTCAGGTCGCGGCGCTCGCGCAGACCCTCATCGACTCTATCGGCGCGCGACTGACCGGGTCGCCCGAGATCGAGAGCGCGAGCCGGTGGGCCATGTCGATGTACCAGCGCTGGGGGATTCCGGCACGGCAGCATCGTTATGGGACGTGGCCCTCCTGGCAGCGCGGCCACACACACGTCGACCTCATCTCGCCGCGGGTTCGCACGCTCGAGGCCATCACGCTCGCCTGGAGTCCGGGCACCGGCGGACGAACCATCACGGGTGATGTCATTCTTCTCCCCGACTCAGGATCGCCCGACGCGTATGCCGCGTGGGTTCGCGGCGCGCAAGGGAAATTCGTGCTCGCCAGCCCACCGCGACTGTCGTGCCGCTCGGGGGAGTCAGTGGGCGGCGTTCGCCACGCCGGAATCCGCCGTGCGTATCGAGAAGCAGCAGGACTCCGTCACCGCGCTCTGGCGCTCGCGGATTGCCGGCGCTGACAGTCTCCAGGAGCGGCTGCGCGCGGCTGGAGCGGCCGGCGCCATCACGCACGGGTTCTCCGGCTATCCGGGCATCGACAAGGTGTTCGGATCACCGAGGCTCCGCGTGCTGAGCCTGGACATCACGTGTGAGGACTACGGCCTGCTCGCGCGACTGGCGGAGCGCCGCCAGTCCCCACGGCTCCGCGTCAACGCGGCGACCGAATCACGCGGCGAGCGTCCGGTCTTCAACACGATCGCGGAGATTCGCGGACGCGAGCTGCCCAACGAGTACGTGGTCCTGTCGGCGCACTTCGATTCGTGGTCCGCCTCGATTGGAATGGAGAGGAGCAGGGACTCAATGGCTCGCGCGCGTTCGTCGAGGATCACCCGGAGATCGTGAGCGGCCTCCAGGCGCTCTTCAATCAGGACAACGGAACCGGCCGTGTCTCGTTCATGGGGCCCGGTGCGCTCCCGGGGGCGGTTCCATTCCTCCAGCGGTACCTCAGCGAGATCCCGCGGGAGATCACGCAGTACATCCGGTTTGCGCAGCCGGGCATGCCGCCGAGCGGCGGCTCCGACCACGCGTCTTTCGCTTGCGCCGGAGCACCGGCCTTCGGCCTCGGCTCGCTCAGCTGGGACTACGGCCTAACGACGTGGCACACGAACCGCGACACCTACGACAAGCTCGTGCTCGACGATCTGCGCAATAACGCGATGCTCATCGCCGCGCTGGCGTACCAGGCGTCGGAGGATCCGGCGCGGATGCCGCGCGATCGCCTCGATCCGCTGCCGCCGAATCCGCAGACCGGGGAGCCGCGCTCGTGGCCCGAGTGCAGGAAGGCGTTGCGGTCGGTGGAAGGCTACACTCGCTGAATGCGCTAGGAACTTCCGAGACATCAGACATCTGACGTCTGATGTCTCCGAAGCTCCCAGCTACGGCACCACAACCCGTGGCTCGATCCTCACGATCCACAACCCATTCCTCATATCGTTCACGTAGGCCAATCCGTCCTTCGGATTCACCACCACGCCCCACGTCATCGTCGCGTTCGGCATCGTGCCGTCGCGATCGGCAGTGAGCAGGTGCGCGATCTGGCGGCCCTGCGCGCGCAGATCGCCGCGCAGCTCGCCCGAGATGTCGAAGGCGTGGAAACCGCCGTTGTAGGCGCCGAGGTAGAGCGTGTCACCCGCGACCCACACGTTGTGCACGCCACCGTACTCAGGCTCGTACCACGCGACCGACTTCGGCTTCGCGATGTCGCTGATGTCCACGACCTGAAGGCGTCCGTAGGCGCGTCCAGCCGCTTCGTCGCGCGCGCCTTTCACCCCTGAGGCCGGGAACACCTCGTCGGCGATGATGACGTAGTTCCTGTGCCGCCACGCCGTGTGCGTGCCGCGGATGTAACCGGGCCCGCCCGTCGCCGCGACGTCACGGTACAGCGCCTCGAGATCGTACTTGAACTGCGACACGAACGTCGGGTTCGACGGCGAGCCGCCCTTCATCCCGTTGCCGACGTCGAGAATCACCAGCCCATCGTTCCAGTAGCTGGCGTACAGAAGCCCGTTCTGGACGTCGATGTCGTGCAGCGAGCGTCCCTCGTCGGGCCGATTCTCGGTGCGCCACTGCGCGACTTCCTCGGGATTATGCGGATCGTCGATGTTGACGATGTGCAGCGCCCCGGTGCCGTCGTTCGTGAGGAAGACGTGCGTGCCGTATTTCGGATCCTTGTAGATGAACGCCGAGTGTACGCCGGCGGTGACGCCCTCGGTGAACTCGGAGATCGGCTTGGGGTGCGCCGGATCCTCGAGCGACGCGATGACGATGCCGTTCCGGCGATCCATCGCCCCCTCGCGCGTGAAGACCAGGAACTTCCCGTCCGGTGTCGACATGATGTCGTTCACGCGGCGCGTGTTGGCGACGATCGAGTCCGTGACACGCGGCTTCGACGGATCGCTGACGTCGATGGCGTACATGACATCGCCGCCACCGCCTGACCCGAGGTACGCATAGTTCCCGCTCGGGTGAATCCAGACTTCCTCGGTGTTGAAGCGCGAGCGCGGCAGCCGGCCGACGACCGACACCGGGCGCCGGACATCGCGCGGCTCGACGCGTACGACGGCGACGGCGCTGCGCGTTCCGAAGTTCGCCGTCACGGTATACTCGCCGGGCTCATACGCCACGAACGCGCCGTCGTCATCGATCATCCCCTGCCCTGGCGCGAACGTCCAGGTCGGCACAAGACCGGTGATGCGCGCTCCGCCGCGAGCCTTGGGCGTCGCCGTGAAGCGCACGACGTCACCCTGCCGCACGCGAGGCGATGCCGGCGTCAGCTCCACCGACGCGATCGGCGTCGCGATCACCTGAACCGGAAGCGTCGCCCTCGCATTCCCCGTCGTTGCGGTAATGGTCGCGCGTCCGGCCGCGACGGCCGTCACGAGGCCGGCGTCACTCACGCGCGCCACCGCCGGGGCCGAGCTGCGCCAGGTAATCGCGTCGCCGGTGCGCGCGTCACCATTCTCCGAAAAGCTTTCGGCTTCGAGGAGGATACGCTGCCCAGCGGCGAGCCTCGTGAGGCGAGGGCTCAGCTCCACGCGCGCGGCAGGTCCCGGCGTCATCCGGAACTCGATGCGCTCCACGTAGGGTCGCGTCCCATCCGTCAGCGCGACAATGCTGATCGGCATGACGCCCGGCGAGCCGGCGGTGACGAGGCCCGCCGAGTCGACCTCACCCTCGAAGTACGCGCCGACCTTGTTGAAGAGAAGACTGACGTTAGGCACGGGCTGCCCGGCCGAGTCGACTGCGTGAACGCGGAGGCGAACCGTGTCGCCGGCGGTCAGCGTGCGCTGCGCCGGCGTGACCACCAGCCGCGCGATCGGGGAAGGGCCCATCGCGGTCTGCTGCTGCATCGGAGTCGCCTGGAGCGCGGCAGCCGCGAGGAAGACTGTATACTGGATCATGAAGGTCTCGGAAAGAATGGCGGGAGAAAGGTCGGTCGATGCCTGGCGGCCGTCAACGCGCTTTACGGAAGACTTACGGCCCTCGTCGCGGGGGTCGAACGAGACCCGGAACGGACAGCAGCGCCCAGACGCCTTCCAGCAGCGTCAGCCCGACCTGGCCTGCGGTGGCGGCGATCCACGTGAGCAGCCCCGCGCCGACGAAGTTCATGGCGTGATACACGCGCTGGTCCAGAGTGAGCCATCCCCGCTGGAGCGCGAAGTAGGCGCCGAGAACGAGCAGGGCGCCGACGATCCCAAAGAGTTGAAGCAGCATGCGGGTCTCGTGAGATTGCAGACATGGGATGGGGACGTCTCACACTGGCGCTGGCCGCGCGCGCGGCCGTGAATCCGCTGCTCGCGGGGGCGCTGGTGCGCGTAATCTGGCGATTCAGACGCCGAAAGTGGTACCGGCGCTGGCCCTTTCTTCCCGTTCCGTCGCGTGACTACGTGCGGTGGCGGATGCACACCGCGTACGGGGACCATGACGCCGTTCCGCCGCTGCGGGACGTCGTGCGCTACGCGCTCTGGGCGGTGAGGTCTCCGTGATCGCGCCCGTCACGCAGCGCGTGCGCGAGGCGCGGATCAAGGCGCAGGCATTCGGCCTCGGCTTCGATCTCGCCGGCGTCGCGCGGCTCGGGCCCGTCGAGACGGCGGGCGCGTTCGACGACTGGGTCGCGCGCGGGTACGCCGGAGAGATGCACTATCTGCCGCGATGCGCCGACAAGCGTCGCGACACGCGGCTGCCCTTCGCGGGGACGGTCAGCGCGATCGTCGTCGCCATGAACTACGGCGGAAGGAGCTCGAGCGGGCCAGTCGCTCGTTATGCGCGTGGCGACGACTATCACGACATCATGGGTGCGAAGCTCCGCGCACTCCATGAATGGATCGGTTCGGAGCTGGGGCGTGAGGTGCATGGGAAGGCATACGTGGACACCGGCCCCATCCTCGAGCGCGACCTCGCGCGTCGCGCCGGACTCGGCTGGTTCGGGAAGAACACGAACCTCATCAATCCCGAGATCGGCTCGTTCTTCTTCCTGGGCGCGCTGCTCGTGGATCTCGAGCTCGAGCCCGACGAGCCGTTCGCCGCCGACCGCTGCGGCACGTGCACGCGGTGTCTCGACGCGTGCCCGACGCAGGCATTCACGGCGCCGCGCGTGCTCGACGCCACGCGCTGCATTTCGTATCTGACCATCGAGCTCAAGGGCGAGATACCGGAACCGCTGCGCGAGCCCATGGGGGCGCTACTCTACGGCTGCGACATCTGCCAGGACGTATGCCCCTGGAACGTGAGCTTCGCGCGTGAGGTCACCGAGATGCGGCTCGCGCCGCGCGAATCGCTCGGGGGTAAGGATGCGCGCACGCTCGCGCGCGACATTCTCGCGATGGACGACGAAGGGTTCCGCGCGGCGTTCAAGGGCTCGCCCATGAAGCGCGCGAAGCTTCGCGGGCTCAAGCGCAACGCCGCGGTCGTGCTCGGGAACCTGGGCAGCGCGGAGGATGTCGACGTCCTCACGCGGGCGCTCGACGACCCCGAGCCCCTCGTGCGAGAGCACGCGGAGTGGGCGCTGGGCAAGCTGACGTCGCCAGGCTGACTCGTACGCTTCGAGGACTTGGCAGCAGGAGCCCGCTGAAGACGACGAGGACCTCTCGATGCGTGAGGCGCGCGGCGGCCTCGGGGGCGGTGACGCCGAACCGCGGGCCCCGTACCGATGGTCACGCGCTCGGCGCTTCGATCAGCTCGGCCGTTAGGCGCCGTGATTGCCCCTGGCGGAGGACGGTGATCGTGATGCGATCGCCGGGGCGTCGCTCGCGGAGCGTCCGACGCAGGTCGCCGCCTTGCCGAATGGCGACGTCGTCGACGCCCGTGATGATGTCGCCCGGCGCGATCCCCGCGCGATCCGCCGGCGTCCTCCGTCCCACTGCCGCGACCAGCACGCCCTCGTTCGTCGAGAGGCGGAACTGCCGCGCGAGCTCGGGCTCGATGTCGACGTACTGAATCCCCAGGAATGCCCGCACCACGCGCCCGGTCGTGATGATCTGCTGCATCACATCCTGGGCGAGGTTGATCGGCACGGCGAAGCCAAGCCCCTCCGCCCCCGCACCCACGATCACGGCCGTGTTGATGCCGATGAGCTGTCCTCGCGAGTCCAGCAGCGGCCCGCCGGAATTACCCGGGCTGATCGCCGCATCGGTCTGGATCAGCCCATCGAGACCGAAGCCACGCGGACTGCGGTTCACCGCCGAGACGACGCCAGTAGTGATCGTCCGCTCGAGTCCCAGAGGATTACCGATCGCGATGGCGGTCTGTCCCGCCTCGAGCGCGTCGGAATCGCCGAGGGGCGCTGTCGGGAGGTTCCCCGCATTCACTCGCACCACCGCAATGTCGATCGACGGATCGCGACCGAGCACCTCACCCGGGATTCGCCGGCCATCCGCAAGGCGTACCTCCACGGAGCGTGCGTTCCCCACCACATGGGCGTTCGTGAGCAGAACGCCGTCCGAGCGAACGACGACGCCGGAACCCGATCCGCCGCTCCGAGAGATGCTCACGACCGCAGGCGACAGCTGCGCCGCGACGCGGATGATGTTCTGCTCTTCCTCGCCGAGCGTCGTGGCTGCCGCACTTCCCTGCTGAGCCACGGCGACGGGGAGCGCATCGCGCGACGCCGATCCTATCGTGAGTCCGATCGCCCCGGCGATGGTGACCGCCACCACCAGTCCGAGCACGTACGCGCGTTGCTTCATGTCAGCCTCCTGCCCATGCGCGAGAGCGTGATCGAAGTGCAGGTTTCCGTCCGCATCCGAGCGTGAGCGTCAGACCCGTTGGCACGTCGTTCGCTGGGAGATCGCAGGACGGATGCACTCGGCATCCCGTTCACCAATCGGCAGGAGGAAGAAGCCATGGCAACCGCAACCGCCACCCAGGTGCCCACTTGGCAGCTCGACGCTACACACTCGAGCATCGAGTTTTCCGTCAAGCACATGATGATGACCACCGTGCGCGGTCGCTTCAAGGACGTGCAGGCCACGCTCACCGGCGACCGGGACCATCCGGAGGCGGCTGGTGTCGAAGCCGCCATTGCCGTGGCGAGTATCGACACCGGTGTCGCCGATCGGGATGCCCACCTGCGCGCAGCCGACTTCTTCGACGCCGAGCGTTTCCCGCACATCACCTTCCGCAGCACGCGTATCGACGGGACCCCGCCCAAGCAGGAGGGAGACCACTTCCGCCTCGCCGGTGACCTCGTGATCCGCGACAGCGCCATGGAGGTGATTCTCGACTGTGAGTACGACGGACGGGGCACTGACCCCCTGGGGGAAGACGCGAGCGGGATTCAGCTTCCGGACGGAGCTCGACCGGCGCGAGTGGGGACTCAAGTGGAACCAGGCGCTCGAGACGGGCGGCGTGCTGGTCGCGAACACGGTCCGCGTCGAGGGCGAGCTTCAGTTCGTTAGGCAGGGCGAGTCCTGACCACCTACTCGTATCGCAGGGCTTCAATGGGATTGAGCGACGCCGCCTTATCGACGCGAGACTGCTCCCCTCACGCCACGAGGCCTGGTGTTTGCTCGCGCATCTCGCATGAGAGCGAAAAACGAGTCCGTCCGGCCTGCCCAGCGGACGCCGGCCGGCGTCCAGCGACGTCCCAGCGTACCGCCCAACGCAAAGCCACCAGGCCAGCCCGGATCGGGCGTACCGGGGCAGAGTTCGCCTCAGCAGCCAATGCCTCCCCGGCGCACGTGGCTCACCTTTCTGATCATCCTCGCGGTCAACTTCGTCCTCGTCCGGGTGCTCTTCCCGGGCGGAGACTCCCCGGTCAAGGTACCGTACACGCTGTTCAAGGAAGAGGTTGCCAAGGGGAACGTCGAGCGCATCTACAGTCGCGGCGAAAGCCTAACGGGCCGATTCGACACTGCCGTCACGTACCCGCCGCCGTCGGACACCGCGTCCGAGGTGGAGCCGCGCGCGGTGACGACGTTCGCCACCACCGTCCCGGCGTTCGTGGACCCGGGGCTCGAGGGGCTGCTCATCGCCAACGACGTCGAGATCAGCGCCGAGCCGATCGAGGGCACGGGCAACCCGATCACGACGTTTCTCTTTGGCTTTGGCCCTGCGCTCCTGCTCATTCTTTTCTACGTCTGGATCTTCCGCCGCGCCTCGAAACAGGGGGCCGGCCTGGGAGGCGGCCTCCTCGGCGGGATGGGAAAGAGCAAGGCGCGACGCTTCGATCAGCAGGAAAGCGGGAAGGTCACCTTCGACGACGTCGCCGGCATCGACGAAGCCGAGAACGAGCTCGTCGAGATCGTCGATTTTCTGCGCGATCCTCAGAAGTACACGCGGCTGGGCGGCACTGCCCCAAAGGGCGTGCTGTTGATCGGTGCGCCCGGAACGGGCAAGACGCTCCTCGCGCGAGCGGTCGCGGGCGAGGCGGGCGTCCCGTTCTTCTCGCTCAGCGCGTCGGAGTTCGTCGAGATGATCGTGGGCGTGGGGGCAGCGCGCGTGCGCGACCTCTTCAAGCAGGCTCGCGAGCACGCGCCGGCGATCATCTTCATCGATGAGCTGGACGCCATCGGCCGCGCGCGTGGCCAGATGGCCATCGGCGGATCGAGCGAACAGGAGCAGACGCTCAACCAGATCCTCACCGAGATGGACGGCTTCTCGAGCCGCGAGGGCATCATCGTGCTCGCGGCCACCAACCAGCCGGATGTGCTCGACAAGGCGCTGCTCCGCCCCGGCCGCTTCGACCGTCGCGTCGTGGTGAACCTGCCGGACAAGCGGGGACGCGAAGAGATTCTCAAGGTCCACACACGCGGCGTTCCACTGGCCGCGGACGTCTCCCTCGGTGAGCTCGCCGCAGCGACGCCCGGCCTCTCCGGCGCGGACATCCGGAACCTCGTCAACGAGGCGGCGCTGCTCGCGGCGCGCCGCGAGCAGAACAGCGTGCGCCACGTGGATTTCCTCGATGCGCTCGAGAAGATCGTGCTCGGTCCGGAGCGGCCGATCATCATGAGCCGTCAGGACCGCGAGCGGATCGCCTACCACGAGGGAGGCCACGCCATCCTCGGGCTGGTGGTGCCCGGCGCCGATCCCGTCCACCGCGTGACGATCGTCCCGCGAGGACAGGCGTTAGGCGTGACGTATCAGCGGCCGGACAGCGACCGCTACAACTATCCCGAAGACTACTTGCGCGGAAAGATCATCGGCATGCTCGGTGGACGCGCGGCGGAAGAGATCGTGTTCGACACGCGAACGACCGGCGCGGAGAATGACATCGAGCAAGCGACGAATCTGGCGCGGAGCATGGTCACCCGCTGGGGCATGAGCGACACGCTCGGCATGGTGCAGCTCGCTCCGAAGCAGAATCCGTATCTGAACACGTTAGGCGGCTTCGGCACCGACCGCGCGGTGAGCGAGGAAACCGCGCGGGCGATCGATGCGGAGGTGCTCCGGCTCATCCGCGAGAGTCACGAGCAGGCGCGGCGCCTCCTCACCGACCACCGCCGCGAGCTCGATACGCTGGCCGAGGCGCTCCTGGCTCGCGAGACGCTCGACGAGCAGGAGATTCTCGAGGTGACGGGACTGCCGCCGGCGCCAGCGCTCGAGACGCGAAAGGTGACCCCTGAGCAGCGATCCCTCGGCGGAGGGTAAAGGGATCGAGGATGAGAATAGAGGTGCGTTCCCTCTGTTCCCACGCTCGATCCCTTTCGATCCTCCACCCGTTTAGGCTTTTACGGCCTCCAGATCGATGGAGATCTTGATGTCGTTGCCCACGAGCACGCCGCCCGTCTCGAGCGCTTGATTCCAGCCGAGGCCGAAATCGCGGCGGTCGATCATCGTCGTCGCGCTGAAGGCGAGCCGCTCCGCGCCCCACGGATCACGCCCCCGCCCCTCGTCAGTAGCATCGAGCACTACCTCGCGCGTGACGTCGCGAATGGTGAGATCGCCGGTGACGCGGTACGCGTTGTCAGTCACGCGCTCCACGCGGCGGCTGCGGAAGCGCATGGTCGGGTACTTCTCGACCTCGAAGAAATCCGCCGAGCGGAGGTGTGTGTCGCGCTGCTCCGCCCGCGTGTCGATGCTGGCGACGTCGATCTCGACATCGGCCGACGAGCGCGTGGGGTCCGACTCCTCGAGGGTGATGGTTCCGCGGACGCCGGCGAAGCGGCCGCGCACCGTCGAGATCATCAGGTGCTTCACCGAGAATCCTACCTCGGTGTGGGCCGGGTCGATCTGCCAGGCGGTTTGCGTTTGCGTCTGCCCGTTCGCGACGCGGTCGAATGTCGTGGTCATTGTGTGTTCCTCCCAGTTGATAGTTGGTGTGGTACTTCTGAGTGTGATAACACCTACCTCGGCAAAATGAATCACAGCGTCTCTCTCACGACGGCGAGGTGCGCGATCAACGTCCGCATCTGCTCCTTCGTGAGCTTTGCGAAAGCGCGTTCGTGCTCCCGGGCGACATCCTCCTCGACGTCATCGAGGATCCGTCGGCCCTTCGCGGCAATCCGTGTCATGACCATGCGGCGGTCGCTGGTCTCGCGCGCCCGACCGATGAGACCCGACTCCTCCATGCGATCGAGCAGCCGCGTGACGTCCGGCATGCGCGTGAGCATCCGATCGCGCAGGTCGTTCCGGCAGAGCCCATCCGGCTCGGCGCCCCGCAGGATTCGCAGGACGTTGTACTGCGTGGACGTGATACCGTACGGCTTGAGCATCTGCTCGAACGCGTCGACCAGCATGGCGCTCGTGCGGACGACGCTCAGCTGAGCCTCTTGCTCGAGGCTCGTGAACGGCTTCCGCTGTTTGATCTCGTCGCGCAGGGTCGTTGGCATGGACGAATAATACGTGTTATCACACTGAATGTCAAGACACGTGGACGGAGAGATCTAACTCGCGGCGTACCAGCGACCTGGCCCCTCGCGCCCGGAGCGATTCGAGTCATTATTCGGGCGATTCGGAATCCCGCTGGCCGCTGGCGCGAAAAGCCACACGCGGCTCCTGCCAGCGCGCGGAACCTCGAGGAATTACCGCGCCAGATACCCGGCGTCCACCGGATATTCGGTCGCAGATGGCGAGATATCCTTCCTCCCGTATCGCGGATCACATGAGCACCTCTGTCCAGCGTCGTGCGTTCTTGCTTGCGCTTCTGCTCATCGCAGGAGGCAGCTGTCGTCCGGGCACGCCCGCGGTTTCCACTTCCGCAGCGCCGGTCGCCGAAGCGCCGCTACGAGTAATGACGTTCAACATCCGTTACGACACGCCGAACGATGGTCCGAACGCATGGCCGTTCCGTCGCGATTGGGTCGCGTCGCTCATTCGCTTTCACGAGGCGGACGTCGTCGGCGTGCAGGAAGCGCTCGTCCACGTGCTGCGCGATCTGGACACGCGCCTGGTGGGCTTCGCTCGCGTGGGAGTGGGACGCGCCGACGGCCGTGAAGGTGGGGAGTTCAGCGCGATCCTCTACCGAACCGATCGCCTCGCGCTGCTCGACAGCGGTACGTTCTGGCTCTCACCGACGCCCGAGGTCGCTGGCAGCAAGGGGTGGGACACGGCCATCGAGCGCGTCGCGACGTGGGCGCGATTCCGCGATCGCGCGAGCGGATGCGAGCTCGTGCACCTGAATACGCACTTCGACCACATCGGGGAGCAGGCGCGCCAGGAGAGCGCGCGACTCATCCGGCGCCGGCTCGCGACGCTCGCCGGTGGACGCCCCGTGATCGTGACCGGGGATCTCAATTCGGATCCAGCGAGTGTTCCCTACCGCATCCTCACGCGCGACACGATCGCCGGCGCGATTCCGCCGCTGCGCGATGCGTTCGACGCGAGCATCACGCCGCACTACGGCCCGGCGTCGACGTGGACGGCGTTCCGCGCAATCGAGCCGGGACGCCGGATCGACTACGTGCTCGTCTCCGCTGAGGTGACCGTGCTGTCACACGGCATTCTTCCGGACAGTTGGGACGGACGCTTCCCTTCAGATCACTTGCCCGTGCTCGCCACGATTCGCGCCGACTGTCGTTGATGCGGGCTCAGGGTGCTCGCCGTGCTCCGGTGTTGCCAGCACTCAGGAGGGAGATCTCTCATTCGGGTCAGCACCCTGAGCACCCTGAGCACCCTGAGCACCCTGAGCACCCTGAGCACCCTGAGCACCCTGAGCACCCTGAGCACCCGTTAGGCGTACACGCGTGCCCCACGGATCCGTGCTCACCGCGTCACCCCCGTGGCGGTCGACGGCATAGCCCGCCGCCGCGAGCGAGCGGGCTGCCGCTTCCACGTCGCTCCTGGCCGGGAGTTGGATCGTCCATTCGAGCAGGCGCGCATCGGTGTCGGTGGGCGTCGCGGCGCCCGCTGCCCACGTGTTCGTGCCGAGGTGGTGGTGATAGCCTCCCGCGGACATGAAGAGCGCACCGGGATACGAGAGTGGAACTTTGTCGAGGCCGAGTGCCTCGTGGTAGAACGCGGCCCCGGTGCCAAGGTCGCCCACGTGGAGGTGAACGTGGCCGATGCGCGTCCCGCGCGGTGCGCCCGTCCACGGCTGTCCCTCGCCGGCTTGCACCAGGCTTCGCACGTCGAGCGGGTCCGTCGTCATCGCGAGCGTTCCCCGCTCCACGCGCCAGGCGCTCCGCGGACGGTCAGCGTAGACCTCGATGCCGAGCCCGTCGGGGTCGCTCAGGTAGACGGCTTCGCTGACGAGATGGTCGGACATGCCGGCGTACTCGCCGATCTCGGCGAGGTGCGCCACGAAGCGTCCCAGCGATGCGCGATCCGGAAGCAGGAGCGCAAAGTGAAACAGGCCGAGCCGACCGCGCCGCGGCACCGGTGTCGACCCTGCCCGCTCGCGCAGTTCCACAATAGGCGCTTCGCCGTCGTGCGGGCCCAGGGTGGTCGTCGGGTCGGTCCGGTCGATCACGCTCAACCCGATGACTCGCTCGTAGTAGCCGATCGACCGTTGGAGATCGGCGATTTGGAGCCGCACCCGACCCAGTCGTTGCCGCCCCCGGGGGCGGGAACCCCCCCGCCCCACACGGGCCCGCCGGGGGGGGGGGGGGGGGGGGGGCCGGAACCAAAC
>JBQTHJ010000049.1:0-3109 GCA_052389995.1 Gemmatimonadaceae bacterium | reverse complement strand
TTGAGATCGGATCAGGGGTGCGCTGCCTCAATTTAGCAAAGAAGTTTGTTGTCGGCAGAACGCTGCGTTCACCTGCAGACGACTTTTCAAAGGCGCGCTGAAAGCGCGTCGTGCCGTTGCTCTTATACTAAAAGCGATCAAACGTGATGGCTTCCTTGAACATCGCGCCTGACAGGTGCAACAGCTAGGGAAGCTCTGCACAAGCAGGGTAGAATGTAGTATATTGGGCGATCGTTAGGCCACGGGTCGGTCGGTCGCGCCTCCGGAGGACGCCGATGGGACAGCAACGGACGTTGGCCTCGCTCGCCTGGCAGACGAAAGGGAAAGTGACCCGCCGCGAGCGCTTTCTCGCCGAGATGGACGCCGTGATCCCGTGGGCCCGGCTCCTCGCCCTCGTCGCGCCCCACTATCCCAAGGCCGGCCACGGACGCCAGCCCCTCGGGCTCGAGCGCATGCTCCGCATCTACTTCCTCCAGCACTGGTTTAATCTCTCGGACCCGCAGGCGGAAGACGCCATCTACGACAGCGAATCGATGCGGCGCTTCGCCGGGGTGGAACTCGGGGAGGACCCGATCCCCGACGAGACGACGATCCTTCGATTCCGGCACCGGTTGGAGCAGCATCAGCTGACGGCCGCGCTCTTTGCGGAGATCCGGACGCTGCTCGAGGAGAAGCGGTTGCTCCTGAAGGCGGGGACGATCGTCGATGCGACGATCATCGCCGCGCCGACGTCGACGAAGAACGCCGAGCAGCGGCGCGACCCCGCGATGAAGCAGACCCGCAAAGGGAACCAGTGGTACTTCGGGATGAAGCTCCATGTGGGGACGGATACGGGGGGCACGGTGCCCCATCTGACGGCGACCGATGCGGGCACGCACGACCTCACGCAGCTGCCGGCCTTGCTCCACGGGCGCGAGCGGGTGCTGTACGGCGATCAAGCCTACTGGAAAGAGGACGACCGCGTGCAGTGGACCGAGGCGGGCGGGCGGTATCGGGTGAATCGCCGGGGCACGAGGCGTCGGCCGCTGACGGCGCATCAGAAGGCGATCAATCGCGAGCGCTCGCGCACGCGGGCGCGCGGGGAGCATGGGCTCCACGTGGTCAAGCGACTCTGGGGGTTCGTGAAGGTCCGCTACCGAGGGCTGGCGAAGAATGCGGCGCGGGCGTTCACGCTGTTCGGCTTGGCCAATCTGTACTTGCTGCGTCGACGCCTCCTGCCGAAGGGCTGGACGCCGTGCCTGACGTGAGGGAGGCGACCGCCAGGAGCCGCCGGCCGGGGCCGTCGGACCCGGATGGCGGCGGACATCCGGCCACGATGCACTCGTTATGCCTCCCAGATCAAAGGAAGACCATGCCCCCCGGCCTGCGCAGCACCTGTGCAGAGCTTCCCTAGTTCTGCCGCCGCTGCGACCAACCCAACCGGGCGGGTGAGAACCCCGGTCGCCTGTTGAATGGGAGACGGGCGCAGTATCTTGGCGCGTCATGACCCTGCGCGAGCGACTCATCGCCCGACGAGACGCCATCCTCGCCGCCGCGACGGCGAGCGGGGCGAGGAACATCCGGCTTTTTGGCTCGGTGGCCCGGGGCGAGGAGCGCGACGACAGTGACGTCGATTTCCTCGTGACACTCGAAGCGGGGCGGACGCTCCTGGATTTGGCGCGGCTGGAACTCCAACTCGAGCGTATTCTAGGGCGGTCCGTCGAAGTCGTGACGGAGACGAGTCTCAAGGAGCCCCTGCGCTCGAGCGCGTTGCGCGAAGCGATCGTTGTCTGAAGGGCGCGCGCGGGCGGTGGAGCGGCTCCGCCACATGGTCACGGCCGCCGACACGATCGCGGGATACGTCGGGCGCGGCCGCGGCGCGTTCGATACCGATCCCGCGCTCCGCGACGCGATTCTCTACCAGATCGTGGTGCTGGGCGAGGCGGCGAAGGCGACCCTCGCGGCGGACCCGGCGCTGGAAGGACTGTTTCCTGGCGTGGAGTGGCGGGCGATGGCGCGGATGCGCGATCGGGTGACGCATCGCTATTGGGCGACGGATGCCGAGGTGGTGTGGTCGACGGCGACGCGGTCCGTGCCTGAACTCCGACAGGAGCTGCTGGGCGCGTTGGAGCGTCTCGCCTAACGCTCAATCTCCCGAAAGAGACCGTGGCGGCAGAACGCTGCGTTCACCTGCAGGCGGCTTCTCAGAAGGCGAGCGAAGCTCGCCTTCGCAGTTGCTCTTCAAGGGGTTCAAAGGCTATGGCTACCATAGACATCGCGCCTACAGGTGCAACAGCTAGTTATGCAGCACGCGACCTGGAGCTCGCACGCCTAGTGGGGCCGCACGAGATTTGGTTTGCCACGCACCCCGACATAGACGACTAGGATCTTCGCTGGCATCCTTCCCTTGTTCTTGGCATTGGTCCACGTGTTGACCACCATGAGGAACGCATCCCCAGCTTTGTAGCGTTGGATCACGTCG
Organism: Gemmatimonadaceae bacterium; assembly: GCA_052389995.1. Classification (GTDB taxonomy): domain Bacteria; phylum Gemmatimonadota; class Gemmatimonadetes; order Gemmatimonadales; family Gemmatimonadaceae; genus JAICNG01. The sequence continues at coordinate 648 of JBQTHJ010000049.1, read as the reverse complement.
CCCTCCGTTGCGACTTCGATCGCGCCCTCAAGTACGTAGACCAGGGTCGGATACGGGTGCATGTGACGACCCGTTTCGCCACCCGAGCCGATCTCAAGCTGCACGGCGGTGACTTCGGCGCTATCGGTATCCGGGTACGCGATTGAGGTGCCCCCGACCGTGGTGCGACTCTGTAGAAGGGGCGTCGCCGAGAACTTCACTTGGGCTGCTGCTGTCGTCGCCATGAGAGTGGCGAGGGCCATGGCAAGGATCTCGGGGTGTTTCACGGAGCGCTCTCAGGCCGAGGGAGCGGTTAGTTTGCGTGCCCCGTTGCGAGCTGTCAATCGGTGGGTGGGTGGACGAGAAGCGAGAGATGCTACTGCCTAACGCTAACTGACACGCGGGCAAGCGACACCCAGACGTAGGCTCGCTGTCGCGCGAGGTGCGGCGGACGCGTACGGGCACTGTCTGCGACATCGGCAGAGTTGTCCTTCACCACGAAGGTTGGTGCTGCAGAACGCTGCGTTCACCTGCAGACGACTTTTCAAAGGCGCGCTGAAGGCGCGCCGTGCAGTTGCACTTGAAGGGGTTCAGACGTGATGGCTTCCTTAAACATCGCGGCTGACAGGTGCAACGGCTAGTTCTGCGCCGCTGGCGAGAGTGTGTCCA
>JBQTHJ010000048.1:0-58102 GCA_052389995.1 Gemmatimonadaceae bacterium | reverse complement strand
ACCGCTGGGGGCTACCCGCGCGAACGGGCGTATTACCCGCCCCGGGGCCCCGTTGTGGTTCGCGGCGCTTTCCGCGCGCCCCACCTTGGGGCTACGGCGGAGCGCGCGACGCAACATCGCCAGTATTCCCGCGTCCCCGGGCGCGGCCACACCCGCCATCCGGCTCGGTGCGCCTTCATCGTCAGGCGGCAGCCCGGCCAACGCTGCGCGCAATCGCTCTCTTGCCCGGTCGATCGCCGCATGCTCCTCCGGCGCGCGCTCCAGCCTCAACATGGCCAGCCCAAGCTCCAGCGCCCCCAGCTCGACCCTCGTCAGCCGCATGGGGCGGTGAAAGTGATTCGTAAGCAATGAGACCGCATCGGATTCGATGAAAATCTGAACGCCTTCGACGAACCCGCCGGGCTCATCGAAGCGAACCGAGATGGCGCGCAGATCGCGCAGTACAGTCTCCGCATCGATGCCGAGGTTCGCAGCGACTTCGTCTAGCGAGTGCTCCTCCCCATCGGCCAAATGGGGAATCACCGCCAGCAAGCGTCGAAGCTGGTGCGCTGCATGCTCCGTCATGCGACACCCGCATGATGGGCGAGTGTCTGCCTGGCGAGTGTCTGATATTCCTCGACGAGGGACGCGGGTTCGACCGGCACAACCTCCCCGGCGAATGACAGCAGCCAGCGCGCGAACGCGTCTCGCCGGCTTACCTGAAATCTTCGCCGCTGTGGCTGGCCGGCCACGGGCTCCCCGAGGCGCGCTGCGGCATCTGTTGCACCGCTGCCTCCCCGGAATTCAACGATGGCAATCGTCGCTCCGTTCTCACCGAGCTCCCAGGCGTGTCGGGACCGGGCGTGATCGCGAAGACTGAAAGTCGAGGGAATCTCGAAATCCGGTGTCTGCGACCTCGCGGTATTCGTCTCGACGCTAGACATTCGGCTCACCCGAAAGTTGCGCAGCCCGTCACGATCACAGTCCCGCCCAACGAGATACCAGTGACCGCTGAGAAAGAAGAGCCCGTACGGCTCGACGCACCGCTTCACGCGACTGTCCGAGCCCATCGCGTGGTAGTCGAAGCGAACGGTCTTCCGGCGCAGCAGGGCATCGCTGAGCGCATTGAACGTCGCAGCAATGATGCGATCGCCGCTATCGACGAGATGCACACTTCGATCGGTGCGAGCACCATCGACCGGCAGATCGAACGCGAGCTTGCGCATGGCGGCGTCGGCATCTGCCGCGAGGAGCGGGTCGCCTAACTCGGCCACTCGCGCCGCGGCATCGGCGACGGCGGCGAGCTCGTCAGGCTCGAACGCGAGCGTCTGAAGGGCGCGATACCCCCATCGATCTACGCGCTTGGGTTTTGTGGCACCGAGCTCAGAGAGGAGGGCGAGATACGGAAGATAGAAATCCGTCGGCGCGAGCTTGTAGCCGTGCGTCTCGCCATCGGCGCTCGTCACGCTCACGATCGGTACGCCGAACGCGCGCAGCTCATCCTTGTCGCGCTCGAACATCCGCATCCGCGCGGCCTTCGACTGCTTCCCATCGAGATACGCAGGTACGTCCCGGGACAGCTCCTCGAACGTCGCCGGCTGGCGACGCGCGAGCAACGCGGCGAGAAGATCGACCCAACGTTGGATCTTGGGAGAGGTCCTGGAAGGCACGCGTCAGTCTAACCGGAGCCTGTGACAGCCACCCTGACTGTCAGTGCCGCCCCACATCGTCGTGGTCGGCGCGCACCCCAACTATGTCACCGATTCAGGATTTGCGAAACTATTGCTTGATTCGTCGCCTGATGCTACTTTTCCCGGCCTCACCTCCAGACACCGCGACGCCGCGGGCAGTCCCACGCAACTCAGTTTCCCAGCCGCCGATGGCTGACCTGCGTCTCGTCGTCGCCACGCGCCGAGCACATCGAACCGCTGCTAGTCGGCCCTCGACCATCTCCTAGATGCAGCGCGACGCAACCGGCGCCCTCTACTCGGCTAAGGACCTCCTGAACTTCCTGAGCTGTGTGCACTGCACGGCTCTCGATCTTCGTTGCGCCGGCGGGGCCGTTGATGCGCCGGCGGAGAACGGTGATCCGTACCTCGACCTGCTGAAGCGCAAGGGCAACGAGCACGAGCAGCGTTATCTCGAAAGCGTTCGCGCCACGGGACGCTCGGTTCGAGAAATCGCCCGAGTCGAGTCCATCGATACACAGGCCGAAGCAACGCGGCAGGCGATGCGCGACGGCGTCGACGTCATTTATCAAGGCGCGCTCGTTGGGCATCCGTGGCATGGCTATTCGGATTTCCTGCGGAAGGTGCCGAGGCCTTCGCAACTTGGCGCGTACTCCTATGAAGTCGGCGACACGAAGCTCGCTCGCTCGCCGAGGCCCAAGCACGTGCTCCAGCTCTGCGTGTACTCACAGCTCGTGGCGCGCGAGCAGGGCGTAATGCCAGCACATGCGCAGGTGTTGTTAGGCGATAACCGTGAGTTCACGCTGCGACTCAACGACTACCGGTACTACTGCGAGGCAGCGCAGGAGCGCTTTCTCACCTTCGTGACTGGGGGCGGCCGGGATACCGAAGCGGACCCGTGCCGGCACTGCGAGTTGTGTCGGTGGGGCGAGCATTGTGACAACGGATGGAACGAGAGCGACCACCTGAGCCTCGTCGCCCGGATCAGCCGCACGCAGCGCAAAAGGCTGGTGGCCGCCGGCGTCAAAACTCTGCGGGCGCTGGCAGAGCTCGATGACGATGTCACCGTGCCCAGGGTTCAGGGCGAAACCATCAAGCGCCTGCGCTCGCAGGCGAAGCTTCAGTATGTCAAGCGTACGACAAAAGAGAACAAGGTAGAGGTTCTACCTCTCGAGCCTCGTCGCGGCTTTGCTCGCCTGCCGAGGCCTGACGAGGGCGACCTCTTCTTCGACATGGAGGGCGACCCTGTCTACTCGATGGACGGATCGCTCGAGTACCTGTTCGGATTTCGCTACTTCGAGAGCGGAGAGTACGCCTTCAAGGCCATCTGGGCGCATAACCGCGACGAAGAGAAGCAGGCATTCGAGAACGCGGTGGATTTCATCGTTGCACGCCTCGCGAAGTATCCGGACGCGTTTGTGTACCACTACGCATCGTATGAAGAGACCGCACTCAAGAAGCTCGCCCAAAAGTACGGCGCGGCGCCGAAGGCCATCGAGGAAAATCAGGGCCGAGCGTTGAAGCGTCTCGCGCAGGAGTATGGGACGCGGGAGAATGAGGTGGATGACCTGCTTCGTGGTCGCAAGCTCGTCGACCTCTACAACGTGGTGCGAGAGGGCGCACGCGTGTCGGAACCGGCGTACTCACTCAAGAATCTCGAAGTGTTCTTTGGGTCCGAGCGCACGCAGAACATCACATCGGGTGGTGAGAGCGTGGTCGCATTCGAGCGCTGGCTGGCACTAGGCGATGACACGATCCTCCGGGAGATCGAGGCATACAACGCCGTGGATTGCGAGTCCACGCAGCTCTGTCGCGACTGGCTTCTCGAGCATCGCCCGCCGGGGGCTGAGTGGTTCGATCCGAAGGGAGAAGCGCAGAAGGATGCCGAAGCCGAGCGTATCCGGAGAGAGGAGCGGGGCGAGGCTGACAAGCGCATTCTCGAGCTGCGCGGGGCGCTAGTTCACGGTCAGCCTGACGCAGAGCAACCTTGGCGTGTGCTGCTCGGGTATCTCCTGGAGTATCATCGACGCGAGGCGCGGCGGGAGTGGTGGGAGTTCTTTTCGCGTCTCACTGAGAAGACCCGCGAGGAGCTGATCGACGACACCGACTGCCTCGGCGGCCTGACCGTCGATGAGAAGAAGCCGCCGCGGCAGGTTGCGAGATCGACAGTCTGGACCCTCTCCTTTCCGGAGCAGGAAACGAAGCTCCAGCCGGGTGCCAAGGTCGTTCGTGTCGATACGGAAGAAATGCTCGAGATAGTCGATCTCGATGACCGTAAATGCTGGGTGGAGCTGAAGCTGGGACCGTCGCGGAAGCCACTCGTTCCCGGGATCTCGCTGATCCCGACAGGTCCACGCGACGATTCTCCTCAGCGTGACTCAATCGAGCGGTACGCGCAGGCGGTCATGGACGGCCGAGTAAAAGATTCAGGCGCAATTACGAGCATCCTGCGGAAAGACAGGCCAAGATTGCGCGGTGGGACGATCATTCCCGCCGGCGCGACGGACCTCCTGGCCGCCACGGTGGATGCGATCCGTCGCATGGATCGCACACATCTGCTGATTCAGGGTCCGCCTGGTAGCGGCAAGACGTACACCGCTGCGCGAGCGATCGTGGAGCTGTTGGCGGATGGCAAGCGGGTGGGTGTGACGGCTCTCTCGCACAAGGCGATCAACAATCTGCTCGTCAAAGTGGAAGAGGTCGCGAAGCAGCGGCGAGTGACGCTTCGAGGAGTGAAGAAGAACTCCGATGCTGACGACGAGCTCAAGGGCTCGATCATCGAGGACACGACGGACAACAAGGTCATCACGAGCGGCGATCACCAGCTCATCGGCGGAACGGCGTGGCTCTTCTCCCGGCCAGAGATGGAAGCACGCCTCGACTATCTCTTCGTCGACGAGGCGGGCCAGCTGAGTCTCGCCAACGTAGTGGCGTCGGGCATGAGCGCGAAGAACATCGTGCTCGTCGGCGATCAGATGCAGCTGTCGCAGCCCATCAAGGGTTCGCATCCAGGTGGGAGCGGCAGGTCCGTCCTGGACCATCTCATGGACGGCAGTGCGACCGTGCCGCCGGATCGCGGGATCTTCCTCGATCGTACGTGGCGCATGCATCCAAAGCTTTGTTCGTTCGTGTCGGATGCCTTTTACGATGGGCGGCTTCAGTCCGTCGAGCATGCCGTCAGGCACGCCATTAACTGTTCATCAGACCGGGACGATGCGCTTGCGCCGTTTGGGCTGCGCTTCGTTCCTGTAGAGCATGCGGACAACTCCCAGAAGAGCGTCGAGGAGGGCAAGCGACTGAGTGCGGTCTATACAAAGCTTCTTGGGGGGAAGTGGACTAACAGCGACGGGATCGAGCGCTCTCTTCGCGTCGATGACATTCTCGTCGTGAGCCCGTACAACATGCAGGTGAATCACCTGAAGGATATTCTGCCTGATGGCGCTCGCGTTGGAACCGTGGACAAGTTTCAGGGGCAGGAAGCGGCGGTCGTGCTTGTCTCGATGGCCTCATCGAGTAGCGAGTACATCCCGCGCGGCATCGAGTTCCTCTTCTCGCCTAACAGGCTGAATGTCGCGATCTCGCGGGCGCGGTGCCTCTCCGTCATCTTCGCATCGCCCCAACTGCTCGGCGCCGTCTGTCGCACCGTCGAGCAGCTTCGCCAGGTCAACGCGCTGTGCTGGATCAATGCTGTCTCGAACCAACGCGGTGCCTGACGGCCCGCCCCAGTCGAGTTGACGAGCGCGCCTCCAGGGTCGATGATGACAGCACATGGCTACTGCTGCGAAGCGTGACAAGGCCAAGATCATCGCCGATGTCTGCGAGCGGCTTTCGTCATCCCGGCATCGATGCGGCTACAGTAGTGCGGCATCGCGAGTACAAGTTCGATCCAGAACCGATAACGAAGCGAAAGTACGGGGCCATGGAGTCAACACGCATCTTCGTGCGCGACGGTTTCATCGATCGCTACACCGGTACGAGAGTGATCTTTCCTCCCGACTTTCTCGTACCGCAGGGAGGGGCCACATCCTCGGCGAATACGGACGAATGGGACGGCCTCCTCGGATGGTTTCTACGGTACGTCGCCGCCCGACCCGACCTCTCATTGAAGGGCCGCCTGGGCGACTGGCACGCGGCCCGAACTGTCGTCGCCGAGCGCCGGTAACGACGGGTCCGGCTGCCTGTAGCCCGGTCCCACCCCGCCCCGAGAGCAACCGATGAAATCCCGGGCCTGCTGGCTTACTTAACGATATAGCGTTATCGTTAATTAGTCAGAGGTGCTAATTGCGAACCTTAACTAGATCGCCAAGTCGCGCCGTGAAACGCGGCCCAACCGGGCATTATCTGCCTACATCGACGGTCGGCGGCGAACGGGTACGTGCGTTCATTCCCGCTCCGCTTCCACCGAAGCCCCCACTCGCGATCGACGCCGAGCTGCGCGACCGCCTCGACGCCTCGCTGTTGGCGCTGGGACGACTCGACAGCGCGACCATGCTGCTGCCGGACACGCGCCTCTTCCTCTACATGTACGTGCGGAAGGAAGCGGTGCTGTCGTCGCAGATCGAGGGGACGCAGTCGTCGCTGTCGGATCTGCTGCTCTACGAGGCGGAGGAGACTCCGGGAGTACCGCTGGGCGACGTGCTGGAGGTATCGAATTACGTCGCCGCGATGGAGCACGGACTCCAGCGTGTTCGTGATGGGGCTCCGCTGTCCAACCGCCTCATCCGGGAGATCCACCGGATACTCCTTCAGAGCGGTCGAGGCGCCGACCGCCAGGCTGGCGAGTTTCGCCGGTCGCAGAATTGGATTGGCGGAAGCCGACCCGGCAACGCCGCCTTCGTGCCGCCGCCGGCCGACCAGGTCCCCGACTGCATGGGGCAACTCGAGAAGTGGCTTCATGACCAGCCGGAACGCACACCCACGCTTCTCAAGGCTGCGTTGGCGCACGTGCAGTTCGAGAGCATCCACCCGTTCCTCGACGGCAACGGACGCGTCGGAAGGCTTCTCGTGACGCTCTTGCTCTGCGTCGAAAAGGTCCTGGCCGAGCCACTCCTATACTTGAGTCTCTATCTCAAGCAGCACCGGAAGGAGTACTACGATTTGCTGACCCGCGTTCGTGAGGCAGGGGAATGGGAGCGTTGGGTAGGGTTCTTCGCCGACGGAGTGCGGGAGGGCGCCGCGGGCGCGGTGATGACCGTACAGCGACTGGTGCAGCTCTCGCGCGAAGATCGGGAACGCATTCGGACGTTAGGCAGGGGCGCCGGGAGTGCGCTGCGGATTCACCACGCCCTGCAGGAGCGGCCGATTGCGTCCGCTCCCCAGTTGGTTACACGGACCGGAATAACCCTCCCAGCGGTGCTGAAGTCACTCGGTGCGCTTCAATCGGCTGGAATCGTCACCGAGTTGACTGGCCGGAAGCGGAATCGGGTGTTCAGTTACGCCCCGTATCTGCGGATTCTCAGCGAAGGAACGGAGCCGTTGAAGACCTAGACGACCCCGTCCGTCAGCTCGGGGGACTTCAATCCGCGCCCATACCTCGCCGTCGCGGGAGCGCGCTTTCGCCTGCTGCTCCAGTACCGCGCCGCCGCGCTGGCCGGCTTCGTTACGCACACGTTCTGGTACGCCTGCCGTCAGTCGACCGTCACCGCCCGCGTTTCTTCTTCCGCCGTTTCGAAGTCCCGCCGCGACCGACGCCGGACGGCGACTTTCCCGCCCGCGCCTGCTCGCTCAAGGCGCTAAACCACTCCACGAGCACCTGGTCGACCTGCATCTCCAGCACCGCCCGCCCCGGCTCCGAGCCGAACGCGCGAAGCTCCGCCGGTGCCTCGTCCACCGGCGTCTCCCGAGCGAGCCCCCCTCTCGCATCGCCATGCTGAAGTCGAAGAGCATCTCCTCGGCGGCCTTCCGCGACGGAGCGGGACGGATTTGGCGCGGAACCTTCTGCCCCTGACTGGCGGCGAACATTCCCTCCAGAAGAAGCTCGGGCGCGAGTCCCAGTTTCCCGGCGCTCGCGAGTGTTTCGCGACCGTGCTGATTCACGTCGGGCCACTCGGCGAGGAACATCCCCGGCGAGCGCAGATGCCTCCCTCCTCCCACCGGCAGCAGCCGCCCGAGTGCCGCAAAGCCGGGCTCGTATATCAGCTCGTCGTTATGCTCGACGACGACGTGCGTCCGCCCGTCTCGCAGGTCCTCCATCAGCGCCGATCGCCCCTCTCGCCGCCGCACCACGAACAGACTTGGCCACGACTGAACGAGTCCGCGCAGCACGCGCCGCACCGCGGCCGGGAGCGTGCGCCCACGGGCGACCTGGTAGCTGTGCGCGACGGTGTCGCCGAGGGAGACGAACGGACGGCCGGCGACGGTGAACTCCTGCTCGCGAACAGTGCGCGCGAACAGGCCCTGGTCCGTCGGCGGCGCGCTGAACCGCTCGAACCAGTAGCGGCTCGCCTCGCGCTCGAACGCGCCAATCTCCTCGCGGCTCGCCCACAGCTCCAGCCGCTCCATCACCCGCTCGACCAGCGCGACGGCCGCTGCCTCGCGCGTCAACGGAATCCATGACAGCGCGAACGACCCGTCGGGCATGGGCACCGGGAAGACGCGAGCCACGTACTCGCAGTAGCCGACCTCGGCGATGAGCGCCGCGGCAGCGACGAAGGCGGATGCCGCATCGACTTCCGTGATCTCCTCCGTCGACGCAGCCGCCAGATCCGGCGTGAGCTCCAACTGATCGGCCGGACCTCCGCCGTTTCCCTCGCCACCGCCGGCCGCTCCTGCGGTTTCCACCGGATGCCCGTCGTCGCTACCAGCGGCCTCACGAAGGATGAGTCGTACCGTCTCGCGCAGTCCGCGGGCGATGTGCCGTCCCTCGCGGCTGTTCTCCGCGACGAGATCGAGGAAAGGGGTCATCTCCCGCGCCTCCGGCAGCAGCTTGCCGAGCGCACCGTACACGTCGCAGAGGTGGTGCAGCATCTCGGACGCCGACGGCGAGAGCAGCCGCAGCTCTGCGTCCGGCTGGCCACGCTCCGGGCGTAACGGAGGCCTTCGGCCGGAGCGCCGGCGGATCGGTGGCTCGCGCATTCGGCTCATGATGCGGCGCGCGCGGCGGCGCGGCAACGTGAGTTGCCGTCTCCAGGTCCAGGAGGTCGGGCGCGGCCTTCGCGCCTACGGGTCGGCGTCGAGTTGAAAGGTCGCCGCGCACCGAATCCATCTCGGCCCTTGAGCGACGATCCCCTTATGCGCATACTTTGAGTAGAACCATGCGCATGAGGAACCAATGCCCCGCTCCCGCCCGCCCAGGCCCCGGTCGAAGCCCGGAAGTAAGACGAGAAAACGACCGACGAACCTGTCGCTGGACGTCGACGCGCTCGAACGCGGAGAGATCTACAGCCGGCTGCACGGCACCAGCGTGTCGCGCCTGGTGAACGATTATCTCCGCTCGCTTCCCGCCGACGAGCGACTGGAGCCACTGTCGCCCGTCGTCCGGCGGCTGCGCGGGATCGCCGCCGGCGCCGAAGCCGCATCAGAGGAGTACCGCCGGCACCTCCGTCGCAAGTACGGGTCGGGCTGACGCATGCCCTCGCGCAGGACTCCGCGTTCGGCCTCGCGCCGCGCGAGTCGCGTTGCGGAGACGCCGGTACCCGAGAGAACCGCGGCGCCCCGGACCGTCGCGCTGTTCGACACGAACGTGTTGCTCGACGTCGTGCTCGCGCGGAAACCATGGGTGGATGTCGCGACGGCGGTGCTCGATGCCGCCGCGCGCGGTATCGTACGCGGTTACGTCGCCGGTCACGCGCTCACGACGATTCATTACATCGTCGAACGGGAACGCGGGCGAAACGTCGCCGCCACCGCCGTGAGCGATCTGCTCGAAATCGTCGACGTCGTGGAGCTCGGCAGCGATGATTTTCGTCGCGCGCTGGCACTCGAGCTCACCGACTTCGAGGACGCCGTGCAGGTAGCGGCCTGCCTGCGCGCGGGCGCCCAGGTCCTGGTGACGAGGAACGTTCGCGACTTCAAGGACGCCCCCGTTCCCATTCAGACCCCCGCCGAGCTACTTGCTCTCCTTGGCGACACGACTCCGGCAGAGTGAGGGAAGACGGTCTCATGGTGCAGCAGCCATCCCTCTTCGACCTCGCGCAGCTCAAGTCGAAGGTCATCACGAGGCGAGGCGACCTCGCGGCGCTTATCGCCGGGTTTCCTGTCGCCCGGGCGATTACGTACGTCGCGTCACCTGACGTCGTCCTCGACGTCCTCGATGCTCAGGGCTTCGAGACGCTCGAGCTCGTCCTCGGTGACAGCCTGACGGCGATTGAGCCCGAGTCGCTTCGCCTTGCGGGCACCGACCTCGTCGAGCGGCCGGCACGCGGCATAGAGGACGGGCGATTGGCGATCTACGTGCCGCGGAAAACGATCCACACCAAGCTCTGCCTGCTCACCCGCGACCGCACGACGCGCGTCATCATGACCAGCGCCAACCTCACCTGGTCCGCTCGTGAGGCGACACGGCAGACCAACTACGCCTGGTATGTCGACCTTACCGAGGGTGATGCGTGGCTCGAACAAGTCCGGCGGGACTACGACGCGCACAAGCGGGAGTGCAGACTTTTCATGGACGACCTTCTCAGGTTGTTCCGCGAAAAGCCCGAGCTCCCGCGGGTACAGATCGTCGAGGCCTGGCTCAGTGGCGCCGACGCCACCGAGCCCGCCTCGCCAGTCTCCCAGGTCCTCGGCGAGCTCACGGGATGGGTGCTCGATCCGACTCGCGCCACCACTGAGCCTGTGTTCACCCTTCAGCTCCCCAAGGATGGCGCGGCACGAAAGCAGACCGAGAAGGCGCTCGCTCGAATCGGTGCCTCGGTGATGGGTGACGTCGCCCGCGTGGACCGCGCCTCGTATCTCACGTACGCCGAGCAGACGCTGCAGCTCCCGATGCTCACCGTCGACATCGCATCGCGACAGGTACGCCTCGCGATGCGTGGCGAGCTCGCGACTCTCACGGCACCCCTGGCTGCGCCTAACGCGGTCGATGCGGCGCTTGGGGAGCTCGAGGGGTACATTGAGTCGGTCGATTGGGGCAAGGCGCCGGCGCCGCTCCTCGCCAAGACGTCGATGTACGAGGCGACGCTGTACATGCTCGCCGCTCCATTCGCCAACGAGCAGATGCGCATCATGCGCCAGCGGCACGGTGCGCTCGAGCGTCGCGGGCCCAAGATGCTCTATCTGTACGGACCGTCGAGCAACGGGAAGACAACCTTTCTCCGGTTCGCGCTCTTTCTCCTCACCGGACAGCGCGTGCAGCCACTGGCGAGCACCGAGCTGACGAAGAGTCGCGTCCAGAGCGCCTCGCTGCATCACACCAGTTTCCCGCTGGTGTTCGACGATGTGAACCCGTCGCAGCGGTCATCGTTCGAGGACATCGTGAAGTCGCACTGGGAAAGCTGGTGGACCGCCGATGGCGTCTCACCCCAGATCGTGATCGCATCGAACCGCCCTACCCTTCCCGAGTGGGCGAAGACGCGCGTCAAGCGCATCGACTTCGACGTCCACTTCGCGCCGTCGGAGCGGAACAAGGCGCGACTCGCGAAGTTCTTCGAGACGGCGAGCCCGCTCTTTCGATGGTTCTCTTGGGCTTACCTCGACAACCTTCAGGTGCTCCTGGAGCCGCGCGATGATGAGCTCCATCTCGCGCGCGAGGTCACGCAGCGGATGTACGCGCACGCGGGGCGGAAGGTCCCGGAGTTCTTTCCCGCGCGGCCGCTCGAGGAGATCTACGACCCTGGAAGCATACGGTGGCGCGACCTCATCCATCGAAAGAAGCAGGCAACGCTTCGACGCGAGCGCGACCGCCTGACGATCGAGTTCACTGACGATCTCCAGCACCACGAGATCACGCCGTATCTCGGGCTTGTACCGCAGACGCTCAAGTACGAGCGGAGCGGGCGAAAGCTGATCGTCGAGAATCCGGCCGAGTTCGAGCGGTGGCTCGGCGATGCTCGGCCCTCGATTCTCGACCGCGTGCGTGGCGTCTTCCGTCGCTCACCGTGACACGCAACGGCACGTGCGTGGTCACGGTGGCCCACCGGCTAATAAGCCGTTCACCGCTTCAGCCGAGCGAACTTCGACCCAATCCACATCTCCACGAGCTCGTGAAATTCCTTCGCCTTCGTGACCATCTCGTCAGCTTCGCTATCGGTAGCGACGTCGGCGCGGGTGTAGTCGATCACATTTCGTTTGCGGCGACAAGTCTCGAGGTAGTCGGCGTACGGGCCCGCGGCGGCACCGAGGGCGAGGCGGGTCGCATCCACTGTGACCTTGTGATGCCCGATCTTGGCGGTGACGCGATAGCCGGCGCACGCGATGGCCATCGTCGCCGACTGAAGGGCCGCATTGTAGGCGGTGGCGAACCGCCGGTCGGCCGAAAGGCCCTGCACCTGCGCGTCTGCCAAGTCGCGGGCGATCAGGGCGCGCATCTCATCGAGCTCTCGTTTCGACGTCTTATGGCGCTGGACGTCGCGGTTTGCCAGTAATTGCGTCCAGGTCACGCTGCCCGCCCTTCACGAAGGTTTTCGGACGGCGCAGCACCTCGGACACGAAGTGTTCCTTGGCCGCCGCCCTCTTCCGCAACTCGCGCGTTGAGTAGTTGGTGACGTTGACCTCGCGTCCCAACCTGGCCTCTACCCTTCGGAGCGCCGGCGTGAGATCTGCCAGACCCACCTCGCCGACCACAAGAAGGTCGACGTCGCTCAGCGCATGCTCGTCGCCGCGGGCGATTGACCCATACACGAACGCGCACGCGATTCGCGAGTTCAGCGGGCGCAGGGCCTCACGGAGCGTTGGCACCACGCCCGCCGTTTTGTCGATGAGGCCTCGAAGCTCGGGAAACAGCGGTGACCGCGTGTCGGCTTTGAAGTAGGCGCGGGTGCCTTCCCGACGTGCTTGCAGAATGCCGCCATCGACGAGCGCCTTCAGCTCGCGCTGCAGACTCGACGGTCTCGTCCCCAGGAATTCCGCCAACTCGGAGAGGTACCACCACTTCTCGGGCTGCGTCAGTGTGGCGGTGAGCAGATCGCCTCGCACCGACGGAAAGAGCGCCACGAGCCCTGCGGGCTTACGCATATCGCGTATATTATTACGCAATGTGCGTAAGTGCAAGAGAGGAGAGCATGCGGTAGTTGAAACTAACCGGCCGTCCACCGCGAAGTAGTTCAGCGTCCCATTGCGGAGATCAGCACCGCGTCAAAGCGATCGCCCGGTTCGGCGCGCCTCGCCGTCCCACCGTCGCCGCTCCTCCGAGTCCGACATGGCCTCATCCGAGATCGTGGTCGAACACCTCACGAAGTCCTTCCGCGTCGCCGAACGCGAGCCCGGCGCCCTCGGCGCGTTCACGGGCCCCCTCCGCCGCCGCTCGCGCACGATCGACGCCTTGAAGGGGATCAGTTTCGCGCTCACCGAGGGCGAACTCCTCGGCCTGATCGGCCCTAACGGCGCCGGCAAGTCGACCACCCTCAAGATCCTGTGCGGCATCCTCGAGCCCTCCAGCGGCCGCTGCGAAGTCGGCGGCCTCGTCCCCTGGCGCGAGCGCGTCCGCCACGTCGCCCGCATCGGCGCGGTGTTCGGCCAGCGCACCCAGCTCTGGTGGGACCTCCCAGTAGTCGAGAGCCTCGAGCTCCTCCGCGACATCTACCGCGTCCCCTCAAACCAGTACAAGCGAACCAAAGATGAATTAACAACCCTTCTCGACCTCGAGCGCCTCCTCGACATCCCAGTCCGACAGCTCTCGCTCGGCCAGCGCATGCGCTGCGAGATCGCCGCCAGCATGGTGCACGAGCCGCGCGTGCTGTTCCTCGACGAGCCGACGATCGGCCTCGATGCCGTCGCCAAGCTCGCCGTGCGCGACTTCGTGAAGAAGCTCAATCGCGAGCGCGGCGTGACGGTGATCCTCACGACGCACGACATGCACGACATCGAGGCGCTCACCGAGCGCGTGATCGTCATCGGCAACGGACTCGTCCTCGCCGACGGCACCCTCGCCGCGCTCCGCCGCGGCGTGCTGGCCGAGCATCGGCTGTGCGTGCATTTCGCCCGCGACGTCGAAGCGCTCGGCTCGCAACCGTGCGCCGGCGCGAGGGCCGGTCGATCGAGCTGGCGTTCGGTCCCGGAAGGGTCCCGGCGCACGAGCTCATCGCGCACATCGCCTCGCGGTACGAAGTCGAAGATGTGCACGTGGAGCCGCCGCCTATCGAGGAGGTGATAGCCCGCTTCTACGCGCTGCACGCGCTCGAGGGGTGACGTGATCTCGTCGCTCGCGCGCCCGTACCTCGCCGTGGCCGGAGCGCGCTTTCGCCTGCTGCTCCAGTATCGCGCCGCCGCGCTGGCCGGCTTCGTCACGCAGTGCTGGTGGGGCGCGATCAAGATCATGGTCCTCACCGCGTTCTTCACCGGCGCGGCGACGACGCCGATGACCATGCGCCAGACGATCGATTACATCTGGCTCGCGCAGGCCTTCCTCCGCCTACTGCCGTGGTCGGTGGATCCGGAAGTCACTCGCATGGTGCGCACCGGCGATGTGCTGTACGAGCGACTGCGTCCAGTCGACGCGCACACGTTCTGGTACGCCCGCGCCGTCGCTCTCAGAACGGCGAGCCCTCTCCTGCGGGCGATCCCGATGATCCTCCTGACGGGCGTCCTCTTTCCTTTAACAGGGCTGTCGGAGTGGGCGCTGTCGCCACCGGCGGGCATGAACGCGGCGCTCCTGTTCGCCGGTTCGATGGTGCTCGTCGTCGCGCTCGCGTCGGCGGTGTCGACGATCCTCGACATCCTCGTCGTCGCCACGCTCTCCGACCGGGGAGTGAACTTGGGTCTCGGGCCGATCCTGATCGTGCTCTCCGCGGGAGCCTCGTCCCGCTCCCGCATCGGACGGCTCGCGCAGGGAATGCTCGCGTGGGGAGTGGCGGTGAATCTCTTGACCATCGACTTCACCTGGCAGAGCTGGGCGATTCTGTCCTTCGCCGTCGCCGGCGGCGTCGCCCTCTTCTCGGGAATCCTCGTGCTCCAGGCGACGCTCGCCTTCTGGACCGTCGAGAGTCTCGAAGTCGCGAACACGCTGACGTACGGCGGCGTGGAGGCGGGGCAATACCCGCTCGACATCTACACGCGCTGGTTTCGCGACTTTCTCACCTTCGTCGTGCCGCTCGGGTGCGTGTCGTACTTGCCTGTCGCTGCCGTGTTGGGACATGCGAACCGAACCGGCGCACCCGATTGGCTGCTGCCGCTCACGCCTGTCGGGTTCGTGTTTCTGTCTGTTTCGCCTTGGGTGTGGGGATTCGGCGTGCGCCGATACACGTCCACCGGTAGTTAGCGACCCCAAGCGAGGCCGTATGGGGTGCTGACGCGGTTCGCTGAGCATCGTGAGCGGCGGGGCGTGGGGTCGACACATCGCGCATCGCTGCGTGACCTTCTCGCCCCTGGATGAAATGGACCGATGAGGTCGACTCGACTCGACCCCATATTCTCACATTCTCGGCGCGTTTTGCAACGCTCTCGAGGTCTAACGCTTCCCTGGCGGGACGGCGTGCAGCTATGTTGACGATCGAGGAGGTCGGTGCCCGAGATCAGCCGATTCTTCGGTATCATCATCGCCATGTACTATGGTGACCACGCTCCTCCACACTTTCATGTCCGCTACGGGGATGAGACGGCCCTCATCGCGATCGAATCATTGGTTGTCCTCCGCGGTCGTCTGTCACGGCGCGCACTCGGGATGGTCACCGAGTGGGGCGCGCAACATCAGGACGAACTGATGGAGAACTGGCGTCTTGCGTCGAATCAGCAACCGCTCAACCCGATCGCACCGCTCGAGTAATCATGCTCAACGACATCCTGGATGCCCACGTCGTACGTGCTCATACGCTCCACCTCCGTTTCGCGGATGGCACGGAAGGCGACGTCGATATCAGCCGATTGGTGGACTTCACAGGCGTGTTCGCCGCGCTTCGTGACCCGCGCGAGTTCGCTAAGGTGGCTGTGCACCCGGAGCTCAAGACCGTTATCTGGCCAAACGGCGCGGATCTCGACCCGGACGTGCTGTACGCTGTCGTCACGGGGCGTCCGGTAGAGCACGGCTCCGAACCGCCGAGCACAGCCGGGCCTCACGACGCTGACGCTTCCCGCGCCGGTCACGGGCCGCGTGCCGTCCGCGAACCGCGACGGCGAGACCCGAGCTAGCCGCCACCCTCTCAAGAGTCGACGTCACCCTCAACCCCTGCCGATCAAGAAACGCCGACTCTGTCAGGGGGCGTCGAGATTACGTACGGCCGCGCGCCACACGTCGGGGTTGCCGAGCCGTACGGCCCGATCGGCTCCGACGTTCTCGAGAAGAAGTCCGAGCATCGTGACTCGGTCCTCGTCGTCCCAGAGAAGCTTGCCCTTGACCATCTCTATCTTCTCCGGCGTCAGCTCGTACCGCTGCATGGCTTCATCCTCCTCCCAAGCGCGGCCCTCGCGGCGGATGTCCCACTCGGAGTCTCTCATAACGCGCGAATGTATCGATCGCCGCAGTGATGTCCGTCATCTTTTCAATGCCGGCCCAGGGATGGCTGGCCTCGCGAAAATGCCTGACGACCCTCGCGACCGAGGCCGCTTGCGAATCCAGTCAGCAAGCCGTTCTCGCGAGCGTTGGCTTCCCGCCTCCGAGAACTGCCAACCACCGCGCTAAGCCAGACGGCGGGTGCGGAAGATGCATTCATTGAAACGCCGGCGCCGGCCCGGGCACGGTCGACACGTCCATCGAGTGGAGAGGTCAGGTGAGCATAGTGCGTGGGCGGCTTACGAGTGTGCTCGTTCTCGCGGGAAGCGCGGCCCTGGCGTGCGCAAAGGACCAACCGACGGCGCCTCCCGGAGCGCGCGGTGACGCCATCGCGCTCCAGGTCGGCGAAGTCCGCTACCTTACCGCGGCGGAGAAGAGCACGTTCGTGGTGGGCAGCGGCGAGTACGCGCTCGTTGTGTTCAATGGCAGCCCGACGGGCGCGTCGAACTTGCAGGTCGAAGCCGCCGGCGAGAACACCTCCGCTGCATCCGGTCCCCCTAACCCGGCGCTCGTTCCATCGCAGCTGCTTTCGCTTACGACTGCCGCAGCGGCCCGGGGTCTTGAACCCGACCACAGCTTCGAGAGCGCGTTACGCGAGCGAGAGCGCCGTGTCCTCCGGGAGTTGGCGCCTGCTGCCCGATCATGGCACGCACCGCCCACTGCCGCGCGATTCAGTCGCATCGCTGCGGCGCCCAACGTTGGCGACCGGATAATCCTCAACGCCTCGACCAGTGCGTGCACTGGCCGATCCGATCGCGTCGGCATCGTACGCGCAATAAGCCAGCGTGCGATCATCGTCGCGGACTCGGCCAATCCCGACGGAGGCTTCACCGACCAGGATTACCAGGCGTTCGCGATCGCCTTCGACACGCTGGTATATCCTGTGAACGTGGAGAATTTCGGCGAGCCTGCCGACATCGACGAAAATGGCAGGAGCCTGATCTTCTTCACACGCGCGGTCAACGAGCTCACCGAAGAGGGCGACTCGTCGGTAGTCGGCGGTTTCTTCTTCGGACGCGACCTCCTTCCCAGAACCGCGACGGGAGATTTCGGGGGGTGCGAGGGCAGCAATGAGGCGGAGATGTTCTACATGCTCGTACCCGATCCGGGTGGCGTCGTGAATAACAACACGCGAACCAAAGAACAGGTGACTCGCGCCACTATCGGAGTACTGGCGCACGAGTTCCAGCATCTCATCAATGCATCGCGGCGCCTCTTCATCAACAACGCGAACGAGTTCGAAGTGGTCTGGCTCAACGAAGGCCTGAGCCATATCGCCGAGGAGCTTGTCTTCTATCGGGCGTCAGGACTCGCGCCACTGATGAACATCGATCTCGCGCGCCTTCGCTCGTCGCAACGAACTCTCGACGCCGCGAACGCGTACCAGGTGTCAAACTTCGGCCGGCTGAGAAAGCATCTCGAGGAACCGGAGCGCAATTCTCCGTATCAATTCGACGACGACCTCGCTACTCGCGGTTCGGCATGGGCGCTGCTGCGCTACGCGGCAGACCGGAAGTCGCCGGCGCAGCAACCCATATGGTTCGCGCTCGTCAACAACACGGAAGTCGGCCTCGCGAACTTCACCAAGGTGTTCGGTGAAGGTGTTCCGCGAGTCCGGGACTGGACCGTGAGTGTGTACGCGGACGATGCGCTCCCGGGCGTGCCGCAACCCTTTCAGCAGCTCAGCTGGAACTATCGGTCCATCTTCCCGGCAATCTCGAGTGGCTATCCGCTCAAGACGCGGCAGCTCACCGCGGCGACGTCAATTCCCGTCACCCTGTCTGGCGGCGGCGGCGTCTTTTTCCGATTCGCGGTGGGCGCGACGCCAGCGACCGTGCGGCTCACGAGCCAGACTGCGAGCGTTCCCACGACCGTGGAGGCAGCGCTGGCGCGCACGAAGTGAGAAGAATGCCATGCCGTACGGCGTTAGGCATGACCCTCATGATCGCGATCGTGGCCGCGTGCGGCGGGGATCGCCGCGACCCTGGGGGCGAGTCATCGGCCGCCCCCGCCAGCGAGACGACGGATACGGCCGAACCGGCGGTTTCATCGGACAGTGGATCTTCGCAGCACGGAGGGCGTCGCCCTGGAACGGGAAGACCGCCCGCGAACCCGCCCGGCACTCGCCCTCCCACTCCGCCTTCGCCCCGCGACGTTGGCGTGATCGAGCTGCGGGGCACGATCACGATCGTCGGAAACGCTCCGGTTACCCAGGTCCAACTCCGCACGACAGACGTCGGCAACCGCACGCTGACCGGCCCCGCGTTACCTTCCCTGCGCCGGATAGCTGGGCTGGACGTGGCCGTGCGGGGTTCTCGCACCCCTGGTGGCGAGGTCATGGTTCGCGACTTCACGGTCCTCTCCGCGGATGGGCAGCCGGCCCTGGACGGGGTGCTCGAGCACGACGGCAATGCCCTCTACCTCCGGACCGCGACTCGGCGTGTGCCACTGGGCAATCCGCCAGCCGATCTCCACAGCCTCGTCGGGGCGCGTGTGTGGTTGACCGGCTCCCCCGAGCGGGGCCCTAACACTTTCGGCATCATCACGCCCGCTCCTTAGGCGTCCCTCGTGGTCTGAGAAATCGTCGAGGGGAAGGTATCGGCGTGCCCCTCGACGACGGCCGGAGTCGCGCGTCAGGCTCTGATCGGCCTCGCTGAGCGTTCTTTGCTAAAGAAGAATGGCAAAGGCGGCGTCGCCGCAGAGGATAATCGGCGCCACCATCAGCGGAGTAGCCCCTGAGCGAGTGCCATGCCTGCCGCCTGAGTGCGAGTCGCACACTCCAGCTTCGCCAGAATGTGGCTCACGTGGATGCTCGCCGTCTTCTCGCTGATGCCGAGCGCCGCTGCAATCTCCTTGTTCGTCCCCCCTGCGACCAGCTCGCGCAGCACCTCAGTTTCGCGCGTCGTAAGCCCATAGGGGGCCGCCTCGGTCGCGGGAGGAGCCGACAGGGGACGGGAGCGCACGCGAATCCCTACCCGCCGCAGCATCCGTCGCACCCTCCCGGCCTCGGCCGTCGCACCGATCGCGTCGAGCGTTCGCGTCGCGTCTCGTCCCAGACTCGATCCGCCGGGGACATCTCGATCCGTCGAGATTAGAATCCGCGCCAGCTCCGCGACCGCACGGGCCTGCTCCAACGGCTCACCTAACGACGACCAACCGGAGGCCGCGCGCTCGAGATGCATGATGGCGGCGCTCACGTCCCCACTGGCGGCGGCGACACGGCCAGCGACAGAAGCCAGCATCGCGGCGGCGGCGCGGCTGTCCGACTCATCCACGTGGTGCTGGAGCAGATCCAGCATCTCGAACGCTTCGGCGAATCGGGACGCGGCAACGCTCGCCTCGATTGCCGGCGCCAGGAAGTGAATGCGCACCAGATGCTGGTCCGCGTCAATGCTTTTGGCCAACACTTCGAGTCGATGCGCGGCGTCCCCAGCTCGTCCGCTCGCCAACAGCGACAGGGCGATCCCCGCCTCGCTCGTGCGATCGCCGAGACGCGCCGCCTCGGAGTAAGCGTCGCCGGCGGAGACGACGTCGCCGCGGAGCCGATAGATGTCGCCGAGAACGCGAAGCGCGTCACGCACTTCCACCCGTTGTGCCGCACGAAGCGCATCGACGGCGGATTCGGCCAGCTCGAGTGCGTCCGCCGTCCCGGTACCCTTCCGGCAATCGAGCGACGCTCGTAAGGCATCGTTGATTGCCTGGTTTGCGGCCATGCCGTGACGCTCACAGTATTCTGTCGCCGCCCCAATCCACACACGCGCCCGGTCGTTTTCGTGCGCCACCTCCAGTGCCAAAACGCCGGCGTAGTAGATGCCGGTCGCGCGGTCGAGAGGCAATCGCTGACACTGTATCCGTTCGCGTGCCGACTCCAGCCAGGACGACCCGACCGCGACCTGACCGCGCATGACCGCCACGTACCCCAGTTCGGCCAGCGCCAACGCTTCCTCCACGGGCTTGTCGAGACGTCTGGCTACCGTGAGTCCGTAGCCGAGCCACCGGGCGGCATCGTCGAGCTCTGCTGCACCGATGAGCAGACGGCCCAGGTCGTTCGCCGCTCGGGCCGTCTCCGGTCCCTCGGGCGCGGGCTCGAGCACCGCCAGTGACTCGCGCACCAGGACGATTCCGCGCGCCCAGTCGCCTCGATGGTAGCCGTGGAGGAGCCCCGCATGACGAAGCGCGGCAGATAGTGCCCGCGGCTCACCGAGCGCGCGGCGTAGGGCGAGCGCCTTCTCGGTATACGAGAGGGCGAACTCGGCGCGTCCCTGCCACCAGCTCACGTACGCGAGCTTCTCCATGACCTGCGCCTCCAGCGCCTGATCCGGCTTCCTCCCGTCCGCAGATTCGAGCGCGCGCTCGTACCAGGATTCCGCATCTCGCCAGGCGGAAAGCCTCAAGGCCTGGTCACCGGCCAGGACAGCATGCGGCCGCGCACGCTCAGCATCGCCCCCGGCGCGGTAGTGGAACGCGATCGCCTCACGCGACAGCTCGAGCCCTGTCGATGGACGCGTCTCCAGGACGGCGGCGACCTGCCGGTGCAGCAACCGGCGGCGCCGCGCGACGAGGCTCCGGTAGAGAACCTCCTGGGTCAGCGCATGCCGGAAGGCGAACCACTCACCCGAACCGCGCTCTTCCACGAGCACTTGATGCTCGACCAGCTGCTCGATGATTCCCAGCAGCGCCTCCTCTTCGAGCCCAGTCACGCGCTGGAGCACGTCGAAGTCGAACCGTCGACCGATGACGGCCGCCGTGGACAGCACGGAAAAGGCGTGCTCGCCTAACGGCTCCAGCCGCGCGAGCACTATCTCGCGCAGGGTCCGCGGAAGATGAATCTCCGCGGCATCGGCGTGCGCATCGGCCTGGAGCTGGTCTCGGTCGGCGAGTCCCTTCAACAGCTCTTCGACGAAGAACGGATTCCCATCGCTGCGGCTTGTGACCGCTTCGACGAAGCTCGGAGACGGCTCGCTTCCGACGATCGCCGCGATCATCCGTCCAACGCCGTCCTCCGTCAGCGGGACCAGCACGATCTCGCGGCCCAACCGCTCGACGGTGAGCGACGCGATGAGGCGCCTGAGCGGATGCCGGGTGTGCAGCTCGTCGGACCGGGCCGTGCCGACGATCATCAACGGCAGCGTCTGAATGCGGTGGGCCAGAAAGTGAAGCAGCTCCCGCGAGGTGGCGTCGGCGTATTGCAGGTCCTCGAGCACAAGCACAAACGGCCCCAGCTCGGCCAGACGCTCGAACGCCTCGAAGATGGATTCGAAGGGATGTGTTGGCGGCGGCGCGAATTCATCCGGATCCGATGCCCGCGAGTCCGCTTCGCGTCGCAACTCGGGAAGGAGCCGGGCAAGGCGAGAGGCCAGCGGTCCCAGCACGCGCGCCGCTTCCTCGCGCTCGCCCTTCGCCAATCGGAAGCGGAGCGCGTCCATGAACGGCCCGTACGGCAGCGCGGATTGCGCGCCGCAGCGTCCCACGAGTACTCGCAGCCCGCGGTCAGCCGCGCGTTGCCGCAAGTCTCGGCAAAGCCTGCTTTTGCCGATCCCCGCGTCGCCGGTAACGAACACCATCTGCCCCTGCCCCGCCACCACTCGCTCGAGAAGCGCGCCAAGCGCTTCGAGCTCGGCTTCGCGGCCAATCAGGAGAGGACAGGAAAGCTGGTGCGTGAGCATGAGGATGTGGGCGCCGGAGCCGCTCACTGCTCGATTCGGGCCATCGGCTCTCACTTCTAAGGTGGTTGGGTCCGCCAGAATGAGTAGATCGCCCAATAGTGGCGCGCGTCCCGACCATTGAGAGTTTCGCCGCTCAAACAAATGACGGTGGGCAGCCCGACCGGCACTCGGATAGGTCGATGCCCTCCGTTTGGGCCGTCAATACACCACGCGCAAGGAGAGCACGACCATGCGGAAGCCACTGCTGTTGGGGTTGTGGTTCATCGCGCTCACGGCATGCGCCGATGAGCCGACCAATCCGCTCGCTACCGGGGTTCGCCCAACGGCCTCGGTCGCAGCGGACGCTGACTGGGGTGAGGCGGATGTGGCTGCCCAGTGGGCGGCGTTCGAGGCGACACCCGGCACGCGTCCGGGAGTCAACGTCGTCGAAGCGGCGCTGGCGGATGTCCTCCGGAACGCGCCGGCGGCGACGACGCTCGAAGTCATCGTCTCCTTTGATCCGACGGTCACCACCGGTGCGGCCGTCGCCAGCCGACTGCATTCGTTAGGTGCCGGGACGATCGGCTTCAAGCATCTGCCGATGGTCTACGCGATCGCCACGCCCGCCGCCATTAGCACGATCGCGGCTGCCCCAGGCGTGGAGAGCGTCTACCGCAACAGACAGCTCGAGTATGCGCTGTACGAGAGCACGAAGGCCATTCGCGCCGATCTCGCGTGGACGTGGAATGGCACGGGGCAGGGCTTTACCGGGCGCGGCGTGGGCGTCGCCATTCTCGACTCCGGCATCGACGGTCTCTACAACCCAGGCCTCACGTACCCGACGAAGACGGTGAGGAACGTGAAGTACATCGCGAATCTCGCTGACGTCGTGACGTTCAGCGACAATGCGCCGGTGAGGCCCGCCGCAACGCTCTTCGTCGACAACGTCGCGAACAGCGAGACCTCGGTCGGTCACGGAACGCACGTGGCGGGGATCGCCGCCGGGAACGGCGCCGGGAGTACGGCGGGTATTTATCGAGGTGTGGCGCCGGACGCGAATCTGATCGGGATCGGCGCCGGCGACATCCTCTTCATCTTCTGGGTGCTGGCGGGTTTCGACTATGTCCTCGACAACGCCGCGGCGCACAACATCAAGGTCGTCAACAACTCGTGGGGCATTACCGGAGCGTTCGATCCCAACGATCCCGTCAACAAGGCTACGCGCGCGGTCTACGACGGAGGAATCACGGTCGTCTTCGCCGCCGGAAACGAGGGTCCTGGCGAGAACACGATGAACCCTTACAGCGTGCCGCCTTGGGTGATCAGTGTCGCGGCAGGCTGCAAGCTTGGCGTGCAGGATCCCACCAACTCGGTGGCACACTGCGCCGACCAGACTCCCGCCAATCGTGAGCCTGTCCTGGCTGACTTCTCGTCGCGCGGGATTCCGGGCGACGGCATGTATCACCCCGACATCACCGCGCCCGGCGTGCACATCGTTTCGACAAGGGCGTCGACCGGTACGGTAATGAACGCGCTCGACCTGAACCACGACGCGAACATCTGCAACATCGCGGTGCAACATGTTGGGCTGTTCACTTGCGCGTCCGGCACGTCCATGGCCGCGCCGCACGTGGCGGGCGCGGTGGCGGTGATCCAGGAGGCGGCTGGCGGCCGACTCACACCCAACCAGGTGTTGGGGATCCTCCGGAAGTCGGCTGGACCACTTCGCGGCTACGCCGAGTTCGAAGTTGGCAGTGGCTATCTGGATGTGTATGGCGCTGCCCGTCGGGCACGTCGCTAATCAACAGAGGTGAGAGGAATGAGCCAGCATAACGTGTATCGACAGGGCGTCGCGCTATTCGCGCTGGTCGCGGTCGCCGCCTGTAGCGACTCGCCAGTTGCCGCCCGCCCAGGCCTTCAGTCGAAGGTGGCACCGGGGCTCGCCGCGAGTCTTGCTGTCACCGGCGCAGCGGAGAAGCTGGAAGTCATCATCAACTTCGATGAGGGCGTGACGACGAGTGCCGCCGTCGTGGCGGCGGCGCAGAACCTCGGTGCCGCCGTTAGGCCTTTCAAGCACCTTTCCGTCGTCGGCGCGTACATCACCGCCGGCCAGGTAGCCGCTCTGAGTGCGATCCCCGGGGTGACCGGTGTCTATCCTAACGAGCGGGAGCCGTTACTCCTGTTCGAGAGCGTTGCCACGATCAAGGCCGACGCCGTGCATACCCAGCTCGGTATCACCGGCGAAGGGGTGGGGATCGCGATCATGGACAGTGGCATCAACGGGCTCCATCCCGACCTCGCGTTTGGCACCAAGACCGTGCAGAACGTCAAGTTCACTGGCGATGTGGCCAATCTCTACTGTGAGCCGACCGATCCCTGCCTGCACGCCGAGCTGTACGTCGAGAACGTCGTCAACACGGACAACACGAGCGGGCATGGTACCCACGTCGCGGGCATTGCCGGCGGCAATGGCACCGCATCGCGGCTCAAGTACAAGGGTGTCGCGCCCGGGGCCGACCTTATTGGACTCGCAGTCGGCGAGGGGCTGCACATCATCAACATCATGGTGCTCGCGGCGGTGGACTGGATGATCGACAACAGGGCGAAGTACAACATCCAGGTCGTCAACAATTCCTGGGGTGGGCGGGGGACGTTCGACCCCAACGATCCGGTCAACGAATCCATGCGCGTGGCACACGACGCAGGTATCACAGTCGTGTTCGCGGCGGGGAACGACGGGCCGTCCGAGAATACGATGAACCGGCGCAGCGTCGCCCCGTGGGTCATCAGCGTGGCCGCCGGCTGTAAGTTCGGCGTATTCGACGTGACGAACTCCCAGTCGCGCTGCAACGACGGACGGTCGCATCTGCTGGCAGACTTTTCGTCGCGCGGCATTCCGGGCGATCCGCTCCAGCATCCGGATATCACCGCGCCCGGCGTTCGGATCGTCTCCGCCCGTTCCTACACGGGGACGGCAATCAACGCGCTCGACGCCCCGAGCGATGCGCGGCTATGTGGTATTCCGGTTGAGTTCGTCGATGATTACACGTGCGCCAGTGGAACGTCGATGGCCTCGCCACATATCGCGGGGGTGATCGCTCTCATGGAGCAGGCTTCGAAGGGGACGCTCACGCCCGACCAGGCCCTCACGGCACTCCGGGCGTCGGCCACGCCGATGCCTGGCTACGGGGAGTGGGAAGCTGGCGCGGGGTACGTCAACGCGCTTGCCGCGGTGAAGAAGGTCAAGCGGTAGACCACTCGCGCGGAGACGATTGCAACGAAGGGCCGAGGTCTGAATCTCGGCCCTTCGTCGTCGAGTGCGCCGCCGCCGCTACGCCGAGCGTGCTTCGTACCGCGGCCATCGGCACTACCGGAGGTTTGTCTCGACGGCTCGGTTCGCGTCCGCTCTGCGCCGGAGCACAGCCACTCGGCGACGATACTCGGCCGCTCACGCGACGTCGTTCCGGCGCTCGTGCAGCACAGTCAGCCGCGCATAAGCGCGTCCCAGCTCGAATGCATCGAGCTCCGTGCGGAACCATGCGCGCGTCCCGACATAGCGCTCGTAGACGGCGATCGCTGAATCGGGTTGACCCGCTTCCTCCCACGCGCGTGCTGAATGGCGCCCGCCCGATCGTCGGCTGCATCGAGCGCCCGCATAACGCGAAGTGCGACGCGGTCGTTCGTCGGCTCATGTGCGGCCAGCCGCCGCCACCATTCCGCCGCTCTGGCGAAGTCCCCCGCTGACTCTCGTTCCTGCGCCAGCGTTTCGAGGAGCTGCGTGTGGCTCCGCGCAAGCCGCTCCCGCTCGGTGTCTAGCCAATGCTCGAACTCGGACGTGTCATCGATGTGGAAGCCGTCCAGGAACGGACCACCGTAAACGGAGGCCGCCTCTTCCAGCCGCCCCTGAAGCAGCGCCTGGTCGAATTCCGCGACGTCGCTCGACACCAGGCCGCTGTCGAGCCTCACGTCCGCGCAGAGCGATTCGGCGACGTTGTGCGACGCGACCGGTCAGCGGGCCGTCCGGCCCTTCGAGCACCGCCCCGCCGAGGAGCTTCACCTGAACATGCCACCTGCCCTGCCGGTCCGGACTGGTCTCGAGACCGAAAACGATACACCGCGAGAAGGAGACGACGGCGACGTCCCAACTTGCGTCCAAGCCTGAGTGGGGGCAAGCGACGCGATGTCGCGATGCCCTCCGGGCGCGTTCGCTCGCTGGTTCAACCAGGCTTCACCCACTACCGGAGGCAGTCATGCATTCCTACGCAGCACTAGCCAAGTGCATCGCCCCGCTCGTCGTAGCAACGCTGTTCGCTGCGTGCAGCGATGGCGGAAACGCCGGGACGGCGCCGCCAACCACGCCTCGGTTCACCGCCGGCGCGGGAAGCGCGTCGACGCTGCTCGGCCGCTCCACCTTCTCGCAGGACGACAACTTCAAGGTCAAGCGCATCACGGGAGACTGGCACGTGGAAGTGAAGGCGCATCGAGGGCTCGACCTGGCCGTGCAGCAGATCGTCTTTCAGCCCGGTGGCCACAGCGGCTGGCACAGCCATCCGGGGCCGGTGTTCATTCAGGTGGTGTCCGGGACCATGACGTTCTACGAGTCCGATGATCCCGACTGCACACCGATCGTGCGCACCGCTGGCCGAGGGTTCCTCGACGTCGGGGAGCACGCTCACATCGCGCGCAATGAGACCGGGAGTCCAGCGACGAATGTCGTGACGTATCTGGCGCCGCCAGGCGCCGCGCTCCGCATCGACCAGCCCAACCCGGGGAATTGCTCCTTCTGATTTCAGATGATGATGAAAAAGCGGCCACCGAACCTGGTGGCCGCTTTGTGTATCCCCATCTCCCGGTCTACGCGCACCACCCAGTTGCGCGACGCGCGCGTCGGAGCGCAGGGGATCCAGCGGCTGTCTCACTTTGGGTGTGGCGATTCGGCGTGCGCCAGTACGCTTGCACCGTAGCTAGGGCGTAGTGGCCTTTTTTTGGTTCATCGGGAATTTCCGGGGAACGCGGCCCGGATCTTCAGAAAGAAGTAGGCGTTGTTGCGAAAGCCATACGCTATTCGCTTGAGCACTTTGATCTTGTTGTTCATGCCTTCGAGCACGCCTGTGTTCAAAGGGAAAGCGACAATGGGCGAGCAGGCCAGGGAGCTTGGCTTTGAGGTTGCGCGCGAACGCGACCAAGGCTGGAATCCGACTCCGGATGGCCCAACCATACCATGCCTCCCAAGCGCGTTTCGCCACCGCGGCGTATCGGTAGTGCCAGAGGTCCTTGAGCCCATCTTTGAGCACGTACACGACCCAGAGGCGGCGGTTCAGCGCGAGCAACTCCTTCAGGCGGACGCGGTCGTTCGGGGCCAGATGCTCCTTGTTCCGTAACAGCAGCCAGCGCGTGCCCTTGATCACACGTCGACGGGCTCGGGTGCGCTGGTCGTTCGGACCACGAGCGCGGGCGACACGATTCGTTTCATCGACCGCACGCGATCAATCACCTCCCGTCCGAACTTGGCGACTACATGAATGAGGTCGTAGACGATCGTGGCGCGGGGGTAAAAAACTAATGACAAACTCGGCCAAAAGCGTCATCATGCAGTCCCGCACAGAAAGGGAGCGATATGCTTGCGCACATCGGCCTGTTGCTACTCGTCGCCCAGCAGCCTTCACCGTTGACGATTGGATCCGCCGTCGCACGTTCCGGGCAGGCCGCATCGGGGTTCATCGACGTCCCGGCCGGCACCGATGCCGCGACCCGAATTCCGATCACGATCGTGCGTGGCGTGCAGCCCGGGCCGACGCTCGCCCTGATTGCGGGCACCCACGGTTCGGAAGTCGCACCGATCGTGGCTCTCCAGCGAGTGCGGGGCGCACTCGATCCCTCCACACTGCGCGGCACGGTGCTCATCGTGCACGTCGCCAACATGCCGTCCTTCCTCGGCCGTACGGTCTACTACAGCCCGATCGATGGCAAGAATCTGAACCGGGTATACCCCGGCAAAACCGACGGCACGGTGTCCGAGCGCATCGCGTACGCGATCACCAACCAGATCATCGACCGGGCCGACTTCCTGGTGGACATTCACGCGGGCGACGGCAACGAGTCACTACGGCCCTACACGTACTGGAGCCCGCTCGGTCTCAATCCCCGAGCCGATTCGGTTGCGCGCGAGATGGCGCTGGCGTGGGGAAACGATCACATCGTCATCGACACGATGCGCCCGCGCGACCCGCGAGCCTCCGTGTACACGCAGAACACCGCTCAACTGCGCGGCAAGCCGGCGCTCACCACCGAAGCGGGTTACCTGGGCGTTGCGGCGGAGGAGATGGTGCAGCGCAACGTGGACGGGGTGTTTCGGTTGCTCCGCTACTTCCGCATGGTGCCCGGCGACGTCGAGCTCGTGCGCCAGCCGCTCTTCTTTGCGCGCACCGAAGTCATCCGCAGTCCAGCGACCGGGGTATGGCATCCACGCGTCGAGCGCGGACAGAGCGTGCAGAAAGGGGCGCTGATCGGCATTCTCACCGATTTCTTTGGCGAGCAGCAGGCCGAGATCCGGGCGCCGTTCGGCGGCATCGTGCTATATGTCGTCGGCACACCCGCGATGTCGCAGGGTGAGCCGATGGGGATGATTGGGGAGCCGCGACTCGAGCGGTGAGCTTCGCAGGCGTAAGTCGACGCTCACTTCCAGGAATCGATGCGGCGCACAGCGTCGAGGAGCACGTTCGCCCCGTTCCTGATGTCCTCCGGACGCGAGAGCTCCCGCGGCGAATGACTGATGCCATCCACGCTCGGGACGAACATCATCCCGACAGGCCCGAGTATGGCCATCGACTGCGCGTCGTGCCCGGCGCCGCTCGGCATGAGACGAGCGGAGAGCCTGCGCTGTCGCGCGACGTCCCCAATCGTCGCGCGAATGCGGGGGTCGCAGAGGGCTGGGACGTTGCGCAGCGTCGGAGTGAGCTCGAAGGCGGTGCCCGTCGCACTCCCAATGCGGAGCGCCTCGTCACGGATGCGGTCGAAGAGCATCACGATCTTCTGCTCATCGAGGTCGCGCAGCTCGAGTGAGCATGCCACGCGGCCCGGGATGACGTTAGGCGCACCCGGCCACGCCTGAATACGGCCGACGGTTCCGACCTGCCGGCCGGGTACGCTTCGAACGATCCGGTTGACCGCGTCGACGAACCGCGCGGCAGCGAGCATGGCGTCCCGCCGCTGGTCCATCGGCGTCGTTCCCGCGTGGTTGGCGAACCCGGTGACGGTCACGTCCCAATGGCGGATCCCGACAATCCCTTCGACCACTCCGATGTCGACGCCGTTCGCGTGGAGGATCCCTCCCTGCTCGATGTGCATCTCGAGATACGCGGTGATGTCACCGGGGCGACGGCGCACGTCGGCCAGCCTCGCCGGGTCGCCGCCGAGGAATGCGATCCCGTCGCGAATGGTCTTGCCGCTGCGCGAGAGCTGGTCCAGCTCGCTCATCGCGAGCTGCCCACTCGCCGCGCGGCTGCCGTAGAGTCCCCCCTCCTCGTTCGACCAGATGGCGACCTCGATCGGATGTCGAAGCGTGACGCGATGCTCGGCCAGCGTCTGCGCGACCTCGATCGCCGCCATGGAGCCGACGTTGCCGTCGTAATTGCCGCCTTCGGGAACGGAATCAATGTGCGAGCCGAAAACGATCGGCTTCAGCGTCCGCTCGCGTCCCGGTCGCCGCCCGATCAGGTTCCCCGCGAAGTCGATGGCCGGCTCGAGCGCGGCCTCGCGCATCCATTGCGCGACGGCAGCGAGCGCCTCGCGGTTCGCGTCGGTATACGCGAGACGCGTGACTCCGCCCGCGGGGTTGGCACCGAATCGGCTCAGGTCAGCCAGGCGACGGTTGAGACGCTCCCCGTTCACGTCGAGCTGCAACGCGTCGAGGAGCGTCCCGGGATTCACGGCGCCGGCAGCCAGCGAAGCCGCCATCGCCGCGAACTCGCGTCGGTTCATCGCGTCATACATCAGGCTGCTGTCGTCTCGCGAGATGCGGCATCCGCTCAAGGTAGCCTGGTTTGCACTGCCTCGCACGAACGCCACGTCTTCGAGGCTCGAGCCGAAGCCCGGTGACGGCTCGACGACGCGACTCGTCCTCGATCACATGCTCTTCCTCCTCACCGCCTCGAAGCGCCTGCCCCTGCGCGCCGGACGGAACGTCCTCGGCGGCCACGAGTCACAGGCGCCGACCGGCCACGCGTCGTCGTTCGCAGCGATCGAAGTCGGAGCCGACGGCGCGGCGTGGATCAGCACGACGCGGACCGACGTGCCGGTGACGGTGAACGGCGTTCTCCTGGGCTCCGACCGGATGCCGCTCTCGCATGGGGCGAGGATCGAGATCGGCGGGCGCAAGCTCGTGTTCGCCGATGAGCGCGCCGTCTCCGTGACGCCGATTCCCCAAGCGGAGACGGGTGCCGCGCTCGTTGCACCGGACGGGAAACGCTACCCGGTTCCCGCGACGGGACTGGAGATAGGCCGTGACCCCAACTGCGACGTCGTCCTCGCGTCGGACGACGTCTCGCGATGGCACGCCCAGATCTCGTTAGGGTCTGGCGGCTACCAGCTCAAGGATTCGAGTACCAACGGGGTCTTCGTGAACGGCCATCGCGTCGTCGGCGAGCGATGGCTGATTGCCGGCGACAAGGTTCGTGTGGGAGACGTCCAGCTCCGATTCGAGGGAGGCGCCCCACCGTCGGATGCCGGCGTCACCACCATTGATACCGACCAAATGACGCCGCTCCCGAGCCGCACTCGGGTGGGGACGCTGCTACCGAACGAGACCGTCCGGCTGCCACGGCGTGGAGAGCACGCCGTGACCGAGCCGCCGCTGCTCGCGACGCTCGAGCTCGTAAGCGACGGAGTGAAAGGCAAGCGCTTCCGCATCACTCGGCCGCTCGTTCACGTCGGGCGAGGCAAGAGCAACGATGTCGTGATTCCCGACAAGAGCGTCTCGAGCGCCCACGCCAGGCTCGAGCGGCGCGGGAGCGATTGGTACGTCCTCGACGGTCAGTCGAAGAACGGCACGTACGTCGACGGAACGCGCGTCTCGGGCGAGGGGAAGCTCGGCGTGACGTGCGAGATTCGGTTTGGCGGCGTCGCGACACTGTTCAGCGCGACAGCGGCCGGATGCGTGGAAGATCCATCACGCCCGGCCGTCGTCGGAATCATGGATGCCCGGATCGACAAGATTCCAAACACCTGAAGCTGAACGCGCTCGGGACGCCGGCCGGCAGCTCTGTCCATCCCGCCTTACGCTCAGCAATGAGATCTGATTGATTTCCTGCCGATGACTCTGCTGCCGACTAGAGGATTGCCGGCGGGACCCCGCGTCGCCCTCGCCCTCGCCATAGGCACAGCAGCATGCGGCTCGCACGCCACGCCGCTCGCGCGTCCCGCCGAAACGGTTGCCGATACGCCCGTTGTGCACGGTCCGGTCGCGGCTCGGATCGACTCTCGCCTAACGACCCTGCGTGACTCCGGATTCGGAGGTGCGGTCCTCGTCGCTGTACGCGACACCATCATATTGAGCCGAGGATACGGGTGGACAGACTCGACCGGCCGCCACGCGATCGGGCCAGCGACGCGGTTCGTCATCGCCTCGATCTCGAAGCAGTTCGCGGCGGCAGGGATACTGGCGCTGGCGGAGCGGGGACGGCTCGCGCTCACCGACTCGTTAGGAGAGTTCTTCTCGCGCGTTCCCGAGTCGGCGCGCGGCATTACAGTGCACCATCTGCTGACGCACACGTCCGGCTTGCCCCACCGATACGCGGCCGACGGCATCACGGACATCGACTCGGCGGTGTCCGCCGTGCTCGCGTCGCCCCGAACGACGCGGCCGGGCGAGGACTTCCAGTACTCGAACGATGGATATTCGCTGGTGGCCGCGATCATTCAGGTGGCGTCGGGCCAGCCGTTCGATTCCTTCATGCAGTCGGAGATCATTCAACGGGCTGGGTTGCGACACACCACACTGTGGGGAATGCTCCGTGACGGGGACGGAGACTCCGTGGCGCGCATACCCGGCAACGTCGGCGACAATGCGCGGCGCGCGAACTGGGGCTTTCGCGGCGCAAGCGGAATGTGGTCGACGACGACCGATCTCTACCGATGGTTCGAGGCGCTGCGCGACGCCCGGCTTCTGTCGCGCGAGAGCGTCCGGCTCCTCATGCATCCGCACGTCACCGTCGACAGCAGCCTAACGGCGGGGTACGGCTGGTTTACCTCGCGTACGGCATGGGGACCGGAGATCTGGACGCGCGGGACGGAGAGCTTCGGACACAACGCAGCCGTGCGCTGGTTCCCCGAGCGCGAGACGGTCGTGATCGTCGCGTCCAACACCGGTCAGTTCCGTGGCGCTGGCGCGAGCCGCACGGTGAGCCACGAGATCGTGCGGATGATGTTCGAGCCGGCATCCTGAGCGAGCCATGGTTACGCCGACGAAGCCCGAGGATCGCGCGGGCGTGGCCGCATCGACGCCCGGGCGCCGTGGTCGCGGCGCGAAACGCCGCCCATATCACGAACGCGAGCATAAGTACCGGTTTTCATGCGGGGACAGAGTGCTACCGCGCCACTTTGGTCACGGTGTCCCAGGTGCGCGTCGTGACCGCCTTGCCAAAGGTTTTTTCGATCAGTGTCATGAACACGGGACCCCGGGGGTTCGGCAGGTAGGTGGCAAAGACCTCCCCGCCTTTCATTAACAGGATGCGCGACCCATCCATCTCGATCGGCAAGGCCAGCTTCTTCGTCGGTTTCTCGCGAAGAAAGGTGACGATGCGCTTTGCCTCAGGCGGGAGACGAAAGCTCTTGTAGGGGTCGCTCTCGAGCATGTCACGAAGGAAGTCGACCGATCGGACGATCGTGAGAAAGCTGTGGCCGAGCCGCTTCTCCATGGCCGCTTCCGCTTTCATTTGGAGCGATGCGTCAGACGATTTCGGTGCGGTGAACACGACGTTCCCGCTCGAGAGCACGGTCTTCACGTCTTCGAAGCCGGCGACCTCGAAGGCCTTCTTGAGGTCCGGCATCCTGGCGTTCATGGGACTCACGCCCCGAAGGAAGGCGGCGTACCGTGGCATGGTCGAGGAAATTGCGGCCGGTTTGTACGGCGGGCAATCGACAGCGCGAGGATGGACGGATCGTCAAAGGCCTGGACGTGCACGTGCGTGCCGATCGGTGTGGACGTCCGCCTTCGCATTCACGGGAACCGCGTCCGTCCTGGCAGCCTCGTCAGGCATTTGAAGGCATCGAAGGAACCAGGTGCGATGAGAAAACCGGAGCTGGTGAGGTTTGAGATCGAAGGTGCCAACCTAGCGGTCCGCCTGGCGGGCGATCGGGAGAAGCCGGCGCTTCTCCTGATGCACGGCTTGCCAAATTCCTCGGGATATTTCCGGAACGCGATCGGTCCCCTCTCGCGGGACTGCTTCGTGATCGCCCCGGACCTTCCGGGCTTCGGAGGCTCCGAGCCGGTTGAGCCGACCTCATTCTCGCGTTTCGCGGACATGATGGATGAACTGCTCGCGCGGCTCGGAACCGAGTCCTTCCACCTTTACCTCCATGATTTTGGCGCGCCAGTAGGGCTTCATCTCGCCACGCGAGCCCCGCGCAGGATACGCAGCCTCATCATCCAGAATGCCAATGCCCATGAGAGCGGGATGGGGCCGCAATGGGTGCCGGTCAGGGCCTATTGGGCCGATCCCACACCGGAGCGGGAGGCCGTGGCGACCGCCTTCCTGACCTTCGAGGGGACGCGCAACCAATACGTCGGCGGCGTGCCTCGAGATATCGCTGAGCGCATCGATCCCCGGTTGTGGGAGGAGGACTGGCGGATCATGTCGCTCCCGGGCCGGCTCGAGACGCATCGTGCGCTGGTGCTCGACAATCGCAGCCATGTGGCGCGATTCGGGGAGATCGCCAATTACCTCGCTCGCTGGCAGCCCCCGGCGCTGATGCTGTGGGGGCGGCACGATATCTTCTTCGACCTCGAGGAGACCCTCTCCTGGATGAAGGCGCTCCCGCGCATGGAGGCGCATATCCTCGACGGCCCGCATTTGCTGCTCGAGACACATCCGGCCGAATGCGCCGCTTTGATGAGCGCCTTCGTCAGGCGCGTAGAGGGGCTGCGTTAGGCGACGTCAGCGGCCACGCGGTGGCCGTGGGAGTGGCACCGGGCTCGCTCCGGCCGGCGCATCGGCACTCGACCGGGCGTACGTCGCCAGGATCGCGCCGCTCGAGATCGTCTCGCTCGCCGCGAGTGCGAGTCGACGGCAGACGCCATCGTCGCGAAAGAACCGCTTGCCGCCGCCGAGGATGACGGGATCGATCATCAGCCGAAGCTCGTCGACGAGATCGTGCGCGAAGAGCGCGGCCACGAGCTCGGTGCTCCCGATCACGAGTAGCGGCTTGCCGTCCTGGCGCCTGAGCTTGCTCACAGACTCGGCGATGTCAGTGCCGAGCAACATCGAGTTCTGCCAGGGAAGCGGCTCCTTCAGCGTTCTCGAAGCCACGTACTTCGGGAGCGTGTTCAGCGGACGGGCGAGATCCTGTTCCTCCGGGGGTGCGCTGGGCCAGTGCGCCGCGAAGACGTCGTACGTGCGGCGTCCGAACAGAAAGCCACCCGCCCCGCTCACGGTCTCGACGACCCACTTCATCGATCGATCTTCGAAGTACTTGAGATGCCACCCGCCGTGCTTGAAGCCACCACTGGTGTCTTCGTCGCTATAGGCTGGCGCCTGCACGACGCCGTCGAGGCTCATCCACTCGAACACGATTACCTTGCGCATCGAGAAACCTCTCGTCGCTTGAAGTGTTTCGCCAGCTCCCGCGTGAGTTGCTGCGCAAACGACATCGCGCGAAAGCCGAGGGCGCCGTTCACCATCAGGAGGGTGGGACGACGCCGCCATCGCAGCGGCCGCGACCAGCGGGGACGAAGGGGCGTTCGCCGAACTGAGCCGGCGGTACCGGCGCGAGCTCCACGTGCACTGCTACCGGATGCTCGCCTCGTTCGAGGACGCCGAGGACCTCGTTCCGGAGAGGATGCTGCGCGCATGGCAGAAGCGGGAGGCTTTCGCGGGGCGCGGCTCGTTCATGGCGTGGCTCTATCGCATCGCCACCAATGCATGCCTCGATCTCCTGGCGAAGCAGACCCGTCACGTGATACCCAGCGAGACTCGCGATCCCGAGACCGGCTTCCCGGTTCCGCCTCACGTGCCGTGGCTTCAGCCGTATCCCGTCCTGTGGGACATCCCGTGATACACCGCGCGTCGGAGCGATGACGGGGCTCGCGCTACTCCGCGGCACTCTGATGCATGCCGCCGAGTTGCCGCGTCGAGCGCAGGAGGCGCATCTTATGGCTATGCCCGCCACGCACTGGACCGTCGAGATGGTTCGCGCGCTCCCCGACGACGGAAAGCGCTACGAGGTCATCGACGGCGAGCTGTTCGTGACGCCCTCGCCGACCCTCCAGCACCAGCGGGCCGCTTTCGAGTTGGGTGTACTCTTACGGGCATACGTCGGGACGCACGCGCTCGGCGATGTTCTCCTCGCCCCGGCGGACGTCCTTGCGACGGAGCACGTCACGGTCCAGCCTGACGTGTTGGTCGCCCCACTGATCGAGGGGCGCAAGCCGCGATCCTGGGAAGACATCGGCACACTTCTCCTTGCCGTCGAAGTCCTCTCTCCGTCGACCGCGCGAGCCGATCGCCACGTGAAACGACGCCTCTACCAGCGCGAGCACGTGCCGGAGTATTGGATCGTCGACGCCGACGCGCGTCTCATCGAGCGGTGGCGCCCCGAAGACGAGCGACCTGAGATCCTCGCCGAGCAGCTCGAGTGGCGGCCCGATCCCGCGCATCCGCCACTCATCATCGATCTGCCAGCGTATTTCCGCGACGTCACCGGAGATTAGCCGCGGTTCACCGGGAAGGCCTGCTGCTGCCGAACGCGTAAGTCACAACTCGTCGCCAGGCTCGGGCTCTCGGGCCATCTTCTTAGCCAGCGCCGTCGCGCTGAGCTGGTTGATCGAGATACCATCTCTCTTGGCAAGCTCACGCGCCTGCTTATCCAGCGACTCTGGCAGTCGCAAGATCGGTGACCAGTCCTTCGTCTACATCGAGCTCGCCCTCGTACTCGGCGCGATTCCGAGTCTCGTGACACTTCGCTAAGACCCGCCAAGCTTCAGGACCGAGGCCGAGCGTGTGAGGAAGCACCTGAAAGACGACGTATCGATTCTCGGCCCGATAGCCCTGACGCCGCAGCGCGGCGAGGCACAATGCATGAGCGGCGCTACGGCTGCGCGAGGACTCCCCTGACAAATGCATTGCCCTGGCGGACGCGCCTCGCGAGTTCGGCGCCCGTATAGACCGTCGGATTCACGCGTCTCCCAAGCTGCCCAGTCGCCTTCTCGAGGACGGTGAATAGCTCGGCATGAGTTAGCACATCACTAATCACGAGCAGGTCGATGTCACTCGCCGCCGTATCTTCGCGCTTGGCAATGGATCCGTACACGAACGCTGCGCGAATGTCGGGCGTGAGTGGACCAAGTGCGGCACGAAGCACATCGGCTAGGCCGGACGTCTTGAGGACGACGCCGCGTAGCTCCTCGAACACCGGAGCTTCGGGGTTCGCCTGATAGTGTTTTTGATTCCCGACGCGCCTAACTGTTACTAGCCCTGCGTTCTCCAGGCGCGCGAGCTCACGCTGGACGGCCCCGGTACCCGAACCGGCCAGTGCGATGACCTCGCTCGCGTAGAAGCTTCGGCCGGGGTTGCCGAAGAGAATCGCCAGCACGCGCTGCTGCCCCTTATTGAACAGCGCGTCAGCGATACTGCTGCGGCGGGGTTGGCGCCGCTCACGTGGGGTTCTCTTCCTACCCATATCGGGTATGATACACCCCAATTTGGGTAGGTCAAGAAAACGCCGCCTCGGTCAGGGGGTGTCTCGGGGGGGATGTGCTCCCCCTCGCCATAGTAGCGGCTGATGAACTGGACCTTGTCGAAGAGGTCATCGCCGGGGTAGGAGACGAAGTAGTAGACGCTGTCCTTCTGCCGCACCTGGGTTGCGAGCACGACCGGGCCCCTGACGAAGTTCCGCGAAGGTTGGCGGAGGTGGCGCGGCGATCAACTACCTCGCGTCGCCCGACGCCCGGCGACGCCGCCACGCATCCCATGAATACGGCCCAGCCCCGGCAAGGACCAGCGAAAGCAAGGCGGCGAGGTATAGCACACTGACCTCGAATCCAGGCATTCCGTACTGCGGACCCAAAGGCGTCACCGCCGTCAGCTTCAGGTAGTCGAACCCACTCGGCCAGTGGACGACGATGAGGATGCCAGGGACGTTCGCCGCGAGCGCGATCGACACCACGCGAACGAACGCGCCGGCGAGAAGCGCCAGCCCGCCGACCATCGACACGAGGCTGATGACCCACAATAGCGGGTGCGGTCGTGCGACGCCGATAGCCTGAAGCATCCACAGGAAGGCGTGGCGTTCGTCCGCAAGGATGATGTTGTGCCATCCATGATGGATGCATCCGATGCCGATCGCTGTCCTCAACGGAAGGGACGCCCAGCATCGCGCTCGCGCAAGTATTCTCATCATCGCTCATACAGGTGGACGGAGACGGCCGCCCGGTTTGTGGCGGCGGCCATGGTGAGCTCGGCGTAATACGCGCTATCCCCGACAGCGCGGACGACACCGACGATGACCCAGGCGCCGATCTCGGTCGCCAGGTCGCCGATGACGACACTGTCCGCGAGCCGGAACCGACCAGACAGCGTCGATGCCATCTCCGTGCAGCTCGCCGGGTCGGCGTCATGCAGGCGGCCGTCGAGCGCCGTTACGAGGCTGATTCCCCGGAGTCGCGCCACAAGCCGTACCCATCTCGAGTACGTCACCGTCCCGGCGAATGCGCCATCGCACGCGCGATGCGCGAACACACGGCCGGTGACCGGGATGCGGCCGATCGGGCTGCTCACGGCGGTGCTCACGGTGCTCTCGAGTTGTCGTGCCCGGACGACGCCGTCGACCGCGATCTCGTTGAGAGGAAATCCGCTACTCCCCGCGAGCGTGACAGGCAATGCCAGCACAATCGATTCTCGCCGCAGACGCGGCCACAACACGGCCTTGCGCATCTGACACCTCCAGTGAGGAACCGGACGTGCGCGAATCTGGATGCGTTCTGCCGAGAGCGATCCTCGTAATTCGCCGTATTCGTCGGGCGAAGATGACGTAGGAACGGCGACGGGATGACGCAGCGAGGCTCACTGCTGCGTCATCGGAATCGCGACTACGTCATACCGGCCGAGGGCATACGCTACCCGACGTACGGCATCGGGATGCCGCGTCTCTCATCGTGAGGCGTTCGCTGACGCACTCACCTCGAGACGGAGCGTCACATGAGAGCCAGGTCACCTCGGTCGCGCGCAACGCGCATGCGACGCGTGACAACGGCTGCACTGGCCACCGTGCTCACGTGCACACCGCTCGGTGTCACGGTGCTTCCATTGGCAGGGGCGACACCCGAGTGAGCTCGCCGATGGTGCTGCTCGCCAGGGGGAAACGCCCGCCCGCCGCCGTCGAGGACTGGCCGTCGGCGGGGACCGCCGACGGCGCGCACTACTCACGGCTCGCGGAGATCTCCGCCGGGAACGTCCACGAGCTTCGACTCGCCTGGGTGTACCGCACTGGTGACGTTGCCCGTGCCGGTGGGGACACATCGGCCACGAGCTTCCAGGCGACGCCGATCATGGTGGACGGGACACTGTATTTCTCGACGCCGTTCAATCGCGTCATTGCCCTCGACGCCGAGACGGGCGCGGAACGGTGGACGTTCGATCCCCGCATCGACCGATCGGCGCATCATCGTCGCGACGATCGACGCACGCCTCATTGCGCTGGATGCGCGAACCGGGGACAGGTGCCCGAGCTTCGGCGACCGGGGGGAGGTCGATCTGCGCGCGGGTGTCCGAAACGTTAGGCGCGAGATCGCCGATTACCGGCAGACCGGACCTCCCGCCGTCGTCGGGGATCTGCTCATCGTCGGATCGTCGATCACCGATAACTGGCGTGTCGACGCCGCGAGCGGAGTGATTCGCGCCTTCGACGCTCGCACCGGGCAGATCCGATGGACGTGGGAGCCGCTTCTGGGTCTCGCCGACGACACCTCGCACGGCACGCCCGCGATTCGCGCGGGAGCGGCGAACGCGTGGGGGATGTTCTCCGTCGACACGGCGCGTAACCTCGTGTTCGTCCCCACCAGCAGCCCGAGCCCCGACCACTATGGCGCCTTTCGCCCCGGCGACAATCGCCACGCGAACTCCGTCGTCGCGCTCGACGCCACGACCGGCAGAGTCGTCTGGTCGTTTCAGCTCGTCCACCACGATCTCTGGGACTACGACATCGCGGCTCAGCCCGCCTTTGCCGAGGTGATGCGCGACGGCGAACACACTCCACTGATCATCGCGGCGTCCAAGGTAGGACACCTCTTCTTCCTGCGCCGCGACAGCGGCACGCCATTCTTCGGAGTTGAAGAGCGAGCGGTTCCGCGCAGCGATGTCCCGGCTGAGGTCCCCGCGCCTACGCAACCGTTCCCCGTACGCCCGCGCCCGCTCGTGCCGCAGCGCCTTCGTCCCAGCGACGCATGGGGCGTGACTCCGGTGGACCGTCGTTGGTGCCGAGAGCGAATCGCGCAACTGCGGTCCGAAGGCGCGTTCACGCCTCCCAGTGTCCGCGGGACCATCACCTTTCCCGGATTCATTGGCGGCATGGCCTGGGGTGGCATGGCCATCGACAACGCGCGCGGCGTGCTGGTGACAACGACGAATCGGCTCGCGGGCATCGTCACCCTCATCCCCAAGGACCGCGCCGTGAATACGGCCACATCGCAAATCCAGCTCAACGCCGTCGGCGCGCAGGACGGCGCGCCCTTCGCCGTTCGGCGTGATCTCCTGCTTTCACCACTCGGCCTTCCGTGCAATGCACCGCCGTGGGGGACGCTGGTTGCGGTCGACATCGCGTCCGGCAGCATCCGATGGGAGGTGCCGCTCGGATCGATGGGCGATCTGACGTCGCTCGCCGAGGCGACCGACTGGGGATCGATAACGTTAGGCGGCCCGCTCACCACGGCGTCGGGGCTCGTGTTCATCGGCGCCAGCATGGATCGCCGCTTTCGCGCCTTCGACGTGAGGTCGGGGGCGATGCTCTGGAGCGCAGCGCTGCCCGCTTCGGCACAGGCAACACCGATGACCTACCGCGCAACGCCACATGGCCGGCAGTACGTGGTCATCGCGGCCGGCGGACACGCGGTGATGGGGAGCGCGCTCGGGGACTATGTCCTCGCCTTCGCGCTGCCATGATGCGCCTTCCACCACCGGAAGGCCTCCGGTACCGCGTGCGCGTGCGAGACGGTGGGTGTCCACCCGAGCTCCCGTCGCGCACGCTCGGAGCTGAATGGATTGTCTCGCGTCACGAGATCGAGCAGTCCGATCGTGTGCGGCGCCAGGTGGGCGCGGCCGATGAGCGTCAGGGCCATCGCGAGTGTTTTCATCGCGGCCCGGCCAACCGCATAGGGCACCGTCGGGGTGAGAATGCGACGGCCGAGTCCGACCGCCGCCAGACGCACGAACTCGGCGACGGTGAGCGCTCCGTCGTTGGTCAGGTTGTAGGCGCGACCGAGCGCGGCGTCGACCGTGACCGCGCGTACCGCGCCGTCGGCGACGGACCCCGCGTGCACGATCGTCAGTGTGGAATGTCCTCGGGCGATGAGAGGAAAGATCCCACGCTCGAGGATCGGCGCGATGCGCGGAATGAGCTGCCGGTCGCGGCAGCCGTACATCGGGGGTGGCCTGACGACAGTCGCCCACAGACGTCCGCTCGACGCGGCCGCGAGTACGAGGCGCTCGGCTTCGAGTTTCGACCGCGCATAGGGATCGGATTCCGGGATGGGCGGAAGATCGACCATCTCATCGGTGGGCTGGTGCCGCCACCGCGTATCGCCGCCGTAGACGGCGGTGCTGCTGACATGAACGAGCCGTGCGCCGGCGCGTTCTGCGGCCTCGAGGACGTTGCTCGTTCCCTGAACGTTTCCGAGCCGGTACGGCTCCCAGTCGCCACGAGGACCGATTGCCGCGGCGGCGTGAAAGATCGCGTCACACCCCGCGGCCGCATCGGCCAGGGCCGATGCGCCGAGGATGTCGCCTGCTCGAACCTCGGCGCCGAAGCGTTCGAGCCAGGAGCTCTCGGCGGGCCGTCGCGCGAGGGCGCGCACGCGCCATCCGTCGCGAGCGAGGCGCTCGACGATGTACGAACCCACCATGCCGGTTGCCCCGGTGACCAGCGCCGTTCGCACGGCGCCAATATGCCATGAGGCGCCATGGCCCGCACCTCCGCCGGTGGCTCCCTCGCCTCGTTGTCCTCGCGCTGGCGGTGCTGGTTGCGCGCGAAGTGTCGTGGCCCCAGCTCTGGTCCCACGTTTCCGCGGCCTCGCTGCCGATGCTCGGGCTCGCGCTGGTCGCGAACTGCGTCGCCTGTGCCGCGCGGACCGCCTTGTGGTGGCGGTTTCTGTGCGCGATCGGGATCAGGTCACTGGGGCTCGCTGTTCGCGCGATGATCGTCGGGATGGCGTTGCACTGTGTCGTCGTCGGAAACGCCGGAGAGGCGGGGCGCGTGCTCGTCGTTATGCGGCGCACGGGCTCGAGCGCGACCGCCGTCGCTGCCACCGTCGTTCTCGAGCGCCTGGCGGTGAGCGCGGGCTATGTGGCCGTGCTCGTCGCGACGGGCTTTCTCCTTCCGCTGCCGGAGGACGTCGCCCGCTGGAGGGTGCCCGGTATTTTCATGGTCTGCCTTGGCGCTCTGGTCCTCATGCTCCTCGCTCGCGAACCCTGTGATGATCGATCGGATGCGGTGACGTGCTTGCAGACGCTCCGGCGGGGAATGCGGGTGTTTCGCTCCAGCGTACGCCAGGCAGCGGCTGGCAGCCGCGCGTCCGTCATCGTTGGGCTCACGGCAGTCAACTGGATCTGTCAACTCCTGACGTTCCACTGGACGGCGAAGGCATTGGGGTTGCCGATCTCCGTCGGGGGAAGCGTCATCGCCATGCTCGCGGTGACGGCGAGCAGTAGCGTGCGTGCGACGCCCGGCAACGTGGGCGTGACGCAGGTGGCGTACGTGGCGATTGCCGGGATGCTCGGCCTCTCCGAGGAAGTGGCGCTTGGCGTGGCGGTCCTCCTCCAGGCGGTTCAAACGGGCCCGGTGGTGGTGGCAGGGCTGTTCGTATTGCCAGACCTGGTGTCCGTTCGGGCTCGAGAGCTCCCCGTTAGGCCGGAGTCACAGCGCGCCTAGCAATGCGCGTCATCAGCGTCCCGTTGTGGATACCGACA
This sequence comes from Gemmatimonadaceae bacterium, assembly GCA_052389995.1. Taxonomy (GTDB): domain Bacteria; phylum Gemmatimonadota; class Gemmatimonadetes; order Gemmatimonadales; family Gemmatimonadaceae; genus JAICNG01. Next base: position 15,819 of record JBQTHJ010000048.1, on the reverse strand, counting down.
CGACTATGGTTCTGTACGTGAGCAAGGATGGTCCGATCAGGATCCGGGCCACGCACTCCACCTGTCCTTTCGCCGGGAACCGCTCGTAGAAGCCACCGGCTCGCTAACGCCCCTCCTCGCGCGTCACCACGACCTCCCCCACACTCCGCTCCTCCACCGCCGTCACCTCGAAGCGAAGCGCGCCGTACACGACTGCATCGCCCACCTTCGGCAAGCGCCCGAGGACGGCGAACACCAGTCCGCCCACCGTATCGACATCCTCGTGCTCGAGCCCGACACCGAGCCCGGCACCGACGTCCTCGAGGCGCACGGTACCGCGCACGCGAATGCGGTTAGGCGCCTCGCGCAGCATCTCCGGACGCGCCGTGGGATCCTCGCCGAACTCGCCCACCACCTCCTCGAACAGATCCTCGACGGTGAGAATTCCCGCCGTACCCCCGTGCTCCTCCAGCACCACCGCCAGCTGCGAGCGCGCCTCGGCCATCGCGTCGAGCACCTGATCGACCTTGGCCGATACCGGAACGAACGGCGCCCCACGCAGACGCTCGCGTCGCAGGTCCTCCCCGGCCAGGAGCGCCCGGAGCAGATCCTTCACGTGCGCGACGCCGACGATGCGGTCGATCGTCCTCTCGTACACCGGATACCGCGTGTGCGGCGCCTCGCGTAGCGCCTTGCGCATCTGCTCGGTCGTCGCGCCGAGCGGGAGCGCGACCACGCGCACGCGCGGCACCATCACCTCGCCCGCGGTGAGCGTGCCGAACTCGAACAGCTCCTGGACCACGCCCGCCGGCACCTTGCGCAAGAGACCGCCCGCCGCCGTCTCGCGCACCAGATACGCGAGCTCCTCCGGCCGCCGATAATGCTCCGCACCCGCCGCGTCGCGACGGATGCCCACCAGCCTGAGCAGCCCGTTGCCGATCCCGTTGAGGAGCACCACCAGCGGAAAGAGCGCGAGCTGAATGGCGCGCATGAGCGGCGCCACCCACAGCACGGTGCGCTCCGCCTTCTGGAGCGCGAGGGACTTGGGCACCATCTCGCCCAGCACGATGTGGAAGTACGTCAGCACGGAGACGGCGACGATGCTCGCCAGCGTGTGCGCGGCGATCCACCGGCCCGCGCCGAAGCGCTCGAGTCGCGCCGCCAGCCACTCGGCGAGGTAATGCTCGCCGTACATGCCGAGGCCGAGACTCGCCAGCGTGATCCCGAGCTGCGCGGTGGCGATGAACCGGTCCTGCTGCCGCGCGTCGTCGAGAATGCGGCGCACGTTGCGCGCGGACCGGTGCCCGCGGCGCGCGAGCCGCTCGATCGACGCGCGCGGCGCGCCGACGATCGCGAACTCCGCGGCCACGAACAGGCCGTTGAGCGCGATGAGGACGAAGATGATGAGGATGACTTCGATGCTCACGCGCCCGCCTCACGATCGCGCTCCACATCCCCCTGCCGCTCTCGCTCGCGCAAGCGACGCTCCGGCAGCGTCGCCAGCACCGACTTCACCGCGTGCTGCTCCATCGCCTCCACCTCGAGGGCGATGTCGCCGAGGACGATGCGGTCGCCCGGTCGCGGCAGACGCTCCAGCTTCTCCGCGATCCGGCCGCCGATGGTATGCGTCTCACCCTTCTCGATCGATCCGCCGATCCACGGCTCGAGCTCATCCACGTGGAGACCGCCCGGCAATCGCACGCGCCCATCGGGAAGCCACTCGGGCACGGGATCGGGCGGCTTGAACTCATCGACGATCTCACCCACGACTTGCTCGAGAACGTCCTCGATCGTCACCAGCCCCGCCGTGCCGCCAAACTCGTCGACGACGATCGCGAGCTGCCGCTTCTCCTCGCGCATGCGCACGAGGAGCTGGTCCGCGGTCATGCGTGCCGGCACCGCGAGCACCGGACGCACGAGCGACTCGATGTCGACGATGGCGCCCTGCTCCGCGGCCTGGCGGGCGACTTCCTTCGTGTGGAGGAAGCCGATGATGTCGTCGATGGTGCGGCGATAGACCGGAATGCGCGTGAACGGACTGTCGAGCACCGCCGACCGCATTGCTTCGGGCGGGGCGTCGATCTCGAGCGCGCGGATGCGGATGCGCGGAACGAGAAACTCCTCCACCCGCAGCGCGCCGAGCCGCAGCGCGCGCCGCAGCCGGCGATGCGCCTCGCGGTCGAGCAGCCCGCCGCGGCGGCTCTCGGCGATGAGATACTCCAGCTCCTCCGGCGAATGCACGTGCCGGTGCCCGCTCGGCTCGAAGCCGACGAGCCGCAGGATCGCCGTACCGCTGCCGTTGAGAAGGACGATGAACCACGCCATCAGCCGCTGCGACCACTGCATCGGGATGACGGTCCACAGCGCGAGCCGCGTGGGGTATTGGAGGGCGAGCGACTTCGGCACGAGCTCGCCGAGCACCATCTGAAGCACGGTGAGCGCGATGAGGACGACGACCGCCGCCGTGGACTGCGCCGTCACTTCCTGCATGCCGCCGAGGCCCGTGAACACGGGGGAGAGCCTGACGGCGAGCGTCGCCTGGCCGTAGGCGCCGAGCACGAGGCTCGACACCGTGATGCCGATCTGGCAGGCGGCGATGTACCGGTCGAGGGCGCCGGCATCACGGAGGGACGGGAGAAGAAGTCGCGCGAGGCGGCTCCGCTGGTCGGCCAGCGCCTGGATGCGGCTCGTGCTGACGCTCACCGCCGCGAATTCGGCGGCGACGTAGAGCGCGTTGATCGCAATGAGGATGGCGACGACGGCGGCGATGACGAGCATTCGTGCCGCGAATCCTGGCTCGCTAAAAGAGGGTGCCCAGCTCGAGCAGCGTCGCATTCCGCCCGCGCTGCAGTCTCCGCTCGGCCGTCAGCCTGAGCGTGTATCGCGTCCCCGGAAAGTGAGCGTTCACATACGGAATGTACGCGACATCCGCGCCGTCACGGCACGGTCCCCCACGCGTGCGCCGACGCCCGCGTAGCAGGACGGGCGAAACTCCGCCCAGAGAGCGACCGGCCATGTTCGGCTGGCGCCGGGATTCTTCGCATGTCAACGCTCGGACATGGCCTTCCGCCGCCCGCCGCGCACCACCGGCTCGATCTCCGCCGCGCGCGCGAGCTCCTTGTGGATCCTGGCAACGCGCTCCACCTGCCCCTTCGCCGGGAATCGCTCGTAGAAGCCATCGGCCCGAAAGGACCGCACGATCTCACTCCACGGCGACAGCCGCCGCTCCCAGCGCCTAACGCGCCCCTCGGCCGGCTCGGCATCGACGGCGGCGAGGTCGCCGCAGACGCGAATCATCGCCTTGATCGTCACCGAGCTCGTCACGAAATACCCGGGATTCCCCCACGCCTCGTCCCACACCTTCTCGGCCGCCTTGAGAAAGTCGCGCACGATGCCGTAGAACCGCACGGCCTGCCGCGTATCGGTCCCCGCACGCTCGATTCGCTTCCAGTCGGCGGTGACCCAGCGGTGGATCTCGTTGAACAGCTCGGCCTGAAGGATCCACTTCTCCTGCCGGCTGCGGCCGCCTAACCGGTTGATCCGGTAGCGGAGCGGACTGTCGCCTTCGCGGTAGAGGAGGTCGACCACGCGGGCGGCGAACTTTTTGTCCGCCGCGGCCCACGTGACTTTCTCGTAGAGATCGACGAGGTGACTCCTGTTGATGCGGGTCGGCGTCGAGTTGATGATCACGAACATCTCGGTGGCGAAGTCTTCGCTCTTGCCATCGAAGATCACGCACGGAACGTGGATCGACGCCGCTTCCTCCGGCCGCTCCGATCGGTAGAAGTGCAGTGCGGCGAGCCGATGCTGGCCGTCGATGATCAGGAACTTCCCGCGCGGCTCCTCGAGATGGCCGACGTTCTCGAATCGTCCCACGGGCTCGAAGTCGAGCCGCTCGCTGGTGAAGAGCAGGACGGCGCCGGGAATGGGCGGCTGGCTGACGGCGGTCTCGTAGAAGTTCGTGATCGCGCGAACCTTGGCCCTGGAGAGCTGGCGTTGAAACGCCTTGTCCGAGCGCTCGATGCGGGCGATGAAGCCGCCGATCTCGTCCCCCTCGGGGGGTGTCTCGGGGGGGATCTGCTCCCCCTCGCCATAGTAGCGGCTGATGAACTGGACCTTGTCGAGGAGGTCGTCGCCGGGATAGGAGACGAAGTAGTAGACGCTGTCCTTCTGCCGCACCTGGGTTGCGAGCACGAACCGGATCCTGACGAGGTTCCGCGAAGGTTGGCGGAGGGAGCGCGGCGAATCAACTCCTTGACGACCGCAACAGCGGAAGTGTTTGGCGAGCGGTCGCATCGGCAGTGATCGAAGCCGCCGGGCAAGGGGCGAAGACCGCTAATCCTTCGAAGTTCTCCTGCGGGCGGTTACCGTCGGCAGAGGCGTCACGCCGGCGCTCGTCAGGCGATGCCCGCGAACAAATCAGAAACCGGGCAAGCGAATCCGGGGATGATGCTCCCCCCGTCGAGCGTGTCCCCCTCACGCAACCATCGGACAGGTGCGTCGGCGGCGATGACGCTCACGGTGCGCCGCTCGGGATCGATGACCCACACGAGCGGCACGCGAGAGGCGCCGTAATCTTCGAGCTTCTCATCGAGGCGCGACGCCGTCTCACTCGGCGACAGGATCTCGACGGCCAAATCCGGCGCCCGTTAGGCTGACGTCAGCGCTCCTTGGGGATGCGCACGCTCAAGGAAGGCGTGTTGCACCCGAGCACCGGCACGAGCGCGAGCTCCATCTCCTCGCTCCCACGCCGTATCCGAAGCCGAACGGTGTCGCCGACACTGAGGTTCGCGATCCGCCGTCCGCTCTCACGCGTCGTGATGGGAGCGTCGTCGATCGCCAGTAACACGTCACCCACGCGCAGCTGGCGCGCCGGCTGAACCGCCGCGTTCAGCGCCCCCACACGCGGCTCGACCGAGAAGCTGTGCGCGTAGACGCCGCGCTCGACGCGCTCACTGACGGTGCACGACCGCCCCACGCACTCGAACTGGTCGATGCCGATGGTCCCGGACATCTCTCGGTTTTCGGAACACGAGGCCTGCGCCTGAGCCTGCTGGACCGCGGTGGCCATGAGCGCGACGCAGGCAATGCGCCGAAGAAGTACGCGATTCATGGAAGCCTCTCGGTCGACGAAGATTGCGCAGCGCGCTCACGCACGGTGCGGGCGAGGGTGAGGAGCTCCGACGCCGCGGGATCGGGGCCAAGTGGCCCCACCGCCTCGGCGGCGGCGCCATACAACGTCGCGAGCGCGACTTCGCGACCGTAGACGACGCGCGCATCGTCGTCCCGCATCGTCGCGTTGAGCTTGGCGAGCGCCGCGATGTACGACGTCCCCGCTCGCTGCACGTCGAGCGCCTCGCGGATGTCAGTTGGCGGGGGTGACGACTCCGCGGGTGCACCACGCGTGGTCGCGATCCCCGTCGCGAGTCCCGCTCCGAAGATCACGAGGGCCGCGGCGGCTGCCTTGAGCGGCGACGCGCTCATCCACCGCTCTACTCGCGGCCGCTCGGCAATACGGCGGGCGATGCTGCGTTCGACTGGCGGAATCCTTCGCGCCGTCGCCGGCAGTCTGTGCAGCGCTTCCGCGAGCGACCGAATGCGGCGGACGTACGCAGCGCATTCCGCGCACCGGTCGACGTGCTCCCCGACCACCCGCTCGTCATCGCGAGGCGTGCCGTCGGCATAGGCCTCCAGTCGAAGCTGGTCGGGATGCTGTGCCTGTGACGAGCTCATCGTTCGAGACGCTCCAAAAGAAGTTTCCGCGCGCGATGCACCTGCGCCTTCACCGTTCCCACCCTGATCCCGAGCATGCTCGCGATCTCGGCGTGCGAGTCGCCTTCGATCGCGAAGAGGATGAGGACTTCCCGCGCGCCCGCGGGCAGCGTCGCCACCGCCTCCCGATGTCCATTCGAAGTCCAGGCTCGTCGTACTGCGCCGCCAGGCCATACTCGTCGCCGTCGAGGACGAGCGTCGGACGGCCACGCCGGCGACGCACGTCACGCCATACGCGCACGGCGATCGTGTGCAGCCACGTGTTCGGGCTCGACTCGCCGCGAAACCGGGGGAGTCCGCGCCAAGCGCGCGCGAGCGTCTCCGACAGCACCTCGCTGGCGTCGGCGGCGTCGCCGCAGAGGCGAAGCGCGAGCATGTACACGCGCGGCGCATGCTCACGGTAGAAGCGCGTGAAGGCATCGTCCTCCGATGTCACGCCCATTGGTCGCGCCGACTGCGCGAAAGGTTGGAACGATCCGATCAGCCGCGCCGCCGAAGCATCTCACGCAGGATGACGACGTCCTGGCGGTCCTGGGGCCTGTCGGCCGCCTCCTTCGATCGGATGATGTCTTCGAGCGACGCGACGTCGAGCCGTGCGCCAAAAACATCGAACGACAGGGCGTTGCGAATCAAATCCGGGTAGCCCTCGGTCCCGCTGGGAGCGAATGCGACGTCGAGGCGACCCGCCGACGTGACCAGATTCCACAGATCGGCGCGGGCCAGCATCGATGGACTGCAGTCAAAGGGAAGACCCTCGGGCACCGACTCCGTGTAGACGCGGGCCTCGAGCTCGCGAAGTGCGGCTGCCAGGCGCCGCACGTTCTCCGGGTCTCTCGCCGGGGTGATGTCGGCATCGGCCGTCATGCGGGGAAAGCCCTGGAGCCGTGCGGCGACCGCGCCGATCATCACGTATTGCACGCCGTGCCGGGCGAGCGTCGTGATCAACCGCTCGGGATCGAGCGGCGCGACGTCAGGCATGCCGGCGTGCTTCGGCGAGGAAACTGGCGGCGTTCCGCAGCTCGATGAGGCGCTCCTCGGGCGTTAGGCGGAGGATTCGGGGCACGTCGCTCAGCATGTGCGATCCTTTCGCGGCGCGCAGTCGGAGCTCGGTCTGGAGCTCGAAGCCCGCGGCCGCGAGAAGGCGCGCGAGCGTCTCCCAGGTAGGGCTGGTCGCGCCGGTTTCGATACGCGCGACGACCGACTGCGCTGTGCCCGCGCGTCGGGCGACGTCGCGCTGACTGAGACCGGCGCGCGTGCGCGCATCGCGAAGCAATTCGGCAGTGGAGAGGACCGGCACGGGGTATGATAGCTAAAAAGCTATCGCCGCGCAAGGCGATCGGCCGCTGAGAGAGCTACCGCATCCCCATCTCCCGCTCTATCCGTTCCTCCAACCGCGCGAACCGCGGGTCGGACCGGAGTCCGGAGGCATTGCATGTGGTAGGGGGACAAACGACTGGAACCGTGTCGGATACGGCGGGCCATGCCCGCCGGTCGGGCGGCATCGCTATTTCTTCAAGCTTTACGCGCTGGACACGACCCTCGGAGGCAGGGGCGCAATGGCCAAGGCGCAACTGGAGAAAGCGATGGATGGTCACTGACCCACCGGCCCTCGACCGCTCTCACTCGGCGATCCGAAACTCCTGCCGGCGCTCGCGAGTCCTCCCCTCTCCATCCGAGTACGACACCGTGAGCGAGTAGGTGCCGGGCTCGAGCTCGCTGACATCGACGCTCCGGTGGAATCGCTCCCGCACCCCGTCGGCTACCTCGTCGTAGCTTGCCTTCACCGGACGAGACCCGCCGCCTACCCGGCGGCGCAACCCTCCCTGCCCGCCCACCACGACGTCCACATGATACTGTGTCCCGGCATCGAGCCCGCATACATCATAGTAGACATCGAGAGCATCGCCCTGATCGCTCGACGTCACCGCGTCCACCATGAGCGCGAGCGAGCCGTCACCCGCCAACTCCACGCTCGGACAGCGCGAGCGATGCATGATCGCGACGTGGCCCGAATACGCTGACACGGTGACCGCCAGCGCTGCCGCGGCCGCCGTCTTCACCATCCGCGAGCGGCTTGTCATCACCCACGCGAGCCCTCGCGCCCAGCGCGGCCGCTCGTCCCTCACGCGGACCGTGGGACGCTCATCGGTGGGAGATGCGAGCGCGATGGTTCGGTCGACGGAAGCCTCCCCGTCGAGCACGCCGAGTAGCTCGCCACTTCCCTGAATGCGCGCGCCGGCATCCTTGGCCATCATCCGCTCGATGATGCGATAGACGCGCTCGTGCTCCGGCGTCGGAAGCTCCGGACGCGGCACCGGCTGCTGGATGTGCGCCAGCATGATGGCGAAGTGCTCGGGCGCATCGAACGGCACGGCCCACGTTAGGCATTCGTACGCGACGACGCCCAGGGAGTAGATGTCGCTCCGCACGTCGAGCTCCTTCGCGCGCGCCTGCTCCGGACTCATGTAGCGCGGCGTACCGACCGACATTCCGGTCGCCGTCATGCGCTGAGCGCTCGCCGATTTGGCGATCCCGAAATCGGTGACGATGAAGCGCCGGGACTCATCGAGCATGATGTTGTCGGGCTTGATGTCGCGGTGCACCACGCCGCGCGCCCCGGCGTACTCGAGCGCGGCTCCGACCTCACGCAGCAGCCGTTCGATCTCGCGCGGCGGGAACGGTCCCCGCTCACGCAGCATCCCCGAGAGCGAGCCGCCACGCAGATACTTCATGACGAAGTAGATCACCGGGCCCACACGCCCCACGCGATAGATGGGGACGATGTTCGGATGCTCGAGCTTGGCTGACGTCCGCGCCTCGTGCTGGAACCGCTCGACGAACTCGGCGTCGCCCGCGTGCGACGTGGGCAGCACCTTGATCGCCACCTCGCGGTCGAGCTCGCGCTCCCGGCCGTGCAGCACCATGGCCATGCCGCCGCGGCCGAGCTCGCCGATGATCTCGTAATCCGCGGCCAGAGCGGCGCGAACGATCTCCAGCTCGCTCGGGAGGTAGACGGTTTCGCTCATGACCCTGCGACGAGGGAGAAGAAGCGACGTCACGCAGTGACGGCGCCCCGATGCGGCTCGTCCCATCACCGCATCCCACCTCGTCGCTCACATGCCATTCCTGACGTCGGATCACGGCCGGCACGAGCTCACACCCGGCACCCACATCGTCGGCGGCCGCGATGCCGGATCGGTGCCCCTGCGCGCACTCCGCGAAATGCCGGCCGCTGCCGCGATCACGGTATCGCCACCGGCTGCACCGGTCATCCGCCGCCTCGCCCCCGATCTCGTCAAGATCAACGGCCGCCGCCTTGGCAAACGCGCGAGGCTCATGCGCGACGGCATGCGCATCGAGATCGGCTCGGTGCTGTTGACGTATGCCGCCGCATCGCCGGAGCGGCGCCAGCCCCCCTCCGAGGCGGCCACGGTGCTGGCAGCCGGAGTCGAGGCCGACGACGTGCCGGCGCGCCTCGTCGATGTGCGGAGCGGCCGAGCTTATGATCTCCGCCGCGGCGAGATCGTGATCGGCCGGAGCTCCACGTGCGACATCGTCATCGATGGAGACCAGATCTCGCGCCGCCACCTGCGCCTAACGGTCGGTCAGCGCGCGGTGCACCTCATCGACGAGAGCGCGAACGGCACCTGGGTGAACGGCGAGCGCGTCGAAAGCCCGCGCACGCTCCAGCCGGGCGACGTCGTGCGCATGGGAGCGGTGGAGCTTCGCTACGAGCCAACCGCGCCAGTGAACGCCGCCGGGCCGGTGGCCGTGCGCGATGGCGAGCCGCTGGCGACGCTCGAAGTCATCGGCGGGAAGCTCTCGGGGACGACGTACAATGTCATGCGCCGCGTCTGCTCCCTGGGCCGCGGCAAGGACAACGACGTGCGCGTGAAGGACGACAGCGTCTCCACCGCGCACGCGACGTTAATGATGAAAGCCGACTCGTGGGTCGTCGTCGACCTGCGCTCGGTGAACGGAACGTTCGTGGACAGCTACCGCGTTGCCGGCGAGCGTGTGCTCCCTGCCGGATGCACGTTGCGTGTGGGAAGCGTGAAGATGCGCTTCCGCCCGGCCGTGGTCGCGCCGCCCGAGGGATACGGCACGCGCCGCGTGGTCGGACTCGGCGAGCGGCTTTCGAAGCTCATCAACGAGTAGCCATGCCGTTTCTCATCGTGGCCGCGAAACGCCTCCCGCTCCGTCCGGGAAAGAACGTCCTCGGTGGCGACGACGCGCAGGCGCCCACCGGTCAGTCGAAGCGCTTTGCCGTGATCGAGGTCGACGCCAGCGGCGACGTGTGGATCAGCGCCGAGCGGCGGGACATCGAGGTCCGCGTGAATGGTGCCGAGCTGGGCGAGCGCGTGCAGCTCGCGCATGGTGCCAAGATCGAGATCGCCGGCCGCAAGCTCGTCTTCGGCGATGAGTGCTACGTCGCTGGGACGAGCAAAACCGCCGGCGTCACCGAAGCCGAGCTCGTTAGCGCCGAGGAGGTGGCGCCCCCGAACCCATCAGCGGACACGGGTGGTGCGTTGATTGCGCCCAATGGCGAGCGCTACGCCGTGCCCACGACCGGGCTGGACATTGGGCGCGATCCGAATTGCGATGTGGTGATCGCGTCGAACGACGTATCGCGCTGGCATGCCCAGATCGCGCCCGGCCTCCTCGGATACCAGCTCCGCGATTCGAGCACGAACGGAGTGTACGTCAACGGTCAGCGCGTGCTCGGCGAGCGGTGGCTCAGCGTCGGCGACACGATTCTGGTAGGGAACGCCCAATTCAGGTTCGAGGCGGACGCCGCGTCATATGAGCCTAACGTGTCGGTCATCGAGACCGCCGACCTGCCCAGGTTGGCGCCGACGCCCCCCCGCGAGCGCGTGGAGACGCCGCCTCCTACTGAGACGGTGCGCCTGCCACGTCGCGCCGAGTCGGCGGTGGCGGAGCCGCCGCTGCTTGCGACGCTCGAGCTGGTGGGGAACGGGGTGCTCAAGGGGAAGCGCTTTCGGTTGACGCGGCCGCTCGTCCACGTGGGGCGCAGCACGAACAATGACGTGGTGCTGGCCGACAAGAGCGTCTCGAGCACGCACGCCACGCTCCAGCGGCGTGGGAGCGACTGGTACGTGGTCGATGCCGACTCGAGGAACGGTACGTACGTCGATGGCGAGCGGCGAACGAAAGAGCAGAAGATCCCTGCAGCCTGCGAGCTTCGGTTCGGCGGGGTGAAGGCGTTGTTCCGTGCGCTCCCTGCCGGCGGGCCAGCGGAGGATCCGTCGACGAGGGCCGTTGTCGGCATCATGGACACCCAGATCGAGAGGAAACCGCGAAGAAAATGAGCTAGGCCATGGCCTTCCGTCGCCCGCCCCGCACCGCCGGCTCGATCTCCGCCGCACGCGCGAGCTCCTTGTGGATCCTGGCAACGCGCTCCACCTGCCCCTTCGCCGGGAATCGCTCGTAGAAGCCATCGGCCCGAAAGGACCGCACGATCTCGCTCCACGGCGACAGCCGCCGCTCCCAGCGCCTAACGCGCCCCTCGGCCGGCTCGGCCGCACCTGGGTTGCGAGCACGAGCGGGCCCCTGACGAAGTTCCGCGAAGGTTGGCGGAGAGCGTGCGGCGAATCAACCGGGTGCTTCGCTCGGCGCGGCAATTGCGACTCTCCGAACCTCAAACGAACCGGAGCGTCCCTGATGGCCGACGAGAGACGGAAGGGCCCAGCCGACCGGCGTCGTGGCCGGAGTCCCAAGCCAGCCCAGACCGGCGAGCAGAGCGCGACGCCGACCCACGGGATCCCGGAGGAGAACGACCCTAACGACGCGGCGCGCTTCGACGCCGAGCAGCTCGACCAGTCGATCCGCGAGCGCCAACAGGAAGACCGCGGCGAAGTCTTCTAGGAGCCCGGCCAAGCAACCGGAGTGGCGAAGAAGAATCTTTCGAGGAGCTGTGCGCCGCGCGCTCACGCACGGTGCGCGTGAGGGTGAGGAGCTCGGACGCCGCGGGGTCACCGCTGAGCGGCGCCACGGCTTCGGCGGCGGCGCCGTAGAGTGTCGCGAGTGCGACCTCTCGTCCATAGACGACACCGTCATCGTCGCCCGTCGTCGTCGCGTTGAGCCTGGCGAGTGCCGCGATGTACGACGTCCCCGCTTGCTGCACGTCGAGCGCTGGGCGGAGCTTCGTTGGCGGCGCTGATGACTCCGCGGGTTCGTCACGTGTGGCTGCGATGCCCGTCATGAGTCCCGCGCCGAAGATCACGAGAGCCGCGGCCGCCGCCTTGATCTGCGACCCGCTCCTCCACCGCACCGCCCGCTCCCGCTCGGCAACGCGGCGCGCGATACTCCGCTCGACTGGCGGAACCTTTCGCGCCGTCGCCGGCAATCCGCGCACTGCTTCCGTGAGCGACCGAATGCGCTCGACGTCCGCTGCGCATTCCGCACAACGATCGACGTGCTCCGCGATATCTCGCGCTTCGTCGCGAGGTGCGGTGCCGTCGGCGTACGCCTCCAGCTCGAGGAGGTCGGGATGCCCTGCCTGCCCTCAGGCAGCGCAGCCACCGCCTTCTCGATGTCCATCCGAAGGCCGGGCTCGTCGTACTGTGCCGCGATCCCGTACTCATCGCCGTCGAGGGCAAGCGTCGGACGGCCGTTCCGACGCCGCACGTCGCGCCAGGCGCGCACCGCGATCGCGTGCAGCCACGTGTTCGCGCTCGAGTCGCCGCGCAAGCTGGGGAGCCCGCGCCACGCACGCACGAACGTCTCCGACAGCAAGTCGCTGGCCTCGGCCTCGTTGCCAGAGAGGCGCAGCGCGAGCATGTACACGCGCGGCGCATGCTCGTGGGAGAAGCGCGCGAAGGCATCATCCTCCGATGTCACGCTCCTTGGTCGCGCCTACGGACCCAAAGGTTGGAAGCGGGGATTCACCGATAGACCGTTGCGGAGACCGGCTCGGCGCGCGGCACCGACGCGGGCCGCGAGCCGCTCGAAGCGCGGCGCTCCGTGCAGCGGACGCAGTTGCGGGTCGATCCCGAGGAAGACCATCGAGTGCGAGCGCTCCTCATACGCACGCTCGAGGAGATCGAGCGCACGATCGCGCGCCCCGAGCGCAAGGTGAATCTTCGCGAGCTCGTAGCTGGAGACGTAGTCTCGTGCGGCACGCGTCTCCAGCTCACGCACCAGCGCGACGGCCACTGCCGTGTCGCCGGCGAGGGCATGGCCGCGCGCAAGAGACGCCACGAAGAGCGTGCTGCGATCGGTGAGGCTGACGGCGCGCTCGAGCAACGCGAGCGCCTCCGGCTGCCGGCCGAGCTCCTGGAGCGCCCAGCCCCGCCAGAGCAGCGCCACGGCATACTCCGGATCGAGCTCCAGCGTGAGACGACACTGCTCGGCGGCACGCTCGAAGTCGCCCGCGTAGTACAACAGCCACCCGTGCGCGGCGCTCGCGATCAGCGAGAGCGGATCGATCTCCTGCGCGCGGCGCATTGCGCGCTCCGCTTCATCGAATCGGGCGCGCACGGTGAGGAAGTTCGCGTACCATTGATGCGCTGTCGAATAGCGCGGGCCCACATCGATCGCCCGGGTGAGCCACTCCTCCGCACGCGCCCAGTCCCAGTCGTGATAGAGCGCCACATACCCCAGCGTCGCGTACGGCTGCACGAGGCTGGAATCGAGCGCCATCGCGCGGCGAGCCGCACGCTCGGCTTGGGGGAACGCCTCACGAGGTGCGCGGTAATCGTAGAAACCACGAATCGCGTGCGCGTCGGCCAATCCGGCATGCGCGAGTGCGTACGTGGAATCCTTGTCGACTGCCTGCGCGAAGTATGCAGCCGCTGACGTGAGCGGCTCCTCCGCGCGACGATACCAGGCGAACCGGCCCTTCATGTACAGGTTGTACGCCTCGAGATCGGTGCCACGCCTCGCGGTGGCCGCCGAGTCGCGACCGACCAACGTGCCTTTGAGTGTCTCGACGATGGAGCGCGAGATCTCTTCCTGGATCGCGAACACGTCCTCGAGCTTGCGGTCGTAGGTGCGCGACCAGAGCTGGTAGCCGGCCCGCGCGTCGGACAGCCGCGCGGTGATGCGAAGCGTGCTGTGCCCGGTACGAACGCTCCCCTCGAGCACGGTGGCGACGCCCAGGCGGTCGCCGACGATGCGGACATCGGCCGTCGTCCCCTTGAACGAGAACGACGAAGTCCGCGACGCGACCCGAACGCCCTCGACCCGACCTAACGTGTTGATCAGCTCCTCCGTCATCCCATCGCTGAAGAACTCGCGGTCGCGTCCCGGACTGAGGTCGACGAACGGAAGAACGGCGACGCTCGCACGATCCACTTCGATACGATTGGGTGCACGTCCGCGCGCGACGGCCGCAATCGCGACGACAATGGCAACGCCCGCAACCATGGGACGCCAGCCACCCGCGCGCACTGCCAGGCGCGAGCTCACGCGCGCGGGAAGAGGCTGGTCGACTGACGCAGATGCAGACACGACCTCGGCGGCGGGCGTCGTGACCGACGACGCCGGTCTCGGCGCAAGGGGCTGAATCCGCATCGATGCCGCAAGCTCCGCAACGGCGGCATCCGGCTCTGTACCAAACTCCTGGCCGAGAAGGGTGGCGTGCACCCGGGCGTGCTGAAGGGCCGCGGCGCGGTCGCCCGAGCGATCGAGCGCTCGCATCAACCGCACCGCGGCGCGCGAGCTATACGGATCGTGCGCGGCGAGGGCACGCCACCACCGCACCGCTTCCACCGCGTCGCCGCGCCGCTCGGCGTCCTCGCTCAGCGCCTCGAGGGCGCGGGCATACGATCGGGCGAATCGGTCGCGCTCGCTCTCCGTCCACCGCTCGAACTCCTCCGCCTCGGAGAGAAAGAACCCATCGAGGAACGGTCCGGCATAATCCTCCGTTGCGTGCTGCCAGTCGCCCCGCTCGACCGCATCCTCGAATGCCGCGACATCGCTTGGCAGCACGTCGGCGGACAGGCGAAGGTCGTCGGCCGTGCTGACGATCGCCTCGGCGCCAAGCGCCTGGTTCACGCGGTAGATGGAATCGGAGAGCAACGCACGGCCACGGTCGGTGTCCTGCTCCGGCCAGAGGAAGGCGATGACCTTGTCGCGGCTCAGCCCGCGCGAGCGCGCAACGGCCAGCATCGCGAGCAGCGCAAGCCGGCGCCGCTGCGTCGCGCGTCCGGTGAGGGGTCCCGACGACGTCTGAATCGAAGCGCCGCCGAACAGCTTCAGTGAGAACACGTCAGGTATGGCGAGAGCGAGGCGAGAGGCGGGCGAGAACTAGCCGACGGCCCTCCGACATGATATGCGCGCCCCGGGTTCGGGCAAGGCATTTCACTTCTGACAGGAGACGGTATGCGTTCCCCAAGCATCACGGCCGGCGTCGCCCTGCTCGCCGCGACCGGCATCGTCGCGATCAGCGCATCATGCAATAGCTCCGCGGACCCGATACGCCCGGCGACTGCCGTCAGTCACGTTCACGTCGCGACACGTCATGCCGCCTCGGCCGAGCCCGACCTGAAGCGCAAGCTCGCGGAGCTACGGCGCTCGACGAATCGGTATCACAACTTCGAGGCGGCACAGGCCGACGGCTATACCTTTGAAGTCACGAAGTGCATGGAGGATGCGACCCGCGGCGGCATGGGTTACCACTATGCGAAACCCGATCTCATCGACGGAACGGTGATCGAGGCACGGCCCGAGGTGCTACTCTACGAGCCGCGCGGTAAACGCCTTCACCTGGTGGGCGTCGAGTTCATCATCCCGTTTACGGAGTGGACGGGCGCCGAGCCGCCGGTGCTGTACGGGCAATCGTTCGCGCGGAATGAGACCTTCAAGGTGTGGGCGCTGCACGTATGGGTCTGGCGCGCCAATCCGAAGGGTGTGTTCGCCGATTGGAATCCGAAGGTGAGCTGCCCCGAAGGCGCCTAACCGCGCTCGATGCGCGCCGCCCGGTGGGGGCGCGGGGGGCCGCGGCGGGTCGGCGCCCCCAGCGGGACCGGGGCCCACGCAGCCGGCGCCCCCCACGGGTTACGGCCAAACGGCCGCACCCCGGGCGGCGGGGCGCGCCCGCGCCAC
>JBQTHJ010000047.1:0-11979 GCA_052389995.1 Gemmatimonadaceae bacterium | reverse complement strand
GATGGCGTCAGGCATGTGTCAGGGTGCTCAGGGTGCTCAGGGTGCTCAGGGTGCTCAGGGTGCTCAGGGTGCTCAGGGTGCTCAGGGTGCTCAGGGTGCTCAGGGTGCTCAGGGTGCTCAGGGCGCTCAGGGTGCTCAGGGTGCGCAGGGTGCTCAGGGTGCTCAGGGTGCTCAGGGTGCTCAGGGTGCTCAGGGTGTTCGAGGTGTTCGAGGTGTTCGAGGTGTTCGAGGTGTTCGAGGTGTTCGAGGTGGTTCGAGGTGGTTCGAGGTAGTTCGAGGTAGTTCGAGGTAGTTCGAGGTAGTTCGAGGTAGTTCGACCTGCCCGGGGGATTTGAGGTCGGGAAAGATGTCGCGCACGCAACCCCGGTAAACCCCTGAGCACCCTGAGCACCCTGAGCACCCTGAGCACCCTGAGCACCCTGAGCACGCTGAGCACGCTGAGCACCCTGCGCACCCTGAGCACCCTGCGCACCCTGCGCACCCTGCGCACCCTGCGCACCCTGAGCACCCTGAGCACCCTGAGCACCCTGAGCACCCTGACTTGAATCCCGCCCTCCCGCCTGTGAGCTTTCACAGGCTATGGCAGAAGAAGCACTCATCGTCCGCGGCGCGCGCGAGCACAACCTCCAGAACGTCGACGTCACCATCCCGCGCGACCGCCTGACGGTCATCACTGGACTCTCGGGCTCCGGCAAGTCGTCGCTTGCCTTCGACACCATCTACGCGGAAGGGCAACGGCGCTACGTCGAGTCGCTCTCCGCGTACGCCCGCCAGTTTCTCGGGCTCATGGAGAAGCCCGACGTCGATGCGATCGAAGGGCTGTCCCCGGCGATCTCGATCGAGCAGAAGACCGCCGGGCACAATCCGCGCTCGACGGTCGGCACCGTCACCGAGATCTACGACTACCTGCGCCTGCTCTACGCGCGCGCCGGCACGCCGCACTGCCCGCAGTGCGGACGTCCCGTGCAGCGGCAAAGCGCTGGACAGATTGCGGAGACGATCCTCGCGTGGCCGGAGGGAACGCGCCTCGAGGTGCTCGCGCCCCTCGTGCGAGGTCGGAAAGGAGAGTTCCGCGATCTGTTCGAGGCCGTGCGCAAGCAGGGTTTCATCCGCGCGATCGTCGACGGAGAGACCGTCGAGCTCGCGAGCCCGCCGAAGCTCAATCGCCGCCAGAATCACACGATCTCGATCGTCGTCGATCGGCTCGTCGTCCGTCCCGATGATCGCGGCCGCCTCACGGATTCCGTCGAGACGGCGCTCAAGCTCGCCGACGGACTGGTCGAGGTGGTCACGCACGGCGAGGGTGGCGGTCGCCCGTCGCTGTTCTCGGAGCGCTACGGATGCCCCGCGTGCGGAATCTCGCTCCCCGAGCTCGAGCCGCGACAGTTCTCGTTCAACTCGCCGTACGGGGCGTGCACGCAGTGCGGTGGGCTCGGAACCAGGCGCCTGGTAAGCGAGGAGCTGATTCTCGCAGACGCGAGCATCTCCATCCTCGAGGGCGTGATCCTGCCATGGGGAGAGCCCAGTGGGCATCTCCGGAAGGGGATCCTTCCCGCCCTGGCCAAGCAGTTCGACTTCGAGCTCAACGCCCCGTGGGGCAAGCTCTCGCAGCGGGTGCGTGACCTCGTTCTCCACGGGGCGAACGGCCGGCAGTCGACGATTCGCTACGAGTCGCCGACGCTTCGCGGCGAGTACAGCGCGGCGTGGGAGGGCGTGCTGTCGAACATCCAGCGGCGCTACGAAGAGACCACGTCCGACTCCGTGCGCGAAGAGCTCGAGGACTACATGGTCGAGGCGGCGTGCGCGCATTGCGACGGACGTCGTCTCAAGCGCGAGTCACTCGCCGTGACCATCACGGGACGCAACATCGGCGAGGTCACGGAGATGTCGGTGACCGAGGCGCTCGACTTCTTCGAGTCACTGCCGGTGCGCGCGCCCGGCCGGCCGGGTCTCGATCCCGACATTGCCGGCCCGATCCTCAAGGAGGTTCGCGAGCGTCTCCGGTTCCTCGTCGATGTCGGACTCGATTATCTGACGCTGAGCCGATCCGCCGAATCGCTGTCGGGCGGCGAGGCGCAGCGCATTCGCCTCGCGACGCAGATCGGATCGCGCCTCGTCGGCGTGCTCTACATTCTCGACGAGCCCTCCATCGGGCTGCATCAGCGCGACAACGCGCGCCTGCTCGCAACCCTCAAGCAGCTTCGCGATCTCGGTAACACGGTGATCGTCGTCGAGCACGATGAGGAGACGATGCGGGAAGCGGATTACCTCATCGATCTCGGCCCCGGCGCCGGGCGCCATGGCGGACGGGTCGTGGCCGCCGGCACGGTCGACGAAGTTCAGCGGAACCCGGATTCGATGACCGCTCGATACCTTGCGGGCACGATGTCGATCGCGGTGCCGGAGCAGCGCCGATCGCCGCGCCCGCGCCACTCGATTCGCATCGAGGGAGCGGCCGCACACAATCTCCAGAATCTCGACGTCGAGATTCCGCTCGGGCTCTTCGTGGCCGTGACCGGCGTGTCCGGCTCGGGGAAGTCGACGCTCATCGAGGACATCCTGCATCGGGCGCTCGCGCGGCACTTCTACCGTGCGCGCGTGATTCCCGGCGCACATCGGCGTATCACCGGGCTCGAGCACATCGACAAGGTCATCGACATCGATCAGAGCCCCATTGGTCGCACGCCGCGGTCGAATCCCGCGACGTACACGGGCCTCTTCACACCGATGCGCGAGCTGTTCGCTGAGCTCCCGGAGGCGAAGATTCGCGGGTACGGACCGGGCCGGTTCTCCTTCAACGTGAAGGGCGGACGCTGCGAAGCCTGCCAGGGCGATGGGCTCGTCAAGATCGAGATGCACTTCCTCCCCGACGTCTACGTCCCGTGCGAGGTGTGCAAGGGCAAGCGCTACAACCGCGAGACGATCGAGGTGCGCTTCCGCGGGAAGAGCATCGCCGACGTGCTCGAGATGACCGTCGAGGATGCGCTCGAGTTCTTCGAGAACCAGCCGCGCATCCGACAGAAGCTGGAGACGCTCGTCGATGTCGGCCTTGGCTACATCCACCTCGGGCAGAGCGCGACCACCCTGTCGGGCGGTGAGGCGCAGCGCGTGAAGCTCGCGTCCGAGCTCTCGAAGCGGGACACCGGCCGCACGCTCTACATTCTGGATGAGCCCACCACGGGGCTCCATTTCGAGGACGTGCGGCTCTTGCTGCAAGTGCTCCACCGTCTCGTCGACAAGGGGAATACCGTTCTGGTCATCGAGCACAACCTCGATGTCATCAAGACCGCCGATTGGGTGATCGATCTCGGACCCGAGGGCGGCACCCGCGGGGGCGCGATCGTCGCGGCCGGATCTCCGGAGGATGTCGCGGCGGTCGAGGCGTCGCACACGGGCCGATACCTCAAGCCGGTCGTTCGCTCGGCCGTGCAGACGCCGCGGAGTCCTCGCGCCGCACGCATCGCGTAAGGGCGCCGCATGGTCTCGCTCCTCGACATCATCGGCCCGGTCATGGTCGGCCCGTCGTCCTCGCACACGGCGGGGGCGTGTCGCATCGGGCTTCTCACGCGCTCCCTCGTGGGCGGTACGCCGCAGCGCGCGAAGCTCGAGCTGCACGGATCCTTTGCGCGGACGGGCGAGGGCCACGGGACCGACAAAGCGCTCGTCGGCGGTCTTCTCGGATTTCGCCCCGACGACGAGCGCTTGCGCGATGCGCTCGACATCGCGGAGCGAGAAGGGCTGTCGTACCGCGTCGAGAAGACGACGATCGCCGATGATGCGCATCCCAACACCGTTCGTCTCACCGTCGAGCGCGACGATGCCACCGTCGAGGTGATCGGTGAGTCGTTAGGCGCCGGGCGCGTGCGCCTGACGCGCATCGATGGCTTTCCGGTGGAAGTCGGCGGCGCGCTCTGGACCATCGTCCTCGTCGCACGTGATCAGCCCGGATCCGTCGCGCGCATCTGCGGAATTCTCGCCGACGAGGGCGTGAACCTCGCGACGATGCGCGTGACGAGAAAGGAGCGCGGCGGCGATGCCTTCATGGTCCTCGAGCTCGATGATCCGCCCAGCGATCGCGCGCTGTCGCAGATTCGGACACTCGCGTGGGTCCGCATGGCGCGCGCGCTCGGCAAGGTCGCCGGGTAGCGTGTTCTCCTCGGTGCAGTCCGCGATCGAGGCGGCGGAGGCGCAGCGGACCTCGCTCGCCGGCGTGGCGCTGGAGGCGGAGGCACGCGACGGCGGGCGCACGGTCGAGGAGATTCGCGCCGCGCTCGCGCGCGCGCTCGAGATCATGCGTGGCGCGGTCGATCGCGGCATGCGAGGCGATCTCCGGTCCGTCTCCGGGCTCGTTGGCGGCGACGCGGCAAAGCTCCGAGAAGGTCCGGCTGGACCTCTCGCGGGCACGGTGTTCCGCGACGTGCTCGCGCGGGCGCTGGCGGTGCAGGAGGTCAATGCGGCGATGGGGGTGATCGTCGCCGCGCCGACGGCCGGAGGTGCGGGCGTTCTTCCCGCGGTGCTCACCGGGCTCGCCACTGCCCGCCGTGTCGATGACGTGCGCCTCGTCGATGCACTCGCGACCGCCGGCCTCATCGGAGCAGTGATCGCCGAGCGCGCGTCGCTTTCGGGAGCGGAAGGCGGATGTCAGGCGGAAACGGGCGCGGCTGCGGCCATGGCGGCCGGTGCGGCCACCGAGATGTGCGGCGGCACGCCGACGCAGGCCGGGCACGCCATCGCTCTCGCGATGCAGGGCACCCTCGGTCTCGTCTGCGATCCGCTCGGCGGCCTCGTGGAGATCCCGTGCGTCTTCCGCAACGCCACCGGCTCCGCGATCGCGATGGCGGCCGTCGAGATGGCGATGGCGGGGATCGAGTTCCGCATTCCCGTCGACGAGGTCATCGATACCATGGGCGAGATCGGCCGCAGCATGGACGTGCGGTATCGCGAGACGGCGGGCGGTGGTCTCGCCGCGACGCCGACGGGCCGGCGGCTGACACGGGAGCGACTGGTTCAACTGAAGAAGACCTAGAAGCAGCGCCCGAGATCCCTCGACTCCCTCGACCCCCTTCTTCTTTCGGGCTATCTTCCCGCGCATCGCGTCGTTACGACTTCTGAAGACGGCGGAAACGTTATCGCCGCTCCGTGCGTAGGGAACAGAGCGCCATCGCACGGATGCCGCCCGATCACCAAGGTGGTTCATGGTCACCAGAGAAGAAATCGAGAGCTTTCTCGATCGCCTCGCCAGCGAGGGAGCGAGCTACACCGAGGTCGAGCCCGGGCTGTGGATCGTGAAGCCCGGCGGGATGCTCGATGCCGATGTGGTCGTCAACTATTCGCCGCCGGTCGTCCTGCTGCGCGTGAAGGTGATGGATCTGCCGAAGGATGAGCGCGCCGCTGCCGGGCTTTCCCGCCGACTGCTCGAGTTGAACGCATCGGACCTGGTGCATGGCTCGTACGGCATCCAGTCCGACGCGATCGTTCTCACCGAGGCGCTCGAGCTGTCCCATCTCGATTTCGAGGAGTTTCTCGCCAGCTTTGAAGGCATGACGCTCGCGCTCGCCTCGCATTTGCGCGAGCTCGCGCCGTATCGCGAGGCACGCTGAGTCATGGGCATTTTCGATCGTCTCACGACGCTGATCCGCTCTAACATCAACGATCTCATCTCCTCGGCGGAAAACCCCGAGAAGATGCTGAATCAGATCATCGTCGACATGCGTGGGCAGCTCGCCAAGGCCAAGCAGCAGGTGGCCGCGGCGATCGCCGACGAGAAGCGGCTGCGCGACCAGGCCGACGGTGAATTCAGGAACGCGCAGGACTGGGAGCGTCGCGCGATGCTCGCCGTTCAGTCCGGCAACGACGACCTCGCGAAGCAGGCGCTCGTCCGCTACAATGAGCACTTCCAGTACGCGCAGCAGCTCGAGGCCACGTGGGAGACGCATCGCACCGAGACCGAGAAGCTCAAGAACTCGCTCCGCGATCTGAACGACAAGATCGAGGAGGCGAAGCGCAAGAAGAATCTGCTCATCGCCCGTCAGAAGCGCGCGCAGGCACAGCAGCGCATCCAGGAGACGATGTCGTCGATGAGCGAGACATCGGCGTTCGAGGCGTTCTCGCGCATGGAAGAGCGCATCGAGAACAACGAGCGTCGGCTCCTCGCGAGCGCGGAGATCGAGGAGGAATTCACCGGCGACAAGCTGCAGAACGAGTTCAAGCGTCTCGAGAAGACGAGCGCGGGCGCGAACGTGGACGCGCGACTGCTCGAGCTGAAGCACAAGATGGGCATGCTGCCCGCCGGCGCGCCGCCGAAATCGCGCCAGCTCGGACAGGGAAGCGCCGAGCCGGCGGAGGCCAAGGACGAGGAGACGGTGCAAGCCGAGATTGACGACCTGTCGAAGCGGGGGAAGTCGACGACGTGAGCGCCCTGACCGTGGGGCGCTTTCGTTTCGCGCCCCTCCTTACAGCGGTCGTTTTAACGCTCCTCCTGCTCCTCCTGTTCGGCTACGCGGCCGAGCTGTTCATCCTGCTGTTCATTGCCATCCTCATCTCGCTGTACCTCGGCGCCGTCGCCGACTGGCTGCGAGATCGTGGCGGTGTCACGCGCGGCGTCGCGTTGGCGGTCGCCGTCCTCTCGACCCTCGCGGCGGTCGTCGCGCTCTTCTGGGTGCTGGTGCCGCCCGTCATCGATCAGACGCAGGCGCTGATCCGGGTTCTTCCCGAGTACATCCAGAATTGGGAGCGCGGGCTCGAGCGCATGGTGTCGCGATTCCCGGCGCTTCAGGAAGCGTTTCGCCCCGGCGACAACACGCTCCTTCGCGCCGTCTACGAGCGCGTCAGCGGGATGTTCGGGAACCTGGTCCCGAGATTCTTCGGTCTGCTCCACGGCGCGATCAACGTGTTCGCCGTGGCGATCATGTCGATGTATCTCGCGCTGCACCCTGGCCTGTATCGTGAGTGGATGATCGCGATGTTCCCGCCGGTACATCGCGATCTCGTCCGGGATGTCCTCGGCGATCTCGGGAACACGCTGCGCTCGTGGATCGTCGGCCAGCTGCTCGCCATGCTCATCCTCGGCGTCTTCACGGCGCTCGGGCTGTATCTCCTGGAGGTTCCCTACTGGCTGACGTTCGGCGTCTTCACTGGCGTCGTTGCCGTGGTGCCGTTCTTCGGCTCGCTCGTGTCCACCGTGCTGCCGGCGCTGTTCGTCATCGCGGGCAACGGCATCTGGGGACTGAGCGGCTTCACGCACGCGCTGCTCGTCGCGCTGCTTGGCGTCGTCATCCACGTGATCGAGGCGAACGTCGTGCTGCCGCGCATCATGCAGAAGCAGATCGACCTGCCGCCCGTGCTCACGATCATGTCGGTGTTGATCATGGGAAAGCTGCTCGGTCCCGTCGGACTGATCGTCGCTGTGCCAACGCTCGCGGTCGCGATGGTCGTCGTCCGGCGCATCCTCATCAGCCGGATCTACGAAGGGCAGGGATTCCGCCGTACCACGCGCGACAGCGTGCTCGTGGTCCGCGTTCCGGCAGCGAAGGGCGGCGTCCTCGTGCCGCCCCCCGGCGTCGATCCGCTCTCGCTCGCGGAGATGAGGCGGGACAAAGTCGCCTGACGGGATGCGCTTCCTCATCCTCGCGGAAGGTCTGTTCGGCCCGCTGACGTCGAAGACGGCAAACTCGTGCATTCGATACACGCCCGAGCGTGTCGCTGCCGTCATTGATTCGCGCCGCGCCGGCAAGAGAGTCGAGGACATTCTCGGCTTCGGCGGAGACATTCCGATCGTCGCCACTCTGGAAGCGGGCCTTCGTCTCGAGCCCACGGCGTTGCTGATCGGGATCGCCCCGCAAGGCGGACGTCTCCCCGAGGAGTGGCGTGCGACCATTCGCGGGGCGCTCGAGCACGACATGGAGATCTGGAGCGGGCTGCACACGTTCGTCAGCGACGACCGCGAGCTCGCGGAGCTCGCTGAACGTCGGGGGATAGCGATTCACGATCTCCGACGCCCGCCCAAGGATCTTCCCGTTGCCGGCGGACGCGTGCGCAGCATTGACTCGACTGTCGTCCTGACCGTCGGTGCGGACTGCAACATCGGCAAGATGACGGCGGCGCTGCAGATGCGCGACGGCCTAACGGCGCGCGGCAATCGCGTGGCGTTCGCGGGCACGGGACAGACCGGCATGCTCATCGAAGGGTGGGGGATCGCGGTCGACGCGGTGATCGCGGATTTCATCGCCGGCGCGGCGGAGCGGCTCGTCCTCGAAGCGGCCGAGCATTCCGACATCGTGCTCGTCGAGGGCCAGGGATCGGTCATCCACCCCGGATATTCCGGTGTCACGCTCGGCCTCATCCACGGCTCGCTGCCACACGCGATGGTGATGTGCCACCAACCGTCTCGAAAGCACATCACGAACAACCCCTGGGTGAAGCTGCCGCGGCTCGACGACCTGATCGAGCTGCACGAGGCGCTCGTCAGGCACCTGCGCCCGGCCCCGGTGATCGCCGTGTCGCTCAACACGTACGACCTCAGCGAGCGTCGGGCGAAATCGGCGATCGCGGCGATCGAGCGACAAACCGGGCTTCCGACGACGGATCCCGTACGCTTCGATCCGGCGCCCGTTGTCGAGGCGATCGACCGCTTCCACAAGAAGCGCCAGCGCGCACAATCGCGCCGCACGGCGCGACGGTGATGCGGTAGTGGCGCGTGTTCGAGCCACATTGGAGCACCTTGTCACCTCCCCATGGCTCACGCGCTCAGGCTCTTCGGAATTCACAAGCGATACCGCGTCGGACACGGCGGCTGCCAGGCCACGGTGGACGCGCTTCGTGGGATCACGCTCCACGTGCGCCGGCACGAGGTGGTGGTCATCGCCGGACGGCCGGGCTCCGGAAAAACCACGCTCCTCATGTGCGCCGCCGGGCTGCTTCGCCCGGACCGCGGCCGGGTGCACTGGTTCGGGGAATCGACCTCTCTGGCGGGACGCCCGCCTGGCGTCGTCTACCGCTCCGCGCCGGCGCACTACGGCTCCATGACCGTCTCGGAGTCGCTCACGCAGTCCGCGCTGCGACGCGCGGCCGCGCCCAGCGTCATGGCCATCCGTCACGCACTCGATCGTGTCGCATTGGGCTCGGTCGCCTCCCAGCCGGTCTCGCGGTTAGGCGCCGGTGAGCTCCGGCGGCTTGCGCTGGCGGAGATGGTCCTCTCGGCGCCGCGTCTCGCGTTGCTCGATGACATCGCCGAAGAGGCCGATCCGGGGAGTATGCACGTCATCCCCGACGTGATCGCGTGGCTGGCAGGGCGAGGGGTTACGATCCTCGCTACGACGAGTCAGGCGCGGACGCTGGCGGGCGTTGCCTCACGAGTCGTCGCCCTCGACGGCGGACGGCTGCACGCGCTCTCCGCGCCACTGCCGCGAGCGCTCGAGCTCACCGTCGATCACGCGCCCCGCGCTGCATCTCGTCTCGCGCGCCATCGTCCGGCCCGAACGGCCGGTGCACGCACCGTGCGGATCGCGCTCGGCGGCGCGTCCCCGGAGGAGGTATTGGCGGACTGCCGGCGGCTCGGCATCGCCGTGCACGGATCGCGCGTCGTGCTCGTGGGAAGCCTCGCCCGCGCGCGCGTTGCGGAGGAGCCTGCACCACTCCGTTGACCGTGCATTTGGCGTCTCATAGCTTCCGCCGGGATGCCCGAGTTCGCCCTCTACAACACGATGTCGCGCCGTGTCGAGCCGTTCGCGCCGGCCGACGGCGCCACCGTGCGCCTGTACACGTGCGGCCCCACCGTGTACAACCCGGCGCACATCGGGAACTTCCGGACGTTCCTCTTCGAGGATGTCCTTCGGCGCACGCTTCGCCTGTGCGGATGGCACGTGATGCAGGCGATGAACATCACCGACGTCGACGACAAGATCATCAAGAAGGCGGACGCCGAAGGCCGCTCGATCGCGGAGGTCACCGAGCCGATCACGGAGATTTTCCATCGCGACCGCCGCTACCTGCGCATCGAGGACGCCGAGGTCTATCCGAAGGCGACGGAGCACATCCCGGAGATGGTGCTGCTCGTCGCCCGCCTCATCGAGCGAGGGCTCGCGTACCAGGCGGACGACGGGTCGATCTATTACGCAATCGCCAAGTTTCCCGGGTACGGCAAGCTCTCGCGTCTCGATACGCGCACGATCAAGCCGGGCGCGCGCGTCGCTACTGACGATTACAACAAGGAAGACGTTCGCGACTTCGCGCTCTGGAAAGCGGCGAAGCCGGAGGACGAGCGCACGGCAGCCGCCTGGGACTCTCCGTGGGGACGCGGGCGACCGGGATGGCACCTCGAATGCTCGGCCATGGCGATGAAGTATTTCGGCGAGACGCTCGACCTTCACTGCGGCGGCGTCGATCTGATCTTCCCGCACCACGAAGACGAAATCGCGCAGTCCGAGGGGGCGACCGGCGTCGAGTTCGCGCGCGCGTGGTGCCACGGCGAGTTCCTCCTGGTCGACGGCTCGAAGATGGCGAAACGCGTCGGCAATGTCGTCACGGTGGGCACGCTGCGGGAGCACCACATCCCCGGCGTCGCCGTACGACACTTGCTGTTCGGCACCCATTATCGCCAGCAGCTCAACCTCAAGGACGAGGCGCTCGAGAGCTCGGTGGCGGCGGTGCGACGCATCAGCGAGTTCGCGGATCGGCTCGCGAAGGAGCGTGGCGGAACGTCGGCACTGAGGCAAGTCGCGGAGGAGGCCGAGCAGGAGGTTCGCCGCGCACTGTTCGATGACCTCAACGCGCCGGAGGCGGTCGGCGCGCTGTTCACCTTCATCCGCCGCGCGAACGCCGAGCTCGATCGCGGGGGAACGGACGTCGACGCGCTCGCCCGGGCGCGGGCGGCGTTTGCGCTGATCGATGGGGTGCTCGATCTGGCGCCGGGGCCCGGCGGGGTCGAGGGCGAGGACGACGCGCGGCGGGAACGCGAGCAGATGGCTCCCTGGGTGGAAGAAAAGCTGGCCGAGCGGCGGGCGGCCCGCGCGCAGCGGGAGTTCGCTCGGGCCGATGCCATTCGCGTCGAGCTGGAGCAGCGGGGCATCGAGGTGAAGGACAGCCCGAGCGGAACCGAGTGGCGCGTAGTGCGCGTCCGCTAAGTCGCTGTCCGGTCGCGTATTGACACGCTTTCCTGCCCCGGTTATCCTAAGAGTCTCGCAAAAAACTGCCGTAAAACTTGCCGCGCGCTGACGTAGCTCAAATGGCAGAGCAGCCGCCTTGTAAGCGGCAGGTTGCGAGTTCGATTCTCGCCGTCAGCTCTCAGCGAGTCGGCCAGGGTGCTCGACGCGGGGCGATCGGCGCGATCCGATCGGTGGGGTACCCAAGCGGTCAACGGGAACAGACTGTAAATCTGTCGGCTCCGGCCTTCGAAGGTTCGAATCCTTCCCCCACCACTGGCGCGCAGTGTCGCGGGAGTAGCTCAGCTGGTAGAGCGCAAGCCTTCCAAGCTTGATGTCGCGGGTTCGAGCCCCGTCTCCCGCTTGGGTGTTGTCGTTAGGATGTGGCGCGCGGGCCGTGGCCGCGCGCGAGACGTGTGGGGGACTTCACGGTCACGGAGGCCGCCGCGGGGCACGGCGGCTTTCGGCATGAGAACGAGCCTGGGCATTGTTGCGTGCTCGCGTAGCTCAGTTGGTAGAGCACACCCTTGGTAAGGGTGAGGTCACCGGTTCAATCCCGGTCGCGAGCTTGAACGGCGACCGAGGACGGAGGTCCGAGGAAGAAGTGGTTGCAGTGCACGCGCGGAACGCGACCCGCCCTTCCTTGGTCCTCGGTCCTCGATCAGACAGCAGGACTTCCTTCGTTAGAGATCACGACACATGGCTAAAGCAAAGTTCGAGCGGACGAAGCCGCACGTGAACGTGGGGACGATTGGGCACGTCGATCATGGGAAGACGACGTTGACGGCCGCGATCACGGCGATTCAGGCGAAGAAGGGGATGGCGCAGTTCACGGCGTACG
>JBQTHJ010000046.1:0-60150 GCA_052389995.1 Gemmatimonadaceae bacterium | reverse complement strand
GGGAAGGGGATCTTCCAGCTCGAGCTCATGCGCCTCTGCCAGCGTCTCTGCTCCTCATCGCGCGCGCTGGCCGACTCACTCGACAACCTCGCGGAAGGGGAGCTCGTCTCACCCGAGTTCCGCTCGCGGGCTCGCGAACTGGCGCACTTCGCGCGGCGCATCACCGCGCACGGCAAGCTCGACGCGCTCGACTCGGTCCTCGACGAGACGCCTGACCGAGTCATCGTCTTCAGCGAGCACCTCCCCACCCTCGGTATGATCGCCGAGCACGTGCGAACGCGGGGGCGTCACCCGATTCTCTTCTCGGGATCGCTGTCCTCGGTCCAGCGCGCTCAACGGCTCGCCGAGTTCAGGCGCGACGAGCACGCGGTCTTCGTCGCCACACGCGCCGGCACCGAGGGGCTCAACCTCCAGTTCTCCAACGTGCTCGTGAACTACGAGCTGCCGTGGAACCCGATGGTCGTCGAGCAGCGCATCGGTCGCATCCATCGTATCGGCCAAACGCGTGAGGCACAGATCATCAACCTCGCCGCGCAGGGCACGGTCGAGGCGCACGTGCTTCGCCTGCTCGACCAGAAAATCAAGCTCTTCGAGCTCGTCGTCGGGGAGCTCGACGTCATCCTTGGTGACTTTGGCGGCGCGGAGTCGCTCGAGGTGAAGCTCGGCGAGGCGTGGCTATCGTCAGACTCCGATACGGCCTTCGAGAAGAAGCTCGACGAGATCGGCACCAACATCGCCACGAGTCGTGACGCGGGGCTCGAACAGGAGCGACTCAACTCGGAGCTCGCCGCCGAGGACAACGCAATGCGCGTCGAGAAGGAGTTCAGGCAGCTCTCGATCACCGGACGCATCCGTCTCGGCTACGGGACGAAGCAGCTCGCCCTCGCGCGCGGCGTCGAGGCGAAGCGCATTCAGATCGGGCTTCACGTCAATGAGATCATGGAGGCGCTGGAGCATGCGGCATCGCCGGAAGACGCCGGCCGTCACCCGGAGTACGGGCCACTTCAACGCATAACGGGGCTTACGGGGCGAATGCGCACCGTCCGGCTACTCGTTCAGGCTGACCGCCTTCCCATGACGCTCGTGGACATCGACGCCGATGTCGCGGCGCGCCTCGATCCGGGACCTTCCGCGTGATGCAACGCGCGAATGATTGAGCCAACGCACGACCCGCTGTCCGACACACGCATTCGTCATCTTCTCGCGCGGTATGCTTCGCTCTCCCGCGCGACCCTGACGGAATGCGGTCCCGATCTGCTGGAGTTGCGCGTTCCGCCAGGCGACCGCACGCACTTTGGCGGACGCGATCGCGTCCTCGTCGCCTTTTCGCTCGGCGCGCTGGAATCAGCGCCTGAAGCCGAAATGGGGGTCATCGGGAGCGTATTCGTCGAGGAGCTGCTCCACGCGATACGTATCCGCGGCGCGCGGGCGTCCCTCGGTCTGGTCGCCCCATCATTCTCCGCCGACACGAGCGCGGCCACGCTCGACATCGCCATCCTGAACGGCTCGGCCTCGCTCCCCGCGGTCAGGGTTGCGCGGCATGCAGCGGGGCGCCTTCTCGCGCGGGTCCTCTTTCGCGCGGGCGCCGTCGTCGAAGAGCACATGGTCGAGAGTGGATGGTTCGACTTCACGACCGGTGCTTCGCTTTCACCCGATCTGGCCGAGTGCTGCGCCGCTCTCGAATCGAATGGCGCCGCCCCCGTTCCGGCGGCCGCAGCCGGTGACGCTCTCATCTCGGCCTCCAAGCCGGTGGACGAGCTCGTCGGACTCATGCTCGGAGACCTCCAGCGTCGACTCGCCGACCAGGTCGCACGGCTCCAATCGGACGCCGAGCACGCGCTGGCCGCGGAGCTCGCGCGGATCGATGGCTACTACCGCTCACTGCTCAGCGACGGAACGCTCAAGGCCGCGGAGCGAAGGACGTTCACCGCCGAGCACGAGAGACGTGCGGCCGAGGAGAAGCGTCGGCATCAGGTGCGTGCGGTCGTGCACCCGCTACAGATCGTTGAGACGGAGTTGCTCGTACAGCGCGCCGAGTGGACTCTTACGACCTCGAGAGAACGTAGCGGCCGTTTCGTCGCCCATCGTGCGTTGAGTGGTCGGGGGGTGTGGGCGACGTCGTGTCCGACGTGCGCGAACGTGCCGGCGCAGCTCGTCGTCTGCAAGCAGAATCACGTCGCGTGTGGGGGCTGCGGCTTTACCTGCGCGGTGTGCGCCGAGAAATTCTGTCGCGAGCACGGGTTGGCGGCGTGTCACGTCGACGCCGCGCCGGCGTGTCGTGAGCACGCCCATACGTGTGCCTGCTGCCGTCGGGAGCACTGCACGGTCCACGAGGGTCAGTGCGCCGAGGGCGGCCATTTGGCGTGCACGTCGTGTCTGGCGGCTTGTGAGATCTGTGCGCGTGTCGTCTGCGCGACGCATGCGGTGATGACGAGTGCCGAAACGCCGCGCGGGGCCAGGCGACTGTGCCGTGAGTGCACGGTATACTGTGAGGGCGGGCGCAGCGAGCCTATCGGGCATGACGAAGCCGTGCGCTGTGCAAGCTGTGAAAAGTCAGTCTGCTCGAATCACCGCGCTGTATGTGCCGTCGATCAACACGTTCATTGCTCGACGCACTTGAGGCGCACCGATCGCTCGCGCAGGCTCGTGTGCACGGCGCACCGCGCATCGTGTATGTATGAACCTTACGCGATTCTGGCGCCCGACGAGGTCGGTGTCTGCGTGACCTGTGCTGCCGTCGCATGCGACGAGCATGCCGCGGCGTGCGTGGAGGATGGACGTCGCCATTGTCGAACGCACCTCACGATGCTCGAGGACCGGCCAGGCGCCATGGCCTGCGCGGAGCACCACACGATCTGTCATGTCGACAAGGTGGCGTTTTCGCTCGCGGGCGCGGCCACGTGTCCGGTATGCGAACGGTACGCGTGTGCGGATCACACGAAACGGTGTAGCAACTGCGGGCGCCAGGTATGCGTAAGCGATCTGAGCCGTGGGACGAACCGCTGCGTCACTTGCGAGCAGTTGCGAGACTGGGATGATCCGTCCGACGCCGCCATCGCGGCGGGGATCGAGGCCCGCGGTGGGCAGCAGCCGGGCGCGAAGGAGTGGCGGATGGCTCGTGATGCGACGCACTCGGTCATCGAGCTCTCACACGGCTGGACCCGGCGCACCGTGCTCGCTGTGCGGCACGGGGACAACCGGGCTGAGCATGTCATGACGCACTCAGCGCTGGGCTCGAGCAGGAAACGCTGAGACGGCTTGTCTGTTCCAGGGGTGCTGGGCGGCGGGCCGGCAAGCGCAGTCTGATCTCGCTCAGCTCTGCGAAGCCGCCGAGGTCACGCCGCGGACCGTGCGCTATTACATCCAACAGGGCCTTCTCCCCGCGCCGGAATCCCGCGGGCCGGGCGCACACTATCACGAAGGCCACCTCGCGCGCCTCCGGCTTCATTCGTCGCCTCCAGGAAGAACACCTCCCATTGGGTGAAATTCGGCAACGACTCGAGCGCCTGACCGATACGGATGTCGACGGGCTGCTTCGCACCGCGCCAGAGAAGACGCGCGAGACCCCCGCGCTCAGCTACATAAGAGGGGTGCTCGCCGGCGAAGGACCGCGCGCGCTTTCCGCCGCCGCGGTCAGACTGTCAGAATCCCCCGCCACGTTGAAGGATGCGATACGCCCCCAGGCGACCCGTTCGACCTGGGAGCGAATAGCACTGACCCCCGACATAGAGCTTCATATCCGCCGACCGCTCGCGCGCCGCGAGAGCCGATTTCTTGACCGCCTGCTCGAGTTCGCTTGGAAGCTTCCACGGAGGACCCACGATGACGCTCAGCATCCAAACCGACCGTTCACTCATTCGCTCCGGTGCGCGAAGCACGCGGTATGTGCTTGTCAGCTTCGATGCGCCGCCGGCCGAGCGCCGGACGAAGCGCCCGGCGATCAACGTGTCTCTCGTCCTCGATCGGTCCGGCTCAATGAGTGGAGAAAAGCTCGCGCTCGCGAAGCAGGCCACCGAGAAGGCGCTCCGCCTGCTCAGCCCAGCCGATCGCTTCTCGCTCGTCGCTTACGACGATACCGTCCAGGTCATCACCCAATCCACGCTGGCCACACCGGACGCGGTTCGTCAGGCGATTCTCGCGCTGTCACATATCGATCCCCGCGGATCCACGGACTTGTGCGCCGGCTGGATGCGCGGATGCGAGCAGATTGCGCTGCATCAGGCGCATGACGGCGTCAATCGCTGCCTGCTGCTCACCGATGGACTGGCGAATCGCGGAACGACTTCGCATGACGAGCTGGTTCATATCGCCGGCGACCTCGCGAGCCGAGGTGTCCAAACTACGACGTTCGGGGTTGGCGCCGACTTCGATGAGAGACTGTTGCGGGACATGGCACGAGCGGGGCAGGGACATTTCTACTTCATCGAGACCGCGGCGCAGATCCCTGACCTCCTCACGAGTGAAGTCGGCGAGGCGCTCGATGTAGTCGCGCGTCGCGCCGTTCTGCGGATCGCGTTTACCACAGGGCGCGTCCGCCGAATGCCTCAATGGCTATCGCCAGGTACGCGTTCAGGGTGACAACGAACTGCACGTCGAGCTCGGCGATCTCGTGTCGGCGCAGCAGGTCGAGGTGGTCATCAAGCTCGTTATGCCGCCAGCCACACTCTTCGACGATGCAGTAACAGCCGGGTTCTGGGTCGCCGACGCTGATGGGACCCTGGGTACCATGTCTCAGGACGTCCGCTGGACGTTTGCCGACCATGCCGAGAACGATCGCCAGCCCAGGAACCGCGTCGTCGATCGCGCGGTCGCGACGTTGTACTCGGCGCGCGCGCGCGCGGCACGTCCTGACGGCCACGGCTCGGCGGATCCGCTCGTACGCAGGTGACGACATCGAGCTGAACCGCATCGCTGACGAGCTGCTCCGCGATGTGGAGACGTACGCCGAGCGGACCATGGGCTCGCTCGAGCGTAAGGCGGCGTTCTACGCGGCAGAGGCGACGCTGAAGTTCCGTGACTCCGAGGGGAAGGCGCGAAGGTCGCCGCGCTGATGAGTAAGGTGAACGACGGAGAGCTCATCGACTCCGCCCGTGCAGCGTCAACGCCGGAGCAGCCGCGGTCCAACCTCAGGATTGCGGTCTCGGCTGAGTCGACGCGCCCAATGGCTCTTCCGATCCCGCCGAACGCCGAGCATGGCGATCACGCGCCGGAATGTCTGCTCCGGCACTGAACCGCCGATTCGAGAGTGTCTTGGCCGTCAACCCTAATACAAATACTTGCATGAGGCTTCCCTAACACACCCTAGCGGCTTCGCGGAGGAACGTTGAAGCGGCGGTACCGATCGCGTGAAACGGGCCTGACCTCCACGCGGACGCCGACGCGAGCGAGCATGTCGATGAGTGTCTCGCTATTGAACTTCTCGATGTGCCGGTTGAGCAGATTGCTAGCCCTCGGTTGCGAGATCCCGAACATGTGGACGAGCGCCGGCCAACCGAGTTGGTCATCGCGGGCAATATCCAGCAGGAGGTCGAGGAGCTTCGCGCGGACGCGCATGTGTTCCAGTTCCGGCCCACCGAATCGCGAGTGCCGCTGCTTCATGGCCTACGCTGCGGCGGCGGCGCTCCGGTTGCGTCATCTAGATCTTGCTTGGCAAACCGAACTTCTCGAAGACGCTCCCGGGGAATGTGATGATCTCCGTGATCATCCCATCCTCGACGCGAATCACGTCGAGCGCCATTGCCTCGCCATGGTTGTAGAACGCCAGGGCCGGCTGACGATTGGCCCGCGTGGGTATGCACTCGAGCTTCATACTCGTCCCAAAGCCGCCCTCGATCCAAAGCTGCATCATCGCATCGCGACCCACCGTCTCGCCGGGCTCGGGCGGCATGCGGAACACCGCGTCCTCCCGAATGACCGATGCGAACCAGCCCGTGTCCGCCTTCTCGCTCGCCTCCACGAACTTGCGTACGAGCTCGCGTTCCGCTTCGGTCGCATCCACACCGGTGGGCCACTCCGCCTTACGAGACGGCAGATGCTTCCGCAGCGTCGCGCGCGCGCGTTGCAGCGCACCGTTCACCGATGCGACCGTCGTCTCGAGCGTCGCCGCCGCCTCGGCGGCCGACCAGCCTAACACGTCGCACAGGATGAGTGCCGCGCGCTGCGGCGGTGTCAGCAGCTGGATCACCGTCAGAAACGCGAGCTCGATCGTCTCCTTCGTGACGACGATCGCATCCGGCTCCCCCTCCCTCGGCGCCACCAGCTCGAGCAATGCGTCGGGATACGGCTGGAGCCAGGTGATCTCTCCAGGCTCGCCCGTGGCGTCGTCGCTGATCGCGGGCCTCTTCCGGTCGCGCGCGATCAGGTCGAGGCAGGCGTTCGTCGCGATCCGATAGAGCCACGGCCGCACGGGCACTGCCTCGTCGCGGCTGTCTCGATACTTCCACGCGCGAAGGAACGCGTCCTGTACGGCATCCTCGGCGTCATCGAATGAGGCAAGCACTCGATAGCAGTGAACGTGCAGCTCCCGGCGGTGCCGCTCGAGCAGCGCCGCGAAGGCGGTTTCCTCCTGCGATCGGTTCATACGTGAAATCTCGCGGGTTTCGCCAATGGTGTCATGGTCGGTCATGTGTCGTTCCCTCCTTTCGGTACCACCGTTCATCCAGTCCTCGGCATGTAATACCGGTCGGGGCTCGAAAACTCATCGATCGCCCCAGGCGCGCTCCACCTGGCGAGTGCACTCTTGTCGCGCCATCATCATTCTCATGCGACGACGCGCATCCCGCGCTCTCGGCGCGGGATGGGTGACTCCAAGGCCGCTCAAGCCAAACAGGCTCTCGGCCTCGGAACGTGACCGGGCAGCTCACACGAGGTCGAGGCAGTGTTAGCTCCGGAGGGGCTCAGTCCCTTCGCTCAGTATTTTGAGATAGGGGGCATAGCTGAACACCCTGTTTCGCTTCCGACCGGTCAACTCGGTGACGATCCCAACTGATTGAAGCGCGCCGAGCGACTTCAAGACTGCCGGAAGCGTTATGCCCGTCCGCGTCACCAACTGAGGAGCCGACGCAATCGGCCGCTCCTGCAGGGCGTGGTGAATCCGCAGCGCGCTACCCGCGCCTCGGCCTAACGTTCGAATTCGATCTCGATCTTCGCGCGAGAGCTGAACCAATCGCTGCGCGGTCGTCACCGCGCCGGCGGCACCCTCGCGGACTCCGTCCGCGAAAAACCCTACCCAGCGCTCCCATTCTCCTGCCTCCCGTACGCGGGTCAGCAAGTCGTAGTACTCCTTCCTGCGCTGCTTCAGATAGAGGCTCAGGTACAGCCAATGGTTCGGCGAGCACCTCCTCGACGCAGAGGAGCAACGTCACTAGAAGCCTTCCCACACGCCCGTTGCCGTCGAGAAACGGGTGGATGCTCTCGAACTGCACGTGTGCCAGCGCAGCCTTGAGGAGGGTGGGAGTGCGTTCCGGTTGGTCATGAAGCCACTTCTCGAGTTTGCCCATGCACTCGGGCACTTGATCGGCCGGCGGCGGGACGAAGCGGCGTTGCCCGGTCGGCTTCCACCAATCCAGTTCTGGGACCTGCGAAACTCGCCCGGCTGACGATCGGCACCTCGCCCACTCTGAAGGAGGATCCGATGGATCTCCCGAATGAGGCGGTTGGACAGAGGGGCACCCTCACGAACTCGCCGAAGGCCGTGCTCCATGGCGGCGACGTAGTTCGAAACCTCCAACACATCGCCGAGCGGTACCCCGGGCGTTTCTTCAGCCTCGAAGAGCAGGAGATCCGCCTCGCGGCTGCTCGTGACAGCACCCAGGCCATACCGCCGCGCTCGAGCGCGGCCACTACGGCGAGGTTCGTCGGCTGTCCGATTCGATTCTCTCCATGAATTACGTGGATCCGGACGCTCACCTCGGCGCCATGGCCGCCGCGTTCAGCCAGGGAGATAGTGTTCGCGGACATTTCCACGGCGCGGTCTACCGAGGACTCATCCGATCGATCGGTGCCCGGAGCGGCCGCACGATGGATTCCGCCATTATCGTCATCACGCTTCAGGAGGAGTACGCGCTGCTCCGAGCCCGGGGACTGGAGCGCACGGCGGTAGCGGGCGTTCAGTGCGGTCCTTCGCTATGCGATCAGATGGAGGTTATCGATAGCAAGAGCGGCGCGAAGAGCACCTTGTATTTCGACATCTCCATTTCGGTGGCCTGGGGAGCGAAGCATCTCCGGCGGAGCCCAGTGCGCCGTTATGCGCCCTTCGGCCGCCTCACGAACTTGAGGTGGGTCACCTTTGGCGTAGCCACTGCCCGCACGAGCTCGAGGCCATGCAAGTCGTCTCCGACGTTCTCGAACAGGCGCTCGCCGCCCCCGAGGAGTATTGGGACGAGGTGGATCTCCATCTCGTCGACGAGACCGGCCGCGAGGTACTGCTGCGCGGCCTTCGCTCCGCCGGCCAGCGCTATGTCCTTGCTCCCCGCTGCCCGCCGCGCCTGCTCGAGCGCGTCTTCGATGCCGGCAGTGACGAACGTGAACGTGGTGCCACCCTGGAGCTCGAGCGGTTCGCGTTGGTGATGGGTGAGCACGAACACCGGGTGGTGGAATGGCGGGTTGTCGCCCCACCAACCTTTCCACGGTTGCGCCGGATCCCAGGGTCCTGGATGACCGCCGAACATGTTCCTCCCCATGATCGTGGCGCCGAGGTTCGAGAATGACTCCTCGACGACCGCGGAGCTCTCATCGACCTCCCCTCCGGAGCGTCCGTGCTTCGCTCGCCACTGGGCGAGCGGGACGACCCAGTCGTGCAGACGCTCCCCGCCGACCCCGAGCGGCTCTTTCAGGCTCTGATGGGGCCCGGCCACGAACCCATCGAGCGACATCGATATCCTGAAACGCAG
The DNA here is from genome assembly GCA_052389995.1 of Gemmatimonadaceae bacterium. Classification (GTDB taxonomy): domain Bacteria; phylum Gemmatimonadota; class Gemmatimonadetes; order Gemmatimonadales; family Gemmatimonadaceae; genus JAICNG01. Next base: position 51,259 of record JBQTHJ010000046.1, on the reverse strand, counting down.
CTTGGACATGTGCGATCTCCACTTCGAGTCGACGTTGGTGCTCATCCTGACGTCGATTCCGGCATCGAAGAATCGACATGGCACTCGAGCGTGTGACGGTCGCCGCTGGATTACCGGCCGGTGCGGCCGGTCTCGCGGCGCGTTAGGCCGAAGGCGGTTTCTTTCCCCAGTCGACGAGTGCCAGCCGACCATCATCCAGCGGGCGCGGGACGGAGAACGGCAGCGACTGACGACAGAGGTGGCGCAATAGATCTGCCTCGCCACGGATTGGCTCGTCACGGTCCCCGCCGGCGTCTCGCGACGGCAGGGCGACGACGACCGCCTCCGTCTCGCCGGGCACCCGCTCGATCCATGCACCATACACGACGTTGGACAGTCCTTCGCCAATGATCCGGATGCGACCCACTGCATCGCGGCCGAGGACGGCGCGGAGTACATCTCTCGCATCGACCCGGTTCGGTTGGCGCGCTCGCCTGTGCGAAGCTCTCATGGCGGCAGGCCCGGGCGTGCGTTTACCTGAGAGTACATGAAACGGACACTGACGCCAGACGTACTCCGGGAGCTCGCGGGGCCAGCGGCGTTCGAGCGCGGGGAGGAGTACGCCGCGGCCGGACGCGTCATCTCGCTCGCCGAAGACCGGGCACGCATCACGGCGGAGGTGCAGGGCACCGAGACCTATGACGTCGAGCTACGCATAACGAGTGGATACCCGTCGTATTCGTGCACCTGCCCGGTCGGGCAAGGTGGCGAATTCTGCAAGCATTGCGTGGCCGCGGCGTTGGCGTGGCGCCAGCACTCGGCTCCTTCGCGGGCCTCCAAGCGAAAGCAGAAGCACGACGCTGTGTCGATGAACGATGTCCGAACGCATCTCGCGAGCATGCCGCGGAAGGCGCTCGTCGACATGCTCGTCGACCACTCGATGCGCGACGAGACATTGCGGCGGCGGCTGTTGCTGGAGACGGCCGTGCGTACTCCCGACGGGCTAAACGTAGAGACCTACCGGAAGGCGATCAATGGCACCATGCGCACCGGTAGCGTCGTCGACTATCACGCCGCCCGCGCGTACGCACGACGCATCCACGACGTGGTCGATTCCATCGAGCGGCTCTTGCCGGGCAACGCGGGAGCCGTCATCGAGCTCACCGAGCATGCGCTCCGGAAGCTGGAGCGCGCGATCGGGTACGTGGACGACTCCGATGGAGGACGTCGACAAGCTCGTCGCGGTCATGGAGCGGGATCTGTCGATGCCATATGACTACCTTCGGATCGCGGAGGCGTACGAGGAGGCAGGTCGTCACGGCGACTCGCGCGACTGGGCGGAGCGCGGCATCAAAGCGTTTCCGCGGCCACACGACTCGCGTCTCCGGGAGTTTCTGGCGAACGCGTATCACGCGCTGAAGCGGCATGACGACGGCGTGAGACTCGCGTGGGAAGGATTTCTGGACTCACCGGTGTTCGCCGAGTACCAGAACGTGAGGCGGCATGCGTCGCTGCCGGGGGCGTGGCCGTCGTGGCGCCAGCGGGCGCTCGCCGTCATGCGAGAGGAAGCCGCACGAACCGAGGGCCGTCAGCGGCCCCCGGAATCGTATTGGTTCTTCCACCCCGACGGCTCTGAGCTCGTGCGCGTCTTCCTGTGGGAAGAGGACGTCGACGCGGCGTGGCATGCGGCAAGGAAGCACGGATGCTCCGCTGATCTATGGCTCGACCTCGCGCGGAGGCGAGAGCTCGACCACCCCGAGGATGCGATTCGCGTTTGCCAGGAGCGAATCGAGCACGTGCTGGAGCGCAGGAACAACGAGGCGTACGCCGAAGCGCGGGATCTCCTGCGCGATGTTGCGCGCCTCATGCGGCGGCTCGGGCGCGACGAGGAATTCGAGTCGTATCTCTCGTCGGTTCGCGCGACGCACAAAGCCAAGCGGAACGTCGTCAAACTGACGGACACCGTCAGCTCCCGGCTGTAGAACCGCGGCATCACTGGACAACGCTCGACGCGCTGATCGCGCGGTCCAGGGATGAACGGTAGCGTCAGCGGACGGGCAGGCTACGGCGTGAAAGATCGCAGCAATCGCTCGACACGCTCCTCGGCCAGCCGGCGAATGGAAGCGACGATCGGCCCTTCCGTATCCGCTGGAGATGACGCGCCACCTAACGCGGACCGAGCGCGCTCGGCGGTCTCGCGGGCCAGGCGTCGCACTACCTTCGCGTCGACGCCCACGTCACGCGCCAGACCCGCCCAGTTGTCCGGTCCGACGAATCGCTGCCGATACTCGCCCCCGATCTTCATCGCCGCCTTGCGCTTGAGGCCGCGATACACCGCTGTCGACACGATGTCGTAGAACGGAGCGAGCCGCGGGGCGCGATCCGCATAAAGGAACGCGAGATTCTTGGCGTGCGCGTCCTCGTTGCCGACGATCCAGTTGAAGACCATCCACCGAATGAGAAGGTCGATGTCCGCGAGCGGCAGTGCGCTGTACTCACGAATCACACGCGCACAGTCCGCGACGCCGGGGCCACCTTCGCTCTGATACTTCCGCTCCGGCTCGACGCCTAACGCCTGGCAGAAATCCTCCTGGTGCAGGCGCAGGATGATCTCATCCGTCCCGCGCACGCGATCGTACCGGGGCGTGGAGAACACCGGGCGGCCGAAATCCACCTGCTCGGCGCCAGCGGCCGGAAGTCCTGCATCCTTTGCGAGTCGCATGCACAAGACCTCGTTCTCGACGAGCTCCGCGAACTCCGTGCGCCCGCGCTTCAGGATGTGCGTGCTCGGAGCGCCATCGAGCGGAAGCCGCCAGCGATCCCCGTCGTGGCGGAATGCCAGCTTGGCCTGCACGCCGGCGATCGACAGGCGCGCTTCGCGCAGACGCATCACGAAGGCATCGCCAAGCTCCCCGCTGAACAGCGCGCGCATCTCGTCGGCGCCAAGATCCTCGTATCGCGGCGACGACGGACGTCCGCCCTCCGGCGAGACCGAAACCGCGCCCGCGCACTCCCCACCGATGGCGCCGAGGAGGCCGCTCGTGTTGGATTCGGACACGCCAGCGGACCACGCAACCAGTCGCCGATATTCCGCTTCGGGGAGGAGATTGGCGAAGAACGGCCGCGCTTCAGCGTCGTCGTATGCCGCCTCGCGCTTCGGCAGGCGCACCGAGAGTGCGGGAATCGCGTCGTCGTCGATTACAGAGTCCCGATAGCGGAACTCGAGTCGCGTCCGCCGGGGCGTCAGGTCACCGACGTGAGTATCGAACAAGAAAACGGCGAGCGTCACCGGGAGCTCTCGCGAGTACTCCCGCGTGGGAGGACGCGGACGTCCAGTCCCAGCGCGGCGAGAATGCGCAGGACCGTGGAGACGCTCGCCTCCCGTCGTCCGTGTTCCAGCTCGATGAGGAGACGCCGGCTGACGCCGAGCAGCTCGGCGGCCTCGGTGAGATCGAGCCCGGCCAGCTTTCTCCGTTCGCGGATGGCCACGCCGAGTTCGGCTGCGTTTCGAATGAGCATGATAGTTCCCTTAAAGGAACTTATCGCGCATTGAAGCCATCCGCAAGAGCAAAGTTCCTCTAAGGGAACTATCGGCTCATTGTTGTGGCTTGGGCAGAGATAGTTCCTTATACGGAACTATGAAAGCCACGTGAAGCGGCGTGACGCCCACCCCCGGGGCCTCGTCTTGACAGTGTAACTAATGTTACATATGGTTGACTGCGGGAGTTTTGCGTGTAATCAAAGGCTTTACCAGGGGTCACCATGCACAGCTTGCGAAGCCGAACTCGGGCGCAGGGCGCGTCCGTCGTGACGACTCTACCCGCCGAAGTGGCTCGAAGGCTTGGGCTGTCCCCCGGCCAGGAGCTGGAATGGATCGAGGACGGCATGGGCGGGTTCCGGGTCGTGCCCCACACCCCGCAGATGGCCGAGGCGCTGGAAGCTCACGCCCGCGTCATGGCCGAGTACGACAGCGTTTTTCGCGCGCTGGCTGAGTGAAATCGCTGAAGGTCACCGAGGAGCCCACATGGATCACTGAGCCGATACTCCTCGGCTTGCACGCCCAGCAGATCGAGCGCTATGGAGGAAAGCACGGCGTCGTCGACAAGAACGTCGTGCTTTCCGCCCTGGCGCGTCCACGGCAGAGATGGGCATACGATCCCGACCCCGACCTCGCGGACCTGGCAGCTGCCTATCTTCTCGGCTTCGCCCGCTCCCAAGGCTTCAGCGACGGCAACAAGAGAACCGGGCTCGCCTGCGCGCTCGTCTTCCTGCACATCAATGGCGCACCGCTGCACGCGCCGCCGCCCGAGCTATACGCGCTTACCATGGGAGCGGCGACCGGCCGAGCGGACGACCGGGTGGCGTCCGCCTACTTTCGCGGCATCCTGAGCGACGGGAACCTGGCTGAGTATTGACAGTGGAACGTCCAAGTGTAACATTGTCGGACCATGGTCCCGTCAAACCACACGCTCGACCTCGCGCAGCTTTGCGACGCCGCCGACGTCACCCCGCGGACGGTCCGTTACTACATCCAGCAGGGTCTCCTGCCCGCACCCGAATCCCGCGGCCCCGGTGCGCACTATGACGACGGCCATCTCGCCAGGCTCCGCCTCATCCGCCGCCTCCAGAGTGAGCACCTGCCTCTCGGTGAGATTCGACAACGCCTCGAGCGACTGACCGATTCCCAGGTCGCCGACCTGCTGAGCGCCGCCGACATGATCAAGCGGGATCCCGGCGCGCTCTCATACATCCGAAGCGTCCTCAGTGGGGAAGGGCCGCGCGCCGTCTCCGCCGCCGCTGTCAGACTGTCAGAGTCCCGTCCGAGCTTTCACGACGATCCCACTCCGTTGGCGACGCGCTCCACCTGGGAGCGAATAGCGCTGACACGCGACGTGGAGCTTCACGTCCGCCGACCACTGACCCGCGATCAATCGAAAATCGTCGACCGCCTGCTCGCGCTCGCCCGAGAGCTTTCCACGGAGGAATTCCGATGACGCTCAGCATCCAGACCGACCGCTCCCTCATTCGCGCCGCCGCTCGAAGCACACGCTACGTGCTCGTCAGCTTCGACGCGCCGGCCGCCGAGCGTCGGACGACGCGCGCGCCGATCAACGTGTCGCTCGTGCTCGATCGATCGGGCTCGATGAGCGGCGATAAGCTCATGCTCGCCAAGCAGGCGACCGAGAATGCGCTCCGCCTGCTCGGCCCCGCCGACCGATTCTCGCTCGTCGTCTACGATGACACGGTCCAGGTCGTCTCACCGTCGACACTCGCCACACCGGCGGCCATTCGTCAGGCGCTCGATACGCTGATGCAGATCGAGCCCGCCGGGTCAACGGACCTGTGCGGCGGGTGGATGCGCGGCTGCGAGCAGATCGCGTTGCATCAAACGCAGGAGGGCACAAATCGCTGCCTCCTTTTGACCGACGGCCTCGCGAACCGCGGAACGACCGCACACGACGAGCTGGTTCGCATTGCCGGCGACCTCGCCAGTCGCGACGTCCAGACCACGACGTTCGGCGTGGGCGCCGACTTCGACGAGCGACTGCTCCGCGACATGGCCGAAGCGGGCCAGGGACATTTCTACTTCATCGCCACGGCTCAGCAGATCCCCGATCTCCTCGCGAGCGAAGTTGGCGAGGCGCTCGACGTCGTCGCGCGCCGCGCCATTCTTCGCGTGGCATTGCCGCCGGGAGCGTCAGCCGAGTGTCTCAACCGATTCCGCCAGGTGCACGCTCGCGGCGACAACGAGCTGCACGTCCAGCTCGGTGACCTCGTCTCGGCGCAGCAAGTCGAGCTGGTGATTCGACTCGTTATGCCGACCGGGCACGCGGGACAGTCTGTCGACGTCGGATTCTGGGTTGCCGATGCGGACGGCGCGCTCGGGACGACGGCACACGAAATCCGGTGGACGTTCGCGGGTCACGCCGAGAACGATCGACAGGCGCGGAATCGAATTGTCGACCGGGCGGTCGCGGGGTTGTACGCCGCCCGCGCGCGAGCAGACGCCACCGAGCACAATCGCCACGGCGATTTCGCTCGAGCGCGCCACGTGTTGACGGCAACCGCTCGGCGGGTTCGCTCGTACGCTGGAGACGATGCCGAGCTCAATCGGCTGGCGGACGAGCTTCTTCGCGACGTGGAGACGTACGCGGAGCGCGTCATGGGCGCAGCCCAGCTGAAGGGCGCCTTCTATGCGGCCGAGGCGGCGATGAAGTATCGCGATCCGACGGGGAAGGCGAGGCGCTCGCCGCCGGCATGACTCAGCACAGCCAGCTGGGTCTGCCGGGAAGCCGTGCGAGCAGGAGCACCGGCGGCCCAGAGCCGTGATTCCGTAGGAGGCCCGCTCATGTGTGGCGTGTGCGCCATATTGACCTTTTGTCGCTACGCCCCATCGTAGCGCGCAGAGCGCGAGGCCTGCGGCGACGCTGCCGCTCCCGCCGATGCACACCGCCTCATCGGCCCTTCCCGTGTGACAGTTAGCGCGCCGTACGAACCCATCGTTCACTTCCGGTCGACGCTGTGGGCCGAGCTGCGTCGTGCCGGCGTACTCCCTGATGACGCGCGGTACGACGAAGGTCGCCGTGCCGTCACGCGGGCGGGCGTACAGGAATGCGCGTTGCTCGAGAGGGCGATCGGGCATCGATTGTGGAATCGCGGTTTGGTGGCGCTGCACCGGCCCCACGCGCAGGCCGATTGCGTGCGCGTCCTCGGATTCGGCCGGCTGCTCACGGAGTTCCTGCTTCCCGCACATCCGATAGATCGATCAGCACACGATGACGTGCTCCATCTCGGCGCGCTCGCGAACCTCATCGTTGCGCTGTTCGACCACTTTGCCGACAACAGCACGCTCGGTGCCCAAATGCTCTCACCGGCATCGCTCGAGCGAGCGTGCGGGGGGAGCCGCGCTCACCTCCGGTGGCGCAGCCTGTTCGGCGCGCCCGAGGGGCGTCTCATCGCTCGACTCGTACTGGAGTACTTCCGGCGACTTGACCGGCTACCGTTTGCCCGGCGCCGCACCGGCGTCGGTGCGCTCGTGTCGCGCGCCATCCTCGCCATGTACGCCGCCGAGCTGGCGACGCTGCAACAGGCGCAGCCGTCGAAGAAAGTGCTCCGGCGAAAGTGCGCCTTGCCGCTCGTAGTCATGGCGCTGCCAGCGTGGCTCGCCGTTGAGCGCATCGAGCAGTCGAAGCTGCGGAGTCATGTGCGCTACGCGTACCGTGTGGGCGAGTTCATCGGGGCCATTGATGATGCGGCCGACGCGGACCTCGATCTCGTGTCGGGCCGCTCGAACGGCGTGCTACAGGCGCTGCACGCGCGCGGTGCGGCGCCCGACATCCTTTCGTCGAATCTCGCGCGCGAGATTGCCCGTGAGGGCGTGCGATTGCTCGAGGAGCAGCCGGGGCTCGCCGTCGAATCGAAGGATCGTGACCATGCTCGAGACGCTCTGGGCCTGGTCGTGAGGTCCTGGCTCAGCGGCGAGCCGGCATGAGAGGGCAAGGAGCTGGCGACCGTTAGGCACGTTCCAGCAGGGGAGAGGCAACACACCCGACCACGGAGGTCCGTCATGGCGTTCAAGACACACACGGAAGGAGGGGGGTGGCTTGGCGGTGCGGTCACCACCGTCACGAACTGCAATCCCAACGAAGTCAACATGATTCGGACGGCCTTTGCGTTCCTCGTCAGCACCGGTCAGCCTTGCGTGGCGGGAATCTCCGGGTTGGGTGTGCTCGCGGGCTGCTTGGCCGGCAAGAGCGAAGGCACGGTGGAGATCGACTGCCGGGCCGGCGGGTGCAGCGGCACCGTGCGAGCGACGGCGACGTCGACGGACATCAACATCTGCGGCGATGCGTTCGCGAGCCCATTCGAGGTGGACGCCGCCGTGTTCCACGCGCTGGTGCTCCAGTGCGGCGGAACGGAGCTCGACGCCTGGGCCATCGAGAACCACTGCTACGCTGGACACGGCACGCGCACGCCGACCGCGGACGTGCGCGACAACGTTCTCATCCCGCAGTCGACGGATCTGGGCAACAAGCAGCGCAGCGGCACCTGGGTGACCTGGGATGGCAATAACGGGACGGTCACGGTGACGAGCTCGGGCGCTGGGCTCAGCGTCAACGCGCAAGCGTACAAGATCCCCACATCATACACCGTCGGGGGCGGCGGCGGCTGGTTGTGAGCGCCGATGGCGACGTGGACCGCTGATCTCCTGGCACGCACCGGCGAACGGCGACTCCTGACGATGGGGCGCATGGTGGCGGCGCTCCATCGTCGGGCCACCGGAGTCGTCGCCGTGGCCCGGGCTTCCGCGCGAGCGAAGCCAACGCCTCTGGTATTTCAAGCTCGCGCATCGGGATGGGAGCCTCTTGCTTCGATCGCTCTCGCGGTGATCGCGAAGGCCTGGCGTACGAGCTTCCACGAGGCGCGCCACGCGATGTTCCTCCCGCGCGCCGCTGGCTTCAGCGGCGATCGGAGCGTGTACTACGGGGACGTCTTCCAGCGCGCGCTCATCGCGGATGCGCTCTGTGACGCGTTGGAGGTCGTCGGGAGCGCCGTGCGACCGATGATCGAGGGCGAGGTCCAGTACCTCGTCGCTCGCCGTTTGCGCGATGGGGTTGGCGGCTGGAGATATTTTCCTGACCTCCCTGACCTCGCGCCCGATGCCGACGACCTCGGACAGGTGCTACAGGTCCTCGTGAGGGCAGGCCATCGGGATCTGGCGAACGCGTACGTCACCCAGCCGCTGCGCGTGCTTCTCGACGACTGCGTCCACGACGACGGCTCATTCGAGACGTGGATCGTGCCGGGGCGGAATCGCACGGCGACGCAAGAATTGCAGCTCACGGCTGCGCGCGCAAAGTGGGGCACCGGCGCCGACGCAGAGGTGATGGCCAACCTTCTGTATTCGCTCCTGCTGTATGATCCACGGCGGTTTGCCGGGATGTGCCAACGAGGCGCGCAGTTCATCGCGAGGCAGCAGCGCGGTGACGGGAGCTGGCTTTGCCGCTGGTACTTCGGCCCCTACTACGGAACGTACGCCTGCACCCGACTCCTGGCGGCGTTGGGCGAGGCGCAGATCATCGAGCGCGCTGGTGACTTTGTTCGCATGACGCAACGCGCCGACGGCGGATGGGGCACTTCGCCCGGGAGGGAGAGCGACGCACTGAGCACGGCACTCGCGTTGCTCACTCTCGCGAGCGCCACGCGACCGTCCACGGCCGGTGGCGACGCCGCCCGCGCAGCGCGAGCGGGTGGCCTCCTGATCCGCCAAGCAGGGCGGAGCGGTTGGCCGAGGTGCGCCTTCATTCGACCGTCGGGCGTTCATTCCTACGGAAGCCGGACGATCACCGCGGCGTTCGTCCTCAAGGCAGCGCGAGCGTGCATGGAGCTCTTTCCCACCTTCGCCGATCGCCGATTGTCAGCCGGCGGACCGGCTTGGAGGAGCTAGAACGTCACTGTCGCCTCGTTCGAGCAGGTCGTCGTACCCGCCTCGCACACACGGTAGACATAGCTCCCCCCACCGCGGGTGCCGATGTTGTCGGTGTGGGCGCCGTCGTTCGCCGTCGTGGTGACGTTCACGTTGTCGCGGAAGACGTCGACGTTCACGGACGCCGCCCCGCTCCAGGTGAGATCGGCGTGTTGCACGCCCTTCACCTTCCGTGCGACCGCCGACAGCGTGATCGAGCTGCCGGCGCTCGTCACCGTCACGTTCTGCGACGTCGAGCTCTGCGCGCCGCCGTTGTCGGTGACCGTCAGCGTGACGGTGTACGTCCCCGATGCGGCGTACGTGTGCGAGGGATTCGTCGCGATCGAGCTCGCGCCATCGCCGAACGTCCAGCTCCGACTCTGGATCGTCCCGTCGGCATCGGTGCTCTGATCGGTAAAGCTGCACGTCAGGTCAGTGCAGCTGTAGCTGAACGACGCCGTCGGCGGACTGTTCGTCGCTCCACCGCCGCCGAAATTCAGCGTGTACAGAAGGAGGTTCGGCGTCGCCGTGCTCGTCATCCCGCCGATCTTGTTCGGCGTGGCGTTGCTCTCCAGCGCCTGCTCGACGGCGCTCGGCGTCGCCCCTGGGTTGCCCTGAAGGTAGAGCGCCATCGCGCCGGCGACGTGCGGCGTCGCCATCGACGTCCCGCTGATCGTGTTCGTCTCGGTGTCGGAGCCCGACCACGCGGACGTGATGCCGACGCCGGGCGCCAGCATGTCGACGCAGCTCCCGTAGTTCGACCACGACGCTTCCTGATCGGTCTTGTCGGTCGCGCCGATCGTCATCGCCCCGGGCACGCGCGCCGGCGAAGAGTTGCACGCGTCCTGCGGGCGACCAAGGAAGTCGCCGTTACCGGCGGCCACCGCGTAGCTCACGCCGTCGGCGATCGAGCTCTCTACCGCTTGATCGAGCGACGCCGACGCGCCGCCGCCGAGGCTCATGTTCGCGGACGCGGGCGCACCGGCCGCGTGATGGCTCGTCACCCAGTCGACGCCGGCGATCACGCCCGAGGTCGAGCCGCTGCCGTTGCAATCGAGGACGCGCACCGCGATCAGCGTGACGCTCTTCGCGACTCCGTACGTGGTGCCGCCCGCCGTCCCCGCGACGTGGGTTCCATGCCCGTGACAATCCTGGCCGTTGCCGCCTAACGCGTCGAATCCGACGCTCGCCCGCCCGCCGAGCTCCTGGTGCGTGGTCCGGATCCCCGTGTCGATGATGTAGACGGTGACGCCACTCCCCGTGGCGTTGTAGGTGTAGCTCGTGCTCAGGGGCAGATCGCGCTGATCGACGCGATCGAGGCCCCAGGTCGCATTCGCTTGCGTCGTGCCGATGGCGACCATCTCCTGATCCGCCTCGACGAGCGTGACGCTCGGGTGCCGCGCGATCGCGGCGGCGGCGGGCGCAGGGAGCCGGGCGGCGAAGCCCTTGATCGCGTGCTGGTAAATGAAGTGGAGGCTACCGCCGTGGGCCGCGGTCAGCGCCCGGGCGAGGCCCGGCACGTCCGGCACGCCGCGATCGAACACGATGATGTAGCGGTCGGCGATCTGTGATTTCGCCGCGCTGAAGGCGGGCGAGTCTGGCGCTACGGGAGCGGGCACCGAGTCGGAGGAGCAAGCGATCGCCCCGGCGACCATTCCGGCAGCGAGCGTGGCGCGGGTGCGGGACATCGAGACCTCCAGGAGTAGCGCTCTCGTTCGTCCGATCGACAGCCGTTAGGTGCGCTGAGGCGGGAGCGGGAGAATGGCAGCCGGAGTCAGCTCCATCAAGAGAACGCGGAATCCGCGCGAGGGGCGTCCACGCAAACCAGTCAGGCGGGAGCGTCTGCTATACGAAGCGCCCGAGGTCCAAAAGAGAGGAGGGCAAAGGCCCGCCCTTGACCTCCTAATTCGGCCGCCTATACTGGGCTCCCCGCATGAAGCTTCGCACGCCACCTCGATTCGCGAGCAAGGAGGTACGGCCATGCGTCTCCAATCCCTTGTCTCCACCACTTTCGCTGTAGCGGCGCTCGTCGGAGTGCTCGCCTGTAGTCCGGACTCCGTGTCATCGCCGGATTGGCGAACAGCGCCGTCGGCAAACCACGCATCGGGTGGCGGGCGGACCCTCGTGGTGGACAACGACCTCGCCGACTGCCCGAACGCGGACTTCACGACGATTCAGGGAGCGGTCACGGCGGCCGAGCCGGGGGCGACGATCCTCGTCTGCGCCGGCACATATCTCGAGCAGGTTGTGATCGCGAAGAACGACCTCCGGATCCTCGCCAAAGGGAAGCCCGGCGACGTGGTGCTCGACGGGCTCGACCTCCCCGCCATGCGTGCCGGCTTCCGGCTGGAGAACGCGCACCGCAACCTGATTCAGGGCTTCCTCGTTCAGAACTATCACGAGGCGGGCATCTGGCTGCGAACGGGGAGCAGCGGGAACACGATCCGGATGAACGTGACGACGGGCAGCCCCTTCCACGACGGCATCCAGTTGCAGAACGCACCGCGCAATCTGGTCGAGCACAACACCGCCTTCGCGAACGTCAGCCCGATGTTCGTCGCATGCGGCATCAACGTGATCGGCGGTGGATCCGACGGGAACGTCGTTCGCCACAATGAGGCGTACGACAACGACTTCGGCATCCAGGTCGCGGCCGGGGCGGACAACAACGTGATCTTCGGCAACGAATCACATGACAACCGGCGCTTCGGAATCCGGAACCTCGCCGGCTCCAACGGTACCGCGCTGGAGAACAACCGGAGCCTGAACAACGCCGGGCCGGGCATCGCCGTGCTGAGCTCGACGGGGGTCACCGTCGCGCGCAACAAGGCGTTCGACAACGCGCCGGACATCTTGTGGGACCTGTTTGGCGCCAACGACTTCGAGAACAACCACTGTCGCACCTCGGTGCCGCCCGGATTGTGCGAGCACACGGAGGGGGCCTCGAAGAAGTAGTCGACCGCAAAATCGCGGCGATTCGTCGTCGACGAAGCGGCGCCCCACTTACGCGTTCGGGGGTGCAGCGTTGCCCTCTCCGACCGCCTCACGAACTTGAGCTCGAGTCGGAGGTAATCCGAGAGCGACATGCCGGCCATGGCGGCGCGGGCGCGAAGGCGGCGGCGCAGGCTGTGCTGAGTCGGCTCATCGCAGCAGCATGTCGTGCGCGCCCCCCGGCCCGCTCGGGAAGCTCGTGAAATCCGGCTTGAAGCTCGGATCGATAGTCATTCCCTGCGGGCCCACGTTGAGCAGCCAGGCGCCGAACGTGACCTCGCCGTCGAGCGAGGAGAGCAGTGAGTTCGTGACGTAGAGGCGACGGCTGTCCGGCGTCAGCTTCATCATGTTCGGTTGCGGAATCGCGACCTCGCTCACGAGCTTCGGGCTTTTCGGATTGGCGATGTCGTACTGCTGCACCTTCCCGCCGCCCCAGAGCGAAACGTACAGGTAGCGATTGTCGTAGCTCACGCGCATGTCGGCCGGGATGGAGTTTTCCGGCAAGCCGATCACGCGGTGGAACTCCATCGTTCCGTCCTTGTTCGCGTCTTCCCAGTACCACACCGAGTTCCCGAAGGCCGGGTTGGTGAACCCGCCGAGCCCGTTAGGCCCGTGCATCCACCGGACCTCGAGCGGTGCGGCGTCGACGTTCTGGACCTGAATGATCTTCTTCTCCTTCCAGTCCCAGACCACGACCTCCGTGCCCGAGTTCTGGGGGTGCGTTCCCCCCTTCACGTGACCGGGGTGCGCCCAGGACGACGTGATCATGCGATTCATTTCCGGCTTGACGCCCACGTCGTACATGTGCCCCGGCTTCCCGTCCGGAAGCACGACGGGCCACGCCTGCTTGAATTTCCCGTCGTCGTCCAGAAGGATGAGAGCGCCTGGCCCACCGCCGCCGACGGCGCCGAGCATCGCGATCATCACGCCCTCCGGAACGGCGTACATGGTGTGGGGACCGCTATAGCCCGTGGGGTCGAGGTCCACCGTGCGGATGAGCCGGGGACTCCGCGGCGAGCCCTTCACGTCGTAGATGAAGAGCTTGTTCGAGAACATCCCCGCCCCGAAGATCCGGTCGGCATTCGCCGTGTAGCCGAAATGGTGCGCCTCGTTCGCCGCCGAGTTCGTGGGAACGGTGGCGATGACCTTGCCGTAGGAAGCCGATTTCGGATCGACGTCGAGCACCGCGAGGAAGTCGCTCTCCTTGTGGTCGCCATCGCGCGTCCACACGTAGAGGATCGTCTCGCGCTCCCCGGCTTTCAGGTTCTTGACGAAGACGGACTCGTCAGGCGCGAAGGCGGGGCCGGCCGCGATCGCCGCCGGCAGCATACCGCACAACCAGAGCAGTTTGCGATTCATGGTGGTCTCCTTGTTAAGCGCGGTCGAGGTCGACGCAGGTCCGCTGCTAAATCGCGCATCCCTTATACGATGCGCAAGAGGCGGCTCTTCCCCGACAATGAGCCTTCGTGACCAATGGCACCGCCGTGATCGCACCCGGAGGGCGCCTCGGTTGCGCGCAGGGCGCGAGTCTCGCAAGCCGTGGTTCAGCCTTTGTTCGGTTGCACGTGGGCAATGTGCACCTAGATTGTGTGCAACATGGCACAGCCACGCCGAAAGCCCGCGAGCGGAGCCGCCAAGTGGCTCCGCGGTACGAGACGCGACTGGTCGCGCATCGACCTCGCGCGCCGGGTGGCCGAGGGGATTCCCACGCGAGTGTTGGCCGAGGTCGTGGATGACGGCGTGCTGACGCGCGAGGAGGTCACGCGCCTCATCGTCCCGCGCCGCACTCTCGCGCACCGCAAACGGCGCCGTGAGCATCTCTCCTCCGAGGAGTCGGACCGGCTCGTGCGCGCGCTCGATCTCCATGAGGCCGCGCTTCGCACGTTCAATGGCGAGGCCGTGAAGGCCAGCGCCTGGCTGCGAAATCCGAACCGCGCGCTCGGCGGCGAGATTCCGCTCGAGCTGGTGGTGACGGGCACCGGCGCACGCCTGGTCGAGGATGCGCTTCTCCATATCGAGCACGGCGTTTACGCGTAGTGATCGTCTGGCGTCTGGCGCGCCTCGCTCATGTGAAGCTCGATGGCGAAGGGGCGCGGCTCGCGGGCGGACGATGGAATAGCCGCGGTCGCCCCGCGGTGTACACCTCGAGCCGGCTCTCCCTCGCCGCGCTCGAGCTGCTCGTGCACACCGAGGTGACGCTCGTGCCTGCCGATCTCGTCGCCTGTGAGATCGACATCCCCGATGGCATCGAGGTCCGATCGGTGGAGCTCGCGGAGCTGCCGCACGACTGGCGTCGTCCGGGCGATCCGGCGTGTGTCGCGATCGGCGACGAGTGGCTCGACGACGGGCGAACGGCGGTGCTCCGTGTCCCGTCGGCGGTAGTCCCGGAGGAGTGGAACTACATCATCGATCCGGGACACCGGGCCGCCGGATCGATCGAGGTCGTGCGGCAGCGGAAGTTCTCGTTCGACGCGCGACTGCTCGGATAGCTCCGAGGCGACCGCGAAGGCGCTCGCGATTCTGGTCACGGCAGACTCTTCACCTGAAAGCGGTACTGACCTTTCCCCAAGCTCGGCCGGCAGCCTAACGACCTCTGACGCGCGGGCGTAGAATCGCCGTCTCTGCTCGCCGCACGATCCGATCGATCTCGCGGCCCACTCGGCGGTACGATCGGACGAGCGCGGCCCCCTCCTCGGTGAGTCCAGACCCGCCACCAGCGGTGCCTCCGGCGCGGCGCATAACGAGCGCATAACCAAGCACGAGCTCGGCGCGACGGATCCACGTGATCGCGTGCCGGTAGCCGAGTCCCACGGTCGCCGTCGCGCGCCTGACCGATCCCTGCGTCGCGATCTCCTCGAGCAGTCGAACGAATCGCGGACCGAGCACCTTCCCCCCCTCGTGGTCGACGATGAGCGCTGCCCGAGCGTGCAGTCCATGCTGCCAGTTCGCCGATCCGGGACAACCACGGCCAGCGCGCCGCTTCGAGGCGACGCGTGTGTCAGAAGATCGCCTGGAGTTGCGCGACGAGCTCATCGCGCCCAGCCACCGGGCGCAGCTTCCGGACTTGCTCACCATGCTGGGCGCGGGACGAGTTCGCTCGCTCTGGCTTCTCGGCCGCGAGGCACGACTCGGAATCCTTGCCGGTGTCATGGCCGGCTTCGGCGCGGTCGTATCGGAGGTCGGCGCCTCGATGACCGTGGGAGGCAACCTTCAGGGCTCGACACGCGTCCTGACGACGGCCATTGTCACCACCACCAGCCGGGGCGAGGTGCCGCTCGCGCTCGCGCTCGGCATCATTCTTCTTGCGCTGTCCTTCGCGGTGAACGGGTTGCTCACCGTGCTCCAGCAGCGCCGCGACGGCTGAGGCGGCAACGAGGGGCGAGCGACACCGTGGAAGTGGCGATCGAGGGCCTCCGGTTCCAGCGAGAGGGAAGGCGCGTGCTCGACGTGCCGGCGCTCACGTTCGCGAGTGGCACGACGACCGCGCTCTTTGGACCGAACGGCTCGGGGAAGACGACGCTTCTGCGGCTGATCGCGGCACTCGAGCGGCCGAGTGGTGGGACGATCCGACTGAGCGACGTCGGGCCGACCGCGGAGCCGCAGTTCCGCCGCCACATCGCCTTCGCGTTTCAGGAGCCCGTGTTTCTCCGCGGAGCGGTGCGCGCGAGCCTCGAGCTCGGGCTGCGGCTTCGGCGCATCCCTCCGCCCGAGCGGGAGACGCGGATTCACGACGTAGCGCACGCGTGCGGCGTCGCGCATCTCCTGGAGCGGTCGGCACGAAGGCTTTCGGGAGGGGAAGCGCAACGGGTGAATCTCGCGCGGGCGCTGGCGCTTCGCGCGCCAGTCACGCTCCTCGACGAGCCACTGGCTGGCCTGGATCGCGTCGGAAGGGCGCACATGCTGGACGACCCCGCGCCTCCTCAGTGCGTTCGCGACGACGACGATCATCGTCACCCACGACCGCGAGGAGGCATTCCGAATCGCCGACGATCTCGTCGTCCTCGTCGACGGTGTCGTGCGTGCGGCGGGGCCCAAGAGCGACGTGTATCGCCATCCGCCGAACGCCGTGACGGCCGAGCTGTTAGGCTACACGGTCATCCCGCTCAATGGGATGGTGCGAGCCGTCCCACCGGGCGCGTTGCGACTCGGAAGCGGAATCGGCGCGTTCGAGATCGTGGTGGAGCGAATCGTCGACATGGGCAACCACAGGCATGTGATCGGATACGAGCTCGGCGCCACATCGAGAGTGCGAATCGACGTGCGCCTTCCCGAGGGGACCGAGCCTCCGGTAGTTGGCTCGCGGGTCAGCGTCGAGCCCGAGGTGAGCCTGCCGCTCGATTAGATTCGACGCGGCACCGCGTCAGAGGTCCACGATCACCGCGAAGCCGCCGTACGCCATACGCTTCCCGTCGAACGGCATCTCATTCATCATCTTCAAGATCCGCGGATCCTTCATGACCTTGGCATTCACGCGGTTGCGGTGCCCGCGCGATTTGTAGACGATCCACGAGAAGATCACCGTCTCGCCCGGCTTCGCCCTGGCTACGCGCGTGAACGGCATGACTCCCTTGACCGTGAGATCGTCGCCGACGCACTCGAGGTACTCGAGCGCGCCGTACTCCCGCCAGATTCTTCCCGCCTTTGCGGCCTGGCGGCGGTACACCTTCAGTCTTCGCTTCGGAACGGGAATCACAAAGCCATCGACGTAGCGAGCCATTGAATCTCCTCCGGGAAGAGTTTGTGTGCACGACAAGACCTACATCGCCCGGCCGCGGCGGGCAACCGTCCCACCGGAACAGCAGAGCGCGCTGACCGCGATCCGCTCGCCGTAGCGTCATCGGTCACCGGCGTGCTGACCCGCGCCGGTGACGTACTCGCTCGCGACCTCGGCGTACTGCGGGATGGCCACCTCGGGCTCCTCGATGTCGGGGTGCCACCGCTTCTCCCACTCGAAGCTGTAGTAGCCGCGGTAGCCCGATTTCACGAGCGCCTCGACCTGCCGCCTCACCGGGACCTCGCCCGTCCCCGTGAGGACGTATCGTCTTCCTTCGCCCGCGGCGACCGAGTCCTTGAGATGCGTATGCCGAATCCAGCGCCCCAGCTGCCTGACGGTATCCTCCGGCTCCTCGTGCGACGCGACGAACGTATGATGCGCATCCCAGAGCAGCGCCACCGCCGGCGAGTCCGCCCGCTGGAGAATCTCGAGCAGCGACGGCGAGTCGGTGAAATCGCCGTGTGACTCGATCAGTAGCGTGACACCCTGGCCCGCCGCGCGCTCACCGAGCTTCCGAAGGTTTGCCGCGATCCGCTCGCGCGTGGCCTCGCGCGATTCCCCGGGCACATAGCGGTCGCCGAACACCCGCACATACGGCGTGCCGAGCGCGCGGGCCAGGTCGATAAAGCGTGCGGCCTCGTCGAGCTGCGCCGCATCCAGATCGTGCATGCGCGCCGACGCGCCGAGGCAGACGACGGTGAGCCCGCGGTCGGCGAGCTGCTTCCTCACCTCCGGCAGCCTCGGCGGCGCGAGATCGGGGTGCTGCGTGATGTCGACCTTGTCCTGAAGGCCTCTGAGCTCGAGCGCCGCGAAGTTGTGCTGGTGGGCGAAATCGAGGATCTGCTTCCAGCTCCAGGTCGGACAGCCGAGCGTCGAGAAGCCTAACGGGAACCGTCTCGTGCCAACGCTCGCGCGCGGGGCGCTCACGCACGCGGTGCCAAGCAGCGCGAACGCCGACGACTGAAGAAACACTCGACGAGAGGTCAGAATCACAGTCATAGGTTTGATCCTTCCCGCGTGCGATCGGTGATTCGACGGCGACGAAGCGAGGACGCTATTCGCCGATCCTCTCTCTTCCACATTCCCAGACCTCCAACACTCGGCTGTGAATGCCGCACGTCGCGCGCTTCTGGAAATCGCGCGCCGGCAAACGAGGGAAAAGGAACCAGCCGCCTAGCGGACCAGGGCAACGGCCATCACAGGTTCCGCCGCGACATCTCGCGCACCGCGTAATCCGCGGCCCGCGTCGTGAGCGCCATGTAGGTGAGCGACGGATTCTGACACGCCGAGCTCGTCATGCACGCGCCGTCCGTGATGAAGAGGTTCGGCACGTCGTGCGCCTGGTTGTGTGCGTTCAGCACCGACGTCCTCGGATCGCGCCCCATGCGCGCCGTCCCCATCTCGTGCACGCTGAATCCCATCGGCGCGTCGTCGTCATAGACCTGCACGTCCGTACAGCCCGTCGCCTCCAGCATCTCGGCCGTGTGCGTCTTCACGTCCTCGCGCATCGCCTTCTCGTTGTCGCTCCACGACCAGTGAATGCGAGGGACGGGAATGCCCCACTGATCCTTCCGGTCGGAATCGAGATCCACGTAGTTCTCGTGCCGCGGCAGGGATTCACAATAGCCCTGCATCGAGATGAACCACGGGCCGGGTTCACGCAGACTCTGCTTGAGGTCCGCGCCGAGTCCGGGTGCGCCCGCGCCCCGCGCCCATCCGCTGCGTCCCACGCCCACCTGCACGCCATAACCGCGAATGAAATCCACTTGCGCGTCCGTACGACCGCCGAGGTTGCGGAAGCGCGGGATGTAGCATCCCGTCGGCCGGCGTCCGTAGTAGTACTGATCCTCCATGCCGGGCACCTTCGCGCGCGCGCCGTGCTTCGACAGGTGATCCATCAGGTTGTGACCCACCTCGCCGCTCGAGTTGGCGAGCCCGTTCGGGAAGCGACCGCTCCTCGAGTTGAGCAGAATCTGCGCGGTACCGATCGTCGACGCGTTCAGGAAGATGATGCGCCCGAAATACTCGCGCACCTCCTTGGTCTTGGCGTCGATGATGCGGACGCCCGACGCTCGGTCTCTCCTGTCATCATAGAGCACGCTTTCGACGATGGCATCGGTGACGACGCTGAGCCGCCCGGTCTTCCGCGCGGCGGGCAGCGTCGCGCTCAGGCTGCTGAAATAGCTCCCGAACGAGCAGCCTCGCTGACATTGATTCCGCGCCTGGCAGCGCTGACGACCATTGTGGTCCCGCGTGAGATTGGCGACGCGGAAGATGGTCATCGTCCGCCCGGGATACGCGCGCTCGAGGCGCTGTCTGACGACCTTCTCCGCGCAGTTGAGCTCCCACGCCGGAAGAAGCTCACCATCGGGCAGGTGAGGCAAGCCTAACGGCTCCCCCGCGATCCCGGCGAAGCGCTCGACGTGGCTGTACCAGGGCGCGATGTCGGCGTAGCGAATAGGCCAGTCGACGCCATTCCCGTCGCGACGGTTGGCCTCGAAGTCGAGATCGCTCCACCTGAGGCACCCGCGGCCCCACAGCAGGCTGCGTCCGCCGAGTTGGTAGCCGCGGATCCAGCGGAAGCTCTGTCCGCCGCCTTCACTCGCATAAGGATGCTCGCGGTCGTTGACGAAGAAGTGCTTCGTCGCCTCGCCGAACGCGTAGTTCCTGCTCTGAATGGGATAATCGCGCGCGTAGAGCTCGGGCTCTCCTCGCCCTCGATAGGCGAGCTCCCACGGCTCCGTCCATTCGGTGATGTAGTCCTTCCCGTGCTCGACGTGCCGCCCGCGCTCGACCACCAGCGTGCGGAGCCCCTTCTCGCAGAGCTCCTTCGCGGCGAGGCCGCCGGTGATCCCCGAGCCGACGACGATCGCGTCGTAGGGTTCAGTGCGCTGTTGCGGCATCGAGAATGGACGAAGGTGCGCTTTGTAATTGCTTCTCAAACCGCCGACGCCCGGCCGATCTCGTCGAAGGGAACGCACGCATCGAATCGCCCCGGGACAGCGACGTAGCGGAGCTCCTGCGTCGCGCCGATCTCGGACGTGTAATAGCCGAGGACCGTCAGCTCCTTGAGGGTGCGAAAGTAATGGGCATCTCTTCGACCAGCCGCGGCGGCGAACGCCTCCCGATCGATGCGATCGAGTACGGCGCGCTGCTCGTCCGCGCTGCACTCCGTGAACGCGCGGCCGCACGCGCGACGCGCGCGTGCGTCGACATCCCTTAACCCAGCGATCACACGCTCCTTCTCCTCGGCCGGGTAATGCTCGGCCAGCATCTTGTCGATGAAGACGTGCACGCCCGCTGCGCGTGCGCCCGGCGTGTCGGTCTCGGGAATGATGTGCTCGGCGATCGTGGCCACGAGCTCGCCCTGCTCCTTGGTGAGGGCCAGCCATTCGACATCCGATGCGCGCCGCGAGTCACAGCCGGCAAGTACGCCGGCGATCGCTGGCGCGGACAGCACACCGCCGAGGAGCAGCGCGGTGCGGCGGAGCGCTTCGCGTCGGGCGATCGGAGTCGTTGGGAGAACCGGTTCGCTCATCCTCTCTCCGTACGGAAAACGGCGAGCTCAGAAAGACGCGCGCGTCGGCGGCTCGGGATCGGAGGCTCGATTCGACGCTAGCGAACCAGAAAGGACTGAGTCGCTCGAACGGCCGGTAATCGGCACCTAACGGCATGCGCACCGCGGTGCACCTGCGTGGCCGTCCCTCTCACGCCGCGACCGCGCGCGTCATCCCCTACTCGGCCGTCGTCGGATCGAAGATCTCGTGGACTCGCTCGATACGATTCGCCGGGAATCCGCCACTCTGCGCGTGCTGCCGAATCGCCTCTTCATTCGGCGCATTGTACACGCAGTAGACCTTGTCGGCCGTGACGTAGCTGTGCACCCACTGAATGTCGGTGCCACCGCGATTCATGTCGCCCAGCACTCCGCACGACTTGGCCGCGATCGCCTTGAGGTCAGCCGGACCCAGGTTGCCCGCCTTCGGGATCTCGCGCTCGATCCGGAACTTCGGCATCCGCGCCTCCTCGAGAAGGGACGAACGCGGCTGCGAACCTGCGCCGCCCTTTCCTTATAACAGCGCCCGCGGTGGCCTGCCAGGGACGGCGTGGCGATCGCGGCCCCGATCAGCAGCTCAGGCGCGTGCTCGAGGGGCGTTGACGGCGCCCACGTCCGACGGCTTCCGCTCCCGCCGCAGGATCGCAGCGCTGATGAGCGAAATCACGAGTCCAACGGGGAAGACCTCAATGAGCGTGATCGCCGCATTGATCAACGGGTTCTTGTACATCTCCCGGAACTTCGCCATCTCAGCCGCCCGGGCCGCGAGCTCCTGCTCCGTCGCACCGCCCTCCCGCGCCTTCTCCAACATGAACGCGCTGTAGCGCTCGGCGAAGTCGGGCGCGAGCCAGTAATAGATGACCTCCCACGTGATCACGTAGCACGCGCTGGCGACGAGCGTGATGAGCAGCCCGATGCCGAGCGCCTTTCCGAAGGTGATCGTTCCGCCGTAGATGTTGTCACGGTAGGAGCGGATGCCAAAGAACACCATGAGGAACGCGAGGACCATCGTCGTGTAGCCGACGATCTCGCCGTTGTCGAACCCAATGTCGTCGATGAAGGTGACCGCGGCACCGCGCTGCCCCGCTCAGGGTTGCCCCGCGCTTCGCCTCGCCTGCCCGCACTGCGACCACCGCCTCGGCTGCCCGTTAGGCATGGGCGGGAGGATCGCCTGGTCGCGCGGTACGCGCTCCGGATCCTCGGACGCCGCGTAGGCGAGCATCGCCGCCATCGTCGCGTTGTTCTTGAGATCATCGAACACGATCTTGTCGTACGTGTCGCGGTTCGTGTGCCACGTGTACTGGCGGTACTCCGTGTAGCTCGACTGGAGCCGGAACGCCGGGGCAGGGCGGCAGATGAACGACGTGTGATCGCTCCCCTGGTTCGCCTGCGGTCCCGGCACCTGTAGCTTCACGCTGTCCGTCATCTCCCTCGGCAGCTGCGACACCCAGCGCGCGAGGTTGGCGCCCGCCTTGAGAAACCCCTGGGCCTCGAGGAGCTCCACGCGCCACGTTCCGTTGTCCTGATTGAACGCGACCTGTAGACCGTCGATGACGTCGGGGTGGTCCTCGGCGAACGCGCGCGATCCGATGAGCCCCACCTCCTCGGCGCCCCAGTGGCCGGCGATGATCGTTCGGCGCGGACGCGGATACGTCTCCTTCAGGATGCGCATCGCCTCGAGCATCGTGATCGTGCCGGTGCCGTTGTCGGTCGCTCCCGTGGCGCCGTGCCAGCTGTCGAGGTGGGCCGAGAGCACGATGTACTCGTCAGGCAGCTCGGTGCCGCGCAGCTCGGCGATGACGTTGAACATCGGCACTTCCTGCGGCGTCTCCTGCGCCTCGGCGGTGAGACGGATGCGCGGGCCCTGGTTCCTGGTGGCCAGGCGATAGAGCAGTCCATAATCCTCGCAGGAGAGGTCGACCGTCGGCGCCCGCGTGGCCGTGGCCGCGAAGATCTTGTTCACCCCCCAGCCGCCCGACCAGGTGAGCGTCCCAATTCCGATGACGCCGGCGGAGTCGAGTCGCAGATGCGCCACGCGAGTGACGTTCTGCGTGCCCTGCGGCGCGAACGCGCGAAGGCGACCAACGAACTCGCGCTCCGTCTGCGTCCGAAGGGAATCGATCCGCCTAACCGTCGACGCCCGGGCATATCGCTCGAGCTCCTGCGGCGCGCGGCACATGATCTCCGGCGGTGACGCGAGCACGAACTTCCCGCGCACGGTGCCGAGCCAGCGCCGAACGGCGGCGGCGTCGGCGAGCTCGGGAATGACGACGACCTCGCCCTCGACGGCGCGGTCGCCGGTGCCGGCACTCCACGCGAGCAGCTCGACCTCGAGGTTCTGCACGCGCGGCGCGATCATCTCCATGTGGACGGTGCCCATCCGCCAGCCGCGCCAGGTGCCGTAGCGCTCGCGTCTGACCGTCACGCCCCACGCCTTGTACGTCCGGTCGAGCCAGTCGACCGCGGACTGAAAGCCTTGCGTGCCGGAGAGCCGCGGCCCGATGGAGTCCATGAGGACCTGTGCCAGCGCCTCGGTCTGCGACTGCTCCATGCCCACCTGCCACATGCGGCGGATCACGGGATCGTTCGAGGGAAAGGTCTGCGCGCGGACGCCGCCGACGGAAAGGGCAACGATGACAGCGGTGAGCGGAAGGCGATTCAGGTAGCGCATTCCTCGGTCTCCTCGTGAGTAGGCGGGCACGACACGGGGAGGATTACTCCTGCGACCAAATGGCGCAACTACTGACGGATGCTAACTCGCGACGCGGTTCCGTCCCGCTTCCTTGGCACGATAGAGCGCGCGATCCGCCGCTTGCACCACGAGCTCGGGCGCATCGTGGCGCCCATGCGACTCGGCGGCGCCAATGCTGACGGTCACCGTGATCTGCGGCCGCTTGCGCGAGCCGCCGTCGCCGTTGTTCGACGTCGCTGATTTACGCCGGCGCTGAAGGCGGCGCCGCACCGTGAACTTCGACTGGGCCACGCTGCGCCGCAGCTCCTCGAGCTCCGGCAGACATTCATCGATCGCGTCGCCGGGGAAGAGGATCGCAAACTCCTCTCCCCCGTAGCGAAAGGCACGTCCGCCGTTGGACACCTTCGCGAGACGCGAGGCCAACATCCGCAGCACCTGATCGCCCACGTCGTGCCCATAGCGATCGTTGAGCTTCTTGAAGTGGTCGACGTCGACCATCGCGACCGTGAACGTTCCGTTCACGCGCTGGAGCGCTTCCGTCAGTGCGCGGCGCGCCGGCAATCCCGTGAGTCCATCCTGATAGGCCATGAGGTACGAGGCTTCGATCACCGCGACGACCAGGATCAAGCCGGCGGTGGAGCCGTAGATCGTAATCGCGACAGCTCTGTCGACGGAGTGCAGCGCGAGAAACGCCGCGACGAGCGCCCAAAGGAATGCGCGTCCCGTGGGACTCGCTTTGAGCACGAGACCGGTGATGATGAGCGCTGCGCCGGCGAGAAACGCCAGCAGGGGGACCTGCGCGAGCGGCGTCCACCTGAACCACCGTTCAGGGAGGAGCTGGTAGTTGACGAACGCTTTCGCCGCGTCTGGAGCGTAGAATATCGCGACCGCGACCAACCCGAGCTGCGCGATCAGCACTCCGATTCGCGCCAGCCCGAAGCGCGTGAAGATCCCTCGCTCGCTCATCAGCATCACGGCGGCGAGGTTCAATGGGAGCAGCACGGCCGTCGCCTGCCACACGAAGCGGCCCATCTCGCCGGCGCGCGTGTGGTCGATCGCCCATTCCACGAACGCGAGGACGAGGAGGGCGAGCACGAGGCGGCTCCGCTGAAAGCGGAGCGCCAGGAGGAAGCCGAGCGTGAAGACGACGACCGGGTAAAAGGGCGCGAAGTCGCGCACCGGCTGCCGCAGGGCGTCCGCGTGGAGCGCGGCGATGGCGGCGCCGAGCAGGAGCCCCTCCGGAACGAGCCAGGACGCTGCTTTGCGGGCGGAATTCCACGTCAGGTTCGACACGAAGAAAGACGAACGGCGACCCCGCTCGGTATCGGTGAAAGGCCGCCGCCTGGTGTGTGCCGCGCAGTCAGGCGAGCCGCGTCTTCACCAGCCCGACCCGACGACGTACTTCGTCGGTTGGAATCTGAGCTCGGTGCCGGTGAGGTCCCGCCACTCCTCGTCGCCGATCCAGTCGAGGAGCGAGGCGGTGAGCTGAAAGACGGCGGCCGCGCGTCGCAATTGGGTCGGGAGCGCCGTCGCTCGTCAGGCGTGCGAGCTCCCCGTGCGTGCGGGCGCCGAACGAAAGCAACGCGGGGACGCGAGCACTCCAGTAGTCGCGCTGGTCCGCGGCAAAGGCACCGGCGAATGCGCCCGACGCCGGCCCCGCCGAGTGTTCGCGAAGTCCCGTTGTCATGCAATCCGCCATGCGCGAGCCACTTGCGCAACGCCGCGGGCGTGGCGAAGAAGGTCGGTTTCACGCCGGAGAGTTACGCATTCGCCATGGGCATCGCCCGTCGCCGTCTCATTGCGCAGGACCTGATCGCGCCGTCGCTCTCCTCGCCGGCCGGCGTCGTGCACCGGCTGGGTGCCGTCCAGTCGCAGGACTACGCCGGCGCGAAGTGGGCACTGGCGATGCGCATGCGTGGAGCGACCGACGAGGGCATCGAGCGCGCGTTCACCGAGGGGTTGATCCTTCGCACCCACGTCATGCGTCCGACGTGGCATTTTCGTCACCCCGGCCGACATCCGCTGGATGCTCGCGCTCACCGCGCCGCGCGTCAAAGCGGCGATGGCGTCGTACGATCGAAAGCTGGAGCTCGACGACGCCTTGCTCCGTCGCACCAATCGAGCGATCACGCGGGCGCTGCGCGACGGAAGGCATCTCACGCGCACGGAGCTCGCGCGCGTGCTCGAGCGTGTGAACATCGTCGCCGTGACGCAGCGACTGGCGCACATCATGATGCGCGCCGAGCTCGACGCGGTGGTCTGTAGTGGGCCGCGGCGGGGGAAGCAGTTCACGTACGCGCTGCTGGATGAGCGCGTTCCGCCGACGCCCGCGCGGGATCGTGACGCCGCGCTGCTCGAGCTCACGATACGCTACTTCGCGACGCGCGGCCCGGCCACGGTGCACGACTTCGCGTGGTGGTCCGGGCTGACGGTGGGCGACGCGAAGCGCGGCATCGAGATCGCGGGGAGCTCGCTCGAGCGCGAGGTGATCGATGACCGCCCGTATTGGTCGGATGCGAGCGCCCAGCTCCCTCGGTGGAAAGGCCCCGTCGTCCATCTCCTGCCGAACTACGATGAATACTTCATCGGGCACAAGGACCGCAGCGCCATCGGCCAGCGCCTCAGGTCATCCGAGCTCGTGACCGGAGGGGATGCGCTCATCGCGTACGTGGTCGCGGTGGACGGCCAGCTCGTCGGAGGGTGGAAGAAGACAGCAGCCAGCGACGGTGTCAGGGTCGAGTTGGCGCTGCTCACGTCGCTGTCATCGTCAGAGCGACGCGCACTGACGAGGGCAGTGGAGCGCTACGGTGAATTTCTTGGCGTCGCTGTTACGGGTTTCGTTCCTTAGAACGCGGGGGACGCAAAGGTAACGAAGGACGCAAGGACCTAAGCGCGTAGGTTTTCCTTGCCTCCTTGGCGGTGAAGCTTTCGCTTTTGCTTTTGATGCCAGAAGGTCACACTCGCATGCTCTTCGCCCCTTCGTCCCACGTCACCGCCGCCTTCTTGTAGTACGACTCATTCGCCATGTGACATGCCAGCGCCGCGTAGTGACCGAACACGGCGTCCTCGACGACGGGCTTGCGCGACCGCACCGCCTCGAAGAATCCCATGAGATGCGGCGTCGCGTCATCGTAGTGCGGGCCGCGAATCGCGATCCCCTCCGACATCGTCTCCCGAGCGAGCCGAGCGTCATTCTCCTCGTGCCACTTCTTCGCGTACGCTTCGCGTAACGCGCGCGGGAAGCTGTTCGCGTAGTAGCTCGGGCTCGTGTCCTTGCCCAGCTGCGGTGTGAACGTGATGGCGTTGCTCGTGACCTCGAGAACGCCCTTCGATCCCTGGAAGCGATACATCTCCTGCGACGCCGTCCCGAGGTTGAGCTGCATGGAGACCGGGAGCCCGTCGTAGTCGTAGACCACCGCGTGCACGTCGGGCGTGTTGCGTCCATCCTTCCAGCGGCGGATGCCCCCAACGGAAAGGGCGCGTGCTGGCGGCTCGTTGATCCCGGTCATGAACATCATGCCACTCATGAGGTGAACGAGGAGGTCGCCGGCGACGCCCGTGCCATACTCCTTCCACGCTCGCCAACTCGCGAAGACGCGCGGATTGAACGGAATCTTCGGCGCAGGGCCGAGCCAGGTGTTCCAGTCGACGTTTGCGGGGGAAAGATCGGGTGGCGGCGGGTACTGCCAGGCGCCGTTCGGATCGTTTCGTCCGAGCTGCGCGACGATGAGCGTCATGTCTCCCAGGATTCCCTGCGCGATCATCTCCTTGGCCTTCGCGCAGATCTGTGAGCTCACGCGCTGCGACCCGACTTGCACGATGCGCCCCGACTTCTTCGCCGCATCGACGATCGCGACGCCGTCGGCGGGGTTGTGCGACATGGGCTTTTCGCAATACACGTCCTTGCCGGCGCTCACCGCATCGACGACGATCTGCTTGTGCCAGTGATCGGGCACGGCCGCGATGATGCAGTCGACGTCCTTGTTGTCGAGCAGCGCTTGGTAGCGTCGTGTCACGGGGAGGTCGGCGCGCACGATCTCCCGAGCCAGCGTGTGTCGCCCGTCGTAGACATCGCAGGCCGCGACGCATTCCACTTCTTCGAACTGAATGGATCGCCCGAGGAGCCCCGACCCTTGCATCCCCACGCCGATGATGCCAAAGCGAACGCGATCGCTCGGCGGCACGGGTCGTGTCCTTGGCGCGATCGCCGCTTGCAGTGCAACTCGCTCTCCTGCGATCGATGCACCCGCCGCCACCGCGCCGAGCTCGAGGAACTCGCGGCGGGAAAAGCTGGTCTTGTCCACGATGCCTCCCAGGGGATAGGGTACTCGGCACGATGCTGTCTCCGGGGCGCGCTGTTCGCAAGCCGGACGCCCCACCGGCGGCGTGGAACACCATCATCCGGGCATCAAGAACGGAGGGGTCTGACGCGGATGACGCGAATGCTGCGAAAACGGCACGATCGATCCACGCGGCACTGACGCTCCTCCTGCAACCACCAAAGAAAGTTGCTTTGTTCTGCGCATGTATGGCTCCATGTGCAGGTCAAAGAGCAATTCTTTTGTGGATCGAAAGGAGAGCTCACGGCGCACGGAGCAGATTCTGCCGCTTCAGGATGATTCGCGTCATCCGCGTTGGACCCTCTGTTCTTGATGTCCGGATGACCGCTGTCAGTCAGCCCTCCGGTCCTGATGCCAGAATGCCAGGTATGCAGAAAGTAAAGATCGGAATCATCGGCTCACGCTTTCAGGCGGACTGCATTGCCGCCTCGGTTCGCGCGATGCCCGAAGAAGCGGAGGTCGTTGCCGTCGCATCGCCCACGAAAGGGAACGCCGAGGCGTTCGCGAAGCGCCATGCGATCCCACGGTGGTATGGCGACCACCGTGAGCTGCTTCGCGACCACGACGTCGAGATGGTCTCCATCAGCGCGCCCAACCGACTCCACGCGCAGCTCACCATCGAAGCGGCGCGCGCGGGGAAGCACGTCATCTGCGAGAAGCCCCTCTGCATCACGCTCGAGGAAGCGGACGCCATGATCGAGGCGTGCGCGACCGCCGGCGTCCTGCTCCTCTACGCCGAGGAGCTCTTCTTCGCGCCGAAATACGTCAAGGCGAAGCAGATGGCCGACGAAGGCGCGTTCGGCCGCATCCATCTCGTGAAGCAGGGCGAGAAGCACTCGGGACCGCACTCCGATTGGTTCTGGGACGTCGAACAGTCCGGCGGCGGCGCGCTCATGGACCTCGGATGCCACGGCATCGCGTTCTGCTGGTGGTTCCTCGGCAAGCCCGCGGTCAAAAGCGTCTACGCGCAGCTCTCGACGCAGGTGCACGCCGGGCGCACGTTAGGCGACGACGAAGCGATCACCATCATCGAGTTCGAGGGCGGCGCCATCGGGGTCGTCGAGAACAGCTGGAACCGTCCCGGCGGGATGGACGACAGCATCGAGGTGTTTGGAGCGAAGGGACAGACGTACGCCGACATGCTGATGGGCAACGCGCTCCCCACGTACTCCGACGTTGGATTCGGCTACGCGGTGGAGAAGGCGGCGTCGACCACAGGGTGGACGTACCCCGTGTTCGAGGAGCACTGGAATTACGGCTTCCCGCAGGAGATGCGTCACTTCGCGAGGTGCGTACGTGGGAAGGAGACACCGATCTCCGACGGTGAGACGGGACGCGTGGTGCAGGAAGTCCTGTACGCCGCGTACGCATCGGCGGGTCTTGGGCGGAAGATCGCCCTTCCGTTCCGTCCGAAAGGGATCGCCAAGCCGATCGACCTGTGGAAGCATCCAGCCGGGGATGCGTGACGTGCGGACCATGGCATGCGCGTGCGTCGTTGCGACGACAGTCGTGGCGTGCGCCAGCGGTTCATCGACAGGCTCGACCCTCGTTCCCGCGCCGAGCGTGGGCTCTCCCAGGTACGACGGCGTCGTCAGCATCGCCCCTGCATCGAAGTCGCTGCGTGCGCTGTGGCGCATCGCCTTCGTCCGAAGTGCGCGAACCAGGGACAGCGTCACCTTTCTGCTCAACGACGCGCTCAGGATCTCGCGTATCAGCGGACCGGATGTGCGCGGTCACGGCGAAGGTGCGCCCGCGGATGGCATGAAGCGCGTAACGGTTCGATTCGCGCCAGAAGGAGACACCATCGTCGCCACGACCCTCGAGTTCGAGTACGGCGGCGTCCCCAATCTCCCGGGTGACGGCATCAATGGCGTGAGCTCCGAGTGGGTCGAGCTCGCACTCGACTCGTTCTGGCTTCCGATCTTCGATGACTTCGCGCAAGCGATCACCGCCACCGTTCTCATGGAGCTGCCGAGCGGGTGGACGGCGGTTGCCAGCGGCTCGGTAAAGCGCGCGGACGAGGCCCTCGCGCTCACCAACTAGATTCCGCAGATCGACGTCGCATTCGTCGCAGCACCATCGATCGAGCACACCGATCGGGAGCGCGTGAGCGTGTACCACGTCGGCGCCGACTCGAGCATGGTCGCGAAGGTGCTGGAGACGACCGCTTCGTGTGGCCGCTACCTCGACACGCGGTACGGGAAGCGCCGGCCGCTCCCGCCCGTGAAGATGGTGCTTGCACCTCGCGACGGACCGGGATATGCGCGAAAGAACTACATCGTCATCACGACGTCCGCCGATACGAGCGCGGTTGGGCTCGGTCGCTACATCTGTCATGAGCTGGCGCATTACTATGCACCGATCGTTGCGCAGTGGCGTGAGCAGGGCGAGGGACAGCCGCCCGTCTGGAAACCGGATCTCGCGTCTCGGCCAACGGCGCGCACGGCGTATCGGAAGGCGCCCTACCTGCTGAGCCTGCTCGAGGAGCGCGTCGGCTCAGAAGTCATGGACAGGATTCTGGTTCGCTTCATGACGGAACCTCTCCGCACCACGCCATCGCTGCTCGAGATGATCGAACAGGTTGCCGGGGCGCCAACGGCGGCGTGGTTTCAGCAGCAGCTCTCCACCTGACGAGCACAATCGGCATGCGGCTCGTTGGCGCGGTTGACATCGGTGGAACGCGCACGAAAATCGGCATCGTGGCCGAGGATGGGCGGGTCGTGCGGAACGAGGCGATCGGCACGAGCTCGCAGGGGGATCCCGCGCCGCTCGTCTCTGCGATCGCGGCGACGCTCCGCCCGATGATCGATGCCGTCGAGGTAGCGGGAGTCGGCGTCGCGGTCGCCGGCTTTCTCGATCGCGATCACGGTGCGATGATCGAGAACGCGAACCTTCCCAGGCTCTGCGGATTTCCACTGCGGCGCGCGCTCGAGGAGCGGCTCGGCGCCGAGGTTCGTCTGGAGGTGGACTCGAACGCGGCGGTCGCGGCGAAGCACCGGTTCGGCGCCGGCAAGGGCGCGTCGCGATTGCTGGGCGTGACGGTCGGCACGGGGATCGGAGGGGGCGTCATCATCGACGGACAGCTCATTCGGCACACCGGAGAATGCGCTGGCGACATCGGACACATCATTCTCGACCCTGACGGCCGCACATGCACGTGCGGCGCGCGCGGATGTCTCGAGGCGCTCGTGTGCACGGCGGCTCTGTCCGAGCGAGCCGGCGGCCGCCGGACGCGTGAGATCGTGAACAGGGCGCACCGCGGCGACGCTCGCGCCGTCGCCGCGCTCTCGGAAACCGGCAAGTGGCTGGGACTGGGCCTCGCCTCGTTGGTGCCACTATTTGCACCGGAACGGATCGTGGTCGGCGGTGGTGTCGCGGCGGCCGCGGATCTCCTCCTCGAGCCGACGAGGGCGAGCTTCCGAACGCACGCCGCGCCCGGGTTTCGCGAGGTGGAGATCGTTCGCTCGGCGTTCGAGGGGAAGGAGGGGATGGTTGGCGCGGCGACGCTCTTCTTCGACTCGCTCGCGTGAGCGCACCGGTGCGGGTTCTGGATTCGCCCGAGGCCGTCGGTGAGGCTGTCGCGGCATCGGTCCTCGCGCGTATAGCGCAACGTCGCCTAACGGCCGCGCGCTTCCTCCTTGGCTGCCCGACCGGTCGTACGCCGCGACCGGTGTTCAGGGCGATGGCCGCGGCGTTGGCGAGGTCGAAGCAGGACGTCAGCCACCTGGTGCTCGTGATGATGGACGAGTATCTGGTGCCGCGCGACGGACAACTCGCGTACGCGTCGTCGGAGCATCCGTGGTCGTGCCACCACTTCGTGCGCGCCGAGATCGTCGATCGGCTGGGGATATCGCTGCCTGACGACTCGATCTGGTTTCCCGATCCCGACGATCCGGAGGCGTACGATCGTCGCATCGATGAGGCCGGCGGTATCGACTTCTTCATGTTGGCGTCCGGCGCGAGCGATGGTCATGTCGCGTTCAACCCGCCCGGAAGCCCGCGCGACAGCCGCACGCGCATCATCCCACTGTCGGAAGAGACGCGGCGAGACAATCTCCAGACCTTCCCCGCGTTCGGCACGGCGTCGAACGTCCCGCGGCACGGGATCAGCGCAGGGATCGACACGATCGCGCGCGCGA
Source organism: Gemmatimonadaceae bacterium (assembly GCA_052389995.1). Classification (GTDB taxonomy): domain Bacteria; phylum Gemmatimonadota; class Gemmatimonadetes; order Gemmatimonadales; family Gemmatimonadaceae; genus JAICNG01. The sequence continues at coordinate 19,322 of JBQTHJ010000046.1, read as the reverse complement.
AGGAGGCGGTGATGATCGTGTGGGGTGAGGCGAAGCGGCTGACGTTCAGTCGCATCGCGGCGGCGAGCCGTTACGAGAGCGACTGGCCGGCGACCGTGATCCATGAATGCGCGCGTGGCGAAGTCGTGTGCGACCGGGCCGCGGCAAAGGACGCACAGGAAACCTAACCGCTTGGGTGTCCTTTGCGTCCTTCGCGATCAACGGCTTTTTCTTTTCACTGCGTCAGGGCGACGCGCGGCCCTCTTCCTTGCGCTCGGCGTACCCGCTCTGCTGGCGCCAGCGATCCTCCACGTCTGCGATCTCCGGCTTGAGCGCGTCGCCGAAGTCCTCGTTCTCGAAGACCTGACGGATCTCGACCGCACCCTCCTGGAAGGGGATCCGCTTCGCCCACTCGATCGCCTCGTCCTTCGACTTCACCTGCCACAGCCAGAATCCCGCGACCAGCTCCTTCGACTCGGCGAACGGGCCATCGACCACCGCGCGCTTCTTGCCGTCGAACTGAATGCGCGCGCCCTTGGAGCTCGCCTGGAGTCCCTCGCCCGCGAGCATCACGCCCGCCTTGATCAGCTCTTCGTTGAACTTCCCCATCTCCGTGAGGCTCTTCTCGTCGGGCAGCGTACCGGCCTCGGACTCCGGGCTCGCCTTCACAATGATCATGAAGCGCATGGCGGTCTCTCCTTTTTTTCGGGTTCGTGCCAGGCTCCCCGTGTCCCGGCTCTACCTACACGTCGAACGAGGCTGGCCGAAATCGACGTCCCGCCAACCCCGATTGGCTGCTTCCTGACTGCGATTCCGGGGCCGGCCGTCCAACCGGAGCCGGTTCCCCCCTGCCACCGCGCGGCCTATCATTGTGCCCACGCTCGTCCCGGAGGAGTCATGCGTCGTGCGATTGTCCTCGTCGTGGCTGCGCTGGTGCTTCTCGCAACCGGTCTCACCGCCACTCGGGCTCACGCCCAGTCGCTCCGTGACCGCATAGCAGACCTCTTCATCTTCCTCGGCGGGTCGGGCGATCCCAACAACCCGACGTACATCACGATGCCGGACAGCATCGTGAGTCCGCCCGACACGTTCATCGCGATCGGCAGGCGGCGGCGCGCGACCGCCTGCATGAACGGCCCGGCCCTGCGGGCCGCGCCGGCGTTCCCGCTGAGCTCCCTCCCGAACGCGTTTCCATCACCCCAGCTCGGGAGTCCTAATGAACGAGGTTGTTCATGGGCCTTGTTCAAGTGAGGAACCGTGGAGCGCACTATCAAGGATGAGGACGGCCGCGAGTGGGTGATTCGCCCCGAGAACCGGCGCACGCCGGCAGCGGGACGCGACGTTGTCGTCCTCTGCACCACGTCATCGATGCCGGAGCCGTTACGGCTGACGGTCGGGTGGCAGTGGTTGAAGATGGCTGAGAGAGGACTCGCACGCATGATCGCCGCGGCGCTCCGGTAGGACGCTCGGCGAAAACCAGGGCGAAAGCGGCGCACGACGGCACCTTGCCCTCGTGCGCCGCTCTTGCATCGGTCCCGCTCCGGGAACTATTTCGAGCCCGCTGCGTCGGGATAGATAGAGCTGGCCAGCTCCCCACGACGAACGCGGCCCGCGGCGCGACATGCGCGCCGCTGCCGTCCACACACGTCCTGTGAGGATGATCATGAAGCCAAGCCTCATTGCCCTGACGCTCCTGGCCTCCGCCGGCCTCGGCGGCGCGATTGACGCCCAGACCATGGGCATGGCCAGCACGGCCGACAAGCCACACGCCATCATCGCCCTGCCTAACGCCATCACGTGGGGTCCGGCGCCGGCCATTCTGCCTTCCGGCGCACAGGCCGCGGTGCTCGAAGGTGACCCGTCCAAACCCGGGCCGTTCACGCTCCGCATCGTCATGCCCGCGAACTATCGGATTCCCCCGCACTACCACCCGGTGACCGAGCATGTGACGGTCCTCGAGGGAACGTTCTACGTCGGTATGGGCGAGACGTTCGATGTGACCAAGGCGGCGACGCTGCCGGCGGGCACCTTCGCCGCGCTCGAGCCGCAGGTGCGGCACTTCGCTTTCACGAAGGAACGCACCGTCATCCAGCTTCACGGCGTGGGACCCTGGGGCCTGGTCTACGTCAACCCGGCAGATGACCCGCGCAACAAGGCGAGCCGGTGACTGTCGCGACGACCTCGGCCGCCTCTCGAGGAGCATCGAGCGCCATGCAGGCGCCGGACGACCGTCAATGGTTCGAGCGCGAGGTGGTGCGTGTGTTGCCGGACCTCTACGGCACGGCGCTTCGCCTCACGACCAACTCGGCGGACGCCGAGGATCTCGCGGCCGAGGCCGTCGCGAAGGGATGGATGAGACTCGAGACGCTGCACGAGCGCGCGTCGTTCCGCGGATGGATCTTCCGCATCCTCAGCAACACGTTCATCAGCGAGCGACGCGCGCGAGCGGTGCGACCTGCGCTGGAGCCGCTCGGCGACGAGAGCGAGGCCGCCGGGTTCTCGATCTTCGAGCGCCTTCATCAGCCCTTTCTGCTCTGGTGGGGCACACCGGAGCAGGCCTTTCTCGACAAAGTGCTTCACGAGGATCTCGAGCGCGCGATCGATGCGTTGCCCGACGTCTACCGCGTGGCGGTGATCATGGCCGACCTGCAAGGACTGTCGTACGACGCGATCGCCGAGACGCTTGGCGTGCCCATCGGTACCGTACGCTCGCGTCTCGCCCGCGGGCGCTCCCTCCTCCAGAAACGCCTTTGGGATCATGCAGTCGATGCCGGTCTCGTCGCGCCTAACGAGGAGCGACAGGAGGAACCCCAATGACGGATCCGACGATGATGGCGTGCGAAGACGCGCTGCGGCAGCTCGCGACCTATCTGGACGGTGAGCTCGACGACGCTCGCCGCCACGATCTCGACGGGCACCTCGCCCGATGCCGTAGCTGCTTCTCGAGGGCCGAGTTCGAGCGCCGGCTCAAGGAGCAGCTGGTGACGGTGGGCAAGCAGCCCGTCGACCAGCGGTTCGAGAGCCGGATTCGCGCGCTCATCGACAAGTTTCCGTCGCGACAGGAGAAATGACGATGGTCGCCATCCTATCCAATCAGCGTGATGTGATCCTCGACGCCGTGCGCGCGATGTACACCGCGGTGGCTACGGCGCCCGAGCGGGGGTTCCATTTCCCGACCGGCCGCCCGGCGTGCGAGTTCGTAGGCTATCCGGCGGAGCAGCTCGACGAGCTGCCGTCGAAGGCGGTTGAGTCGTTCGCCGGCGTTGGCTACCCTTTCGCGGCAAGTGTCATCGAGGCCGGCGACGCGGTGCTCGACGTTGGCTCCGGCTCAGGAACCGACGTGCTGATCGCCAGCCGGCTCGTGGGACCGCGCGGCCGCGTGTACGCTCTCGACATGACGCCAGCGATGCGCGCGAAGCTGCGCTCGAACCTCGAGCGCGCGAAGGCTACGAACGTTCACATCATCGATGCGAACGCCGAGTCGATCTCGCTGCCCAGTGAATCCGTTGACGTCGTGACGAGCAACGGCGTGATCAACCTCGTGCCCGATAAGCTGAAAGCCGTGGCGGAGATTTTCCGCGTACTTCGGCCCGGTGGCCGCCTCCAGGTGGCCGACATAGTGCTCGGAAACGAGCCCTCCGACGCGTGCCGCTCGCGGCCCGAGCTGTGGGCCGAGTGCATCGTCGGCGCGACTACCGAGGGCGCGTTCCTCGAGATGCTGCGCGGCGGAGGCTTCGGCGACATCGAGGTCCTCAGTCGCCTCGACTACTTCTCGGCCAGCGCGAGCGCGGAGACGCGAAAGGTCGCCGAGTCGTTCGGTGCGCAGACCGCAGTGATTCGGGCGGTCAAACCCGCCTGAACGATCCGGCGCTGCTGCTGCTGCGGGGGCGGACCCTGCTGCGGCAAACAGATCCTGTGCCTGTGCATACACGCGACAGTCCTGTTCCGGGAACTTCTCGCGAGCGGTGAGGCTTTCTCTTCGTACGAAATCACGCGATAGGAAACAACGCGTAGCCCACGAGGAAGAAGCCATGGAAACGCAACTGACGCCGCGCGACGACGACCGTCGCGCCGTGATGTCTCGCACGTTCAGAAGGTGGACGGGCTCCGCCGCGCTGCTCGGCACCGTGCTCGGAACGGGGCTCCTCCTCGCCGCCTGGAAGCAATCGTCGATCAAGGAGGCCGAAGCGGCCGCCGCGATGCATCCGGAGCCGGTCGAGATGGTGACCGCCGCCGTCGCGGCGAAGCGAGAGCACCGCCACACGGCGACGTCGATCGGAACCGTCCTCGCGCTTCGATCGGTGGAGCTGCGAAACGAAGTCTCGGGCACGGTGCAACGTGTCGCGCTCGCGCCGGGACGCATCGTCGAAGCCGGTGAGGTGCTCGTCGCGCTCGACGTGTCGGTGGAGGAAGCGGAGCTCAAGGCACTCGAGGCGCAAGCGGCGCTTGCACAGACGATGCTCGGCCGTGTCCATCGGCTGTTCGCCGAACGCGCCGAAGCGCAGACGACGCTCGACCGTGCGCGCGCCGAGCGCGATGTCGCGTTGGCGCAGATCGCGAGAACGAAGGCGATCATCGCGCGCAAGACGATTCGCGCGCCGTTCCGTGCGCGCGTCGGAATCTCCGACGTGCACGCGGGGCAATACCTGCAACAGGGAACCATGCTCACGACGCTACAGAGCGTCGATGACGCGGTGAACGTCGACTTCACCGTCGCGCAGCACGTCGCCGCGACTCTGAAGAAGGGTGACACGGTCGCGGTCATCGCGTCGGGCAGCGACCGTTCCGTTCCCGCGAGAATCGTCGCTGTCGATGCGCGCATCGATCCGACGACGCGGAACGCAACCGTCCGCGCGCGACTGGCCGCAAGCGCGCACGCGCCTGCTCCGGGAGCATCGGTGCGCGTCGTCGTCCCGTACGGTCAAAGCCGAAGCGCCGTCGTCATTCCGGTGAGTGCACTTCGCCGCGGCCCGACCGGCGACCACGTCTTCGTCATCGAGCCTGACCAGAAGGGTGACACGCGCGTAAGCGTGCGGCCCGTGCAAAGCTCCACCGTCCTCGGCGACGAGGTTCTCATTCTCGAAGGGCTGATGCCAGGCGAGCAGGTCGCGTCGTCCGGATCGTTCAAGCTGCGTCAGTCGGCGCTCGTCGCGGTCGCCGGTGATTCGGTCATGAGCGTGAGCGGAGCGCCCTAATGCACACCCGCGAACAACCGCCCGAGCGGGAGCCACGAAGCACACGCTCCTTCACGGATGTCTTCATCAAGCATCCGGTGCTGGCGATCGTCGTCAACCTCGCCATCCTGCTCATGGGATGGCGAGCGCTGACGGCGCTGCCGGTGCAGCAATACCCAAAGATCGAGAGCTCATCGGTCGTGATCACGACGGTCTACTACGGCGCGAACGCCGAGACCGTCCGCGGATTCCTGACGACGCCGATCGAGCGCGCCGTATCGGCGATCTCCGGCGTCGATTACGTCGAATCGACGAGTCGCGCCGGCGTGAGCACCGTCACCGTGCGTCTCAAGCTCAATCATAGCGCGACGACGGCGTTGGCCGAGGTCACGGCGCGGCTCCAGCAAGTTCGCTCGGAACTGCCGGCCGAGGCCGAGCCTCCCGCCGTGGAGGTACAGCGAGCGGACCGGCCATACGCATCGTTCTACCTGAGCTTCACGTCCACCGAGCGCGACGTGCCTGCCGTCACGGATTGGCTCGTGCGCACGATGCAGCCGCAACTCTCCACGCTCCAGGGTGTGCAGCGCGTCACTGTCGAGGGTGGACGTCAGATCGCGATGCGAGTCTGGATCGATCCGGACCGGCTCGCGGCGCTGAATCTCTCGCCGGGTGATGTGCACGCGGCGCTGCGGCGCAACAACTATCTCGCCGCCATTGGACAAACGAAAGGCAACCTCGTTCAGGTCAGTCTCCTCGCGAACACGGATTTACGCTCGGCGCAGGAGTTTCGCGACTTGATCGTCGCCGAGCGCGATGGCGCGATCGTCCGCCTGAGCGATGTGGCTCGGGTAGAGCTCGGCGCCGAGGAAGCCGACATGGTCGCGAAGTTCAGCGACAAGGAGGCCGTATACCTCGGCGTGTGGCCGCTTCCGGGCGTCAATGAAATCGACGTCGCGCACGGGCTGCGCGACGAGATGGATCGCATTCGCCCGACGCTGCCGCAGGACATCGACATGCAGCTCGCGTACGACGCGACCGTCTTCATGGAGGATGCGCTCTCCGAGATCACGAAGACGCTGTCGGAGACCATTCTCATTGTCGGCATCGTCGTGTTCCTCTTCATGGGCTCGGTGCGGACGGCGCTCGTGCCGCTGGTCGCGATGCCGATCTCGCTCGTGGGCGCGGGCATCGTGATGTTCGCCTTCGGATTCAGTCTCAACCTGCTCACGATCCTGGCGATCGTGCTGTCGGTAGGTCTCGTTGTCGATGACGCGATCGTCGTCGTCGAGAACGTCGAGCGACACGTGCGCATGGGAAAGACGCGCATTCAGGCGGCGCTCGTCGGCGCGCGTGAGCTCGTCGGCCCCGTCATCGCGATGACGATCACGCTGGCGGCCGTGTACACGCCGATCGGATTCCAGGGTGGGCTGACCGGCTCGCTGTTCCTGGAATTCGCGATCACGCTCGCGGCGGCGGTCGTACTGTCGGGCATCGTCGCGGTGACGTTGTCGCCGGTGATGAGCTCACGGTTCGTGCACGAGCACGGCAGGGAAGGGCGACTGACGTCGTTCGTCAATCGCGTCTTCGATCGCATCCGCGTGGTCTACGCGCGGTTGCTCGACGGCGCGCTCGGAATGCGCTGGGCAGTGGTCGCCGCCTCGGTGCTGATCATGGCCGCGGCGTGGCCGCTCTACACCTACTCGAAGCGCGAGCTCGCGCCGGTCGAAGACCAGAGCCACATCTTCATGTTCATGGAAGCGCCGCCCGACGCATCGCTGGCGGCGAACAATCGTGCGTCCCTCGACGTCGTGGAGCGCATCACCGCGTTCCCCGAAGCGAAGTTCATGTGGTCGCTCACGGCGTCGTGGGGCGCGTTCGGCGGGATGGTGACGAAGGACTGGAAGGAGCGCGACCGCTCGACGCAGGAGATGTTCGGCGAGGTGTTCGGCGCGGTGTCGCAGGTGCCGGGGCTGCGGGTCTTCCCGCGCCTCGACCCCCCACTGCCGACCCCGGGCCAATACGACGTGGAGCTCGTGCTCCAGAGCGACGCGCCGCCCGAGCAGATGCTCGAGACGGCCGGAGCAATCGTGGGCGCGGGATGGCAGAGCGGCAAGTTCCTGTACGTCGACACCGACCTCAAGATCGATCTGCCACAGGCACGCGTCGTCATCGATCGCGAGCAGGTCGCCGACCTCGGGCTCGATCTGGCGAGCGTCGGTCAGGAGCTCGGGACGCTGTTGGGTGGCGGGTACGTCAACCGGTTCAACTACTTCGACCGGAGCTACAAAGTCATTCCGCAGGTGGGAGACGAGGACCGCGCGACGGTGGGGCCGCTGCTCGATCTCAAGATCAAGACGCCGAGCGGGGAGCTCGTCCCGGTGTCGACGTTCACGCGGATCGAATCGAGTACGGCGCCACGTGCGCTGAACCGGTTCCAGCAGCGGAACGCCGTCCGGATCTTCGGCGCGGTGAATCCTGGCGTTACGAAGGATGAGGGTCTGAGCGTGCTGGAAGGGGCTGCCGAGAATGCCAGCGGCCCCGGGATCACGATCGATCATGCCGGCGAGTCGCGGCAGATCCGGCGTGAAGGTGCCGCGCTCACCGCCACGCTCGGCTTCGCCGTGCTGCTGATCTATCTCGTGCTCGCGGCGCAGTTCCAGTCGTTCCGCGATCCGCTGATCGTCCTGGTGGGGTCAGTGCCGCTCGCGATCTCGGGCGCGCTGTTGTTCAGCTTCCTCGATCTGACGACGATCAACATCTATTCGCAGGTGGGGTTGATCACGCTGGTCGGTCTGATCGCGAAGAACGGAATTCTGATCGTGCAGTTCGCGAACACGTTGCAAGAGCGTGGTCTGGCGAAGCTCGAGGCGCTGCGTGAGGCGTCGTTGACGCGCTTGCGTCCGGTGCTCATGACCTCGGCGGCGACGGTGTTCGGGCACTTCCCGCTGGTGCTGGTGTCGGGCCCGGGCTCCGAGGCGCGCAACAGTATCGGGACGGTGCTCGTGGCGGGGATGACGATCGGCACGGTGTTCACGCTGTTCGTGGTGCCGGTGTTCTACTCGTTGATCGCGGCCGAGCATCGGGCGGTGATGGTGCTCGAGTCTGAATCGGAGTCCGAGGACGATCCGCGTCTGGCGCCGGTGATCGCGTAACGGGACGGCAGCGTCGAAAGTCACAATCGCTTAACGCAAGGGACGCAAAGGACACCTAACGGGTAGGTGTCGTTTGCGTCCTTCGTTCCCTTTGCGTCCTTTGCGTTAACCGGTTTGGAAGTTGCCTCTGCGGTCGGCCGCCGCTACGTAGAGCATTCCGCCGAAGAGCGACGGACGCGTGGCGGTGATTACGGGCGTCGTGAGACCCGCAGCGGCGGCGGTCGCAGTCCACGATCACCACTCGCCCGCCGGGCGCACCAGCGTCGCGAGCTGAGCGAGCACGCCCTCGGCGTCTCGAACGGAGTGAAGTGCATTGGCGATGAGCATGCCGTCGAGTCGGATGACGCGGTGGTGGATACGAGACTCATTGCAGCGGTGGACGACTGATGGCGAGCACGCTGATGGCGCGGCGGCCGAAGCGCGATGAGTACGAGGAGCGGTACGGTCTCGCCGACGGGTGAGCGAGTGTAGTATTCTAGACACCGGTCCCGGAGGACCGTGTCGTCGCGCCCAGCAGCGACGTACCTCTCAGCCGAGCATCGTGACCGCACGTTCTGAAACACCCTCTGCGACCGCCGCCGGCGCCGCCATCGTTCCCCCCGCGCCTGCGGCGGCCGGGCGGCGATACGACCGCTCGATCGTCGAGGGGCCGCTCCGTCCCGCGGTGTGGAAGCTCGCCTGGCCGACGATGCTGACGAACGTGTTCGGCGGGCTCCAGGGGCTCATCGATCATATCATGGTCGGACATTTCGTCGGCTACGCGGCGAACGCGGCCATCGGGGTCGCGCTTCAGATCTTCATTGTCGTCATCGTCTTCATGATGTCGGTGTTCACCGGCATGAGCGTGCTCGTCGCGCGCTTCGCCGGCGCCGGCGACGAGGAGAAGGTCGACCGCACCGTCTACCAGGCATTCCTCGTCGCCACCGGCCTGTCGCTCGGGATCGTGGCACCCATCGGCTACATCTTTTCGCCGGCGCTGCTGGATCTCGTGAACGCCGCGCCGGCGGTGAAGGCGGAAGCCCTGCCGTATCTGCGCATCAGCTTCGTGTTCAGCAGCCCGATGCTGCTCTTCTACATGCTGAGCGGTGCGCTGCGCTCGGCCGGCGACGCCCGCACACCGATGGTGCTCGGCATCGCGATGACGGTGTTCAACATCGCGCTGAACGTCATCCTGATTCGCGGGCTCGGCCCGATTCCGGCCTACGGTACGGCGGGTGCGGCGATGGGGACGGCGGCCGCCAGCGGCATGGTCGGGCTCTATGCGCTGTGGCGGCTGTGGAAGGGTGGCTGGGTGGTCGCCTTTCCGCGCGGAGGCAGCTACGTGCCCGATTGGGGAATCATCAAGGCGTTGTTCCGCTTCGGGTTGCCGACCGGCATTCAGGGGATCGCGATGAACGTCGGCGGAGTGCTGCTCCTCGCGTTCATCGGCTCGCTCGCGCAGAGCGCCGCGGCACAGGCGGCGTTCGCCGTGTCGTATTCGCAGCTCTTCTCGATGATCACGTGGACGGCGATGGGCCTCATGGGCGCCGCCGCAGCGACCGCGGGCCAGAACCTCGGCGCGCGGCAGGGCGATCGCGCCGACGAAGCGGTGCGCGTTGCGGCACGCTACGCCCTGGCCGGCGCGGCGGTGATCGGCGCGTTCTTCTTCTTCTTCCCGAGACAGATGCTGGCCGTCTTCGGGATGAACGAGCCGGTCGTCGTCGAGATCGGCGTGGAGCTCCTGCGCGTGCTGAGCGTCTCCGGTCTGTTCATCGCCGTCGCGCTCACGTACACCGGCGGGCTCCAGGGGACGGGCGACACGAAGAGTCCGCTCTACATCTCGATCATCTCCCAGATCATCATCCCGTTAGGCATCTGCTTCGTGATCCAGCAGACCGCGAGGCTCGATCCCCTCGATATCTGGCTCGCGATCCTCGCCGGCCACATCACGCGATGCGGGCTGAGCGTCGTCCGGTTCAACCAGGGCAAGTGGCGCGGGATTTCGGTCGACATCGCTCGGTAGGGCGTCACACCCAGGCAAGACGTTCCGGCATTCACGTTCAAAGTGGGCGGTGTAGAGGACGCCGAAGCGCCGATCATGTTTCTCGTTCGATCTGCGGAGCTGACTACGCCTCCCAGGGCAAACCGCTGCGCCCGAAGTGCCCGTAGTTCGTCGTTCCGCGATAGATCGCGCGCAGGAGCGACAGGCTCTCGATGATCGCGTTCGGGCGGAAGTCGAACTTCTCGCTCACGAACTTCTCGGCGCGCAACGCGTTCCCCGTCCCGAACGTTTCGACGTTCACGGAGACCGGTCGCGGACGGCCGATCGCGTACGCGACCTGCACCTCGCAGCGGTGCGCGATGCCTTCCTTCACGACCTGCCGCGCGACGTAGCGTCCGAAGTAGGCGCCGCTTCGATCGACCTTCGATGGGTCCTTGCCGCTGAACGCCCCGCCGCCGTGCCGGGCGGCGCCCCCGTACGTGTCGACGATGATCTTCCGTCCCGTGACGCCGCAGTCCGTCGATGGCCCTCCTTCGACGAAGCTGCCCGTGGGATTGACGAGAATCGCGAGGTCCTCGTGATACCAGTCGCCGAGTACTGCGGGAATGACGGTAGTGGAGAGGTACTCGCGAATGGCGGTCTGCGTCACATCAGGCGCATGCTGCGCCGACACGAGCACCGTTCGCACCTCGGCGGGGAAGCCTGACGAGTCATAGGCGACGGACACCTGCGTCTTCGCATCCGGACGGAGCCAGGGGACACGGCCCGATGCGCGGTCGGTGGCGAGACGCGCCGCCAGTGCGTGCGCGAGCGAGACCGGGAGCGGCATGAGCGTGTCGGTCTCGTCGGTGGCGTAGCCGAACATGAGCCCTTGATCGCCGGCGCCGCCGACGTCGACACCCTGCGCGATCTCCTGCGCCTGGTGTGAGATGAGCTGGGTGATGCGAACGCCGTCCGCGTTGAAGGGCTCGCTCGCGTCGGTGTAGCCGATCGATCGAATCGCTTCGCGGGCGACCGCTTCGTGGTCGACGCGCGCCGTGGAGGTGATCTCCCCCGCGATGACGACGCTGCCTCCCTTGGCCAGGACTTCGCAGGCGACGCGTGCCCTCGGGTGTTGCGCGATGTAGGCGTCGAGCACGCTGTCGGCGATGAAGTCGCAGACCTTGTCCGGATGTCCCTCGGATACCGACTCCGAGGTGAAGACGTGAAGCGTGTTGCGGGCGGCAGGGCGGGGTCGTGTGGCGATGGCCATGGCAGTCCTCGTGTGTTGAGTGTCCCCGCCTCACGAGCAAAACGGCCCGCGACTCCGAAGAATCGCAGGCCGTTCGCCGCGACTTAGACGGATAGCTCGGGGTCGTCCCCGTGCGCGGCCCGTCAAATCGGGGAAATCGCCGCGCGTCTTCAGGATACTCAGCTTTCCGTGGCGCGTCAACTCTCGTCGCGCCGCTGGAGGACGAGGCATTGCCCGCCGGGGTTGCACCGCTCATCATCGACGCGGTGCGACGATCCATTCTTGCGCTTCTCGCGCTGGCCTGCGCCGTCAGGGCGGCCGTCGCGCAGACGGCCGACTCGACGCTTCGCATTCTCCAGCTGGACGTCGGCCAGGGGGATGCGGCGCTCGTCATCACCCCCGAACGGCGGACGCTGCTCATCGATGCCGGCCGGTCGCCCCGCGAGGTCGCGGCGACGTTGATGGCGTTAGGCGTCGACACACTGCATCTCGTCGTGGCGTCCCACGCGCACTCCGACCACATCGGCGGGATGGCGGCCGTCCTCGAGCGGATTCCCGTCCAGGCGTACCTCGACAATGGCATTCCCCACACGACGTCGACCTACCGGCGCACGCTGAGCGCGATCGAGCGGACCGGCGCGCGCTACCTGGCGGCGACGTCGCGCACCATCACGCTCGGGTCACTCACGGTGCGCGTGCTCGCGCCGCCGTTGAGGGGCGACCAGAACAACGGGTCCGTCGGGCTGCTGCTGACGTTCGGTGAGTTTCGCGCGCTCTACACCGGTGACTCGGAGCGGCTCGCGCTCGACGCCTGGCTGCGTCGCGAGTCGATCCCCAACGTCACGCTGGTCAAGGTGGCGCACCACGGCGCGCGCAACGGGACGTCACTCGGCTGGGTCATCGCAACGCGACCGCGAGCGGCGCTCGTCTCCGTGGGACCAAACGGATACGGCCACCCGGCGCCCGACGTCGAATGGATGTGGTCGACCTCCGGCGCGCGCGTCTACCGCACTGACCAGCAGGGCACGATCGAGGTCGTTGCGAGGCGGGACGGGCGCGTCGTCATACGCACGGCCGCGGGCGCCACCGACTCCCTGGCGAGGCGTATCGCGGAGCGCGAGCAATGAAGGGCCGCGTCACCCTCACGGTCGACCGTCTGGAAGCGCGCGTCGCCGTGCTCATCGACGATGACGGACGCGAGCTCGAGGTCGCACGCCGACGGCTGCCGAAGGACGCGCGTCGCGAAGGAGCCGTGCTTCGCGTAGATCTGGATGACGATCGGGAGCCGGTGTGGACGACCGCGGTCGCCGATCACGAGGAAGAGCAACGCCGGCTCGCCGACGCGCGCGAGCGGCTGGAACGGCTCAGGCGGTCGGATCCGGGCGGAGATATAGAGCTCTGACGAGCGCTCCTCGCTACTGCGCGATCGCGTATCCGGAAAGGTGATCGGTCGTGAACGTCATCCGGCGCCGAGCCGGGTCGTTCACCCCGCGCATGTTCACGAGCAGTGCCTTCGTCTGCGCGTTGATCTGCCACACCGTGAGCGTCTTCCCCGCGGTCGCGCTCGTGGGGCATCGCGAATAGTCGATCGTGACCGTCGCGCTGCGCTGGAAGAGGAAGCTCACGAGATCGTTCGCCGTGATGTCGATCTCCATGTAGGTCGACGCAGGCACGGTCACGCGAATGAGCGTCGCCGTGAGCAACCCGCCCACGGGGATCGAGATCGACGAACCGGCAGCGGAGACGACACCTCCGAGCACCGTGATGAGACCCGAGCTCGTCGCGGTCTGCGTGGTCGGACACTCGATCAACCGCGGTCGGGCGATATCGTTCGTGTCCGGCGTGCCCGGCGTTCCGATGGTATCGATGATCGCGCCACCGTCGGGCGGGCGCGTCGCCGTGTCCGAACAGCCGGCCGTCGCGAATGCGGCGGCGGCGAGGACGAGGAATCGGAGGCGCGTCAGTCGGCTCATTGCAGGGCCGCAATGCAAGATCCGGGCGGCCAACCAGAATGAGCATCGAGAATAAGGAGTGAGGACGATCCCCACTCCTCACCCTCTCGTGCCTCATCTCGCCCTAGTTCGTCACTCCGGCGAGCTTGATCTCGAACGGTCCGATTCCATGAAGCTGGATGACTGTCTCGCCCTTCGCGCCGCCGTAGTGAGGCTTCTTCGACGGGATGTAGAGGAAGTCGCCGCGCTGGTATTCGCGTGTCGCGCCGCCTTCCTTGTCACCCATCCCGAGCAGGAATACCCCCGACAGGACCGTTAGGTGCTCGGCGTTGGGATGGTAGTGCGCGGGGAACGTGTAACCCGCGGGGAACTTCAGGCGAATCGTGTAGTCGCCCTTCCCCATCGGATCGCCGTGGATCACCGCGAGCTGCATCCCGGATTTGAAGCCCGGGACCTCGAGCGGCTGGAACGTCATTCCCGCCGCCGCATTCATCGTCATGTCGTCGCCCGCTGGCTCGAGGACAACGACAGACACCTGCGCCGGCGCCGGCTCGGGGAGTGCTATGTCGCTATTGAAGATGTCGTTCTCGATTCTCCAGGCGGTACCGACCTTCTGATACTCGACGAGATATTTGCCGCGGTCGTTGATGGGGCCCTCGGGACCGGTCCCGGCAAAGGTGTAATTCCCCACTTCCGTCGCGAGGTCGGCGCTGGCGGCGATGTCGATGTCGAGCGGCGTGAGCGTGAGCGAGAGATTCGGCATCGCGAGCGTTTGCACCCAGCTCGCTCGCACCGCCGCTTCGCCGCTCATCGCCGGCATGTTCGGAGCCATGAAGGTGGGGTTCGCCGTGTACAGCGCCATGAGGGCGTCGATGTTCCTCGACCTCACCGCCTGCACGAACTGACGATTGTGCTCGCGGATTGCCGCTTCCTCGCCGGCGACGTCGATGCGCGGCGTCGTGGCGCACGCCACCGCTCCGGCCACAGCCACGACGAGCACTGCTTTCGTCCGAGACATGAAGGCCTCCGAATGAGAGTCTTCTATCCTGTCGCCGTTCGCGCAGTATTGCCAGGGGGGCGAGCAACGTGATCTACCTCACGCTGCGAGAACGGGTAGAACCATCTCGCCACTCGATCGTCATCAGTGGCATCGGTTCAACCATCTCCCCCCAGTATGCCCCCCGGCCCTGACATTCTTTCTGCCCGCGACGAGATCCTCGAGGGCGGCCGCTTCGAACGGCACGGCGTCCTCGACAGCGCACTCGAGCACTACCAGAGCGCCGAGCGCGGAACGCGCGACGCTGCAACGATCTCAGAGGCCCTGCGCCGACAGAGCAGCGTGCACCGCACGCGCTGCGAATGGGCGCTGGCCGAATCGTGTGCGGAGCGCGCCATGCATGCCGCCCGAGACGCGCGCCTCGATGACTTGCATGCCGAAGCCATCTCCGCGCTCGCCGCCGTGCACCAGAGCCGCGGCAATCTCGATGCCGCGGATGATCTTCTCGAGACGGGACTGCGTCTCGCCCACGACGAGCGCGTGCGCGGCATCGTCCTCCAGAACCTCGGCGGCGTCGCCGCGCAGCGCGGCGATCTCGAGACCGCGCAGCGCCGCTTCGTGGAATCGTATGGCTGCTTCAGACGCGCGGGCTATCGGCGCGGCGAGGCGTTCGCGCTCAACAATTATGGCCGCGTGCTGCTCGAGAGCGGACAGCGCGCGCAAGCCTCGCGAGTGCTCGACCAGGCGGTCGCGGTCGCGCGCGATGTCGAGGACGAAGATCTCGTCGCGCTCGCGACGCTGAACGTCGCCGAGACGCTCTTTCTCTTCGGTGACCTCGGCGCTGCGGAAGCACACGTCAGCGCGGCACTCGGCTATTTCAACCACACGCAGAACGCCTGGCGCCAGATCGAATGCCTGCGTCTGCTCGGAGACATCACCGCGAAAGCGCAGGAGCTCGCGACCGCAGTGCAGTGCTACGTGCGCGGCATGCAGCTCGCGCTGCGCATTGGCGCACGGCAGGAGATGACGGTGCTGGCGGACTGCTTGACGAAGGTGAGGCTCTCGTTAGGGTGAACGAATGCGGAAGACGGAATGCGACCGATGGCCAGACCACGGACGTCCGCATTCATCTCCTGAACTGATACGCCAGCTTCACGAAGAAGCCGTCCTCCGTGCGTCGCGCGCGCGACCAGCTCGTGCCCGGCGGCGCTTCCATCGTGCTGCCGTATCCGAGGAATGCGACGGTGCCCGGCGTCGGCTCGTAGGAGATGAGCCAGTCCGCGCGGAGCGAACGGTCGTCGAGCGGCGCGCTCGGCGTCTCGAGCAAATGCAGCTGCTCCCCCGTGCGCGCATCGCGGAGGACGTCGCGCGCCTCATCGCGCCACTCGCCGATCACACGGAAAAAGAGCGCGCGCGTCGGCTGATACTCGACCTTGAGCCGCGGGATGAAGGTCCGCGCGAACGCGGATCCGTCGCGCTCCCGATCGATCTTCGAGTAGACTCCAAGCGCCTCGACCCGAATGCTGGCAGTGGGACGGAGGGTGAGCGATGTGGTGATGAGCGTCTCGTCTCCCTCGGAGCCTTCGAAAAAGATCGGTGTCGCGAACATCGCTGCTCCGATGCTCGCCTGCCACTTCCCGAAGACCGGTGTCGTGACGCTCACGGAATCTCCCCAGAGGTTCGACAGCTCGCGCGGCGCGTCGTATGGGACGAAGCCGCCGCCAGGATCGCGCGTCTGTAACCCGGTGAACAGCGCACGATCGAAGATCACGAGCGAGCGGAACACGCCCCAGTTGACGCGCCAGCCGCCGCGGAAGATCGCGAAGCCGCCGAGCTGCTCGCCCCCTTCGATGGGAGACTCGTCGAGAAAAGTGTTGTAGTTCCACAGGCGGCTCGGTCCCCCGAAGAACGTGAAGTTCTCGATCAGCGCTCCGCGGCCGCCATAGAGTGTGAAGCGGTTGAACGCGTGCGCATCGACGATGCCGAAGCGGGGGACGAAGCCGGCGTCGGTCTCGAAGCCATCCTCGATCCCGTTCACCGCGTAGTTGAATCCCCACGAGCGGCCCGTCCGGTCGTACTCGAGACGCCAGAGCGTCGCGGGCTGCCAGTCACTGCCGGAGCGACGCGTCCACGACCCGGCGGCCTGCGCCTCGACGTAGTACAGCCGTCCGAAGACGTAGCGTACGTCCGCGGATGTCACGGTGTTCTCCCTGAGCTGGTGACGGCGGTCGGTGATCGTGATGCCCGCCAGTGAGCTGCCGCCAAAGTCGGCACGCACGCGCGCGATGTTGAACACCGCGTCCCGTCCGATGGTCTCGTCGACCGCCGCCAGATAGGCCACGCTGTACCGGCCGAGCTTGCCGGTGAGCTTGACGCCGCCGAGCGGCTCGCGAATCTGTCGTGTGTAGACGAGCTGGTTTGGAGTGCTGAAGAGCTCGATCCCCTCGAGGAAGAACGGCCGCTTCTCCGGGACGAAGAGCGAGAATCGCTGGTTCGCCGTGACGAGCCCGATGTCCGACTCCACGTGGCTGAAGTCCGGGTTGATGGTCGCGTCCAGCGAAACTTCCGGGAACCCGAGGCGAAGGTTCGCTCCGCCGTCGAGTTCGACGTCGCCGCGACCGAAGCGACCATTGTCGTCATTGGTGCCAGCCATCGAGGCCGTCACGAAGGGCTGGACCTCCGTGACCACGCCGCGCTCCACGTTCTCGATACCTTCCATCGTCCCGGACTGGGCGAGGAAGCTCGCGCTGGCGCGACGCACGTCCGTCCACGTATCGCGGTACCCCGACGCGGCGACGTCGCGCACGATGTTGATTCCCCACCGCTGCGGCCCGCTGCTCGGGAATCGGAGGCTCTTGAAAGGGATCCGCACCTCGACGACGTATCCCTCCGGCGTGACGCGTCCCTTCGAGTCGTACAGGTAGTCGGGGTTGAGATCCACGCTGCCGCCGAAGATGCTGCCGGCGCTCACCGCGCCTTCGGTGCGGACGCCATCCTCCTGCACGCCTAACGGGTTGACGCCGAACATGAACGCACGCCGGCGATCGTTGAAGGTGTCCAGGTAGATGGTGACGCGGTCGTCGGACCCGATGTTGTCGCGGTCGGCGAGGGTCGCGCGGACAGTCGACGGATCCCGAGCGGACGCGACGATCCCGAAGTGAATCGCGTGTGCGCCGTAGAAGACGAGAACCTCGGTCTTCTCTTCAGCGGGTCGACTGTCGACCGGCTCGTACTGATGGAATCCCGAGAGGCGCGCGGCGTTCTGCCATGCGGGCTCGTCGAGCGCGCCGTCGATGGCGACGTCGGCCTCCACACGCGGAACGGTGAAGGTCTGCGCCTGAACCTGGAATACGAGAAGGAATGCGAGCACGGGAGGTGGGGACTGATCGCCGACGAATGTAACGGTTCGCGCCTGCCGACGTTAGCCGCGTCGCGCCCCTTGGAATGTCAGAGGGCCGTGGGCATTATGTCGCCAATGAAATCCGGATTCATTGCGCTGGCGCTTGTCCTTCCCGCCGCCGCCCAGGGACAGCCGGCGACCGACTCGACCGCGTTCCGCGTCTTCGGCGACGTGCGCGTCCGCTATGAAGGCATCTACGAGGAGGACGTGGCGACGCGGCACCGCGCTCGGTTCCGCGTGCGCGCCGGCGGCGAAGTGGCGTTCGGCTCTCGCGTTCGCGTCGGGTCTCGCCTCGTTAGCGGCGATCCCGGCAACCCGCTGAGCACCAACGAGGACCTCGGCGATGCATTCACCCACAAGCCGATCGGCATCGACTGGGCGTACGTGACGTTTCGCCCGCGTGGGGACGATCGGATCGCGCTCACGGGCGGCAAGTTCGACGTGCTCACCTTTCAACCGCGCGCCGGGATGCTGAGCGAGCTCCTGTTCGACGCCGATCTCTCGCCGGAGGGATTCAGCGAGCGATTCACGCTCCGTCGTGCGGACGAGGGCCGGGTGCGGCTCGCGCAGCTGAACCTCCAGCAGTGGGCGGCGCGCGAGAACAGCGCCGAATCGGACGCCTGGCTCCTCGGCGCCCAGGGCGTGGTCGCCGTGGCGTTAGGCGAGCATTCGCGCCTGACGCTCGCATTGGCGGATTGGTACGTCGCGAATGCGGATGGGCTCGCGCGTGCGGGCAACGACAACGAGCGGCTGACGGTGACGAATTCCGTCGTGCTCCGCGATGGTCAGACGATCGGTGGTGTTCCGATCGAGCCCGATCCTGCGAACCCGGTCGAGGGTTTCGCCACCGATTTCAACATCGTGAACGCGTCGGCGGAGCTCGTGCTCCGGGGTCTACCTCAATGGCCGCTCACGCTGTTCGCGGACGTCGCGCTCAACACCGAGGCCGCCGACGCCAACACGGCGACGTGGACGGGCGCCTCGCTCGGCGCCCTCGACACGGCGGTCCCCTGGCGCTTCTCTGTCATTTGGATGCGCACGGAGACCGACGCCGTCCTCTCAATGCTGAACCACAGCGAGATGCGTCGCGCCGGCGGGACGAACGTCGAGGGCCTCGTGGCGCAGGCCGAGTATCTCGCGGCGCCTCGTCTCGTGCTGAGTGTGCGCCATCACGTTGGTTCGTTCGTTCGCGCGCCAGTCGGCGTTCCCGACCGCGCCGTGCACCGGCTTCAGGTGAGCGCTTCGGCGGGATTCTAGTGAACTGCGTCCGAGTTCGTGAGTGCAAGCGCCGCGAGCCGATGCACCACAGATGGCCGCAAGGGACGGCCCTCCCGCACGACGAAAGCATCCTCCCTCGTCCGAATAACCGCAGCGACCTGCAACGGCAAGGCAACAGCAACGGCGTTGGACGCGGATGACCACGGATTTTAACGGCGAAGCGGCACGGATACCGCAA
>JBQTHJ010000045.1:0-58615 GCA_052389995.1 Gemmatimonadaceae bacterium | reverse complement strand
ACGGGCTACCTCAAGCGCTACAGCTACGACAAGTGCGGGATGCTCCGGCCGCCGCCGTACTTTCCGACGACGGGACGGTTTCTCGACAACCGGTATTACGAGATCGATCCGGTGCGGTTCGACGTGGCCAGCCTTTATGCGAGCCTAACGCCGGCCCCGTAAACTCCCTCGTTACAATGTCGCACGCAGGCGCGAGAGTCGGAAGGCGACGCATGCGTCGGTGCGAGGCGACTTGTGTCGGTGCCTACGTCGGACTGTCGAACCGTCAGGCAACATCCGTTGGAGGTGGAGGCATGAGCGACGATCACGCGTCACCTGAGCGCCCTGATCTGACGCAGGGGATATCGTCTGATTCGCTCGCCGAGGGGGGCACGCTCGCCGGGCGGGTTGGTGACGAGGCCGTGCTCCTCGCGCGGTCGGGCAACGAGTTCTTCGCGGTTGATGCGACGTGTACACACTACGGCGGTCCGCTCGCCAAAGGGCTGGTCGTCGGCGACACGGTACGTTGCCCGTGGCACCACGCGTGCTTCAGTCTGCGAACGGGCGAAGCGCTCCGTGCGCCGGCGCTGAATCCGATTGGCCGATGGGCAGTGGAGCGGTGGGGCGACATGATTTACGTCACGGGCAGGCGCGGCGCGGCCGACGGAGCGACGGGGATGCCTGAGTACGCGGCTCCTCGGAATCCACCTACGTCGATCGTCATCGTCGGAGCGGGCGCCGCGGGCAACGCCGCAGCCGAGATGCTGCGCCGTCGCGGATACGACGGGCCGGTGACCATGATTGGAGCCGAGCCGGACGTGCCGTACGACCGCCCCAATCTTTCCAAGGACTACCTCGCCGGCAGCGCACCCGAGGAGTGGATGCCGCTCCGGCCGCGCGAGTTCTACGCCGAGCATCGAATCAGCCTGCTCTCCGGCGTGCGGGTGACCGCCATCGATCCTGCGGCCCGGCGCCTAACGCTCGACAACGGAACCGCGCAGAACTTCGGCCGGCTGCTGCTCGCCACGGGTGCCGATCCGGTACGGCTCAATGTGCCGGGTAGCGTGCTCAGCTACGTTTACTACCTTCGCTCTCTCGCCGACAGTCGCTCCATCATCCGCGCGGCGGAGCGCGCGCGTCGCGCCGTCGTGATCGGAGCGAGCTTCATTGGGCTCGAGGTCGCGGCGTCCCTGCGCAAGCGCGGGCTCGAGGTACGCGTCGTGGGGCTCGAAGCGCGCCCGCTGGAACGAGTGCTGGGACCCGAGTTGGGCGACATGATCCGGGCGCTGCACGAGGCACACGGAGTCGTCTTCCATCTGAGGGACACGGCGACCGCGATCAACGAAAAGGCGGTGACGCTCAGGAGCGGGCCGGTGCTGCCCGCTGACCTGGTCGTCGTCGGCGTCGGCGTGCGGCCGAACGTCTTGCTCGCTGAGCGCGCCGGCATTGCGATGGACCGGGGCGTCGCGGTGAACGAGTTCCTCGAGACGAGCGTGCCGGGAATCTTCGCCGCCGGCGATATCGCTCGGTGGCCCGACCCACACACCGGCGAACGCATCCGCGTGGAGCATTGGGTCGTCGCCGAACGGCAAGGGCAAGTCGCCGCACGCAACATGATGAAAGGACCAGCGGACTCGCCAGGCGAGCGCTTCGACGCGGTGCCCTTCTTCTGGAGCCGGCACTACGACACCTCGGTTCACTACGTCGGGCACGCCGAGGGCTGGGACGAGGTGGAGATCGACGGCGACGTTGCCGCGCGACAAGCGACCGTCACCTTCCGCGTCGCTGGCAGGGCGCTCGCGGTCGCGACTGTCGGTCGCGATCGGACGGGGCTTCGGGTCGAAGCGGCGATGGAGCGGGGGGAGAGCAGCGCGATCGACGCCCTGGTGCATGCATGAGCAACCATGTTAGACTCGAGCTCGCTGCACCTAACGTTGTCGCCCGCATCGACGGCGAGTTCTCGGACCTCGTGCGCCGGCAACTGGAGCTACTCGGCGAGGAGCCCGACCGCGACGGTCTGCTCCGCACGCCCGAGTGCGTCGCGAAATCACTCGCGTGGCTCACGCGGGGCTACGCTACCGACGTCCGCGACGTGATCGGGGGATGCGCTCTTCGAGGAAACGCACGAGAGCATGGTCATGGTGCGGGACATCGAGCGCTACTCGATGTGTGAGCATCATATGCTCCCGTTCTTCGGGAAGGCGCACATCGCCTATATCCCCGACGGGCGGATCGTGGGATTGTCGAAGCTGCCGAGGATCGTCGATGTGTTCGCGCGGCGGCTGCAGGTGCCGGAGCGGCTCACCGAGGAGATCGCGCAGGCCATCGTCTGTCAGCGGAATGGAAAGCTCGCCCGCGACCGGCAGCCCCGCCGAGTCATCCAGCGCCCCCCTTGACTGATTCCACGACACCCTGAGCGTCGGCGACCGCTATTGCGACGAACTGCCACCAGAAGCTCGAAGAGCACGTTCAGTCCGACCCGCGTTACAGCGGGCGAAATCAACCGAGCCTTGTGGCGCTGGTCGCGATCCCCCGATGACTTCCCGCGTTACCCTCGCGCCTCTATTTTCTTCGCTTCGTGTCGATCGCAGCGTCCATGATCCCCACGACAGCCTTGGTCGAGGGATCCTCGGTCGGACCCCCGGCAGCGAGAGCACGGAACAACGCTTTCACTCCCCCGAACCGCAGTTCGCACGCGCCAGGAATCTTCCGCTCTCCCGACACGCGCTCTCCGTCGACGTAGGTCCCGTTCCTCGATTCCGCGTCCACCACGTACCAGTCGCTCCCTCGCCGTTGGACCTTTGCGTGCGTGCTCGAGACGCTTTTATCGGTGAGCACCACGTCGTTATGCGTGCTGCGCCCCACGTGCACGAGGGGCCGTGTGACGCGAAAGCGCTTTCCTTTGAGCATGCCGTTGCCCAACAGCTCGAGCGTCGCGAGCAGCGGCGGCTCGGGCACCGCCGGCTCGCCGCGACGCGGGAGCCGCACGGTCTCCGTCGGCGGCGGAGTCTCGGCGCGCTCGCGAGCCGGTGTCGGCGCCAGCTTCGGCAAATCCGCAGTGTCGACGGCCAAAACGCCCGGCTCGTACGACGCAGCGTCGGCCTCGAAGCGGAACTGAGCGTTCCCCACACGAATGGTGTCGCCGACGCTGAGCCACCGCTCCCCGAGCACGCGTTGACCGTTGACGTAGACGCCATTGGTGCTCGAATCCTTGAGCTGGTAGCCGAGCAGCCCGGGCGCGATCTGCGCGTGCCACCGGGACACGTCGTTCGACGCAATGACCACGTCGCTGTTCGGGTCGCGCCCAATGTCGAGTCCAGTCGCGGGAACGGGGTAGCGCTCTCCATGTGGCCCGACCAACGCGCCACCCGTGTCCGATGAGGGATTTGGCGGCGCACCATCCTCGGTGCTCGCGACATCGGCGTCGGTAACGCCTGCGGCCTTGTTCGTTCCGGCGGCGTAGCGTTCGTCGCCGAACGCGAGCTTGCGCCCCGCGATCTCGATCTTGGCGCCGTGCGCGAGTTCCAGGCGCCCGCCGCCGAGGGCAACGCCGTTCACGCTCACCTTGATGTCCTCTCGCGTCGAGCTGATCCATGCCACACCGCCGTCGCTCACCGCGATCACGGCAAACCGCTTTGCCTGTCCGGTCGGCGCCTGCGCATCGTCGCCGCCAAGGACGTTCTTTCCCGGGCGCAGCGGCAGCCGCTTCGCTGCGACGATGAGGAATGGCATGGCTACTCGTTGATCAACTTGGTCAGGCGCTCGGCGAACCCGACGACGCGGCGCGTGCCGTACCCCTCGGGCGGTGCGACCACCGACGGGCGGAAGCGCATCTTCACGCTTCCCACGCGCAACGTGCATCCGGCTGGGAGCACGCGCTCGCCGGCAACGCGGTAACCCTCGACGAACGTTCCATTCACGGAGCGCAGATCGACGACGACCCACGAGTCGCCTTTCATCATCAAGGTCGCGTGCGCGGTGGAGACGCTGTCATCGGTGATGTGCACGTCATTGTCTTTGCCGCGGCCCACGGAGCACGCGCGCCGCATGACGTGATACGTCGTCCCCGAGAGCTTTCCGCTGATGACCTCGAGCGTAGCGAGGAAGCGGGGAGTTACTCGGTGTGCTCGAGGGGGAGATTTCCGTCGACCGAGCCATCGCGCTCGCATCTCCCACCGATGAGCGTCCCACGGTCCGCGTGAGGGACGAGCGGCCGCGCTGGGCCCGAGTGCTTCGGTGGGTGATGGCGAGCCGTACGCGCATGGTGAAGACGGCGGCCGCGGCGGCGCTGGCAGTCACGGTTTCCGCGTATTCGGGGCACGTCGCGATCATGCACCGCTCGCGCTGTCCTAGTGTGGAGCTGACGGATGGCGGCTCGCTCACGCTCATGGTGGACGCGGTGACGTCGAACGATCAGGGCGATGCGCTCGACGTCTACTACGATGTCTGCGGGCTCGAGGCTGGGACGCCCTATCACGTGGATGTCGTGGTGGGCGGGCAGGGAGGGCTGCGCCGGCTGCTCAGCGGCGGCTCACGTCCGGTGAAGGTGAGCTACGACGAGGTGGCTGATGGGCCGCGGGACCGATATCACCGGAGCGTCGACGTCAGCGAGCTCCCTGCGGGCACGTACTCGCTCACGGTCACATTTTCGGATGGAGACGGCCGGACTCGAGAGAGGCGACAGGAGTTTCGAGTCACGCAGTGATTGACGAGGGGGTTACGCAGTGCCCTCGGCGCCTCCCTCGCGCGGTCTCGGCTTTTGTCGCTGATCCGTTGGGACTTCCTCGGCGTTGAGTCCTTCTATTCCGGCGTGGGCGAGAACTCGATCTGCGCCGAGGTTCACGACGCGATCGGGAGGCAGCCCGAAGAACTGCGCCGCCGACTGCGCATTACGTGACATCAAGACGAAGAGGTTCTTGCGCCACCGCGCCATTTTCGAGCTCCCGTATAGGAAGAAGCCGCTCGCGCCCCAAGTAGTAGCTCGTCTCCAGCGGTTTTTTCTCGACTCCCCGCGCCGCGCACCGCCTGAGCACTTCCCGCACGTTCGGCATCTCCATGAATCCGTCCGTAGCGGTCACACGATAGAAGCCGTGCGCGAGCGCACGAGCGTCAGGCGCTGGTCGACCTTCACCGCCGGTACCTCCGCCGCGACCACCGACAGGAGCACGACCTGCTCGTGCAGCGCCTTGTAGTGCTTGAGATCCGTCCAGGTCTGGTTCTCCAGCCGCCAGGATCTTCCTGCTCCGTCTGTGAACTCAGCGTAGCCCATGCGCCTTGCCCGATGCGAAGGGATCTCGCCGGGCGAGCAAAGCGCGAGCCTTGATCACGTGCAACACGCGACTTGTGTCGCCGTGACGATGTGCCTTGAGTCACCCGTTGACACTTCTCGTGAGAACCATCGCATGGACGGGAAACCGCAGAGTGTTACGCGTCAGCCGCGCTCGCCCTCGCCGCTGATAAGCCAGTGCGCATGCCGCGGGAAGGCGTGCAGAATGGCCAGTAAGCGCTGGCCGGTCAGTGCACGCTCATCCCCGTTCTGCAACTGCGCCGCGACTTCGGGTTCGAGCCCCGCACGCGATGCGAGCACGGCGGACAGCCCATCGCATTCGAAGTCGATCAGCAGGTTGATGCGGCCGAGCACCTCGGCCTGTGACACATGGCGGGTGCCCCGCGCCTCGGGCTTACTCACCACCGTCTTCCGGCCGCCAATAGTATTCCTGGATCGCCCAGCTCGCCGCCTGGGAGCGGAGCGCGTAGGCCCCAGTGTAATCGCTTCGCACCAAGTCGTCGAACGTGGCCTTGAGGCCGGTGATGATCCGTTCCGGAGTTTCCTCGGATCGTCGGGATCGCACGAACGCGATGACCGCGTCCTGAAGCCGCTTGTGATCGATCGGTCGCTCGCTGAGCGTGTCCTTGAGAGCGCGCAAGGCAAGACTCTGCTTAGTGGTCATGACAATCGACGGCAGGAGACGAGCGAGGAAGTGCGTCGGGTGTGTTGGCGCACGATCGGTGCCGCGCGCATAGCTGGATTAGCGAAGTCTCATCTTCGCTGCGAAGTAGGTGGACAAAAGTTTTTCTACAGATTGCGGAGCCAGCAGTGGGCGACAGCACGACGCAGCAACTGTGTCGGCGGGCCATTTGATGGCTGCTTGCCGGGATCCTCGCCGGGTACGGACTCGTCCTGCCGGTACTTGGGCGCTCGCGTCGCGCCCGTCGCGCGCTGGAGGCGGTGCGCCTAACGCCGCCTCCCGTCGCTGCCGCGCCATGGTTTGCGGCGGCGATCGTCCTGCTCTGGTGGTATCCGCAGTCGAACTGCGCGCGCGCGGACGCGCGCCGAGCGTCGTAGGGAACCGGCGGCGCGCAAGACAGCAAAAGAATTGCACGGCGGGGATGAACCCAGCAACGCCAACCGCTGCCCACCCCGTTATGGCCGCGAGTCGCCGGTTCACATCGGCGAGGTCCGGCACGCGATTCTGCGCCAGGCCGATCCGCTCGATGCCAGAAAGAAATACCTCGCTCCCGGTCGACTCGAGGCTCGTCATGCGCCGCTCGTAGAGGAGGCGCCAGACATCGTTGCCTCCTCGTCGTATGATTCCAGAATCCTATGTCAGGATCTGCGGCAAGTCGCTCTCGAGCGAAACGCGCAGGTGTCGCGGGCAGTCTCCGACATTGTCAGCTCCGGGAATGCAAAACAACGCGGCCGACGCTTCGCCGTTTGCGCTGCTCAGGTTGCTACCGCTCGCTCCGCTGGATCTGGCGTATCGAGCACCTCACGCACACGCTGCGCAAGTACCTCCGGGCCAAACGGCTTTTCGAGGAACGCCATGCCGGGGTCGAGGAAGCTCTGCCGGAGCGCGGCGTCTTCGGTGTAGCCGGACATGAGAAGTACCCGGATATCCGCCTGGCGCGAGCGAAGTTCCCGAGCGAGCTGCGATCCGCCCATCTCAGGCATCACGATATCGGACACGATGAGGTCGATGGGTGCTCGCGATTCGCTGCAGAGCTGAAGCGCCGCCGCTCCATTGGTCGCTTCGAGGACGGTATAGCCTCGCTCGGTCAGGATGCGTCGCGCCGCCGAGCGGACCGTTTCGTCATCCTCGACAACGAGAACGGTTTCACTGCCCCGGCCATCCACGGCACGGCTGCGGCTCGAACGGCATTCTGGTGCGGCGTCGACACGAGGCATGTAGATCTTGAACGCGGTGCCTCGTCCTTGCTCGCTGTAACACCAGATGAAACCGCCGGACTGCTTTACGATTCCGTACACGGTGGAGAGCCCGAGACCCGTGCCTCTGCCGAGCTCCTTCGTGGTGAAAAAGGGCTCGAAGATTCTCGCCTGCGTGCCTTCGTCCATCCCGCATCCGGTGTCGCTCACGATCAGCCGGACGTAGCGCGTCTCTGGAACGGCGACTGATTCGTGCCGCCGCGCATACGTCCGATCTAGTGTCACGTTCGCGGTTTCAATCGCAATCGTGCCTCCGTCGGGCATCGCGTCCCGTGCGTTGACGACCAGATTCATGAGCACCTGCTCCATCTGACCAGGGTCCGCCCGTACGGAACCAAGACCTCGTTCAAGCGTCGCGACCACCGTGATGTGAGCGCCCACGAGACGCCGGATCATCTTCTCCAGCTCGGTGACAACGGGATTGAGATCCAGCACCCGCGGCTGCAGTATCTGCCGCCGGCTGAAAGCGAGCAGCTGGCGTGTG
The DNA here is from genome assembly GCA_052389995.1 of Gemmatimonadaceae bacterium. GTDB lineage: Bacteria > Gemmatimonadota > Gemmatimonadetes > Gemmatimonadales > Gemmatimonadaceae > JAICNG01. Next base: position 50,927 of record JBQTHJ010000045.1, on the reverse strand, counting down.
AGCGCTGCGGCGCGGTCGGCCGCCTTCGTGATCTCGCGCGCATCATCTGATCTGGGATCGGAAGGACCCAGGTCCTCGAGGAGGAGCGAGCTGAAGGTCGCAATCGCTGTCAATATGTTGTTGAAATCGTGCGCAACGCCTCCGGCAAGCTGTCCGACCGCCTCCATCTTTTGCGCCTGACGGAACTGTTCCTCCGTCTTCCGAAGGGCTTCCTCGGTTTGCTTACGCTCCGTCACATCGCGGTTGACCCCGATCCACGCAGCGGGAACGCCCGCAGAATCACGCTGCACGACCACGATGACGTCGGCGACACCCTCCAGGCCGTCCTTGCGCAGGAATGGCAACTCGCCCGCCCAGTGGTCCCGACTCGCGAGACTCGCCTGGATCTCCCGCTCGAGCGCACCGCCGAGTCGTGGATGATGGATGCGCTCGACGCTGCATCCGATCATGTCCTGCTTCGTGTACCCGAAGATACGCTCGGCCGCCGGGTTCCAGTCGGTGACGTGTCCCTGCGTGTCCATCACGATCACACCGTCGGAAATGGTATCGAACACCAGCGCCTGCCGCATCAGCGCGGCCTCTGCCCGCTTGCGACCAGTGATGTCCTGGATTTGAGAGATGAAGTACCGAGGGGTGCCATCGGATTCTCTCACGAGCGACACCGATAGCAGAGCCCAGATCACGTGCCCCTGCCTGTGCATGTAGCGCTTCTCGGCGTGATACGTCGCGATGTCACCGGCCAGCAGGCGCTGCGCGTTGGTCAGCCCCGCGGCAACATCGTCGGCATGTGTGAGCGCCTGAAAGGTGGTTGTGCGCAGCTCTCGCTCGGAATAGCCGAGGATGCCGCACAGCGCGTGATTGACTCGAAGCCAGCGGCCGTCAGGCGCGACGAGCGCCATGCCGATGGCGGCATGCTGAAACGAACCGTCAACATATGCCCGGATGCGCTCCTGCTGCCGCCATTCCATGTGATCGCACACAATCGTGGGGAGCACGATGGATAGCCCGAGCGCCGAGAAGGCGACGGCGGTGGGCAGTGCCATTGGGATGCTCGGACCATCGTAGAACAAGGGAGCGTCGTAAAGATATCCCAGCGAGAAGGCGACGCCGCCCAGTGTCACCAATAGTGCGAAGGTTTTGGCCAGCTCGTTCAGGTACCGGTTCCGCGGCGGCACGCTGCCGGCAAGGAGCGCAAGGCAGATGAGCACGAAGGACAGTGCGGTGACGAACGGCATGTTCCCGCCCGGTGCCGCGCCCAGCCGGTCGCTCGGAAACGAGAACACCCAGTGATCGACGCCGAGCTCGGCGCCAGTGACGTACTCCGCGACGTGCGCACCCGCCACGACGAGCGAGACGGTTGTCGCTGACCACGCGAACAGCCGAGCCCACCGAGCTTGCACCGCAAGCGCGCAGACTCCGGTACCGAGCAGCATGAAGAGAAGGGCCGTGCTGGGTGCGGTGGGAACGAAGTCGGCTCGAGCGGCGCTCAACCCGGGAGCATCGACAAGCCATCCCGCGAGCGTGACGACACCGATGAGCACGACAACGGCGCCGCCGATGGTCATCGCGATGGCATGAGCACGCCGACCCGGAATGCCGAGCGATTGCCAGCTCCCGCTCGGCAGCACTGAGGGCGTCATGAACTCAGATATGAATAGGGCGTCGGCTGCGAGCCACTGCCGTGTGCGCTCGCCCTCAATGGACGATCGACGCCATTCGCGGGGTACGTCGCGAATGTGTTAGAGCATACTCATGCCTGCGATCTGGAGCGGCATGCAGCCTACGCAAGTCAACGTCATTTCCCACGCGCTGCGTTCTGCGACTCCGCCGATCGGATGGGCGCTGCGTCGGAGCGATGACGCACCGTACGCTGCGCGCTGGCAACGTCGCGCATGCCGAGTTGCCTTCACGACCACCCAGGGCCCATCATATGGTCATGCCCGCGACGACGCTTTGGACGGCCGACATGGTTCGCGCGCTCCCCGACGACGGGAAGCGCTACGAGGTCATCGACGGCGAGCTGTTCGTGACGCCGGCGCCGACCCTTCACCACCAGCGCGCAGCCTTCACGATCGCTAAGCTCTTGTCGACGTATGTCGCTCAACACGCGATCGGCGACGTTCTCCTCGCGCCGGCCGATGTCCTCACGGCCAAGCACGTCATGGTCCAGCCAGACGTGTTGGTCGCCCCGCTCATCGAAGGACGCAAACCGGCATCCTGGGACGAGGTGGGCAGGTTGCTGGTCGCGGTCGAAGTTCTGTCCCCGTCGACCGCTCGCGCGGACCGACACGTGAAACGCCGCCTTTACCAGCGACAGCGGGTAGCGGAGTACTGGATCGTGGACCTGGACGCGCGGCTCGTCGAGCGGTGGCGGCCGGAGGATCAGCGACCCGAGATCCTCGACGAGCGGCTTGCGTGGCGGCCCGATCCCGCGCATCCGGCGCTCGTCATTGACTTGGCGGCGTATTTCTGCGACGTAATCGGGGAATAGGACTTCCCGCGGCAACTCGCCGACGCTCGCGCGTCGACTCCTGGGGGCCGGAGATTCCGCGCGCCTTTCTGCGGACGACGCCGGCATCGACTTCCGACCGTCGACGCGGATCGCGGTCGCGGACCCGTGAGGCACGCCGGCGACACGCGATGGGTGAGGACCACCGGTGGGCGGGGCGCCCGTGAGCCTTGCTCGGGCGCCCTGCGCGCCCTGACTACAGTCCCACTGCCCTCGCGACGTTGATGCGACCACGTCCGAAGCGATCGTCCTTCCCCTGTGGACCGAGGTCGTCTCCGGTATCCTCGATCAGCGAGCCAATCCGCTGCGGATCGCGCCCCACGCGCTCGACGAGCAGGGCGGCGAGCCCCGCCGCGTGGGGCGAGGCCATGCTCGTACCGATGAAGCCCAGCGTGAACGTGAACTGCGGAAACTGCGCGCAGATGAACTTCACGAACTGACCGGCCGCGTTGCGAACGAGCATCGTCTTCGAACACGCTGCCCAGACAGGCACCGCCGAGACAACTTGGCCGGCCGGGTTCACCGCAAAGTTACCACCAGGCGCGGCAACGTCGATCGCATGCTTGCCGAAGTTCGTGTAGACGGCCGATTCGTCGACGCTCGGGAAGTACGGCCCGTTCGGTGTCGTGGACCGGTTCGGCCCCGTGGCCGAGACGCAGAGAACTTTCTTGTTGGAGCAGAAAGCGCCGAACAGCTCATTGTTGCCGTTTCGCAACAGGGCCGCCTCGTTCCCCGCCGCCACGACCGTCGTCACGCCCTCGTCACGGGCGAACTTGGTGACGCGATCGAGAAGCTTGATAAAGTCGTGATTGCCGCGTCGCGCGAACAGAGCGCCCAGGCTCATGTTGATCACGTCGGCGCCCTGGTCGGTGGCGTACAGGATGCCATTGAGGATCCCGGTGAACGTGCCGGACCCGCTGGCACCGAGCACCTTCACCGCGATCAGTTTCGTCCGCGAGGTCACGGCCGCATTGACGATCGCCAGACTGCTCACCGTCGAGCCCACGTGCGTTCCGTGCCCGTTGAGGTCGCTGAAGGCCGGACGGCCGGCGCCAGGGAAGAACTGGGCGAGGAGCGCGTCGTCCGATGGCACGAAGGAAATCGAGCGCGCCACGTCGACGAGGCCAACGAGGTCGGGGTAGAGGTGATCGATCCCCGTGTCCAGAATTGCGACCGACACGTTGGGAGAGCCCAGCACGCCGTTCGCCCACGCCACGTTCGCGCCGATGGCGCGGTGATGCCATTGACGAGGGAAGAAGAACGCCGTGGCAGGATTCACTTGGCTTGCGGCGGTCGCCTCGTCCATCGCGGCGGCGGCCTCCACCACGGGCTCGACTGCGTGAATCACGCCCTGGTATGTGAAGTCCTGCTGCACGAGCTCGATGCCGGTACTCGTGGCGAGCGACGCCGCGGCCGTCGGCGAAAGTCCAGACACGATCGCAATGCCCGACCGCTCGTGAACCAACTCGACCGTACCGCCGAGCGCGGTAATCCGGTCGGCGAAGCCGCCTGGCGTGCCGCCCTTGAAGAGGATGGCGAACCGCGTTGGTTCGCTCGACTGGACGGCGAGCGACAGCTTCGGCGGGGTGACGTTTGAGACGGGCAGGCCGTCGGAGCACGCGACCAGGCCGAACAGCCCGGCCGCCATTGTGAAGTAACGACGCATGGGGGGGGATTCCTTGTCGCCGGAGAGGAAGGGATGAGAGAGCGGTAGAGTGTGGCGCGCGCAAGCTCCCGGCAAGAGTGGCGCAGACACCACAAGGGCGGGCACGACGGCAGCGCACGAGTATCGCGCGCTTGCTGAGTCAAAGAACGGGACTGCGGGCCGTCGTTGGAATCATCGACGCTCAAATCGCCAAGCCGCACGAATGTAGCCGATGACCCTTCACTCCCCTTCGTAACAATGCGCGGAGCCCTCCGCAGCCAGCGCCGCCAACAGTCGCTGAAATCCTGATTCATAGTCCGTCAAGTCGATGGTCGCGCCCGTCGCCGTTGAATAGATGGAATCGCGTTCGCGCGCTCTACGCCGTTCCCGTCGCTCAGCGCGCCCTTCCCGCGCAACCGGGGAGAAAGACATGAGGAGAAGCGCGGTTCCACCACGAGGTCCTTCACTCGGATGGAGCAAGGAGACACAGGGGAAGTCGCAATGCCGCATCGCTCGACCCACGCCCTCATCCGAGTCCGACTCGATCAGCGCGGCGGCCGCGGCGATCCCATGCGCCGCGAGATCCGCCGCTATCCGGCGCGCGAGCAGCGTGTCTCGAATATCATGGAGAACTCGAAGCGGCATCGAGGTGGACACTGCCTGCATGGCGAACGCGAGACGACGCGAGCAACCCTGCTCGGAGCATAACACTCATAGTGTGTAGACGCATAGTGTGCAGGAGCCGGAGAATGCCGCGTGCCTCGCTATGCTCCCGATCGCCGTGTTCTTGGGCGCGTACTCCGGCGCCTACGAGAGGAAGCCGATCTCACCCAGGAGAAGCTTGGGTTTCGTGCGAAACTGCACCGCAATTACGTGGGCTCGGCGGAGCGCGGCGAACGCAATGTCAGCTTCGACTCCATCGAGCGGTGGCTCGCAGCGCTGGAGACGAGTTGGAAAGCGTTCGGGCAGGCGCTGGACTGGGAGGCGGAACGGTCTGCGGCGACTCATCTGCGAAAGGTGGCCGAGTCGCGTCGAGGCTACTCGCGTGGGGCACCGCCGGCTGAGCAGCGGCGCCGCTAAGGCTGCGTGATCTCCGAGGCGACGCTCCGCGTCGACGACGGAGACCAGTTGGCCTCAGGTGAACGCCGACAACGTCCTCGGGCAAGTACCAGAGGAGCGCGCTAGCGTGGGGTGCACCGCTCCCCTTTAGCGGCACATCGATGAGCAGGAGAGGGTCTCGCAATGATAGCACAGTCTCCAGCCCCTCCCTTGAACGCGCTGCGTAATGAGCAGTTCCCGCTTCCGCCATACGCTCGATCAGCCGCCCGATAAGCTGCGCCTCGATTGATCGCCTCCCCTCTTCGATCACGCATCCGGCGTCGATCCACTCAGGCAAACGGATCGCCAGTACCCGGTCGTTAGGTTGCGTCGTGCTTGATTAGAGCGCGTTGATCGATCTCCGAGGCGCGGTGTGGGCCCACGTGCGAGTTCAGCCGACGATGGGCACGCCCCCGGAGGCGATTAATGCGCGTGCAAAGGCACTGGTGAACCAGTGCCGTCCTGCGACAAGCCCTGATGACCGGGAGAAGGTGATCGCATCCATTGTCGACTGGTGCCTGGCTGAGTACTTCGGGGACGCAGGGACGCCCCTCGGTGTCGCGGGGGATTCGGTACTGCCGAAGCGGGCCACTCTGGCAGACTGAGTCCGCCTAGCAAAGATCGGTCAAGTGGGTCGCCTCAGCGATGGGGGCCGCGTCCCATCCCGCTATCCGATTCTGCGCGATCGTCGGGAGTTCCCAATCGGACGACGCGGTACGCCAGGTGAGTCGCGTTCACGGTGACCAACGCCGAGATCTGCCGCAGCTGCACCCGCGGTCCCGACTCGGCGAACAGCCGGGTGCCGCCGCCAAGCATCACCGGCACCACGTGGAGCCGCAGTTCGTCGCATGCAACAAGCAAGTTGATCGGAGGAGCGCGCAGCCATGTCTTCCGGGTACGTGCGGCCAACTCGCCGAAGGCGAGAGCGAAGCCATCGCTGACGTGGGCGACGATCTGAACGACGGTCATGCGTCCCCATCGTGCCGGCGCATTCGGGCTGAGCGTGCCCAGACGATGGGCCAATGAGGCCCGCGTGGAGCCTTGGGACAGCGAGCGCATCACGCCATTGACGGGCCGAACGAGTCACTGCGGATACACACCGGTGGCGAGCGACGCGCGACCCCGCCGCAGGTCTCGGTCGTGAGACCCGCCGCAGTCCAGGCGCCGACGCATCTCTGCAAGAGCTCTGATGCACGCCGTCACGGGGCTCGCCCCGCAGGTCTCACCGCCGGTCCTCGCACGCCGGCCCGCAATCGCGTCGATGCCCAAGGCGCCCGCTCCGGCGATGACCAGCGCAATACACGCGATGCAGACCACGATCTCGTATTCCGCACTGTTGGGCGATAAGAACCCGCCCTTGAGGCGCACCAGGACGATCCCGCCGAGCATGTCGATCGCGAGGCCGAGTGCGGCCAGGCCCGTGAGGACGCCGAGGATGAGCGCGATGCCGCCGGCAAGCTCGAGTAGGGCAATCAGCGGTGCCGTGACGCCGGTTGCCTACGCTTTTGCGCGAACGCCTGGGTTGCGCCGTCCAGCCCGAACGCGAAGAACTTCTGGTACCCGTGAGCGGCGAACTTCGCGCTGGCCGTGTTGACCACATCCCTGAGCTAATGCGCGCATCGCGGTCAAGGAATGGTCCTCCTACCGTGGAGGGCGAAAAACGCTGTCAGTTGCTCGCCCGCTTCGCGCGTCGTAACGTGACGTACGGGTCCGTTTCCTCGAAGCGGGTCGACGAGGTGGCACCTAACGGCTATTGTTCACACAGCGAACGGGGTGAGAGCAATGCGCCCAGGTTTGGCGAGCACGATCCAGGAGCTGGTCGCATCCGGCAAGGGCCTTCTCGCCGCCGACGAGAGTCTGGCGTCGATCGCCAGGCGATTCGAGCCGTTTGGCATCGAGTCGACCGAAGAGAGCCGGCGGCAATATCGTCAGATGCTGTTCACCACACCGGGAGTGGGCGAGTCCATCAGCGGCGTGATCCTGTTCGACGAGACGCTGCGGCAGCGCGCCGACGATGGCCGGCCGTTCGTGACGCTTCTCGCAGACAACGGGATCATCCCGGGAATCAAAGTGGACGCGGGCACAGTCCCGCTCGCGTGCGCTCCCAGAGAGCGGATCACCGAGGGACTGGACGGGTTGCGGAAACGGCTGGAGGAATACCGGAAGCTCGGCGTGCGTTTCGCCAAATGGCGCGCCGTGATCACCATCGGCGACGGGCTGCCCAGCGCGTACTGCCTAAACACGAACGCGCACGCGCTGGCGCGCTACGCGGCGCTGTGCCAGGAGTCGGAGCTCGTGCCGATCGTCGAGCCCGAAGTACTCATGGATGGCTCCCACTCCCTGGAGCGGACCTTCGAGGTGACGGAGGCAACACTGGCACGCGTCTTCGCCGCGCTGCGCGAACAGCCTGTAGTGCTCGAACACCTGCTACTCAAACCCAACATGGTGGTGCCGGGCACCCGCAGTGAGCGTCAGGCCAGCGTGGGCGAGGTGGCCGACGCCACTCTGGTCTGCCTCCGCCGGACGGTGCCGGCGGCGGTACCGGGCGTCGTCTTCCTCTCCGGCGGACAGGATCCGCAAATCGCGACGGTGCATCTCAACGCCATGAGTGCCGCCTCGGCGGCGCAGCCATGGCGGCTCAGCTTCTCCTTTGCGCGGGCCCTCCAGGCACCGGCATTGGCGGTGTGGCGGGGGAAACCGCCTAACGTGGCCCGAGCACAGGACGCCTTTCTCCACCGTGCCCGTTGCAACGCAGCGGCAAGCCTCGGCCGGTACGCGCCTGAGATGGAGACGGAGGAGGCGGCACGTCAGCCCGCGGGCGTCGTCGGAACGTAACCGTGCCGGCCGCCTCGAGCGACAGGGATAGCGCTGCGGAGCGCTGAAAAGATCGCGACCGCCGTGCTGGGTGCGCTCGGCGTCAGTCGGCCCGACGCTCCGGCCTGTGCACCTAGATCGATTTGAGATACTCGATCAAGTCGGCCTTGTTCTGGTCGCTGAGCCGCAACTTCAGGAAACCGTCATAGTGATTGACGACGTCCTGGAGCGTGGCGAAGCGGCCGTCGTGGTAAAAGCCATGCTTGTGAATCTTGTTGACGTCGAAGAGCGCGCGCAACGGAGTGGTGACGTAGCTGCGTCCCGGCCCGCGGTTGGCCTGGAAGTCGTCGATGCCGATTTCCGCCGCCGTGTGCAGGTTATAGCCCGGCTCGGTAAAGATCGGCGGAACGTGACAGCTAGCGCACCTCGCCGCGCCGTTAAATAACGCTTGGCCACGTGAGGCCATCGCTCTATTGAAGCTGCCTTCAGGCGCTTTGGGTGTGGGCATCGCCAGTTGATAAAAATGAAGGCCCGCGAGCTTGGAGGTGATGAGATCGACCGAATCGCGCTTACGTCCCCACCCAGCCCGGGCCGCGACGGGATATTGCTCGGCGTTTTCGAGACGCGAATCGATGAACGTGCCCTTGCCATACATCTGCGTGTTGGCCACGTATGCGTTCCAGTAGGTGACGGTTCCCCAGCCGCCGGTCCACGTGTGGTTGTTGACGCCAGCCAGGCCGAAAGCCGAAGGCATCAGGGTCGCAGCGGTCTTGCCGTCGGGGCGCTTCGCCTTTCCGTCCATGTTTAACTCGGCGTCATACCGACCCGGACCCCAGCTGTTGAGCACGCTCCTCACGGTCTCCACATCGACGCGCAGCAGATCGCTGAATGGCTGGAGGTTGGGTGCGGTGGCCACGATGGCGCCAATGTTGAGATCCCGGTTGCCCCATCCATCGAGGCGCTTCCCGATGCCGGGCGCGAACGAATCATCGACGGTCGAATGACAGACCGCGCACTGGACGCCCATCGTTCGCAGTGACCCGTCAGGATTGAAGAAGCCGGTCACGCCGACGACGGCGTTGAGTTTCAACAGGGCGAGTGTCGTGGCCGGATCATCCATATCGACCTGGTTGGCCCTGATTTTGGCAACGAGGTCCGCAGGCAACGCCTCGGCATCGACTTTCAATCCAAGCGCGAGCGCGGCTTTCGGGCTGACACCGCTGCCGACGCCGCCGAGCTTCTCGCCGGCTATGGCCTCGTGGAGACGCAGCTTGCCGCCCCAGAAGTCCTCTGAGCCGAAGGTATCAAAGCGAAACGTATGCTGCCCCTCTCTGAGCATCTGGGCGGCGTAGTCCTGGATCTGGCGATCGTAGCCTTGTGCCCCGGCCGCCGGGGCAGGTGATGCCGGCGGACGCGACGATTGTTCCCCGCTGGGCTGCGGAGTCGTACACGCGGAACCCAACATGCCAATAAAAGCTCCAAGACCCACCGCGCGAAGAATCCTCGGTAGTGTTGTCGACATGGATACCTCGGCTCAGGGGACGCATCGCGAGCTCAAGTCGCGTTGGGAACGTCAACAACACTATACCGATCAAGCCTGCAAGGTGCCAGCGCGCCGGCATTGAGAGACCGCGTGCGATATCGTGTTCCTTCGTTCTCCGAGTACGGCGACCCGGAGATACTGCCTCGTCGCTCACGGCCGCATTCTGTTATCCGCATTCGACGCGATCAACTCCTTCGCAGCACTGACGGTGGGTCCACGCGATTCGGCCGCGACGGAGAACCAATGGTGCGAGCTGAAGCGCGACTTCGCGCCTGACGGGCACTTCCTGGAGCAAGTAGCCGACATTCGGTCACGGTCGCTGAGGCGGAGATCCGTTCCAGGCCGACCGTCGTACATCTGGCACACGATCAATCGCCCCCCGCAGGCCACCAAGCAATCTCTCAGGAGCCGTCTCATGAACATTCGTCACGTAGCGAGTCTCGCGCTGATGGCGCTTGGACTGATCACCGCGTGCGACGACGCACCGATGGACCCAATGACCGCCGAGGGTGGCGCGCCGCACTTTCACCGCGCACGCCCCATCACTGTGCCAGGTCAGACCGAAGGGTTTGCCCGGGATCGGCTGGTGGTCTTCGACTACACGCAGAACTTTTTCTGCCCGCCAGCGACCGCGACCGGGATCCTCCCGTGCGTAGTGGGCTCGGCGCCCGCGTTCCCGAACGCGCTTGGTCTCGACCCGGCGGATGAGCCCGACCTGTTCGTGATCGTGCCGTTCTTCGACGCGAACGGCGACGGTGAGCTGGAGGCGCTCGCGCTAACGCCGACCGTCGACGTGCAGTGCCCGGAGCCCGGCGTGCCCTTCGGCGAATGCATTCTTCACCCGCCCACGCTCGAGACTCCACTAGGGACGATCCCGCTACCGAACCACTCTCACGTGGTGCGCGACACCCCCGGAGGGAGTAAGCCGTGGGACACCTTTGTTGTCCTCGTGACCGATCCGACCGTCTGGCCGGACAAGAATGGGCAGTGCGCGGCGAAGGGTGAGTGCCTCACGTCGGTCGAGAGCATCCGGGCGCTGCGTGCCGATCAGACGTTCGCCGGAACGGCGATTCTTCCCAGCACGCTGTTCCTGTTTTTCGGCGTGCACGGTTTGCGGTAGCGGCTGGTCGTCATTGCGTCCTTCTCCGCTGGACGCGTCGTTAGGTCGCGAGCCTCGCCGCCGCCACGTGACGGGCGTGGCGGCCGGCGGCGGAGCCGGTAGCGGCTTCGGATCAGCTCATCGAGCGCTGCCCTCACCGTGTCGAGGATCTGCTTGAGTGTGCGCTCATGTCGGTACCCTGGGGTGTACGCGACAACGGCAAGCTCAGACGAGGATGCCGCCGGGAGTCCGTACATTCCCGCGCAGCGCGATCTCGTCGAGCCACATGGCGTTCGCTCCGTCGCGGGCTTCGGCGGCTCGCTTTCGGAACAGCGCCCGACGTCAAGGCGGCGATGCATCACGTCACCGAGCACCGGGTCTTTTCTCAGGCGGCGCCGAAGGCGAGCGGCGCATCGCCCGGCGCGCGAGCTCGGGCGACGCGGCGCGGAGAGCTCCCCGAGGTAGCACGCCTCGCTGGGTTGACAGCTTCCTGACCGCGTCGTATCAAATGGCTGACATCCTTGTTCGAGTCCGCCCCACGATGGAATCCCGGAGCCTTTCCGGCACACCGGGACGCCCCTTACCGGGAGATTGCCCATGCCGACCTGTGTGAGGTTCTGCGCAGTCTATCTCGCGCTGCCACTCGCCCTGGGAGTCACTCGCCTCGCCGCGCAAGGAGCCGCTACCGGGACGATCGAGGGACGGGTCACTGAGGCCGAATCGGGCCGCCCGATTCCGGGAGCTCAGGTGTACCTTGGCGACTCCCCAATTGGCGCCATCGCGACGGCGTCCGGCGCGTACCGAATCCCGAACGTTCCCGCCGGAACGGTCGAGGTCCGCACCCGTTTCATCGGATTCGCGCCGATTTCCCGGCGGGTGTCGGTAGTCGCCGGACAGACGGCGCGCCTCGACCTCGAACTGACCGTTTCCGCGCTTCAGCTGGAGACCGTGGTCACGACTGGAACGGGGCAGGCTGTAGCGACGAAGCAGCTCGGCAACACCATCGCGGTGATCGAGCCGCCGCGCCTCGCGCCGATCAACTCCACGTCCGAGCTTCTCCAGGGACGTGAACCCGGTCTCGTGGGATTGCCGTCCGGCGGGCTCGCCGGCGAAGGCACCCGCATTCGCATTCGCGGGAACGCCAGTCTCTCGATGTCCAACGAGCCGATCATCTTCGTCGATGGCGTACGCATCGATGCCGTCGGCGGGTTCGGCGACAACGTCGGTGCTGGCGGGGGTGGAACTCCCTCGCGCCTCGACGACATTGATCCCGCCAGTATCGATCGCATCGAGGTGCTGAAGGGTGCCGCCGCGGCGACGCTGTATGGGACCGAAGCCTCGAACGGGGTGATCCAGATCTTCACCAAGAAGGGCTCAGTCAGTGCGCCGCGCTGGGAGTTCCAGGTGCAGGAGGAAGCCGTCACCTATCCGGGCGCCGCGTACAAGCCTAACGTGGGATTCGCGCGCACCGCGGCGCAGGCGGACGAGCTCAGCGTGTTCTACTACGGGCCGAACTCGACACAGCGGCTACAGCCGTTCGAGCTCATCGAAGCGAACACCGTCACCGACCTCTTCGAAACCGGCCGCGCCTCGACGTACGGCGCGTCGGTGAGTGGGGGCAATCCGGCGGTGACCTATTTCGCCTCCACCCGTTATGTCAACGAGAACGGGCCGCTCGGCGCCGAGCATCTGGGCTTCGCTCGAGACCGGAATCGGCGGATCTCGGGAACGGTGAATCTGGGACTGATTCCGTTCGACGAGCTCCGACTGGGGCTTCGCGCCGGATACACGGACGTGCGCCACCAGACGCCCAACAACAACAACAACATCTACGGCGTGGCGAGCCTCGCCATGTTCGGCAAGCCGGAGGTCGCCAACTGCCGGGCATCGATGACCTCGGCGACCGATCCCACCTTCGGCGTCGTCGCGCCGCGGACCTGCCGCGGGCCGGGCAATCCGACCGGCCAGGTCGCGTTCGCGACGGTTCGTGAAGCGTTACAGGTCGACACGCGTCAGGACGTGGGTCGTTTCATCGGCGGGCTCGATGCGCGGTACACGCCGTGGAAGACGGTGTCGTTCACGGGGACGTTCGGCGTCGACGTCACGAACCAGCGGAGCTTCGAGTTCGCCCCGTTCGGATACAACCTCGACAACTTCACCTCCAACCGCGTTACCGGCGACCGCTCGATCGATGACCGCAACAATCGCGAGATCACCGTCGACCTCAAGGGCAACTGGAACACGAACTTTCTGCCGACGCTGTCCTCGGCCTTCGTGGTCGGAGGCCAGGTGTTCATCTCCGAAGCGACGGTGACGGGCGGCAACAACTTCAATTTTCCGGGCGGCTTCGGCGTCGTGCCGGCGGGCGCGAGTCCCACGATCGCCGAGCGGCGCCTGTCGTACGTCAACGGAGGATACTTCGCCCAGGAACAGCTCGGCTGGCGGGAGTGGATCTTCCTCACGTTAGGCGGGCGCTATGACTACGCCAGCACGTTCGGCGAGAACGCGAGCGGCGTGTTCTACCCCAAGGCGAGCGTGTCGATCATTCCGAGCGACTTGCCGGCCTGGTCGAGCTCCCTGCTGTCGACATGGCGGCTGCGAGCGGCGATGGGCAAATCCGGCCGGCAGCCGGGCGCGTTCGACAAGCTGACGACGTATGGACCTCTCACTTCCCAGTTCGGACCTGGCGCCGTGCCGGGAAACCTCGGGAACGCCGACCTTCGTCCGGAGGTCGCGACCGAGATCGAGACGGGAATGGAGCTGGGCCTGTTCGAAGACGTGGTGGGCTTCGACTTCACCCTCTGGCGACGGGTCGTGAACGACGCTCTCGTGTTCCGCCAGTTCCCGATCTCCTGGGGCTTCCAGAACTCGCAGCTCGTCAACGCGGGTGAGCTGGAAGCGAAGGGCGCGGAGGTGTCGCTGCGCACGTACCTGCTCCGCCGCGCCGACATGTCGCTCGACCTCTTCGCCAACGGCGCGTTCTTGTGGCAGCGGGTGAACAGCCTGGGTGGCGCTCCACCCCTCAAGGTCGGGGGCGCGTACCCCCGCTACCGGAATTTCCTCAGAGAGGGCGAGGCGCCGGGTGCACTGTTCGGCGCGAAGCTCCCCGAGTCGTGTGGCCTGCGTCCGGCCGGGGCGACCGATGCGTGCCGGGGCGCCGGCCAGCTCCCGTACGATCTGAATCGGGATGGCCAGCCCGACACCGAAGCTCAGCTATTGGCGGCGCTCGCGACGCCGATCAATCCGAGCAGTCTCAATCCGATCATGGTGGATGAGGACGGCGATGGCGATCTGCTCGACCATTACCTCGGGAAGCCGTATCCCAACTGGACCGGCAGCTTCGGCGGCACCTTCGGGTATCGGGGCGCCTGGCGCCTGTCGACGCTGTTCGAGTACAAGGCAGGCGACTACACCGTCACCAACCTGACGGACGCGTTCCGTCGCTCCAACCCCTCGATCGGCCGGAACGTGCGCGCGGCCGCGGAGGTCGAGGCAACGCTGCTCAACCCCGCGAGCACCGCGCAGCAGCGCCTCGATGCGGCGCGCAAATGGGCGTACGAGCTCAAGGCGCTCAGCCCATACGATGGGCTGAATCAGAACGAGGACGGCAGCTTCCTGCGGTGGCGCGAGGTCGTGCTCACGTGGAGCGTGCCGGAGCGCCTCACGCAGCGGATCGGCGCGCGCGACATGGAGATCTCCTTCACGGGCCGTAATCTGAAGCTCTGGACGAATTACACCGGTATCGACCCGGAGGCGAACGCGTTCGGTCGCACCGGGGCGGCGGGACTCGACAACAACTACCTGGACGCCGTGGACGCCTTCGGCTTTCCGCTGCCGCGGCGGTTCGGCGTCAGCGTTCGACTCGGCTACTAGGAGACCACGACCATGCGCAACGACCTCGCTCCGCGCCGCCCGCACGGTGCCGCCGCCGCGCTCTTCGTCGTGGCCGCGGCATGTAGCGGCATCTTCGACGTCGAGAATCCGAACAGCGTGCTCGATAGCGACCTCAACTCGCCGTCTGCTTCCACTCCTCTCGCGAACGGCACCGGCGCGAGCGTGACTCGCGCGCTCTCGGCCATCTACTCGCCGTACGGGGCCGCCTCGGATGAGCTCATCTGGATCGGCTCGCGGGATGGCTTCAAGTCGCTCGATGACGGTTTCGTGTCCGACCCCGCGAACGAGTTCACCGACGCCGCGATGCCGGAAGTACACGAGGCGCGGTACCTCGCCGACGCGACGATCCGGCGGCTGTCAGCGGTGCTGACCCCCGACCTCGACGCCACCAACACCGCTCGAGTGCGCACGGATCTCGCGCGCACCTACCTGTACGGCGCGGTGATCTACACGACCATCGCGGACATGGCCGATGATTTCGTGATCGGCGAGCCGAACGTGACCAACGCGCCGATCGGCGAGGCGAACATGTCTCGCATGTACGACACGGCGATCGTCTATCTCGACCGCGGTCTGGTGCTCGCCGGCCTGGTCGCGAACGCGGGGCTTCAACGCGATCTCCTCGCGATGCGGGCGCGCGCGAAGTTCTCGATGGGCGTTTGGCAGGACATCAATCCGCCGAGCGCGACCGCGCCGGCGAATCCGCTGGTGAGCGACGCGGGCGCGGTCGCCGACGCGCGCGCGGCGCTGGCGTTCATGACGGGGGACTACCGCCTCCAGTTCACTCCACTCCAGCAGACGCTCGGATTCCCGATCGTCGGGAACGACATCAACACCCGGCTCGAGCTGCGGCCGAGCAACGTCTACGTGGTGCCGAACGCCGCCGGGACGCGTTACGCATCGATTCGTCTCATCGACCCGGTGGCCAACGTTCCCGACCCGGCTCTGAAGGCGATCATGGATGCGTGCTGTACGCAGGGCGTTGGCGACCTTCTGCCGCATACGATCATCTCGGCGCGCGAGATGCGCCTCATCCTCGCCGAGGACGCGCTGGCGCGTGGTGACAACGGCGAATTCATCGCCCAGATCAACGCGATTCGCGCGTTCAACTCGTTGGCGCCATACGACGGGACGACGCCGGCCCCGCTCGTCATGTTGCAGTACATGCGCCAGGTGCACCTCTTCATGCAGGGACGCAGGCTCGCCGACATGTATCGCTTCGGTGTGCGCGACGCGCGCTGGACCGCGGCCTCTCACGCCGGACGGCGGTTCGGATGCTTCTTCCCGATCACCGTGACGGAGCGCCTCGCGAATCCCAAGGTGACGACGCCGCCGGCGTGCGCCGCGCCGTGATGCGGACACGCCGGGTGGCCTCCGCGATCTTCGTTGGGTTGGCGTCGACTAGCTGCTATCGGTACATCGCGGTGTCACCCGCGGACGGCATTCCACCCGGCGCCCTCGTCCGCGTTCAACTCAATGACACCGGCACGAGTGCCGTGCACCAGACGGTCGGGCCGGCCGTCGTGGCGGTGGACGGTGAGACCCTGGCTTGGCGTTCCGATTCTGTCGTCCTCTCGGTGCGAAACGCGCGCACGCGATCCGGGGAGCGGTTCGCGTGGACGGGGCTTCGCGTGGCGTTCCCGCCGTCGTCGATCGAGCGGATCGAGCGCAGGGAGCTCTCCCGCAGCCGATCGGTGATCCTCGGCGCCGGCGCGGCGGCGGCGGCGGCGCTCGTGATCAAAGTCGCGATCGACGCCGCGGCCGGTGGGACACCCGGTGGCGGCGGCCCTCCGCCGCCACAGCCGTGAGGTCGTTAGGCGTACGGGAGGAACTCCGCGGCCTTCGCGTACGATGACTTTCGCCTCAAGAACGCACGCAGCGTTGAGATCGAGTGGGTGTCTCCGTTGCCTGTGCCCGTCTGGCTGGTCTCCGAGGCCGATCTCCTCGGTATCGGCGGAAAGCACCCGAGCGACTATTGGGCACGCTTTTACGATCGCTATCCCGATTCGCCCGGATACCTGATTTTCTCTCGGCCGGGATACAGCCACGATGGCCATCGGGCCTCGTGTACGCCTATCGGGGATGTGGACCGTCGTGCAAGGAAGGTCGCTACATCCTTCTTCGGAGAGAACAACGCGGGTGGCGGGTGATCGAAGCCGTCGTGGTCGAATGAGTTGTTAGTGCTCGCGTCGCTACACATCCGGCGCGCTTCGCGCTTGCTCCCAACATCACGCCTCTTTCGTGACGAGAAGCACATTCTCGCCGCGCCGTTCGCCACTCGTTTTCCGTCGGCCTTCCTCGACCCGAGCGATGCTGCCTAACGCGCCTCCGGTACCGCACGGTACGCGTCGCTCACCGGTTGAGAAGCGCCCGCGCCGAAACGCGCGCGCTGGCCGCTCACCTCGCGTCAGGCGCTACGGAGCTCCTGCGACGAATGAGACGCGTGCACAAACGCGTGTGGACCGCGGCCGAGGACGGGTACGTGCGCTGGGATGGCGCCGTCGCGCTCGCGGACGTCTCCTGTGTTGGAATCGATGTCGCCGCGGCAGCGAGCCGCCGGGGGTTCGCCGTCGACCCTTGGGGGACCGCGTACTGGCTCGTCGTCGACAGGGACGCGAGCGATCCGCCGGACCTCGTGGTGTATTCGTTTGATCCGAACCGCCGGCGAGACGGGGAAACGGGGCGCGGGGGCGGAGACGACATTCTGGCGCGCGCGCCGATCGTCAGTCCGCGGCAGTGACCTCCGGATTTCCTGCGTCGTTTCTAACGCACTGCACTCCGGCCTCATCCGGGCTGCCGCTTCCTTCGCCTGGTGGCTGGCGTCAGGGAATCGCGGGCGGGGAAATCTCGAAGCAGCAGCGCGGATGCTCGCCGCGCTCACAGCACTCCTCCACGGGCGCCTCGATGAGGTGCGCGAGCAGGCTTTCGACGGCGCGACACACCTCGGGGCGCCCGTGGACCGCCTCGCCTAACAAGCAGCCATAGCCGCGCAGGATGAATCCGCCGTCCCACGGCTCGACGTTGGTCAAGGCGCCGAGGTTCTCGAGCAGGAGCGAGGCGGCCTCGACTCGCTGGGCAAAGCTCCCCTGCGCCCGCGGCCACTCGGCCCCGAACCGCTGCCCGACCGTGCGCATCAGAGTGTCGAGCTCCTGTTGGGACATCTGCTCCCCGAGCACTCGCAGCAGGTGGGCGACAAACGGGATGTACGCCTTCGACAGCATCGAATCGGCGCGCGGAATCAGCTCGTAGAGGACTGCCGGGCGCGTCCCGCTGCGGCGCAGCCCGCCTTCCCGGACGAGCCCATCTCGTTGCAGCGCGGTCAGATGGCCGCGCACCGCGTTGTGCGTGAGGCCGCACTGCGCGGCGAGCTCGCCCGCGGTCAACGGGGACCGCCGGAGCAGGTCGACGATCCGTCTCCGCGTTCCCTGTCGCGAGCGAGCTATCGCGTCGTCACGAGCCATCGCGTCGATCTCGCGTTCGTGGTGAGGCTACACGATACGTCTGGCGGCGGCGCAGGGAGAGGGCATGTCATTTGCAGTTTTCCCATAAGAATCTTCTGTATCTTCGCCGCCGTGCACCTGCTCTTCGCACGGCCAGCTACGCAGACCCACGCGAGCGCTGTGCCGGAACGAGGTCAGCGCGGGAGCATCGTTATGCGGAAACGGACAATGCCGCGACCATGGTTCAGGGGCTCCGTGGACTGGCAAGCCTTCAAGTGGTGGTCGATGCCGCTCATCGTCACGGTGGCGAGCGTGACCCTCTTCCTGATGTCGGCGTGCGGCGATGATGACGGGCCCACCGGGCCCGAGCCGCTCGACCCGGCGCTCGTCGCCCAGGGCAAGACGATCTTCCGCTTCGACACCTTCGGCGACGAGACGTTCTGGACGGACACGCTCCGGCTCCATGAGGTCATCCGCACGTCCGTCAGTCCGCGAACGGCGCTCTCGGTCGGACTGAAGGTCGATGCCGATACGCTCCCCGCGCAAGTGAAAGCCGACCTACAGGCCGGGCGCATCAATCTCGACGATCCCGCGGTGACGGTGACGCTCCTCAAGCTCGGCGCAGTGGTGGGCGTCATTGGACAAGTGGATGCGAACAACACCCTGACGCGCGTTGGCGTCACCTGCGCGATCTGTCACTCGACCGTGGACAACTCGTTCGCCGCGGGGATCGGCTCGCGACTTGACGGCTGGCCGAACCGCGATCTCAACCCCGGGGCCATCATCGCACTCTCGCCCGCGCTGACAGCCGCTCAGAAGGCGGTATACAACTCGTGGGGCCCGGGGATGTACGATCCGCGATTCAACTTCGATGGAAAGAATCAGCCGGTGGTGATACCGGCGGCCTTCGGTCTCCGAAACGTCCGCCGGGAGATCTACACCGGCGACGATACGATCTCGTACTGGAACGCCTACGTCGCGATTACGCAGATGCATGGACGTGGCCGGTTCGTCGACCCACGGATCAACGTCAACGTGAACAACACGCCGCCGGATCTCGTGACGCCGGAAAAGCTCAGGGCGCTCCGCCACTACCAGTTCAGTCTCGAGGCGCCGGCGGCACGCGCAAGCGACTTCGACGCCGCCGCGGCCGCGCGCGGGCGGGTCGTATTCGAGGGCGCAGGGCAATGCGCGACCTGCCACACCGGGAGTGAATTCACCGACATCAACGCTGGCGAGCTCCATGCTCCGTCGGAGGTGGCGAGCGAGCCCGAGCCTAACGGGGCGCCGAGCTACGCGTTGCGGAGCGTGACCAAGGAGTATCGCACGACGCCGCTGCGCGGTCTCTACCACCCGCCGCAGCTCGACGGACCCTACTTCCACAACGGTATCGCTCCAACGCTCGAGGCCGTCGTCGCCCGATACATCACGAAACGGAATCTCACTCTGACCGCGCAGCAAAGGGCGGATCTCGTCCAGTTTCTCCGATCGCTGTAACGGCTCTTTTCGCGAGGCCAGCTATGCAGCTCCGGGTGATCTCGATCGCGGCGGCGGCGTCACTCACCGCCCTCTCCTGCCGGCAGTTCCCCGAGACGGAGGTCACGAACGATCTCGAGCGCCAGGGGCGCGAGATCTTCCGCGACGACACGTTCGGGAACGAGAAGTTCTGGACCGATACCGCTCGCCTTCACGAGATCGTCGACCGGCACATCCAGCCGCTGGAAGCGCTTGGCCTCGGGCTCAAGGTCGACATGGATCGGCTCAACCTGCTGAAGTTCATCCTCCACAATCCCTTCAGCACGGGCGGTACCGCCGAGCTCCTGAGACAGAACGCGGTTGTGGGTTTGCGCGCCACCGTCGACGACGGACGCATCGTCCGCATCGGCATCACCTGTGCGCTCTGTCATTCGACGGTCGACAACGCGCTTCTTCCGGGCATCGGGCACAGGCTCGACGGCTGGCCCAACCGCGATCTCGAAGTCGGAAAGATCCTGGCGATGCTGCCGATCTACACGGAGCAGCAGAAGGCGATTCTCCGCTCGTGGCCCAAGGGACACTACGACCCGCGCTTCAACTTCGATGGCCAGAGCACGCCCCTCACGCTTCCGCCGGCGCACGGCCTGGCGCAGGTCGTCAACGAGACGTACACGGCCGAGGGACCGATCTCCTACTGGAACGCCTACGTCGCGGTCACGCAGATGCATGGCCAGGGCAACTTCTCGGACCCGCGACTGGGCGTGAACATCGTGCAGGAGCCCGACCTCGTGACGCCGAAGCTCCCCGCGCTGCGCGCCTACCAGCACAGCATCGGCGTGCCGCCGACTCCGGGCGCATCCTACAATCGCGGGGCAGCACGCCGCGGAAAGGTCGTGTTCGACGCGAGCTGCGCGAGCTGCCACGTCGGCGGAAACCTCACGGACAACAACGCCGGCGTGCTTCACGCCGCCTCCGAAACGGGTATGGATTCGACGTACGCTGCACGCACGACCGAGAAGCGGTATCGCACCACGCCGCTGCGCGGCCTGTGGCAGCACCGCCCGTACTTCCACGACGGGAGTGCGAGGACTCTCGATGATGTGGTCGAGCACTACATGAGGGTCAGAAACCTCCAGCTCACCGGCCGTCAGAAGCGGGATCTCGTCGAGTATCTCAAATCACTCTAGGAAAGCGCGCCTCGGCATCGTCGCACCTCCAACCGGAGAGTCAATCAGATGCGGCCTCTCGTCATCGCGGCCACGGTCATTGCATTCCTGACACCGGCATCGCTGCGAGCGCAGCGACCGGTCTCGCTCGGACTTGCCGGTGGAGTATCGATCCCGTCGGGTGAGCTTCGCGAGGGGGCCGACGTCGGATGGCACGCACTCGCGACGATCGTCGTGAGCTCGCTGATGCAGCCGCTTGGCCTTCGAGTCGACGTGGCCTACAACCGCTTCGCCTTCAGCGACGATGCGCCGGCGCTCGGCGACGAGTATCAGGCGACCGGGTCGGCGACCTTGAACTTCACCTATCGCCTCCCCATGACCAATTCGCCCATGTCGCCGTACCTCATCTCGGGGCTCGGCGCATATCGCACCGATTGCTCACTCCCCACAGGGTGCGAGGCGTCGACGCGCTACGGGTGGAACGTCGGGCTCGGTGCAAGGCTCTATCTGCTCGGCGTCCGCAGCTTCATCGAGGGTCGCTACCACCGGACCGAGCGCGGCGATACCGACGTCAACTACTTCCCGGTCACGTTCGGCTTTCTGTTCTAGCGTGAGCATCCACGTGGCCGAGCGCCTTGCACGTCCACGTCGATCCGTCGCGGTTGGTGATCGTCACGTCGTCGATCACGTGATATCGTTCTTCGAGGAGGCTCCAGATCTCCTGCATTCTCGCCCCGCCGTGCATCGAGACGAGAAAGATCCCTTTCGGGGCGAGGAAGCGCTCGTATCGCTCCATCCCCGCGGTGACGTCGCGGAAGAGATAGAGCGACTCGTTGAAGACGATGCAGTCGAAGGAGCCATCGGGCTCGAAGAAATTCATGTCGGCCGCGATGAAGCGGGTCCGCTCGTCGAGTCGGGCCGCGGCGCGGAGTATCGCTTCCTCGAAATCGATCCCCACGTACTCGCTGAAGGCGCGGGGGTGAAGACGATCGCGCAGGAGCCCTTCGCCGCAGCCCACGTCGAGCAGCCTGCCGCCCGGCCTGAGCTCGAGGGCGTACCCCGCGAGCACGCTGTAACGGGCGAGCTCGGTCGGGCGAGTGAGCCAGGCCCAGTCGCCGGCGGCGTACTGCCGGTTCCACCGCTTGCGCCGCCGCGACTGGTTGATCCGCAGCCACAAGGTCCGCAGGTTGGTCCAGCGAAGCGTCATGCCTGATTCTGCTCCATGCCGGGCGTAGGTGGAAGATGTCCGGCAGCGTTGCACCGCAATGTTCCGCCCTCTACGTTAGCCGCTCGATCCGCGACCCCTCACTCACGGAGACTCCGGTGGCTTCCACGGCCAGTGTTCGGACATCCGACCAGGCGACAGCGCGGACAGTCCAGCGCATACCGGTGACGGTCGTCATCCCGACGCTCGACGAAGCGCATCAGATCGCGGCGACGCTGGAGCAACTGGACTGGGCCGACGAGATCGTCGTCGTCGACGGCGGGTCGAGCGACCAGACTCCGTGCATCGCGGAGACGCACGGGGCGACCGTGCTTCGCGCTACCGGCCTCACGATCGGCGCGCAGCGAAACCTCGGCATCGCCAGCGCGCGCAACGAATGGGTGCTGGCGCTCGATGCGGATGAACGGCCGTCGGCGGAGCTCGTCGACGAGCTGGCGGCAACGATTCGCGAGCCGGCGCACGATGCGTATCGCATTCGGTTCCAGAACTTCTACGGCGAGCGCGAGCTCGAGCGCGGCCACTGGGGACGCGACTGGCATGTGCGCCTCTTCCGCCGACGCTTCCGCTTCCTGGACCGGCGCGTTCACGAGCGGCTGGAGGACATCTCCTCCGTCGGCGCCCTGCGAGCGGTCATTCGGCACACGCCATACCGCGATTTCAGGCACCACCTCGAGAAGATCGTTCGGTATGCGCAGCTCGGCGCCGACGACCTGCGCGCGCGCGGCTATCGGGTGACCGTCTGGCATCTCACGGGGAGACCCGCCTGGCGATTCTTTCGCGAGTACATCGTATTCGGCTCGTTTCGCGATGGCCGGTTCGGCGTCGTGACGTCGGCGATGTCGGCGCTCGCCGCCTTTCTCAAGTACGCGTTCGTCGCCATGCCCGGGCTTACCCGCGGAAGCCGCACTCCTGGCGGGGTGTGAAGCTCACGATCCTCATGTATCACCGCGTCGAGGACATTCCTCCCGATGCGGCATATCCGACGAACTTCGTGAGGCCCGCACAGTTCCGCGATCAGCTCGCGGCCCTGCGCGACTGGGGTTACCACGGGGTGACCTTCGCCGATTGGCTGGCGTCCCGCGGCGATCGTCGAGTCCCGCTCCCGAAGCGTCCGCTCATCGTGACGTTCGACGATGGCTACCGGTCGATGCTCGACGGTGCATGGCCCGCGATACGCGCCCACGGATGGTCCGCGACGACGTTTCTCGTCACCGGGCACATCGGTGGGACGAACGCGTGGGACCCTAACGAGCGCCCGGCGCCGCTCCTCACCGCGGATGATGTGCTCGCATTGCGGCGCGAGGGAATGACGTTCGGATCGCACACGCGCTCGCATCGGCCGTTGACGCACCTCCCGGCCCCCGCGGTGGAGGCGGAGCTGGCCGCCTCGCGCCGCGACCTCGAGCGCCTGCTCGGTGAGCCGGTGTGGACGCTCGCGTATCCCTTCAACAATCAGAATGCAGACGTTCGCGAGGCGGCCCGCCGCGCGGGGTACCGCGCCGCCGTTCGAGGAACGGGTCGAATGAATCGGCGGTCGACCGATCCGCTCGCCCTCGGGCGAATCAAGGTCGACTACCGAATGTCCGTCAGCGATCTGCGATGGCGGCTCGCCCGCGCGCGCTGGCTGAGGTTATGACCGCTGCTCCCCCGCCGCGGAGGTGAGCCTGCCGCTCACCGGACCAGGACACCGTTTCACCGCAGACGGGTCGCCGCGCGCTGCTCGCTCGTTGGCCACGTGCGGGGTCATGCGATCTTTCACGGCTCCGCATCGACAGTTGATCGCCTTGGCGCACCCCGGCCCGGCCGGAAGGAGAGAACGATGAGTACGCTCCGCGTGAGGTTCATCGCACTGCTCGCCCTGGTAACTGCCACAGCGTGTGCCGAGGATAGGAAGGACGCCGGTCCGCTCTCACCTGATGCCCGCTCCGGGGAGGACGTCGCGCTCGCCAGCCAGGGCGGCGACGGCTCGTCCGGACGTCGACAGATCGCGATTCGGGACGACTGCGACCCACGAGACCCGGCGTGGGCGCCAACGGGTGGCTGCCTGCTCAGGCGAGGCGACGTAACGTTCGCCGAGTTCGCCGCCGAGAACAATTCACCGCTCGCGGCATCGGTGGTCGGGCATCAGGCGTGGCGGAACGATCCCACGTATCTCAAGATCGAGGAAGGCGAGACGGTCCGCGTGAGGAACGAGGGCGGCCGTTTCCACACCTTTACCGAGGTCGCCGCGTTCGGCGGCGGGAAGATCCCGTCTCCCGCTCTCAACAAGGGGCTCGTGACGGCGCCGGAATGTCCGGGATCGACAGACATCCCTCCCGGTGGGAGGATGCAGGTGTCGGGGCTCGCCGCCGGCAACCACCGATTCCAGTGCTGCCTCCATCCCTGGATGCGCGCCCTGATCAAGGTGAAAGCGGATCGGGATCATGGCGGCCACTGATCTCGCACCTAGGCGCACCCTGAACGCGTCGACCTCGATGAAGCCGCGCGGTCGGTGCGGAGTCAAGGCCGGCCCACTGGCGAGCTCTATTCGACGCGTGACGTCATGGCGGCGATGTTGGCCCGGACGATCAGCGTCAGGAGCTCGCGCGCCGTCTCGGTCGAGAAGACGCGCGGCGTCGGAATCACGCGGCCGGCCAGCGGCGTCGCGCCGAGCTGTGGGCGGGCGCTGCGCATGATGTAGGTCGCCGCGTTGTCCGGGATCTGTCTCGGATCATCGCGACCGACGATGACCAGCCGGATGTTGTTCCAATGGCCGGTCGGCTCGAAGATTCGGCGGAGCGCATCACCGAACCGCGGATCGGTGGCCACGAAATACACGGGCTCTCGTGCGAGCAGCCGGGTCACCTCGCTCATCAGGTCCGACCGGAGCGAGACGACGATCCATGGCTTCGCCAGCGCGCTCGCGCGCCGCTGGACCTCCGCGGCGTGCAGGGCAATCGTGACGAGGACGTCGGCATGGCGCAGTGCGAGGCCGGTCGTCTCGTCAGGCGCCGAGAGGGCGCCGAGCTCGACGCCGGTCGTCTCGAGGCCGTAATCGTTATGCAGCTCCGTGCACAGCGAGTGAATCTGATCGCGGTTGTCGGCCACGCAGACCGCGCGCAGGCGGAGCGTCTCCAGGCAGCGCCTGACCCGCTCCGGGAATTCGATCGGCGGAATGTCGCGCGTCAGCCCCTGCACGAGCACCTCCACCACCCAGCCGGCGAGCTGCGTCAGCATTCCGCCGCCGCTCGTCCGAGTCGCGGCGACGTAGATCCCCGACCGCGGCGCGAGCGAGACGAGTCCTTCACCCTCGAGCGCTCGATACGCGGCCATCACGAGTCGCGGCGTGACGCCCAACTCGTGCGCGAGCTCACGCGTGCTCGGCAGCCGATCTCCGTGGGACAGCGTGCCGAGGTGTAACCCGCTCACGATACGCCGCCGAATGGCGTCGGTGATCTCGGTTCGACGGTCGGGCATGTAGGGGCACCTTGCGGCATCCGGGTGACGGCATCGGTGTCGACGGTCGCATCGACAACCTACGTGCGAGCGACGTGCCAGTCAGCACTTCATGCGGCACCAGATGACACGACAAAGGCAAAACTGATCCGCTCGGTCGACACCAGATTGGCGCATCTCATGCGAACGGCTGGGCTCTCGCCGGAGCGCAGGACACGTTATGCGTGAAGCACGCACAGCCCAAGGAGCAGGCGATGAGCGACGATCGGATGAAACAGGCGATGAAGTCCACGGCGCACGCCGTCGGGACAGAGATCGCCGGGACCGGGGGTGAGCAGGCCACTCCCGGCGTGGTCGAGCTGAACACCGTCGAAAACATCGTGGCCCGCTGGTCGGACATTCCGCAGAAGGCGGCACGAGCAACCATCGAGAAATACGGGCCGCCGAACGAGGCCACACCGAGCCGATTGATCTGGTTCGACACTCGCCCCTGGAAGCGCACCATCGTCTACCGCGACGAAGTGCCGCACAACTTCCCGAAGCCGCACACGGACGTCCTCGAGCAGTTCATCGACTACAAGGTTCCGGTCGAGAAGTTCGGGGAGATTGCCGCGTACGATGGAAGCGTCATCCCGGAGCGCACGAAGGGCGAAGTCTCGGCGCGCTGCGACATGGAGGAGATGAACTTTCTGGCGCTCAACCTGATGCATGACATCGTGACGGGCGAGCGCACGGCCGAGGAGGCGCGCAAGGAATACGCGACGCAGGCCATGGCGTTCATGCTGAAGAAACCGGCTCCCTACACCGAGGGATTCCGCTTCGACGTCGCGCGCGATGCGACGGCCGATCGCGACCGGCCCACGATCGGGCCGATGATGAAGGAGGCCGCCGGACTGGGCAAAGAGAAGGCGGTGGGTGGCGAAGAGCGCCCGAGTACCAGCTGACACGGACCACTGTCCGAGGAGGAAACGATGAACCGAGCCATAGGCGTAATCGCCGTAGCCGCCAGCTCCGTGACCAGTCTTGCCGCGTGCTCATCGCGCACGGTCGAGACGGTATCGAGCGGCGCGGTGGCGAGTGTTTCTGTCGATGCGCTCACGCGCGGGTGGCCAGCGAAATCGCGCGAGGCAGCAACGTCGATGGCGCAGAAATACGGGCAGCCCGCCGAGCAAACGCCAACGATGCTCGTGTGGCACAACACCGGGCCATGGAAGCGGACCATCGTGTACCGCGAGGAGATCCCGCACTCGTTCCCCAAGCCGCACACCGATCTGCTCGAGCAGTTCATCGACTACCGCGTTCCGGTCGAATTCTTCGACGAGCTGGCCGCATACGATGGCAGCGTGATCATCGAGCGGACGAAAGGGGAGATGTCGGCCCGCTGCGACAAGGAGGAGATGAACTTCCTGGCGCTCAACCTCGCCAACGACATCGTCAACGGCCGCCGAACGGTCCAGCAGGCTCGGGACGAATACGCACGGCAAGCCATGGCCTTCATGAACAAGCAGCCGGCACCGTATACGGAGCGGCTCCAGTTCGCGGTGCCGCGCGGTGGTACCGGCGACCCGGACAGGCCGGCGATGTCGGGGATGTAGGGGGGCCCCGAGACGCTTTCTGATGGCTGCGTGAAAGAAGCGCCGTGTCGCGCGCGTCGAGGAGACACGGCGGCGAGTCGCCCGGATGCATTACCGAGTCCTTTCAGCGGAGGGATGAGATGCGATCGAACATCGTGGCTGGCGGTATCGCCGGCATCGTCGCCGGCGTGGTGTTCGGGATGATGATGCAGATGATGTCGGCGCCGACGACCGAGGGCGGCAGCATGAAGATGATGGCGATGGTGGCGATGGTCGTGGGGTCGCAAAGCCTCGTCGTCGGATGGCTGTACCATCTCTTCAACAGCGCCGTCATCGGCGCGCTGTTCGGCGCACTCCTCGGCGCTCGGGTTGCGGGATACGGCAGCGGAGCCGCGTGGGGCGCGCTGTGGGGCGTCGTGTGGTGGGTGCTCGGCGGCCTGATCCTCATGCCGATGTTCCTCGGCATGCCGCTCTTCGCTCCGCTGCGCATGCCGCCGATGCGGGTGGTGGCGTGGGGAAGCCTCGCCGGCCACCTGATCTATGGCGTGATCCTCGGCGCGGTGTTCGTCCGGCTGCGCGGGATGAGCGCAGAACGCCTGGCCGGAACGCCGGCGGGGCTCCGGGCACCGTGATGGCTGTCTGACGTCGCAATGCACGGCGCTCGGGTGAGCCACACGCCGTCCGCTAGAACACGGTTCCGACCTCGAGGAACGTCGCGTTTCGTCCGCGCTGGAGCCTCCGCTCCAGGGTGATCCGGAACGTGTAGCTCGTGCCCGGAAAGTGAGCGTTCAGGTACGGGATGTACGCGACGTCCGCGCCGTCACTGGCTCGGTCCTCCACGCGCCCGCCGATGCCGACGTAGTACGAGGGCAGGTATTCCGCTTCCACCGACCAGCGGCCGAGCACCGGCGTTCCCGTCCTCGCGGCGCCGGCGAGGGCGGTGGCGTGGAGCGGGCCCCGGCTCCCGCTCGCCACGGCATGGACCAGGTATCGTCTCGAGTCGTCGTAAAAGGCGTGGGCGCCTAACGACGTGAGCCCCCGACGGGCATAGGACTCGACGACGATCCCTTTCGACCGCCACTCCACTTCGTTGCTCGCCTCCCTGCGCGCTTCGCGCGTCAACGGGATGGAGAGCTCTCCAGCGACCGGAAGCCCGAGCGACGTGGTCCAGCGCCACTCATTCGCCATCGGCTGATTCCACGACGCGCGCAGCGCCGGTGAGCGACCCGCCGGTGAGAACGCGCGCAGCGAGACCTCGCGGCTCGTTCCGCCGGCCGCCCCCGGCAGCGATGCGGAGAGGACGAGCGGCTCGCTGAGGCCGAGGCGTCGCGAGACATCGACTTGCGCGATCTGGCGGAACTGTCCGATGGTCAGCTCCGCACGCCCGGCGGTAGCGGTCACGAAGAGATCCTCGAACCGCCCCGCGCGATCGCGCAGCGTGCCGTCGCTTCGCGCTTCCTGGCTGACCGGGCGCCACTCGACGAAGTAGGAGAGCCACGGCGCCACCACTTTCCCACCGGAGATGAGCTCCACTCGGTTGAGGTAGGCCCTGACGTCATCGGCTGCCCCCGGCGGAAGCGGAAGTGACTCCGACCGCCCGCTCGCCCAGATCGCGAACGGCCACGTAGCCCGAGGCGTAAGTCCCGGCATCTCGTAGCCCCGCGCGATGAATTCCTCGCCGAACGCATTGAGCTTCGGCGGCGCGACGTGACACTGACTGCACGCCACCCCGTACCGCCGCGCGAAGTATGGTATTTCTCCGGCGGCGGCCGGCGGGGCAAGCCCGAGGATCAGCGACAGCGCGCAAGCCGGAACTCCGAGGGATCGCATATGCTCCTCCCGTCACGCAGGGGATGGCACTCGCTGCAACGCGTCGCGAGTGCGAATTAGCCGATCAGAAATAGTATTTTAGGGAGGCCTAATTCGCCAGTCCTATGCGCCGGGTCGCCGCCGGCGCACCAGCGCGGTCGAGGCTCGCTGGGGGCGCTCAACATGACGTGACACAACGTACCGCGGGCGCGTCATCCTGGTATCACGCGACTCGACATCAGCTTGAGCGCATAACACTCGGGAGATCCAAATGCGACACGTGAACCACGTAACGGCGGCCTTCGCTTTTATTTCCTTGCTCGCGTGCGGAAGCAGCACCGGCCCCGCGGCGGCGCGAAACGACCCCGGCACCGGCACCCTAACGCTCCACGTAGATGCGGAAGTTGCCGGGATTGAAGTTGGCGGAACCATGACCACCGGTTACCTCGTGGCCGTGAGAAACGCGCAGGCACTGCCGGTTTCGGGCGCCACCGTCACGGTGAGGAACTCAATGCTTGGGTCCGTGACGCTCTCCGAGACCGCCGCCGGTTCGGGAGTGTACGGTGCGACGCGTCCGGTTTTTCCTTCCACCGACTTCACGCTCGACGTCGTCCGCGCCGGCGACAACGTTCGCGGCGTGGTTCTAGGCAATCCCGGGGCGCATGTCATCACCGCGCCCGCGCAAAACTCGACCGTCGCCGCCGGCCAGCCGCTCACTGTGACCTGGTCGCGGCCGTCGCAGGCGCTCCTGTCAGAGATCGAGACGCGCGACTTCGGCACCCGCGAGATTCCCGACAACGGGACGTATACCATTCCCGGCGCCGACAACCCGGCGCGGACCGATCAGCGAATCCGCCTCAATCGCTTCAACCAGATCGATATCGCCGGCGGGCTGCCGGGCTCGCGCATGCGCGTCGAGGTGCGCCGGACCATCGAACCCGTGATCGCTCAGTAACCACGCGGCCCTCGGCGGAAGAACTCTCACCGAAGCGGACGAGTCATCCGCTTCGGTGAGAGTTTTTCGCGGTCACCGTCGCCGAGCGTGCACCGTGCGTACCGCCTCGAAGAGCTGATCGAAAGAGTCGATGACGAAGAGCACCTCCTGCACGCGATCGATCTCGAACGGCTGCGCCAGCACCGCATCGAGGTCGAACGGCCGGCGCTCGCACAGTGAGCCGAGGGCGTTTGCCGCATCGGCCTGGGAGGAGATGAGACCGCTGCCGTAGATGCGAATGTCACCTCGCTCCCGCACCAGGCCGAACTCCACGGTGAACCAGAAGAGCCGCGCCATCGCGGTGACGTCGGCCTCGGTCTTCGCCACGGCGGCGAGCGCGCCGAATTGCTGAAGAAAGTCGGCGAAGACCGGGTGCGAATGCATCGGCACGTGGCCGAAGACGTCGTGGAAGATGTCCGGCTCGGGGAGGTAGTCGAGCTGCGCGCGCGGCCGAACGCTGAGCGTCGTGGGAAACCGGCGTCGCGCAAGACAGCGAAAGAATTGCGCGGCCGGGATGAACCCCGCGACGCCTACCGCCGCCCATCCCGTGAGAGCCTCCAGTCGCCGGTTCACATCGGCGAGGTCCGGCACGCGATCCGGCGCGAGGCCGATGCGCTCGATACCGGAGAGAAAGACCTCGCTCCCCGTCGTCTCGAGACTCGTCATCCGCCGCTCGCAGAGGATGCGCCACACATCGTTCGCCTCCTCGTCGTACGAGGCGAAGTCCTGCGTCAGGAGTTGAGGCAAGTCGCTCTCGAGCGACGCGCTCGTCGTGCGATGGGAAGTCTCCCGCATGGTTGGCTCCAGGAATGAAAAACAAGACGGCCCGTGGATCGCCACGGGCCGCTGGGGAGGACTGCTGCGCTATCTGATTCTAGGCGTTCGCGTGCCCCCGGCGTTCCGTGGTCGGGACGACGCAGTAATACGCCGAGAGCTGAACGGCAGCAGTCACGCGGTTCGGCATGGCTACAGGGTAACGCGCGGTTGTCACGTGGTCAATTCCGGCGACGGGCGCCCGGGGCCCATGGCGATCCCCGGAGCAATTACATTGTCTCCACTTACTCCCTGATCGGCGGAGGTGTGCATGCGCGCCAGAGCGAGGCTGTTGGGGCATCCGATTCATCCCATGCTGATCGTCTTTCCGTTGGGGTTGCTCACGACGGCGGTGATCCTCGACGTCCTGCACCTCTTTCGCGGCGGCACGCTCTCGGCGGAGATGGCGTTCTGGCTGATCGCCGCCGGCGTCATCGGAGGACTGGCCGCGGCGGTGTTCGGCCTGATCGACTGGTTAGGCATTCCCGGAGGAACCCGGGCGCGGCGGGTGGGCCTGCTCCACGGGCTTGGCAACGTCGTCGTCGTCGCACTCTTCGCTGGCAGCTGGCTGCTGCGTCGCGAGGCGCCCACCGACCCGGGCACGCTCGCGCTCGTGCTGTCGTTCGCCGGTGGGGCGCTCGCCATGGTCACCGGCTGGCTGGGCGGTGAGCTCGTGGACCGGCTTGGCGTCGGCGTCGACGAGGGCGCCCACGTGAATGCGTCGAGCTCTTTGTCCGGGGAGCCCGTCACGCCGGGCGCCCGCGCCGGTACCGGCGCCGCCTAACGACGCGCTACGCCGGGCTCGTCCCGTCCGACGCATTGTGGGACGAGCCCTCGCCGGTCAAGGCGCCATTCGCGCGGCGAGCCCTGCGCGCATTACGCAGGGCAATCGCTCCGGCGGTGATGGCCAGTCCGGTGCCGACCAGGGCGACTGCCGCGCGCGGATGGAGAGCAGCCGCCGTGTAGAGGCTCGTGCCCTTCGTACGTCCCTGCCAGTTGCGGCCGCGCTCTCCGCCGTCCTGCTCGAGGGGCTCGTACAGGTTGTCCTTGCGGCCGTCAGCGACCGGTCGATCGGTCTTCTGAGAGTCGAACGTCGTCCGCTCCATGTACCTGTCCGCGAGGCGGGGCGCGAGGTTCGACAGACTCAGCATGGCGCCCAGGCCGCCGACGACGATGTCGCGGATGGGGCGCTGCGCGCACTCGAGAATGGCATCGGCGACGAGCTCCGGCGCGTATACCGGTGGTACCGGTTGCGGCTCGACACCCAGGTACGTTCGGGCTTTCTCGAAGAAGGGCGTGTCAATGCTTCCCGGCTTCACGAGCGACACCGAGATCGGCGCCCCCTCCTCCTCGAGCTCCATGCGCAGCGAGTCGGTGAAGGCCTTGAGCGCGTGCTTGGCCGCGCAGTAGTTCCCCTGGAGAGGGATTGCCCGGTCTGCTACCGCGCTCGCCACGTTGATCAGCGCGCCACCGTCCTGCCTCAGGTGAGGAACGGCCGTTAGGCATCCGTGGACCTGTCCCCAATAGTTCACCTCGAACTGGCGACGCATGTCGGCCAACGCCAGCTCGGTGAGGCGGCCGTACATGGCGACGGCGGCGTTGTTCACCCACGTGTCGATCCGTCCAAATTCGCTGACGGCCGCGGCGGCGATCTCACCGACCTGATCGGGGTTGGAGACGTCGGCGACACGATAGATCGCACGGCCGCCAGCCGCCCGGATCTGGTCCACGGCGCTTCGGAGGTCGTTCTCGTTCCGCGCGGCGAGAACGACACTGGCGCCCTGCTGGGCGGCCCGCTTGGCCGTCACGAGCCCTATGCCGCTCGAGGCGCCGGTGATCACCACGACCTGTTCGTCGATCGGCTTGAGCTGCCGTTCCATGGCAAAGGTCCTCCAGGTTCAATGATGCCTCACGCTGTCGGCGAGCGCGCCGAACCGGTCGCGCGCCCCCGCGGTGAGCGATTCGAGTGGTGGCTGCTTCACGAGATGAAAGGTTCCGCGCTTGTGCAGCACTTCCCCGTGGCACGCGCCGCTGTCCTCGCGCCAGAAGCGAAGCGTCGCCGTTGCGCCCGCGAGCCGCAGATCGCGCACGATGACTTCCGGGAGCCAGGTGGGGAGCACCGGATCGATGACCAGAACATCCAGTGGCGCGACGGGCTGGAGCCCGAGCATGGTGTGCAGGAGCAGCGGGAATGCGGCCGCATTCCAGAGCTGCGGCGCGTTCGCCCGCGGATAGGCACCCGGCGTTAGGCGCTCTCCGCGAGCGTACCCGCCAACGCACTCGGGAATGCGATGGTCGGGATACAGCTGCGCGAGATCGAAGAGCGCGCGCGCCAGCTCCAGCGCGCGCGTGTCGAAGCCGAACCGCCGAAGCCCGAAGGCGATCGTCGACTGCTCCACCGGCCACATGCTCCCGAGGTGGTAGCTGACCGGATTGTAGGCAGCGTGGTCGGACGATAGCGTGCGGATCCCCCACCCGCTGAACAGGTCGGGAGCGAAGAGGCGCCCCACCACTCGCGGGAGGTGCGCGTCGCTCACGATTCCCGATGCCACGCAGTGCCCGACGTTCGAGCTGGGCGCCGGAACGAGTCGCTTGTCCGGATCCATCGCCAGCGCGAAGAAGCCGTCGTCCTCGAGCCACCAATCCCGGTTGAAGCGCTCCTTGAGCTCCGCGGCGCTCTGCCAGTACGCCTTGCCGTCGCCCCGTTCGCCCATCACCCAGCTCAGAACGGCCAGGAGCTGCTGGGCGGCGAACCAGTACCCCTGCAACTCGCACGTCGCGATCGGCGACGGGACCGTGCTGCCGTCATCGTACAGAATCGCCCGGCCGCTGTCCTTCCACCCCTGGTTCTTGGTTCCGCCCGGCGATTGCGTCTCATACTCGAGGTAACCGTCCTTGTCGCGATCGCCGCGCTCGCGAGCCCAGTCGAGGATGCGGCGCGCCGCGTCCCAGTGACGCTCCACGCATTGCTTCTCTCCCGTCCACGCGAAGAGGTGGGCGAGCGACACCACGAACATGAGCGGGCTCGCGAAATCGGCATAGTAGGCGGAATAGGGATTGATGCCGAGGCGTGCCAGCGGTCCGCGCCGGACCTGGTAGGGAATGCGTCCCGGCTCTTCGTCGCGCCACCCGTGAACGCGGTCGCTCTGCATGCGGCCGAGACGCGTGAGGCTGGCCTCGAGACTTTCGCCGCGATCGAGGCAGGCGGCCTGCCACCCGGCCGTGAGCGTGTCGCGGCCGAAGAGGGCGGGGTAGCCGGGCATGCCGGCCTGAAGGGCGAGCCACTCGTCGCGCGCGCCGTCGAGGAGAGGGAACGACGCGAAGTCGCGCACGTTCCCCTGGATGACCGCCTCCGCGACCAGGTTGGCGGGTGTGGCGATCCGGGCAAGCCGATCGCGCCACGCGCGCCATACACCGTCACGCGCCGTGACGTCGTCTCGCGAGAGGGTTTCGTCGCCATCGCGGGCCTCGATCGTCAGGCGGAACTCCCTCGACTCCCGCGGAGCGAGCTGAACCTGCGTCGAGATGCGGTCCGGGAACGCTGACCATTCTCCCGGGCCACTGACCGTGGCGCGCGTCGCGTACGGCAGCTGGTCGTGGCGATACGCAAGCGCCAGCGTAGCGGCCCCGGCGACGACACTGACCTCAGCCTGTTGCTGCCGCTCGCCGCCCTGCGCCTCCTGGATGTCCGCGTAATCCGCGTCGAGCACCCAGGCAACGTTCACCGACAGCTGACGCCCGGACCGGTTCGCCATCGTGAGCGACGTGTGGAGCGAATCCACGCCGACCTCGTGCCTAACGCGAACATCGAGGGCGCGGTGCGGAATGCCGTGCGCATCGGTCGTGACTTCTCCTCCCGATTCGCCGCTGCCGCCGCCGCCGAATTCAGCCAGCTCGGGGTGGAGGTAGTTGAAGGCGAGCACGCGCGGCCCCTCGGCAACCGCCTCGCACAGCCATGGACGGCGGCCGTTCAGTCGCAGCCGCAGAGTGCGAAGATGCCGGGCCTCGCGAAAGTAAAAGCCGGAGAGACCGTCGTCATCGCCGCACTCGCCGAAAACGTTCATGATCAGCAGCGACTGACCGTGCCATGCATAGAGCTGCTGGGGGCGGATGAGCGCCTGGGCCACCGACGGACTCTCCCTGGAAGGATGTGAGGCAGTCGAGGCAAGAACCGTTCGCAGCCTCGCTGGCCGCGTGGCGCGACTCGTGCCGCCGTGCCAACCTCGCCACGAGAGGCCGTGCGAACGCGCGCGGCAATTCATTCCGGGGGGGGCACCATGAACGTCGGCAGAGCCATGCTCGCCGGAACCGTCGCTGGTGCGGCCATGACGGTGTTCAGATGGCTGGCACGGCGGTTCGGTTTCGAGATGAACACCGAGATGATGCTGGGAACCATGCTCACCACGCCGGGTGCCACGGCGTGGCTGATCGGGTTCGGGATGCACCTCGTCCTCTCGGCGTTGATCGCGTTGGGGTACGCGTGGGGTTTCGAGCATCTGACGCATCGCGCCGGGATCCGGGCCGGGCTCGGCCTCTCGGTCATCCACGTCCTCATCGCCGGGCTCGTCACCGCGCTGATCCCGGCGATCCATCCGCGAATCCCCCAGCTCCTTCCGGCCCCGGGCGCTTTCATGGTCAACATGGGAGCCTCCGTCGTCGCGCTATTCGCGATCGAGCGCATGATCTACGGGGCAGTGGTCGGCGGCGGCTACGCCTCCGCGACACTTCCCGCTCGCAATCGCGGGATTCACGCGGCTGCGCGCTGACGACGCTGCGAATTAGAATCCAGTCCTGATCGTCAGGCCGACGACCTGCCCATGCGAGCTCGCGGCGTTCGCGCGGGCTCGTTTGCCTCCACCGTAGTTTCTAGCCCCTCACCCGTGGCTTAGGACGAAGGCGCTGCTTCTGGCAGCCCTCCTGCAATTCAGGCATATTCCGCGAGTCAGCCCTCGAGTCCGGAGCCCTGAATGTCCCTCTCCGCCGCCTCCCAAAACCTCCGCCACACCCCCTTCCACGACATCCACGCCGCCCTCGGCGCCAAGCTCGTCCCCTTCGCCGGCTACGAGATGCCCGTGCAATACCCCGGCGGCATCACGGCCGAGCACAAGGCGGTGCGCGAGCGGGCCGGGCTGTTCGATGTCAGCCACATGGGCGAGTTCATGGTGCGCGGCAAGGACGCCGTCCCTTTCACTAACTACGTCACCTCGAACGACGTCGCCGCGCTCGCGGTCGGACAGGTCCAGTACTCCACCATATTGAACGAAAGTGGGACGATCGAGGACGACTGCCTCGTCTACCGCTACGCCGACCGCGTCATGCTCGTCGTCAACGCGTCGAATCGCGAGAAGGACTTCGAGCACATCTCGCGCTACGCGTCACGCTTCGAGGTGACGCTCGAGGACATCAGCGACGACGTCGCCCTCCTCGCGCTCCAGGGACCGCGCGCCGAGGAGATCCTTCAGCGTCTGACGTCGACGACGCTCGCGGACATCACGTACTACCACTTCCATGAGGGCGAAGTCGCGGAGATGCCGGCCGTCATCTCGCGCCCCGGCTACACCGGCGAGGACGGCTTCGAGCTCTACTTCCGCCCCGAGTACGCACCGCGCATGTGGGACGCGCTCGTCGAGGACACCGACGTCACCCCCGCCGGACTCGGCGCCCGCGACACGCTGCGCCTCGAGGCGGGCCTGGCGCTCTACGGCAACGATCTCGACTCCACCACCACGCCGCTCGAGGGCAACCTCGGCTGGCTCGTCAAGCTCAAGAAAGGCGACTTCGTGGGACGCGATGCGCTCGTCAGGCAGAAGGAGCAGGGACTCCAGCGCAAGCTCGCCGGCTTCGTGATGCGCGCCAAGGCGTTCCCGCGCCACGGCTACCCGGTATGGCACGACGGCAAGCAGCACGGCCTCGTGCGCAGCGGCACCGTGAGCCCCACGTTAGGCATCGCGATCGGCACCTGCTACCTGCCGCCCGACGCCGCGAAGGAAGGCACCGCGATCGAGATCGAGATTCGCGGGAAGCGCATGCCGGCAGAAGTAGTGAAGATGCCCTTCTATAAGAGGTAGTGCCCACGGTGCTTCAAGTCTCAGGGTTTTGCACCCTGAGCACCCTGAGCACCCTGAGCACCCTGAGCACCCTTGAGAATCGCCATCCTCACCACCTCCGACGCCGGCGCGCGCGGCGAGCGAGCGGACACCTCGGGCGACGCCATCGCCGCGTGGGCGAAGGCGCGCGGCGCCGAGGTCACCTCGCGCGAGCTCGTGCCTGACGACACCGCCGACATCGTGCGCGTCCTCACGCGGTGGGCGGACGACGACGTGGCCGACGTCATCTTCACGACCGGCGGCACCGGATTGTCGCCGCGCGACATCACTCCCGAAGCGACGCGCGCCGTGATCGAGCGCGACGCGCCCGGGCTGGCCGAGCGGATGCGTGTCGCGTGCATGTCGAGCTTCCCGAGGGCGGCGCTGTCACGCGGGATCTCGGGAACGCGGGCGCGCGCGCTGATCGTGAATCTTCCTGGCTCGCCGGGCGGCGTGCGCGATGGCCTCGCCGCGCTGGAACCGATCATCGACCACGCGGTCGACATCCTCCGCGGCGAGCACACGGACCACGAAACCGGTCAGGCGCGATGACGTTTGCTCGGTCCTCGGTCCCCGGTCTTCCTCCGCCTCGATGAAAGTCCTGATCACGCTCACCGACGTCGAGCCTGCCGTCCGTCTCAAGAACCTCCTCGAGCGCTCCGGCGTCGAGACGGAGGTCGTGTCTCCGTACGACGACCTCAGAACGGCGGTCGAGAAGCAGAAGCCGGACGTCATCGTCCTCACCGGCGGTCTCGTCGACCAGCCCAACGTGCAGCTCGCGAAGCGACAGCTCTGGGACGGTGCGGCGGTGGTCGGCCTCTCCGACCTCGACGACCCGACGCTCCGCGACCGTCTCCGCACGCTCGGCTTCGTCGAGATCTGGACGAAGCCGGTGGACGTGCAGGAGGTCTTCGACGGCATTCGCCGCATTCTCGAGCGGCGGCGGCTCGCCGAAGTAACCGGCTTGATCGGTGAAAGCGACGCCATTCGCGAGGTGCTGGTCAAGATCGAGCAGATGGCGCCCGTCTCCAGCACCGTTCTCATCGAAGGGGAGAGCGGGACGGGGAAGGAGCTGGTCGCGCGCGCGATTCATCACCTGAGCCCGCGGCGCGCGAAACCGTTCATCGCGGTGAGCATCGGTGCGCTGCCGGACACGCTGCTCGAGAGCGAGCTGTTCGGCCACGAGAAGGGCGCGTTTACCGGCGCGGCGGAGCGGCGGCTCGGCAGGTTCGAGCTGGCGCACACGGGGACGCTCTTTCTCGATGAGGTGGGGGAGGCGCCGACGCAGACGCAGGTGAAGCTCCTCCGCGTGCTGGAAGAGCGCGAGATCATGCGGCTCGGCGGCACCTCACCGATCAAGGTCGACGTGCGGGTGGTCGCGGCGACGAATCGTCCGCTGCGCGACCACGTGGAGGAGGGGAGCTTCCGGGCCGATCTCTACTACCGGCTCAACGTACTAACCATCTATCTGCCTCCGCTCCGGGCACGTCAGGAGGACATCCCGCTGCTCGTGCGGCGTTTCGTCAAGGAATTCTCCGAGGCGCACGGACGCGAGTTCCGGGGAATAAGCGCCGAGGCAATGCAGATCCTGGGAGGTTACGCGTGGCCGGGGAACGTGAGGGAGCTCAGGAATCTGGTGGAGAGCATGGTGGTGTTGTCGCCGGGTCGCGAGATCGGTGCGGATGACATCCCGCGCGAGATCCGCGACGGCGGAGCGCCGCGTCTCTTGCCGGTGCACGTGGGTCCGGTGCTGCGCGCGCAGGAGGGAGTGGCCGGTCGCGAGATGGAGTTCATCGTCCGCAGCATGGTGGAGCTCAAGCTCCAGGTGGAGGAGCTGCGGCGGCGGCTGGATGACGTGGCGGCGCAGCCGCACGGCGAGTGGATTGGAGAGGTGCAGGCGCAAGCGCCCTCGATACGCGGGAGCGCCATGGGCAGCGCGCAATCCGCGCTCGCCTCGATAGAACCTCCGGAGCCCGAAGCCTCGGACGTCATCACGATCGCGCCGGGAATGACGATGGAAGCGATCGAGCGCGCGGCGATCCGTCAGGCGCTGTCCGCATCGCTCGGCAACCGAAGAAAGGCCGCAGAAATGCTCGGCATCGGCGAGCGCACGCTCTACAGAAAATTGCGCGAGTATAATGTGCCGGATGCGACCTAGTTACTTGATTTGCCGAACCTTGACACTCATATTGGCGCCGTGTCATCCTCGCCTGTGTGTCCGCCCTGATCGATTTCCTCGCAGCGCGTAGTCGCACGTTTCCCGCCTCGTCGTCCCGCCGGTAGCTCTCCCGAAGGAACAGAGAACCATGGCCGCGAACGCATCAGCACCGCAGCCCCAGCACGCCGCAGGCGCGATCGCCGGCAGTGTGTTGCCCATCAAGCGCGCCGAGGAGTTGCTGGCGACGCTGCCGGGGGTGGTGTCGGTGCGTATCGTCGCGAGCGACAGCGGTGCCGTGGACGAGATCCACGTGTTGACGACGAGCGAGGTGGCGCCGAAGCAGACGGTGCGCAACGTGGAGAGCGCGCTGATCGCGCATCTGAGCATGCGTGTCGATCACCGGAAGATATCCGTGGCGACGACCGTGGATCCGCCGAAGCCGGTGGAGCTGCCGCGCATCAACGAGCTGTTGGCGCCCGACGATTTGAACGGGAAGCGGCGTCTCTATTTCGAGGATGTGGAGGTGCGGCGGTCGCGCACGAAGGGTGTGACGTGTCGGGTGACGCTGCGGAAAGGTGATGCGTCGTACATAGGAGAGGCCGAGGGAGCGGAGACGGAGCGTTCGCGCGCGGAGTTGGCGGCGCGGGCGGCGGTGCTCGCCATCGGTCAGGCGGAGGGCGAGTCGCGTCAGCTGGCGCTCGATGGGTGCAAGCTGATCGACGCGTTCGACCGGGAGTTCGTGATCGTGGGTCTCACGGCGCGGTGGGGGCGCGAGAGCGCGTTTCTGTCGGGGACGTGTGAGATCAGGGACAGTCCGGAGACGGCGAGCACGCTGGCGGTGCTCGACGCGACGAACCGGTGGATCGGCCACGCGCGTTAGGCTCACCGGGTAGTTAGGCAGAATCATTCCGCGCGCCGGTCGTGGCGCGCTGTAGTCCTCGCAAGTTCTGTAGGTCTCATCAAGGTCGAGTAGCACGCCGTCCGGGGAGAGGAAGGCAGTGCGGGGCGATGCCGGGCGAAGATGCCTGGGGACGGAGCCGGGAGCGCAGGTGTTCTCGGAGGTTAGTCGAACCCATGACCACACACTAGGAACCCACAAAAACCCCCGTTCCTCGGCTGAGCGAAGCTGAGCGGGCAGGCCAACGCAGTACGAGCGGAGCCAACCTTTTGGAGCGCATTCGGCGGATGCCGGTGCGACTTATCCTGAGGGAGGTGACGCAAAATGGAGTTCTTGGCCGGGCTCGTGAGCAGGCTGATGGAGTTTTGTTTGGCTGGAAGTCATCTGTGGACGTAAGTCGGGGACGGGGGTCCCAGCAGTTCATATGCGCCTTCGAATTGAGCAGTACGTCGCACTAAACTGCGTCCTTGCCATTGTCGCGCTGACCGCGCTCTACGCATACCGACCTGAGCTGTCGTATGCCCATACTAGCGCCGTCCTTTGGCTATCGGGACTCGGAATCCTCGCGCAGATGATGATGTTCTCGCTCCCTTCCGGTGGGGTGGGGACAATTGCGTTTATCCCATTCTTGGCGCTTCTCCTCGTCGCACCCCACTGGACAAGCGCCGTTTCAGTTGGATTGGCCCACATCGTTGCGGAAGGCTTGAGCAGAAGGCACCCGCTGAAAGCAATCTTCAACATTGCGCAGATGTCGTTCGCGGTCGCGCTCGGAGCCCTGTGCTACTTGGTCGGCGGCGGTGAGTCTATTCTCGGAATGTCACTTGAGGAACTCACAAGCGACCCGCTAACGTTTCTCGTTCCGTTCCTGCTCATGACGGTTGTCTTCTTCGTTGTCAACACGCTTTCAGTGAGCGGCGCGATCGCTGTCAGTGAAGGGAAGTCGGTGTTGCGAGTATGGCGCAAAAATACGCTTCATTCAGTCGTTTATGACATCCTAGCTGCGCCGGTTGTACTTCTGCTTGGCTGGGCTTTCGCGCGTACCGGGCCTTTCGGAGCCATTTGCCTTTCGATTCCACTCGTCGGTGTTAGGCAGCTGTACAGTACGACGGCCAAGTTGGAGCAGGTAAATCAGGAACTGCTGCAGCTAATGGTCAAGGCCATCGAGGCACGCGATCCCTACACGTCAGGTCACTCACGTCGCGTGGCGCACTACTCCAAGATCATCGCTAGGGCTATAGGGCTGACGCCTCGGCGAATAGAGCGTGTGGGCACAGCAGCCCTTTTACACGACGTGGGGAAAATTCATGAGATGTATGCCCCGATCTTAAGTAAGCCGGACAAACTAACGCCGGATGAGTGGGCCATAATGCAAACTCATCCGATTCGCAGCGCCGAACTCGTAGCGACGGTGAGCAACCTGAGGGATCTCATCGGCCCACTCCGGCACCATCACGAGAATTGGGACGGCTCAGGGTACCCTGACGGTTTGGGCGGGGAGGAAATACCTCTTGAATCTCGCATTATAATGTTCGCCGACACTATCGATGCGATGACTACGGACCGACCTTACCGCCAGGCACGGGGAGAAACCGAGGTTCGCTCGGAACTCATCAGGCAGCGCGGTCGTCAGTTCGACCCGACCATCTGCGATTTGTTGTTGGCGAGTCCGCTTTGGTCCCTGCTTTTCGTGCCTGAGTTGAGAGAGCCAACGCCTGTGTCGACGCGCGCCGTTTTGAGTGTGTCGGGTCGGCTTAGACGGGTGGTTGGGGCTTAAGCGCTCGATTCATGTCCCCCTCTGACGGCGGAGTGGGACGCAAGAAGGATCGTCAACTCGGCGGAATAGTTCTCGCGCGTCTTGCGTCGCGTGGCGACATACCGTTCCAAGGCTGCCTCCGCCTCATCCTGGTGCCCCAGGTAAGACAGTAACGCGTAATAGCGCGCGACAAGGATATCGTTTCCTTCCTCGTGCCAGACTGACATCAATAGATCGCGATACTCGTTCACTGCCGACTCAGCCGCCGCACGGCGGTCGGTCGCGATCCAGACACGCAAGAAGCCTGAGAGCACGCAAAGCTGCCAGCGCGGATGAACTGTGTTGCTCCATGCGCTGGGGCAAGCTTGCAGTGCCTTTTCGGCAGCATCATAGTGCCCCCTGCTTATCTGTATTTCTGCTTCAATTCCGTAGATGTCAGCTCGGAAGCTCGAGAACTGGCCCTTCTCAAGCCAAGTCTGCGCGACGTCGTGCCAATGCTGAGCGCTATCGACCTGTCCCCTATCGATGTAATGCCAGGCTAGGTTTCGCGCGGCCGAGCAGGCTTCTGTCCCAGCAGAACTTTGTTCGGAAAGCCGGTAAGCAAGTAACGCGAGCTGTTCAATGCGATCGTTCAAACCCAAGCGCTCGCATGCGTGCGCGGCGTGAATTAGGTACATAGCCCGCTCGCGGGCTGGTGCTGTCTCAGCTGCGCTTACGAGTCGGTCAAGGATGTTCTTGGCGGTATCGCGGTCTCCAAATGCTGTTTCGAATATTAGACGGCAATCCAAGCGGTCAGCGACGTCGATCCGCTCTTCCATCAAATCCGGGCCGATTAGCGAGATAATTTCGTGCGCGGCGGAGGCATCCCTCAGATTGTGGCAAATGATCAAACCGAGTCGCGCCGCTGAGATGCGATGCCGCATGGCCGCGGACTTTGATCGACAGCAGTCAACGATCTGTCGGAGAATCCCGTCAATCGCAACGCCGCCT
Source organism: Gemmatimonadaceae bacterium (assembly GCA_052389995.1). Taxonomy (GTDB): domain Bacteria; phylum Gemmatimonadota; class Gemmatimonadetes; order Gemmatimonadales; family Gemmatimonadaceae; genus JAICNG01. The sequence goes on along the minus strand of JBQTHJ010000045.1, from coordinate 8,508 downwards.
AACCACTGTGCAAAAATTCCGGTGAGCTCGGTGTCATCATGTAATTGCGTGCAATCCGCGGTTGCCAAACGGAGCGAAGAGAGCTCGGCGTATTCAGCGACGGCATCATGCCACCGATCCGCTGCGCGAAAGGCATAAAGAAGCTCGGTTATTACCTCGACGCGATCGCTCTGTGACACCGGGAGGGATTTGGCATGTTCCAATAGCTCGATAGCATCCGAAGGACGGCCGAGTTCGATAGCCTGACGCGCACACCTTCGAGCGATCCGCACCCCGCGTTCGAGCGCTCCGGCGCGTGCCCAGTGCTCGATACATGACCACGCCAGTGAGAGGCTGAGGTCATCGACCAAATCGGCTTCCAATGCGAGGGCTGTGTGTCGGTGCAACAGGCGTTGAGACAACATTGACATTTGGGCGATCGCCGCTTGCGCGAGCAAATCGTGCCGACTGATAATCTCGGCGTCGTCCCGCTCCACTAGACCGTGATGCTCGAGCTCATCAAGGCTGTCCAACAGAAGCAGTCGCGGTTGGTCCAGCACGCGCTCGAGTCTTGCGAGGGTTGCGTTCTTCCCCAGGATGGCGCAAGCCTGAAGAACCCGACAAGATGTCGGCTGCAGGCGGGCTACGCGTTGCGCGACGAGCGTCGCGAGGCTTGGGGGGATGGCAAAGTCGCCGCACGACCCGTGTCCATGGAGCGCCAACTCGCTCAGATAGTAGGGATTACCGCCACTCATCTCCACACACCAATTTCGGAAACCATCAGAAACCGCATGAGCGCTCTCGCGTAACGTCGCGTTCAGCAACGCTGCACGCGCGCCACGATCGATTGGCCCCAACCGGACCAATCGGGGACTATCGGGCAGAGCCCTGGTAGTAGATGGGTATTGAGGCGTCGGGTCTCGCGAGGTGATGACCAACATCATCCGACGCGTCTGAATCCACGCTACTGCCTCGGCGATGATCTCCCACGATGCCGCGTCGAGCCAATGCACATCCTCGATCGTCACAATCAGCACTGACTCCGAAGCGATTGCATCGAACAGATCGAACAGCGAGCGCCGCACGTTCGCATAGAGCAGCACTGCCTCTGATGTATCCGGCGTCGGTGGGGTGTCGCTCGAGTGATGCTCGACGAGACGCCGGAGATACGTATGGGAGCTCGGACTGCAGCCGAGCGCTCCCGGCATCAGCATCAACTTGGGCACGACATCCACAAATGCCGAAAGCGGCCGCCGCGTGTCGCTCGATTGGCAGAGCGCGGGTGCGATGCGCACGCCCTCGAGCGCGGCCGCGCGCGTGAACTCCGTGAGCAGACGGGTCTTGCCGATGCCCGGCTCGCCGTGAATGAAATGGACACCGCCCACGCCGCCGCGTGCACTGCGGAGCGCGGAACCGAGGACCGCCATTTCCTCGCTGCGTCCCACGAACGGCACATGCTGCGGCGGTGGAAGCGGAAATTCGCGCTCCGGCTCGGCGATGCGCCGACGCAATGCCATTGCAGGGACGCGGAGCTCGCGGGCGCTGGGTCCCATCTCGCGGAGATAGCCGTCGAGTATTCTCAGTGCCTCGCGCTTCGCTCCGTGCAAAGCGGCCGCCTCCGCGAGCGCGAGCGTCGCGTCCTCGTTAAGCGGGTCGATCTCCAGACAGCGATGGGCGAGGCGCTCGACATGTGGCCACTCCGCACGCGCCTTGCGCGCGGTGATCGCTCCCACGAGCACTCGTCGGGCCGCCGTCGTGGTGAGGTCTCGCTGCCTCTCGACCCAGTCTCGAAGGGGCTCGGAGAACCCAGGTGCGTAGCCCGGCAGGAACGCCCCGCCTACACAGTCCGCGAAGCGCTCCATATCATCGGTGCGCGTCGCGCGAAGGAGCGCATCGACATCGCTGTCGACAACGCCGGCAGTGAGACTTACATGCGTTCGGTCGACCTCGAGCTGCGCGCCTAACGTGCGCAGCCGATAGATGGTCTGACGCAGGCAATGGGAGGCGCGGGAGGACGGAACATTCGGCCACAGGATACCGAGTAGCTCCGCGCGGCTAATCCGCCGCCCCGGCTGGACTGCCAGGAGGAGTATCGCGGCGAACACGATCTCCGCGTCGGGCCCGACGCGAACATCATCGATTTGGATCGTAGACTGGCCCAGCGCCCGCACGCGTATCATCGCGCCATGCTCCGAAGCTTCCTGCCGCGAAGGGAACGCGTTGGCGTCAGCGACGCGTCAGCGACAGGTGGGATGCATTCGCGCTTGCGGCGTCGCAGGCGCTTCGCCTACAGTACCGATAATCTCCTCTGGAGGCCAGACGTGCCCGAAGCATGGCTTCGAGGTCCAGTTGACGCGGTCGACCCCTACCTTCAGCCCGCCGCGCACGCCCTCGTTCAGGCGAGCGAGGACCTCGATCGCATTACCACCGGACTCTCCACCGCGCACCTCTGGCTTCAGCTCAATGGCGCCGCGAGCGTCGGGTACCATCTTCGGCATCTCGCCGGCTCGCTCGATCGCCTGACGACCTACGCCCGTGGCAAACAGCTCGACGACACGCAACTCGCCGCGCTCAAGCGTGAGACCGATCCCAATGCCCCCGCCGAGGACCTCCCGACGCTCGTCGAGCACGCTCGCCGCGCGATCGACGCCGCACTCACACAGATCCGCGCCACGCGCCGCGAAGAGCTCCTCGAGCCCCGCGAAGTCGGCCGCGGCCGCCTCCCATCCACCGTCCTCGGCCTCCTCTTCCACGCCGCCGAGCACACCACACGCCACGTGGGGCAGGCGATCACGACGTCGAAGATCGTCAAGGCGGACCTCGCGTGACGCGACGCCACGCCGCCCGCCTAACGGCATTGCTCGTCGCACTCGCCGGATGCCGTAACGCCGAGCGCGAGCGCGACGTCCTCGCCCAGCTTAAGCTGCCGCCCTCGCCCGCCGAGCACCGGGAAGGGGACTCGCTTTTCGCCGCGCACTGCGCGAGCTGTCACGGAGAGTCGGGCAAAGGTTCCGACCAGGGCCCGCCGCTCCTCCACATCATCTACGAGCCGAGCCACCACTCCGACGCGTCGTTCGTGCTCGCCGCGCGGCAGGGCGTCGCCGCCCACCACTGGCGCTTCGGCAACATGCCGCCGCAGCCGCAGGTCGACTCCGCGGCCCTCCGAAAGATCATCGGCTACGTCCGCTGGGCACAGCGCGAGGTCGGCATCGACTAGGCCTCGCGTCCCAACCTCGGCCGGTCCGCCGCTGTCTGATCAATCACATCGCACGGAGCCCTGCATGCGCCTGTCGCTTCTCACCGTCATCGCCGTCGGCGTGCTTGCCGCCGAGCAGGCCAGCGCCCAGAACCTCGTCCTCACCAACGCGCGGATCGTCGACCCTCGCACGCGCACGATCACTCCGGGCGCGATCTGGATTCGCGACGGACGCATCGCCGGACGCGGCCCATCCGCGCCCTCCGACGCACCTGGCGATCGCATCGACCTCGGCGGACGCTGGATCATCCCCGGCCTCGTCGACCTCCACACGCACTCGTTCGGCAACGCCGCGCCGGGCGGCGCCGTCGACGGCCGCGGCACCGCGGAGATCGCCGCGCGAGTCCCGCGCGCAGGCGTCACCGCCTTCCTCGACCTCTTCGGCGCCGAGGACTATCTCTTCTCGCTCCGCGACCGGCAGCACAAAGGCGAGCTGGGCGGCGCGGCGATCTTCGCCGCCGGACCGTGCTTCACCGCGACCAACGGCCACTGCTCCGAGTACGGCATCCCGACGCGCCTCATCGATTCGCCGGAGGATGCACGAAAGCAGATCGCCGAGCTCGCGCCGAAACGGCCCGATGCGGTGAAGGTCGTCTACGATCACTTCGACTACGGCCCCAGCTCGCGTCCCACGATCGATCGCCCGACGCTCGAGGCGCTCCTCCAGGCGGCGAAGGAGCACCACCTCAAGTCGATCGTGCACGTGGGAACGTGGGAAGACGTCAGGCACGCCGTCGCCGCCGGCGCTACCGCGGTCACGCACGTCGCGCGCGACGGCGTCGTGCCGCCCGATGTCGTCACCTTCATGGCGCAAAACCGGACGTGGCACATCCCGACGCTCGTCGTGCACGGCGACCTCGCGGAGCTCTACGACCGACCGCAGATCCTCACGAGTCCGCTCCTCGCCGCCGCCACCACGCACGCCGGCGAATTCCTCGGGCAGCCGTACGGCGTTCAGGCGGGCGACGTCGCGAACCTCGTCGTGCTCGACGCATCGCCGGTCGACGACATCGAGAACACGCAGCGGATCTCGATGGTCGTTCTGCGCGGAACCGTCGCCTACGACGGTCGCCAATAGGCGGGCGGCGCTTGAGTTACGGCGCTCCCCCGCGGATATTGGGACTTACCCCAATACCTCTGAGACTCCTTCGGACGAGCGTCGTATGATCGAACAGCTCCGCCGACCCCGCATTCTCATCCCCGTCGTCGCCGTCGTCGCGCTCATCGCGCTCGCCGTGGTCTTCGGCGGCGCCGACGCCTCCGACTCGAGCACCGCGTCGATCGCCGCCAAGGTCAAATCGGGCGAGTTCCGCGTCATCGTCACCACCACCGGCGAGCTCCGCGCCCGCAAGGCGGTCCAGATCCAGGGACCGCCCAACATGCAGGCCGCCCAGGTCTATCAGACGCGCATCTCCTCGCTCGTCCCCGAAGGCACCGTCGTGAAAGAAGGCGACCTCGTCGCCGAGCTCGACCGCTCGGCCATCGCCGGCAAGCACCAGGAAGTCTCGCTCGCCCTCCAGAAAGCCGAAGCGCTGTACACGCAAGCCGAGCTCGACTCGGCCCTCAACCTCGCCACCGCGCGAGAGGAGATCCGCACCCTCGAGCTCGCCCTCGAGGAAAAGCGCATCGCGCGCGACCAGTCGAAGTACGAGGCGCCGTCCATCCGCCGCCAGGCCGACATCGAGCACGAGAAGGCCGAGCGCGCGTTCGCGCAGGCGAAAGTGAACTACGTCACCAAGACGCAGCAGGCGATCGCCAAGATGCGCGAGGTGGGCTCGGAGCTCGAGCGCCAGCGCAACCACCTGTCCATCATCCAGTCGGCGATGAACGGCTTCACCATCCGCGCGCCCGCGCCCGGCATGGTCATCTACGACAAGGAATGGAACGGGCGAAAGAAGGTCGTGGGCTCGCAGGTCTCGGCGTGGGATCCCACGGTCGCGACGCTCCCCGATCTCACGCAGATGGAGTCCGTCACCTACGTGAACGAGATCGACGTCCGGAAGATCGCCGTCGGCCAGACGGCCGAGATCGCGCTCGACGCCGATCCCTCGAAGCGGCTCGTGGGGAAAGTCGATGCCGTCGCCAACGTCGGCGAGCAGCGGCCCAACGCCGATGCGAAAGTGTTCGAGGTGAAGATCACCATCACCACCGTCGACACGACGCTCCGCCCCGGCATGACGACCGCCAACGAGATCCTCACCGCGTCGCTCCCGAACAAGCTCTCCGTGCCGCTCGAGGCGGTCGCCAACGAGGACAGCATCACCTTCGTCTTCAAGCGTGACGGCGGACGCGTCGTGAAGCAGGAGGTCGAGACCGGCGTCATGAACGAGAACGAGATCACCGTCGTTCGGGGTCTCGAGGCCGGCGAGGAGGTGCTGCTCACGCCGCCGGCGAATCGCGCCGACCTCGCCTTCGAGCGTCTTCCCGCGACGAAGCCCGACGCCGCCCCCGTCGCCCGCGCGCCCTAGCAGGATGCGGTGGCGGGAGCTCGGCCGGCTCCGCAAGGAGCTCGTCGGTCACGCGGCGTTCAGCATGCGAATCGCCCTCGAGGCCGTGCAGCACAACCGGCTTCGCGGGTCCCTCACCTCGCTCGGTATCCTCTTCGGCGTGGCGTCGGTGATCGCCATGCTCGCCATCGGCCGCGGCGCCGAGCGCGAGATCCTCGAGCAGATGCAGCTTCTGGGGACGAACAACATCGTCGTCTCCCCCGTGGTCGAGCAGCAGGAGGGGGTAGCGCAGGACGAGGCGGATGAGAAGGAGCAGAAGCGCTTCTCTCCCGGCCTCACCATGACCGACGCGCGCAGCATCGGGGAGATCATCCCCGACATTGACGCCGCGAGCGGTGAGGTGGTCCTCGAGACGATGCTCACGCGCGAGGGACGCCGCCGCTCCGGAAAGCTCGTCGGCGTGGACACCGCCTACTTCCGCATGCTGAACATGCGCCTCAACCAGGGCGCTCCGTTCTCCGATGCGCAGGTCGAGGGCGCGGCGCCGGTGGCCATCATCGGCCAGGGCGTTCGCTCGCGCTTCTTCACCACCGAGGAGCCGATAGGCAGGCCGATCAAGGTGGGCGACACGTGGCTCACCGTCGTCGGCGTTCTCGAGGACCGGCAGGTGGCCGAGCAGACGTCGCAGCGGTTAGGCATCCGCGACGCGAACATGGACGTCTACGTCCCGCTCTCCACGATGCTCCTGCGCTACCGCAACCGCGCCCAGGTGACGCAGCGCGACGTCGAGCAGGCGAGCCAGCAGTTCGACACCGACGACAGCGACGACAACCAGAACGCCGCCGTGCGGGCCGAGCGGACCAACCCGAACCAGCTCGACCGCATCATCGTGCGGGTGCGCGAGGCGTCGCTCGTCCCTGCGGTGGCCGAGGTGATGCAGCGCATGCTCGAGCGGCGGCACAACGACGTGGTGGATTTCGAGATCGTGGTGCCGCAGCTCCTCCTCGAGCAGGAGCGACGCACCCGCACGATCTTCAACGTCGTCCTCGGCGCCATCGCCTCGATCTCGCTCATCGTCGGCGGCATCGGGATCATGAACATCATGCTCGCCTCGGTGCTGGAGCGGATCCGGGAGATCGGGATCCGCCGCGCGGTGGGGGCCACCGAGCGGGATGTGCTGTTCCAGTTCCTGGCCGAAGCGGTCCTCATCAGCATGGCCGGTGGCATTGCGGGAATCCTGGTGGGCTCGGGGCTGAGCTCGGGGATCGAGCGATTTGCCGGGATTCAAACCATCGTGTCGCCGCTCTCGGTGGTGGTCGCGTTTGCGGTGTCCGTCTCGGTGGGCCTCGGCTTCGGCATCGTGCCGGCGCACCGGGCTGCCCGCCAGGATCCAGTGGAGTGTCTGCGCTATGAATAGAGGCTATTGGTTATTGGCTATTGGCTATTGGTCCTGCGGGTTAGGACTGGCGGTAGGACTCGAAGCGGGAACGCCGGCCTGCGGCTCGGCGCTTGTCGCGCAGGCGGTTTCGCAGCAGCCGATCACGCTGGAGCAGGCGGTCGCGATCGCGAGGGAGCAAGGCCTCGACGCCGCGGCTGCACGAGCCGCGCGCGATGCGGCGCGCTTCCGTAACCGGTCCTTCTATGCGCGCCAGCTTCCCCAGCTCTCGATCGGCGGCATCGTGCCCTCGTACAATCGGTCCATCATCCCGGTGCTCCAGCCGGACGGCAGCACGCTGTTCCGCCCCCAGGACCAGACCAATGTGGATCTCACTGCCACCTTGAGCCAGAAGCTCCCGGTGATCGGCGGCGACTTCTTCGTGACCTCGTCGCTCGCGCGCTATGCCCAGACCGGTGATGAGCCACTCCAGTCGTGGAGCAGTACGCCGGTGAGCTTCGGGATCCGGCAGGACATCCTGCGACCTAATACGCTGGCGTGGGACCGGCGGGAGCAACCCCTCCGCCAGGAAGCCGCCGACCGGGGATACCTCGAGGCGCTGGAGAACATCGCGATCGACGTGACCAGGCTCTTCTTCGACCTTTATGCCGCGCAGGTGAATCTGGCCAATCAAACCAAGAACGCGGCCGTCAACGACACACTCTACCGGCTCAATCAGGGGCGGTTCGAGGTCGGTAAGATCGGGGAGAACGATCTGCTCCAGAGCGAGCTGGCCCTGGTGCGGGCCCGCACGGCGCTCGACGGAGCCCGGCTCACCCACCGGCGCGCCGGAGAAGCGCTCCGGATCGCGCTCAACCTTCCCGAGGGAACGCCGGTCGAGATTGCGGTGACCGCGGAGGTGCCCGCGTTCGAGGCCGACACCGCCGTCGCGGTGGCCGAGGCGTTGCGCAACCGGGCCGTCATGAGCCAGACCGAGCTCGCCCTGGTGCAGGCGCGCCGCGGGGTGACCGAGGCGCGGTTCGGCAACTGGGTGGGCGCGACGGTGTCGGCGAGCTTCGGGTACAACGGCACCGGAACCCAGCGCGCGCAAGTGTATCGCAATCTCCAGGAAGCGCGCCAGTTCTCGCTGGCGATCGAAATGCCGCTCTGGCAATGGGGTGCGCACGGGGCCGAGGTCGAGGCCGCCAAGTCGGAGCGCGAGGGGGCCGAGCAGCTCGCGACTCAGACCGCAAAGGAAGTGGCGCACGAGGCGCGGTTCGCGGCGCTTCAGCTCGCGCAGGCCCGGCGCACGCTCGCGCTCTCGGCCAAAGCCGACAGCGTCGCGGCGAAGCGCTACGAGGTCGCCTACAACCGGTACGGCATCGGGCGGATCACGCTGGACAATCTGTTCATCGCCCAGAACGAGAAGGACCAGGCGGTCAACCAGTACG
>JBQTHJ010000044.1:0-3925 GCA_052389995.1 Gemmatimonadaceae bacterium | reverse complement strand
GAAAGACCAACAGGCCGCCACGAACTGGCTCCCCGTAGCTCTTATCTGAATTCTGTCATCTGTATTCTGACACCTGACGTCTTTGCCTCAAGACGCCGACGGGTTGCCGCGCGCCTGGTACCAGACGCTCAATCGTCAATCTCGTCGATGAACACGAGCGACTGCGGCCGGCCGACGACCGCGTGAAGCGCCTTGAAGACGCGCGGGTCGAGAAGGCGGCTCACCTGGCCCTCGAGGAGCGTCAGCGTGTCGTCCTGTGTCAGTGGCTCGCGATAGGCACGCTTCGACGTCAACGCGTCGAATGCGTCGGCGGCGGCGAGAATCTTCCCACCGATCGAGATCTGCTCGTCCTTGAGCCCGCGCGGATAGCCTTGGCCGTCGTGGTGCTCGTGGTGGTCGTGCACGAACCGCAACGCCTCACCGATGTGCTTGAGCGGTGCCAGAATCTCCATCCCGATGCGCACGTGATCCTTGATGTGTGCGAACTCTTCCGGCGTCAGCTTTCCGGGCTTGTTCAGGATCTCCTCGCGGATGCCGATCTTGCCGACGTCGTGAATACGCCCGGCGAGCCGGACGTTCTCTACCGTGTCGGGATCGAGACCGAGCTGATCCGCGATGGAGGCGCCGAGGGCGGCGACACGCTGGGAATGGCCGCGCAAATAGATGTCCTTCGCCTCCATCGCGTTGATCAGCGTCTCCACGATGTTGACGGTGAGCCCGCGTAGCGCGCCCTTCTCGCGCTCGAGCTCCGCGGTGCGGAGCGCGACCTCCTCGCGAATGAGACGTTCAACCTTGCGCTGCTCGATCGCGAGATCGCGCTTGTGCAGCGCACGCTCGACCGCCTGCTGGAGATCGATGAGCTCGATCGGCTTCATCAGGTAGTCATACGCGCCGCTCGACAGCGCCTCGGTCGCGGTCGGCGCATCGTTGACCGCGGTGAGCATCATGATCGCGAGGTCGGCATCGAGCTGGAGCGCTTTGGGCACCACTTCGACGCCGGTCATCCCCGGCATGCGCACGTCGCACAGCATCAACACGTACCGGTTGCGGCCGAGATGCTCGAGTGCCGCCGGGCCGCTGTCGGCCGTGTGGACATCGTACCCGCGCGAGCGGAGGAACTTGGCCAGCGCGAGGCGGATGGTCTCCTCATCGTCGACAATGAGGATGCGTTTGACCCACTCGTCGAGCGCCATCCCGTTGGGACGGGCGGCGCGTGGCGTGTGGACGGTCGAGGTCTCGCTCATGGATGCCTACTGAAGGTTCGACGGCGGCCCGCCATCTACGGCGGGTGAAGCGGGAAGGGAGATGCGGAACGTTGAGCCCACTCCGACGACGCTGTGTGCCGAGAGAGTGCCGGCGTGTGACTGGATGATGCCATAGCTGACGCTGAGTCCGAGCCCCGTGCCGGTGCCCTCCGGCTTCGTCGTGAAGAAGGGCTCGAAGATGCGTTTCTGGATCTCCGGGGTCATCCCGGTGCCGGTGTCTCTGATTTCGACGACGACCCTCGTCCCGTCGTTACGCGTGCGCACGCCGAGCTGCCGCACCGGCGTGCTCGACATCGCGTGCTCGGCGTTCACAATGAGGTTCAGGAGCACCTGCTGAAGCTGGCGATCGTCCCCACGGACGAGTGCGAGGGCGGGATCGAGCTCGCTTTCGACGGTAACGCCCGTGGAGCGCATGCCGTACGCGCGAAGTCGCAGCGTCTGCTCGATGAGATCGTTCAAATCCACGCTGACGCTGCGGGGACCGGTCTTGCGCGCGAACGCGAGCAGATCACGAATGACCGACACGGCGCGGTCGGCCTCCCGCTTCATCAAGGTCACCGACTCCTTCTGCTCACCCTTGAGCTCGTCCTCGAGCAGAAGCTGCGCGAACGCGCTGATGCCGGTGAGCGGATTGTTCACCTCGTGCGCGACGCCGGCGACGAGCTCGCCGAGCGCGGCGAGCTTTTCCGACTGGCGGAGCTGCTCCGCCATGCGACGCTCCTCGGTGAGGTCGCGCACGACGATGACGTGGCCGACGCGGCGTCCCGCACCGTCCTTGATCGCGCTCACGATGAGCCAGGCGGGGAAGTCGTTGCCACCGCGACGCCGAAGTGGGCGCTCGCCCGCCCAGTGGCCCATCTCCTCCATCGCGCGCGCGGCGGCGTTGCGATCCGGCGCGCTCCACGAGTGCACCTGGAAGGTGCTCACGTGGAGTCCCACCAGCTCGTCGGGGGCGTAGCCGAACTCCGCGGCCGCGGCGCCGTTGGCGTAGCGCACGATGAGATCTCGAGACACGATGAAGACGGGTTGCTCCATTGCCTCGAGCGCGGTCGCCAGGACGCGACGCCGCTCCTGTTGATGCCGCTCCTCCTCGCGGAGCTGGAGCGTGGCGAGCGCGAGCGCGAGCGGATCGGCGAGCCGTCGCAAGGTCTCGCGCACGTGCGGCGGGAGTCCGTGATCGCGCACGAGGAGCTGACCGAGCGTGCGCTCGCCGGATGAGAGCGCGATGCGAAGAATCCCCGTCGTCTCGCTGACCGAGGGCGCTACCCCCCGCGCCGCGACCGGACGGCACGCGCCATCCGTCCCTGCCACGCTGATCATCATGCCCGGCGAGGGGCAAGCCATCGCGACCACGTCGAGCACCGCCCGCGCACCATCCTCGAGCTCGGTAGCGGCGAGCGCCGTACGCGCCATCGCAGCCGACAGCTGCGCGCGCTCGCGCTCGCGGCGCTCGGCTTCGAACGCGCGAGCGTTGACGATCGCCGTGCCTGCCTGACGAGCGATGAGCATGACGAGGTCGACATCGTCCCAGTCGTACGCGTCCGGATCGTACGATTGCGCCTGGAGGACGCCGAGCGCCCGGTCGCCGTTCAGGATCGGCGCGCTGAGCACGACCGCGACTTCTCCCTTCCCCTCCGTCACGTGTACCTGTCCCGACCACCCCGCACGCGAGCGTGCGGCGACGTTCGGCTCATGCGTGCGAAAGGCCTGCGTCGTATTTCCGGTGCCGGGCGGAAATCGAGGTAAATCATCGGTCTCGATCGGCACGCCATCGTTGACGCAGTACGCGGGCACGAAGACACCCGCCTCCGCGTCGAAGGAAAGGAGCACGAAGCACGGCGAGTCGACGACGGACGCGACGGCGGAGTAGATCTTCGCGTATACCTCCTCGAGCGACACGGCCTCCGAGATGGCCCGCTGCACCTGCGTGACCGCCTCGAGTCGCGCAGCGCGACGCTCGAGGTCGTCGAACAGGCGTGCGTTGCGGACGGCGAGTGCCACGTGCGTGCCGAAATCGGTGAGCAGTTGCCGCTGCTCCGTATCGAACGGCTGAGGGCGCCGATATCGAAGCGTCAGGACGCCGCGCGGCTCACCCTCGATCACGAGCGGAAGAATCGCGGCCGAATGGAGGTTCTGCTGGAGGAGCGTGCGGACGGGCGCGAGCCCCATGTGCTGGCCGAGGTCCGCGATGAACGCCGGGCGCCCCGAGCGAAGCACCTCGCCGAGAGGCGTCTCCCAGAATGCGTGCTGCGCCTCGTGGGACGCACCGGCGCCGGCGCCCTCCTGAAGCGCGACTTCCACGCGCTGCGACTGAGGGTTCGCGAGGTAGATGCCGACACCGTCGGCGCGCAGGGCCTCACGCGCAACGCGCACGATGTCGGCGAACATCGCCTTCGCGCTGACATGTCGTGCGAGTGCGCGCGCGCTCGAGGCGAGGATGCTCGCGTGCTGCATCGTACGTGCGGCGGCGCGAAAGAGGCGCGCGTTCTCGATCGCGATCGCCCCGTGTCCCGCGAGCACGAGCAGCAGCTCCTCGTCATGCCCGTCGAATTCCCGTTCTCGGTTCCCGAGCACGACGATCGCGCCGAGGGCGCGGTCGGGAACCAGAAGCGGTTAAGCGAGGCCGGTGTATCGTGCCGGCGTCACGCAGGCGGCCCAAC
>JBQTHJ010000043.1:0-63084 GCA_052389995.1 Gemmatimonadaceae bacterium | reverse complement strand
CACCCTGAGCACCCTGAGCACCCTGAGCACCCTGCGCACCCTGAGCACTTCGACCCTCACACCACGACATTCAACAACCTTCCCGGCACGAAGACGACCTTCTTCGGCTGGCCCGTGACGAACTTCTTCACGCCCTCGTCGGCGAGCGCGGCCGCTAGGACGTCGACTTTCGTGATGTCCGGCGGGACGTGCAGGCGCCCGCGCACCTTGCCGTTTACCTGTACTACGAGCTCGATCGTGTCTTCGGCCGCGAGCGCCGCATCGTACGAGGGCCAGCCGGAATCGAAGATTCCGTCGTCGTGCCCCAGGCGCTCCCAGAGCTCCTCGGCGATGTGTGGGGCGAACGGGGACACGAGCTTCACTAACGGCTCGACTTCCGCGCGGTGCGCTCGGCGCTCGCCGGCGCGCAGCGTGTTCATGTATTGCATCATCGCCGGAATCGCCGTGTTGTAGCCGAGTCGCGGAATGTCGTCGGTGACCTTCCGGATCGTCTGGTGGAGCTTGCGCATCACGCCAGGGTCCGGCGCACCATCCTCGCGCCGGTCCACCACGGATGCCCACAGGCGGTCCAGGAAGCGCTTCACCCCCGAAATTCCGCCGTCGCGGAAATCGCCGCCCTCCTCGAAGGGGCCGAGGAACATGAGATACGTGCGAAAGGCGTCGGCGCCCCACTCGGCAATGTACTCGTCAGGCACGACGACGTTGCCGCGGCTCTTCGACATCTTCGCGCCCTCGCGCACGATCATTCCGTGCGCGCGGAATCGCTTGAACGGCTCCTCGAAGTCGACGTGACCGTGGTCGTGCAGCACCATGGTGATGAAGCGAGAGTACAGCAGGTGCAGCACCGAGTGCTCGTTCCCGCCGATGTAGGAATGTACCGGTAACCACCGGCGAGTCCGCTCGCGATCGAACGGGCGGTCGTCGTACTCGGTGCTCGGATAGCGCAGGAAATACCAGGAGCTGTCGAGGAAGGTGTCCGATACGTCCGTCTCGCGGCGCGCCGTGCGTCCGCACTTCGGGCATGGAACGCGATACCACTCCTCGTGGCGCGCGAGCGGTGAGATCCCCGTGTCGTCAGGCCTGAAATCCTTCACGTGCGGGAGCTCGACGGGGAGATCGTCTTCGGGCACCGGCTGAACGCCGCAGTCGTCGCAATAGATCACCGGGATCGGCGGGCCCCAGTACCGCTGCCGCGAGATGCACCAGTCGTGCAGGCGGTAGTTCACCACCGGCCGCGCCGCATTGCGTGAGCCGAGCCATTCCACGATGCGACCCTTCGCCTCAGGCACCGCGAGGCCGTTGAACTCCCCCGAGTTGACGAGCACTCCCTGCTCGTTGTCGGTGTACGCGGCGTCGAGCGGGGCGTCGACGCGCGACGCATCCTCCGCGACCACGCGCACGATCGGCAGGCCGAGCGTGGTGGCGAACTCGAAGTCGCGCTCATCATGTCCCGGAACCGCCATGATCGCGCCCGTCCCGTATTCCATCAGGACGTAATCGGCAATCCAGACCTGTATGCGGTCGCCGTTCGCGGGATTGCGCGCGTACGACCCGGTGAACGCGCCCGTCTTCTCCCGCGTGTCGACGCTCTTGCGCGTCGTCACGTCCTGCCGCTTCGTGCGCTCCACGTACGCACGCACCGAGGCACGCTCGGCGTCCGTCGTCAGCGAATCGACGAGCGGGTGCTCCGGCGCGAGAACGAGATACGTCGCACCGAAGACGGTGTCGGGGCGGGTCGTGAAGACGCGAACATCAAGGTCCTCACCGACCTTGAAGACGAGCTCCGCCCCCTCCGAGCGTCCGATCCAGTTTCGCTGCGCGCTCTTCGTCGACTCCGACCAGTCGATCCAGTCGAGGTTCTCGAGCAGCCGCTGCGCATAGTCGGTGATCCGGAAGAACCACTGCTCGAGAAATCGCTGCTCGACGGCGGTGCCGCAGCGCTCGCAGGCGCCGTTGATGACTTGCTCGTTCGCGAGCACCGTCTTGTCGAACGGACACCAGTTGACGGCGGCTTTCTGCTTGTACGCGAGCCCGTGCTTGAGGAGCTGGAGGAAGATCCATTGCGTCCACTTGTAGTAGCGCGGATCCGTGGTCGCGAGCTCCCGTCCCCAATCGAGCATGAGTCCCGCGGCGCGCAGCTGTCGCCGAAAGTTCGCGATGTTTTGCGGGATGAGCTCGAGCGGGTGGATGTCGAGCTTCAGCGCGTAGTTCTCGGAGTGGATGCCGAACGCGTCGAACCCAATGGGCTCGAAGACGTTGTGCCCTTGGAGCCGCTGGAATCGTCCATGGATGTCGTTCCCCGTGAACGCGAAGAGGTTGCCGATGTGCAACCCTTCCGCCGACGGGTACGGGAACATCATGAGGACGTAATAAGGCCGTTCTGCCCGGTCGAGGTCGGCACGGTTCGCCCGCTGAGACTCCCAGCGCGCCTGCCATTTGCGCTCGATGGCGGCGTGATCGTAGCTCGCCGACCCTTCGGCGAACGGTCGCGATGTCGTGAGCGTCATGTGAGAGGCGCGCGGGGATGGCGTGGCGGTGCGGCCGCTCCGAGTGCACTGCCGATACCGAGCGCTTAAGCGCTTGCCTAAATGCAATTTAGCAGTGGAGTACGCGCCCACAAGCGATCATGAGCCTTGCGTCTTCCTCCTCCATAGCACCCGATCCGGATCTGATCGACGCCGAGGCGAAGCAGACGTTCCACACGCGCCTCGTGCTCGGGATTGGCGCGGTGTCGCTCGTGGCGTTGGCGATGATCGCGTGGCCGGTGTCGCAATGGCTCGGTCGCGATGAGCGCGCGCGGGTCGACGGCCAGCTGAGCGATGCGGCCACGCGCGCCGCACTCCGCGTGGACCGATATGTCGGCGATCACGAACAACTTGTCTCGATGCTGGCCAGCTCGCCCGCGGTCGTGGATGCGGCACGCGCGGCCAACGAGCGTACACGGCGCGAGGGGCTCACCAGCCGCTCGACCGCGGACCTCGAAGCCCAACATGACGAGCGGCGAAGCCTGGACGTCGACCTCCGGCTTCGCGCCTACCTGCGCCAGCTGCGCAGCACGGGTGACATCGCCGAGATCATCCTGACCGACGTGAACGGCCTGAACGCCGTGACGACCGGGCGCACGTCTGATTTCGTGCAGTCGGATGAGGAGTGGTGGCAGCGCGCGATGCGTGACGGCGTCGTGTCCAGCGAAGCCTCCTACGATTCCTCGGCACGGGTGGTGTCGATCTCGATGACGGGCGTCATCCGCGAGGGGACGGACGGACCGCCGTTAGGCGTCCTGAAGGTCGTCTTCGGGTTGCGGGGCGTGGATCAGGAGCTCGGTCGCCTCGCGAGCGAGTCCGAGATGCGGCTCGAGCTGCTCGACACGGACGGACTGGTCATCGCGGCCTCGAGCAGCGCGCCGCGCATGCGGCCGCTCGAGGGGATTCAGGGCCTCGAAGCAGCGAGCACGACGGGGCTTCTGACGCTTCAGTCGATCGAGGAGCGCGAGCGCGCGGCGGTTCGTTCGACCAACGACGGCCGGTGGCGGATCGTCGCGCATCAGTCGGAGACGCTCGCCTTCGCGCGGCTGCATCGCATTCAGCTCGTGACGATCGGAACCGCACTGCTGCTGTTCGTTTCCATCCTCGCGGCGATGCTGTTCCTGAACGCATTCGTTGCGAGGCGCGTGAGCGAGCCGGCATCCGAGCTCGCCACCGCCGCCGAGCAGGTCGCATCCGGAGACTTGAGCGTCGAAGTCTACGGATCGAGCGAGGACGATGAAGTCGGTCGTCTCAGCCGCGCCGTGGAGGCCATGGTCACCGAGCTGCGGCGCCTCGTGACCGCCATTCGCTCGGCGGCACAGGAAACCG
Source organism: Gemmatimonadaceae bacterium (assembly GCA_052389995.1). Classification (GTDB taxonomy): domain Bacteria; phylum Gemmatimonadota; class Gemmatimonadetes; order Gemmatimonadales; family Gemmatimonadaceae; genus JAICNG01. Next base: position 59,230 of record JBQTHJ010000043.1, on the reverse strand, counting down.
CGGCGATGGCGGCGCAGATCACGGCCGGCTCCGAGCAGATGTCGGCATCGGCGGCCGAGATGGCGCAAACGTCGAACGATCTGAGTCACCAGTCGACGGAGATGGCGCAGACGACGCAGCGCATCGCGGCCGACGCAGCGCGACTCGTCGACATCGCGACCCGCCTCGCCTCGGGAGCGCGCGACGGGGTGGAGCGCAACGTGAAGCTGCGCGAGCTCGCGTCGGCGAATCGTCAGCGACTGGATGCGGGCTCGACGGCGCTGACGACGCTCGTCGCCGACGCCCAGGCCGGCGCGGCCGCGTCGGATGCGCTCGTGCGCGCCAGTGAGGAGATCCGCGCGTTCGTCACACTCGTCAGGCGCCTGGCGAAGCAGTCGAAGCTCCTCGCGCTCAACGCATCGATGGAAGCGGCGCGCGCGGGAGCGCAGGGCGAAGGCTTCGCCGTCGTGGCCAGCGAGATCCGAAAGCTGTCCGCGACCTCGGCCGATTCCGCCGAGCGCACCGAGACGATCGTCGCCGAAGTGTTACGGCGCGTGGACGAATCGCGCGTGTCGAGTCAACGCACGATGCAGACGGCGACCGATGTGCAGCAGGCGACACAGCACGCCATGGCGTCCTTCCACGAGATCGAGCGCGCGGTCGCCGACGCCGAATCGTGGGCCGGGATGATCGAGCAGTCGGCGACGGAGTCGAGCACGCTCGTGGCGGAGATGACCACGCGGCTCGATGGGATCGCGCGCGGCACCGATACCTTCGCATCGGCGATGGAGCAGGTGGCGGCGGCGAGTCAGGAGCAGAGTGCCAGCACCGAGGAGATCGCGGCGGCCGCCTCCCTGCTCGCGTCGGCGTCGCAACAGCTCTCGCGTCTCGTTTCCACGTTCCGCACGGAGCACTCCGCATCCGCGCCCGCCGAGCCGATCCGGACGCCGGCGAGTCTGTCGTCCGAGCCCGAGCCGGAGGAAACGGAAGAATCCGAGCCGGAGTCGGTGACGGCCTAGCGCGTCACGCCCCCTCGAAGTACGCGCGAATGCAGGCCGTCACGATCCATTCGCGCAGACGGCGATCCTCGGCCGAGCTCCCTCGCGCCGCCGCCGATTCATCGATGATCTGCTTGAGCACGACGAGGAGCTCCTCGGGGCGGAGGGCGCGCTCCCTGGCCTCGCTTGCGACCAGCTGGAGCGCGGACTGGAGCGCATCGTCCCCGGCGGGATTCTGGCGTCGATCCTGGATCGCCTTCCGGAGGTGCTCGACGGTCGAGGCACTCAACGGACGCGGCTCGGGCATCAGAGGGTTCGGCGCGTTCATTGCGGCGAGAGGAGGGGCCGTCCGGGGCGAGGTCGCCACACGTCGTCGTGTGCGACGGCGGGAAATCATACATTCGTTTCCCTGACGAGTCAAACAACTGGCGGTGCGCCCGTTGCAGCGTGACGGCAAGACCAGCCTGACGCACCCAACGCTATTCATCGCCCGACTATCGCAGCCCCGACCTCCAAAGTCCTCGTCCTTGCTCGCGAGCCGCTTGCAGCTGCGCTCGTGGGCCTGCTGCTCGAACTCGACTCGTACGAAGCTGCATTCGCCCAGCCCGGCGAATCGCCGGAGGAAGCGGTGCAACGCGTGCGTCCCGTCCTGATCGTCCTGCTCGACGGATCGCTGGAGGCGGCCGCGTCGGACGTCTTCCACGCGCGCGCGAGAGGTGCGACGGTCGTGCTCTTTGGGACGGGCCCTGCTTTGCCTCGTGTTCGGGAGCTGGCGGCCGAGCGCGGGCTCCTCTGGTTCAGCATGCCAACGGACCGGGCCACGCTCGTGCGCGTCATGCGCGATGCGGCGGCTGTGACGTCGAAACGCTCAGGGCGTGATCGACGTCAGCCAGCCGCGCGCAAGGCCGCTGACGGGACGGTCATCTACCATGACCGAGAGGGGCGGGAGTGGCAGGTCTACGACCGCCGCACCGCGGAGCGACGCGCGCACCGCACCTTCGTCAACGAAGCCGGCGAGGAGTGGCACTACCCGCTCGAGCCCCACGAAACGGGCGATCTCTCCGCGGATACGCTCGAGCGGCAATTAGCGAGCGCGGTGAGGGCGGGTCGGTTGGACTGAAACTCAACATCCCAGTCCGCCCGTCACAACCTGGTTGGTCGTCACCAGCTTCACTCCGCGGTCGCGCCACGAGGCGACCAATCCGTCGGCGACCTCGGAGTGAATCGGTTTCGTCGCGTCAGTGACGGCGTGGATGTGCGGCACGCCACGAGTGAGCAATCCTTCGATCGCGTACTTGTTGCAGACGTCGAGCGCGACACCGTATACGACGACGTCGGTTGGCTCGAGCGCCTCGAGCACGGTCTCCGTGTTGGGATTGGTGAACACGTCGAACCAGTGCTTGCGGATGAGCACATCGCCGTCACGCATCCTCAGGAGCCGTACGAGCTGCTCGCGCGGCGTCGGCGCGGGCTCCACGACCGCCGGCGCCGAGAGCGCGGTCTCCGGAATCTTGCTCGCGCCCGGCGTGCCGCGCATGCAGTGCTCGGGGAACGTCTCGCGAAAGTCCGGCGTCTCCGACAGCTCGCGATGCCCCGGCTCGTGATCGTCGGCGGTGCCGACGATCCGAATGCCGCGCTCGTGGGCGTAGTCAGTGAGCCGCTTGAGATTCGGCTTGATCGATTCCGCGTCCGGCACGTACAGCTTGCCGGAGGCATCCATGAAGTCGCGCTGGGTGTCGACATCCCAGAAAATGACGCGTGCGCTCACGATCTCACTCGCGCGGGCGTTCCTCGCTCTTGAAGAGCGACGCGCATTCCTCGAGGCGTGCGCCTTTCGCATCGGCGACGGCGAACCGCTTCCCCGCGTAGATGGTCGCCGCGCCGTAGGAGCCGTCCTTCGCGACTGCGTAGAAGGTGAGATCGAATCGCGGCCGGCCGCGCGCGTCGAGCAATCGGCGCTCGGTCATCGCGATCACGCGCTGAAGCGTCTCGAGACACGCTTGCTGTGGCGTGAGACCACGGCGCATCCCTTCGACGGTCAGAAACGCGCCGCAGACCTTGATGTTCGCCTCGCCACGCCCGGTCGATCCCGCCGCGCCGACGGTGTTGTCGCAATACTGTCCCGCCCCGATGATCGGCGAATCGCCGACGCGTCCCGGAATCTTCCAGGAGAGGCCGCTCGTCGTCGTGACCGAAGCAATGTCACCGCTCGATGTCACGGCGTTCATGTTGATCGTGCCGGTGGAGAGCTTGATCGTCACGTCGTCGTCGTGATCGAGCCAGTTGTCGTTGGCGTTGAGACGCGCCTTCCAGCGCAGCCAATCCTGGCGTGACTTTTCGGTCAGGAGATTCTGCTCCTTGAACCCCATCTGAAGGGCGAACTGTTTCGCGCCCGGGCCGACCAGCAGGACGTGGTCGGTATAGTCCATGACCGCCTTGGCCACGAGCGACGGCGTCGCGATCCCTTCCAGGGACGCGACCGCGCCGGCTCGCCGCGTGGGCCCGTGCATGCACGACGCGTCGAGTTGTACCACGCCGTCAGCGTTCGGAAGCCCCCCCAGTCCGACCGACTGATCCGCGGGATCGAGCTCCTGGATATTGACGCCGGCAATCGCGGCATCGAGCGGATCCGCGCCCGCCTTCAGCATCTCATACGCGCGGGCGACGCCACGCAGCCCATTCTCCGATGCAACCACCATGGGCCGCATGGCGGAGTGCGCACTGCGCGACGCGTCGAGCGCGGAGGCGTCGGTCACTCGGGCGAGAGAGAATCCAGCCGCCGCGGCGGCACCGGTGCCGAGAAAACGTCGGCGCGAGACACGAGACATGAGCGCAGCCTCCAGGAAGTCGTGTAAGGAATCTGATGGCTTGTCCGCGGAATGGGCTAGGTGTCTCCACCACCAAAACACCCGGACATTCAGATGCGATCCTGCGCCAGGATCGCCGGGCGTGAGTCAGCAACTTATGAGTCCACTGGCAGCCCAGCCTGCACCGCCAGTAGCTTCAACTCACCATGACGGCCTCCCTCGCCGACCGGCTTCGCGCGTTCTCGTTCTTCGCGGGATTCCCGCAGGAAAACCTCTGGCACCTCTCGCGCCGCATGCGCGAGCGCGTGCTCGAGGCCAACGAGACCATCTTTGGCGAAGGCGACCAGCGGCAGCTCTTCGGGATCATCGTCTCGGGGAGCGTCGCGATCGAAAAGGGACGCGGGGAACGGGTGGAGCGCCTGGCGACGCTTGGCGCCGGCGAGGCACTCGGCGAAGGGATTCTGCTCGACGACTCGCCACACGGGACCAGTGCACGCACCCTCGAGCGGACCGAGCTCGCCTACCTCGAGGCCGCGGACATCCAGGAGATCCTCAAGGACCGCGCGACGCTCTACGCGACGCTCGTGGCCCGGGCGGCGCGCGCAATTTCCGAACGCCTGCGCGCCGCGGACGCAACGCTGGTGGGACGCGGGCGCACGCTTGGCTTCGGCGGCGGACGCACGCGCACCGAATACGACCTGCTCGGCCCGCGGGAAGTCCCCGATGACGCGCTGTACGGCGTGCAGACGCTGCGGGCCCTCGAGAATTTCCCGATCACCGGAGTCGCGCTCCGCGAGTTTCCGACGCTCATCAACGCGCTCGCGATCGTGAAGGAGGCTGCCGCGCTCGCCAATCGCGACCTCGGCCTGCTCTCCGATGAGCTCGCGGACGTGATCGTGCGCGCCACTCAGGAGATTCGCGCCGGTCGCCACCACGAGCACTTCCTCGTCGACATGATCCAGGGCGGCGCGGGCACCTCGACCAACATGAACGCGAACGAGGTGATCGCGAATCGCGCGCTCGAGCTGATGGGACGGCGGCGGGGGGACTATGACCTCGTCCATCCGAACAACCACATCAACCTCTCGCAGTCGACGAACGACGTCTATCCGACCGCGGTCCGGTTGGCGCTGCACGCCAGCATTGCGTCGCTCCAGCGTGCGCTCGCGGATGTCGCCGCCGCGTTCAAGGCGAAGAGCCGCGAATTCGGCGGCATGCTCAAGATGGGACGCACGCAGCTTCAGGACGCCGTCCCCATGACGCTCGGCCAGGAGTTCGCCGCCTTCGCGCACACGATCCTCGAGGACGTCGATCGGCTCGGCGAAGCGCAGACGCTCATTCGCGAGATCAACATGGGCGCCACCGCGATCGGGACCGGAATCAATGCGCCCGAAGGTTACGCCGAGACGGTGCGTGCGCACATCGAGCGGATCAGCGGCGTTGCCGTGATCACCGCGCCCGATCTCGTCGAGGCGACGGCCGACACGGGCGTGTTCGTCCAGCTCTCGGGCGTGGTGAAGCGCTGCGCGGTGAAGCTCTCGAAGATCTGCAACGACCTTCGCCTGCTGTCGTCGGGACCGCGCGCCGGGTTGGCCGAGATCAACCTGCCGCCGATGCAGCCGGGGTCGTCGATCATGCCGGGCAAAGTGAATCCGGTGATCCCGGAAGTCGTGAATCAGGTGTGCTTCGACGTCATCGGCGGAGACGTCACCGTCACGCTGGCGGCCGAAGCGGGCCAGCTACAGCTCAACGTGTTCGAGCCGATCATCGCGTTCCGGCTCCTGCGCGGCATGGAATCGTTGCGCAACGCGTGCGTCGTGCTGCGCGAGCGGTGCGTCGCGGGGATCACGGCGAACCCCGAGCGCATGCGCGGCTTCGTCGAGAATTCAATCGGTATCGTGACGGCGCTCGTCCCCGCGCTGGGATACGAGACGGCGACCGAGGTCGCGCAGATTGCGCTCGAGAGCGGGCGCAGCGTCTACGACGTCGTGTGCGATCGCGGGCTCATGACGCGCGAGGAGCTCGACCGCGCGTTGAACCCGGAACGCATGGCGGCGGTTCCGCGCACGCGACCGAAGACGCCAACGGGAGTCGCGACGTGAGCGAGCTGCTCGAGACGCTGCGAGCCGCGCTCGCACCGGACTACGAGGTCGAGCGCCGCCTCGGCGCCGGCGGAATGGGCTCCGTGTTTCTCGCGCGTGACACTCGGCTCGACCGGCAGGTCGCGGTCAAGGTCGTGTCGCCGGAGCTCGCGGCGAATTCGGCGGTGCGGCAGCGGTTCCTGCGCGAAGCACGCACGATCGCGCGGCTTCGCCACCCGAGCATCGTCGACGTGTACACGGTCGGCGAGAGCAACGGGCTTCTGTACTTCATCATGCAGTGCGTCGTGGGCGAGAGTCTGCGCGAGCTCCTCGAGCGTGAGCAGCGCCTGTCGCCGGAACGCGCCGCGGAGATCCTGCGCGAGCTCGCGGATGCACTCTCCTACGCGCACGCGCAGGCCGTCATCCATCGCGACATCAAGCCGGAGAATGTGCTCATCGACGAGCCGACGGGGCGCGCGTTGCTCACCGATTTCGGTGTGGCGCGTGCTTTCGAGGCCACCGACGATCGCATGACCGGCACGGGGCTCATCATCGGGTCGCCGCGGTACATGAGTCCCGAGCAGGCCGCCGGCGATCGCGAGCTCGATGGCCGAAGCGACATTTATTCGCTCGGTCTGGTCGGCTACGAGATGCTCACCGGCGCGCCGACCTTCTCGGGAGCGAGTCCGGTGTCGGTGATCGCGAAGCAGATCACCGAGGTGCCGCCACCAGTCGCGACTCGCGTCGACGGTGTTCCGGCGCCGCTGGCGCACGCCATCGACCGCGCGCTTGCGAAGGACCCCAGCGAGCGGTGGGCGACCGCGGAAGAGATGGCGGCCGCGCTCGCCCCGACGGCCGATGCCTCACGAATCGGCGCACCGGCGCACCGACGCGCGAACCGCAGCCGAGTCGTGATCGCCGGCGCCGCCGCGGTGCTGGCCATTGCCGCCATCGGTGCGTGGGCGCTTCGCGATGGAGGGCCGAGCGTCGACCCTCGGAAGTCGTTCTTCGTCGCTCCGTTCGAGGTGCAGGGCAACGACCCCGCGCTTGACTGGCTGCGTACGGGCAGCGTCAACATGCTGACGCTCAACCTCGCGACATGGAGCGACCTCACCGTCGTCGACTACGAGCGCACGCTCGACCTGCTCCGCGATGCCGAGCTCGACGACGCATCGCGCATTGGGCTCGATGACGCGCGCGGCATGGCGCGACGCAGCGGCGTCTGGACAGTGGTGCTCGGGCTCATCCAGCGCGTGGGCGATTCCTTGATCGTCACGGCGCGCACGTACGACGTCGAGACTGGCAGGAACGCCGATGAGCCGGTGCAGCACACCGTTCACGAAGACGCCGATCCCCGTCTCGTCTTCGATGCGATCGCGCGCGAGCTGCTCGACCTCGCCGGCGCGCCTCCGATGCGTCCCGAGCTGGCCCGCACGACGACGTCGTCGCTCGAAGCGTATCAAGCGTACCTCACCGGGCTCGAGGCGCTCAACGGCTGGCGGCTCGCCGAGGCCGACAGCGCCTTCGAGCACGCGATCAGGGCCGATAGCACGTTCGCGCTCGCGTACTACAAGCGCGCGCTCGCGCAGGGGTGGCGCAGAACGATCACCGATACGAGCGATGTGCGCCTGGCGCGCACGGCCGCTCTGCACGGCACACGGCTCCCGGTGCGCGAGCGCTCACTGGTCGAGAGCTATCACCAGCTGACGCAGGGGCTCGCCGCGCACACGCAGGGAGATCCCAGGACGGGGTCGGCCCATCTCATGGCCGCGGCGCGCGGCTACGAAGGGATTCTGGCCAAGGATTCCCTGGACGCCGAGGCGTGGTACGGGCTGGCTGACGCGTACTTCCACGACGGGGGAGTCGGCGGCGGAGACAACCCCGATCTCGGATGGAAGTGGACGCGGGCGCTTCGGGCCTTCGAGCGCACGCTCGCACTCGATTCGACGTTCCACCTCGCGTACGCGCACAAGCTGTCGATCTACCAGGTTGGCGGCTCGAACGGATCACGGATCGTGGTCGAGGGTGACACCGTCATGCTCGTCACCAGCGATTCCGCCGCGCGTGCGCTCGGCGCGGACCGAATCGAGCGCGCCCGCGCGACTGCTCGCGAGCTCGCCCTCCGCGACGCGAGGCACTGGCGCTACCTCGATCCCGAGGCATCGCAAGCGCACCTGGCAGTCGTCGACGGCTACGTCGCCGCGCGACGATTCGACTCCGCGGCGGCCGCCTTGCGCCAAACCATGGAGCTGCCGGAGGTACGGACGCCGGACATGGCCTACTACCTCGCGGCGCTCGAGCTGGCCGCGGGGGCACCGGATGCGTTAGGCGACTTGCGTCGTGCCACAGAGCAGTACGGGCCTGACTCGCTCATCGCGGCCGGCGGAACGCGCCGCTTTCAGAGCCTGATGTCCGCGAGCAACGTGGCCGCGTTCCACGGGACGCTTCCGGACCATGCGCGCGTGCTCGACTATCTCGAGCGCGTGGAGCCGAGGCTGCCCGGGGCGAACACCCCGATGCGCTACATCACGGGGATGTGGCGGGCGATGACGCAGTTGGCGCTGGGCATGGATTCGCCTGCCATACGCCGCACCGTGGACTCCTCCATCGCCGCCATCGACCGGATGCCGGCGGGGATCGCGGGCAACGTTCAGGGACAGTCGCGCGGGCTGGCGTATGCGGCGTACTTCACGACGCGCGACACTGCCTACATCGGGCCGCTGCGCCGCTGGGGATCGAAGCGCCTCCCGCCGGAGATCGATGCCTTGATGGCGCTCGAGGCGGGCGATACGACGCGCGCGGAGCAGCTCGCCGCGGGATTCCGGCATCCCGATTCGCTGGGCGTTCTCTCCCCCTCGGGTGCCGGCCTTGCACAGTTCGTTCAGGCCGAGCTGATGGCTCGACTCGGCGACCTGCGGCGCGCGGTCTCCATCTACGAGTCGTTCGACCGCGAGGACATCGGCGTCGGCGGGGTCGATCCTCGCTGGCCGTTGTTCGCCCGCAGCTTCCTCGCGCGCGCTCAGCTGTACGAGCAGTTAGGCGACCCTCAGAAGGCGATCGCCGCGTACGAGCGATTCATGGAGCTGTGGAGGGAGGCGTCACCCGCGTTGCAGGCTCAGGTACGCCTGGCGAGGGAGGGCGTCGCCAGATTGAAGGATGCGCGGGGGGAGGCGGTCAGGTAGACGACAAGGGGAGAGAGAACGAGAACTGAGGAACGACGAAGCGGCCAAGCTGGATCGTTGCTTGTGCAACGTCCTCGGTTCTCGGTCCTCGTCCTGCCTTGCGCGTCCTACGTTCGGAACCCGAGGACCAGCCCCTTTACTCTTTCCGCGGCAGTCCTCATGTCGTCGGCCGTCGCCGCCACCTCGGCCGCGGTCGCCGAGGTCTCCTCGGTCGCGGCCGCCACCTCCTGGGCGAGCGCGGCGTGGTTCTGCACGGCATCGCGCGCCGTCGTGATCGCCGCCTCCACCTGCGCGACCGCCGCCGCGTTGCTTTCCACGGCCTCGGAGACGAGACGCGCACCGTCCTCGACGCGCGCCACCGCCGCGTCGATGTGCGCCAGCGCTTCGGACGCACCCGTCGCGACGGATTCCACATCCCGCATGCGTGACGTACCGGCCTCCGCGGCGGTCGAGGCGCTCGCGACGCGCTCGCGCACCTTGCGAACGCTCTCCGCGACCTCGCGTGCCGCTCGCGCGCTCTCGTCCGCGAGCTGACGCACCTCTTCGGCGACCACGGCGAATCCCTTCCCCTCTTCGCCGGCCCGTGCGGCTTCGATCGCCGCGTTCAACGCCAGCAGATTCGTCTGCGACGCGATGTCGGTGATGATCTCGACGAACTTCTCGATCTGCGCCGTCGCGTCGCGCAGCTGCGACATCTCGGCGGACGACTCGTCGACCACTTCGCGCGCGCCGAGGAGAGTGGCGATCGCCCGGCCGATCTCGGCGCGGGTGATCGTCGACGTGTGGCGGATGTCGCGCCCTGCGGCCTCGCTCGTGGTGAGCGCGCGCGCGATCGCGCCGCTCCCTTCAGCGACGCGCATCGCGGCGCCCGAAACCTGGGAGAACGCATCGAGCTGCGCTGCGGCGCTCTGCGCCATGTCTGACATCGCCGTGGTGACGTGGTCGGTGGACGTCGCCGCGCTGGTGGCCGCGGTCGCGAGCTCGGTGGAGGCCTGAGCGACGCGGTCCGATTCACGCTGGACGGTCTCGAGGAGCTCGCGAAGGCGCTGCCGCGCGTCCAGAAGCGATTGCGACAGATGGTCGTAGTCGGTGACGACGCTCTCGAGTCCGCGAAGCCTCGGGTCCTCGCGCAGATCACCCTTGCCCATGCCGTCGACGCTCGAGGTAATGACGGAGAGTGGGTGCATGATCACGCGCGATGTGGAGCCGGCGAGGATGACGGCAACGCCGATCGCGAGGAGCAGGATGACGGCGAGGAGCAGCTCGTTGGCGTGGAGCGCGGCCCCCATCTCGCGCTGGCGCACCTCGATGCGCCGTTTGCCGGTGGCGCTGAGAACGTTCAGCGCAGCGTTCACCTCATCGACATCGGCGCTCGTCCGCTGGAGCACCCGAGTGACGTCCGCTTCACGCCCGCTCGCTCGATAGGCACGCGCTACGGCGAGGCGCACCTCGATCCGGTTCTGGAGCGTGCCCAGCAGCTCCATCTGCTTGCGTTCCTCATCGGAGAAGAGCGCGAAATCCTGCGCGACGCGGCGGAGCGAATCCGAGTACGCGACGCCGCGCGCATATCGAACGCCGTCACTCGGGGCACCCGTGTTGAGGAACTGGAGGCCCGTCGCCATCGATTGCAGCACGGCCGTCGTGACGCGCTGCGAGAGATCGAAGCCCCGCTCGAGACGCACCATCTCCATCTTGCCCGACCCGTGCGCCACTCGCAGCGAGCGATACGAGTATCCGCCGGCGACGACGAGCAACAGCACGGTCACGCCGAACCCGGCGAGCAGACGCGTCCGGATCGTCGTCGCGTTCATGGGCGAGCGCCGCCGATCGCCGTGATGACGACGTTCTTTTGGACGACGTCGTGTCGCTCATCGAACGCGATCGTGCCGGTGGCGCCACGAATGGGAGGACCCTTGCGGCCGACTTGCTCGATCCAGTCGCGCACGCGGTTGCGATCGGCGCCGACGGCGAGTACTGCCCTCCCGATCACGAGCGCCGCGTCGTAGGCAAGCGCCGCCTGCTGATCGGGCGGCTCGTGGAAGCGCCGCTCGAATGCGGACACGAACGCGCGTCCTTCCGTCGCCGGGGGACGGGACGGGACGAAGAACGCCGTGTAGCGGACGCCCGCGAACTCGCCGCCGGCGCGCTCGAGGACGGAGACGTTGTCGCTGCCGATGAGCGGGACGTCTGCCCCCGCGCGCCGAAATGCGCGAATGGCGTCGGCTGCATCGGTGCCACTACCCGGGAAGAGAACGACGTCGGGACGGATGCGCCGCAACTGCTCGGCGTATGCCTCCCACTCCACGACACCGGCGAGATAGGGATTCCGCGCGAGGATCTGCCCGCCGCCGCGCGCGTAATGCTCGGCGAACGACCGCGTCCAGTCCTTTCCGAAGGGATCGCTGCGATAGACGACCACCGCGCGTGTGGCTCGAAGGGAATCGAGCACGTATCGCGCGGCTACGCGGCTCACGTCGAGATCACTCGGACACACACGGAAGAGCCACGGACTCGCACCGCTCAACGCGGGGCTCGTGGCAGCGGGAGAGACGGCGACGAGCGCGCGCTCCCCGTTGCGCTCGCGATCTTCGTAGATCGCCTTCGCGTCGAGCGTCGGTGCGCTACCCTGGTGGCCGACGACGCCGACGACGCGCGGATCGTCGCGCAGCATCGACGCGATTTGGACGGAGCCCGTGATGTCCTGCGGGGTGCGACGGATGACGAACGGGCGTCCCGTTCCACCGCGCTCGGCGTTGAGGTGCTCCACCGCGAGCTCGATCCCACGGTACATCGACTCGACGCCTGCTCCCTCTTGTGGGTTCAGCGCCGCACCGATCGCTACGACATCGGCAGACTCGCCGCTCGTCTGCTCGGAACCGCACGCGACCGCAAGCAGCGCGCAAAGCGCAAGGGCAGCGACGCGCTTGCCCGCCCCACAGGGCGCGGCCATCCTACTGCGACCATGCCACCACGACGACGGAAACGACTCGACCCGCCGGTCTTCAACCTCCCGGTCGACAAGATGCGGCAGGGTTATTACTCGGACAAATACTTCGTCCGTGCACGAGAGATTCTTCGAGCGGATCGTCATTCGCCGACGGTCACGATGCAGGTGTTCGGGAAGACGCAGGCGTTCCTGGGCGGGATGGACGAGGCGATCGCGATCCTGAAGCTGTGCGCGGAAGATTGGAACTCTCTAATCGTACATGCGCTCTACGACGGAGATCGGATCGAGCCGTGGGAAACGGTGATGACGGTCGAGGGGCCGTACGATGCTTTCGCGCACTTGGAGACGCTCTACCTCGGTGTCTTGTCACGACGTACGCGGGTGGGGACCAACGTGCGCGCGGTGGTCGAAGCGGCCCGCCCGAAGCAGATCATGTTCTTCCCGGCCCGGCACGATCACTGGGTCGTCCAGACCGGGGATGGCTACGCCGCGCACATCGCTGGGGCGATCGGTGTGTCGACCGACGCGCAGGCGAGCTGGTGGGGCTCATCGGGAATTGGTACTGTCCCGCACGCACTGATCGCGGCCTACGGCGGCGACACGGTGCTCGCGACGCGGAAGTTCGCCGACTACATCGATCCCGAGGTGCAGATCATCAGTCTCGTCGACTATGAGAACGATTGCGTGCGCACGAGCCTCGATGTCGCGCGCGCGCTCGGCGACCGCCTCTGGGGCGTGCGCATCGACACGTCGGAGAATGTCGTCGACACGTCGATCATCCCGATGATGGGCTCGTTCCGGCCAACGGGCGTGAATCCGCAGCTCGTCTGGAACGTGCGGAATGGCCTCGACTCCGAAGGGTTCGGCCACGTGAAGATCGTCGTGTCCGGAGGGTTCACGGTCGACAAGATCCGCGCGTTCGAGGAGCAGCTCATCCCCGTGGACGCGTATGGCGTGGGATCGTCGCTTTTCGGCGGCCGTTTCGACTTCACCGCCGACATCGTCCTCGTCAATGGGAAGCCCGAGTCGAAGGTCGGCCGAGAGTACCGGCCGAACAAGCGGATGGAAAGGGTGAAGTAGCAAGGAACGAGGAACGAGGCCCCTCCCTCTTCACAATCGTTCGTTGGAGTCCAATGGCCCGCCCACAACTCACCGGCGCCGGCACGCAGCTCGTGCAGCTGCTGGATGACGCGAGTACCCATCTACAGCGCCTGCACGGCATCGTCGAGAAGATGGCGATGGCGGCGAAGGCGCAGCAGTCGACGGCACCGTTCGGCCAGCAGCTTCGGCGGGCCGCAGGTCCGCTCGTGGGATTGCTGAAGACGCGCTACGCCATGCTCGCCGATCAGGTCACGTCGATGATCCTCATCGCCACGCGTGGCGGCAACGAGCAGCGAAAGGTTTCGGCCCTGCGAGAGACCGTGGGTCAGCTGCGCGCCCAATTCGAGATCGCGATGAACAAGGTGTACGAGCACCACGCGATCACCATGGACAGGGAGACGACGTAGCACCGAGCGCGGAGTTGATTTGCTCCCACGCGCGTCATACCTTCCGCGTGCCGTGCTTACCATAGAGCAGACGCACGCAGCGCGGTCGCGCTCGCAGAAGAACGCCTAAAGGATCGGGGATGACCTCTCACTCCCGCACGCGCCGGCTGGCCATCGCCGCGCTGACGGCCGTGACCGTCGCGGGCCTCGCGGCCTGTAGCACCGTTGTTCCGAACACCACGCTCCAGCCGCGCACGGAATTCGGTCGCGCGATCGATGCGCTGTGGGACACGCTGCTCTTCTGGGGAACGATCGTCTTCATCCTCGTCGAGGCGCTCCTCATCTACACGATTCTCCGGTACCGGCGCCGCGAGGGGCAGGCCGCACCGAAGCACGTCCACGGCAATACGACGCTCGAGATCGCGTGGACGCTCGCTCCGGCGGTGATCCTCGCACTCATCGCCGTCCCGACGGTGAAGACCATCTTCGTCACACAGGCGAACGCGCCGCGCGGCTCGATGACCGTCGAGGTGATCGGGCACCAGTGGTGGTGGGAGTTCCGCTACCCCGAGTACGGCGTGACGACGGCGAACGAGCTCTATCTCCCGGTGGGGCGGACGGTGAACTTCGCGCTCACGACGCAGGACGTGCTGCATTCCTTCTGGATTCCGCAGCTCGGCGGCAAGCGCGACCTCATCACCAATCGCACGAACTATCTCTGGTTCACGCCGGAGTCGGCGTACGTGTGGAACGGCGTGTGTGTGGAGTACTGCGGGACGTCCCACGCCAACATGCGCTTCAAGACGTTCGTGGTTCCGCCGGATCAGTTCGAGGCATGGGTGAATCACCAGCGAGGCGGACCGGTGTTCGGCGCAGCGCCCGCGCCGGCAACCGGAGCGCAGCCTGGTCAGGGCACGGCACCGGCGACGCAGACCACACCGCCCGCACCGCAGGCGTCGGCGCCACCGGTTCAGCCGCAAACGGCGGGATCCTTACCGACGTTTCCCGCGGACCGTCTGCCGTTATACGCGGCATCGTACAATCCCGTGCCGAGTGATCTCACGATCGGGAACGTGACCGGAGATGCGGGACGCGGTGCGCAACTCTTCCGCACTTCGCCGTGCATTGCGTGTCACGTCGTGCAGGGTGTGTCCGCGGGAATCGTCGGACCCACCCTTACCCATTTCGGCTCGCGCACGTCATTGGGCGCGGGTCTCTTCCCGAACGACGCCAGGCATGTGGCGCTCTGGATCAAGGATTCACCCGCGATGAAGCCGGGCAGCCGGATGCCCGCGTTCGGCAAGAGCGCGACGATGCCCGCCGGCTACGACGATCAGCAGATCGCCGACCTCGCGGCCTACCTCCTGTCACTGAAGTAAGCGGAGATTCGGAATGGCAACGACCGTCGCGGCACCGCCACGATACGCCGTTACGCACACCAAGTACGAGCGTGGGCTCTGGAGCTGGCTCACGACCGTCGATCACAAGAAGATCGGTCAGCTCTACCTCTATACCGCGCTGGCGTTCTTCCTCATCGGGGGCCTCGAGGCACTGATCATCCGGGAGCAGCTCCGCGCACCTAACGGGTTGCTCGTGTCTGCCGAGACGTACAATCAGCTGTTCACGATGCATGGCACGACCATGATCTTCCTCGTGATCATGCCGCTCGGCGCCGCGTTCTTCAATTACCTCATTCCGCTCCAGATCGGCGCGCGCGACGTCGCGTTCCCCCGTCTCAACGCATTCAGTTACTGGGTGTTCCTCCTCGGGGCGCTCTTCATGAACGCGGGGTGGCTGTTCGGCGCGGCGCCCGATGGCGGATGGTTCGCGTACACGCCGCTGACGACCCGGCAATTTTCACCGGGGCTGAACATCGACTTCTGGGTGATCGGCCTCCAGATCCTCGGGCTCTCATCCCTCGCGGCCGGTTTCAACTTCGTCACGACCATCATCAACCTCCGGGCGCCGGGCATGCACTTCATGCGCATGCCGATCTTCACCTGGATGTCGTTCGTGACGCAGTTTCTCCTCATCCTCGCGTTTCCGATCATCACCGTTGCGGTCACGTTCCTCATGCTCGACCGCTTCTTCGGGACGAACTTCTACACGATCACCGCCGGCGCCGACCCGCTCCTCTGGCAGCATCTGTTCTGGCTGTTCGGGCATCCCGAGGTCTACATCCTCATTCTCCCGGCGTTCGGACTCGTGTCCGAAGTGCTGCCGGTGTTCTCGCGCAAGCCGCTGTTCGGATACCCCGTGATGGTGTATTCGGGGATCCTGATCGGCTTCCTCGGCTTCGGCGTGTGGGCGCACCACATGTTCGCCGTCGGGATGGGACCGATCGCGGATTCCGTGTTCGGCGTCACGACGATGCTCATCGCCATCCCGACCGGCGTGAAGATCTTCAACTGGATCGCCACGATGCACGGCGGCGCGTTGCGGTTCACAACGGCCATGCTGTTCGCGATCGGCCTCATCGCGCTGTTCACGATCGGCGGCATCTCGGGGATCATGCACTCGTCGCCGCCGGCCGATCTACAGCAGACCGACACGTACTTCATCGTGGCGCACTTCCATTACGTGCTCTTCGGCGGCTCGATGATGGGAATCTTCGCCGGTGTGTATTTCTTCTTCCCGAAATTCACCGGCCGTCTCCTCGACGAGCGGCTTGGCAAGGTGCACTTCTGGCTCACGTTCATCGGAATGAACCTGACGTTCTTCCCGATGCACTTCGCCGGGCTGAACGGCATGCCGCGGCGCATTTATCAGTACCAGGCGAATCAGGGGTGGGACATCGAGAATCTCGTCGCCACCTGGGGTGCGCGGATTCTCGCCGTCGCCACCCTGGTCTTCGTCTGGAACTTCGCCAAGAGCCGCCGCTCGGGCGTAATCGCGGGCCCCGATCCCTGGGGGGCCGCGACGATCGAGTGGTCGATCCCTTCGCCGCCGCCAGAGTACAATTACGCCGTCATTCCGACGATCACGTCACGCTACCCATTGTGGGACGTGAAGTCTCCCGAGCTCACCGCCGACGTGCCGCACACACCGGAGGGTGAGAAGCGCACCGATGTCAGCATAGGAGGCAAGGAGACGACCTCCTCCTTCCGAGGCCCGTCGGACACGCACATGGCCTCCGAGGTCGCGCACCCGTCGGCGAAGGAGCTCGGCATTGCGATGCCGACACCGACGATCAAGCCGCTCCTCGCCTCGGTCGGTCTGACCGTGATGTTCATCGGCCTGATTCTGAAGAACAACGCGAATTATCAGTCGCTGTGGCTTCCGATCCTGCTCGGCGGCGTCGCGTTCTTCGTGATCTCGTTGTACGCGTGGCTGTTGTCGCCGCTCGAGCCAGCGGAGCACCATTGAAAGCGTGCTCAGAGTGCTCCGGGTTGTCAGGGTGCGAACGGGCCCCCTCGCCTTCGGGCACTCACACCACCCTGAGCACCCTGAGCACCTGAGCACCCTGAGCACCCTGAGCACCCTTAGGTAATGACCGCCATTCCTCACGAGCACGGCCACGGTCATCACTACACGACCACCGGCCTCGACCACCGGAAGATCGCCATCTGGGCGTTCATCGGGTCGGAGTGCCTCTTCTTCGGCTCGCTCATCTCCACGTACCTCATCTACAAGGGGCGGTCCGTCGTTGGACCGTTCCCACACGAAGCGTGGACGAATCCCGCAACGGGGCAGACGCTTCCGGCGATTCTCGACATTCCGGTCACGTCGGCGTCGACGTTCGTCCTGCTCATGTCGTCGCTGTTCATGGTGCTCGCGCACGCCGCCGTCGTTCGAGGCGATCGCAAGTATTCCAGGCTCTGGCTCGCCGCCACGGCGCTGGCCGGCGCGATGTTCCTCGGATTCCAGGCGTACGAATTCACCTCATTCGTGCACGAGGGGCTCACGCCGCGCACGAACCTGTTCGGCTCGTCGTTCTTCATCCTCACCGGATTCCACGGCGCGCACGTGACGGCGGGCGTCATCTGGCTCGTCACGCTTCTCTTCATCGACTTCAAGCGCGGATTGCGTCCGGCCGATGCGATCAACGTCGACCTCTGTGCGCTGTACTGGCACTTCGTCGACGTGGTCTGGATCGCGATCTTCACGCTCATCTACCTCATCCAGTAACGAGGCCGCGATGGCTGCCGATCATCCGCACTCCCAGACGACGTACGACGCCCACGGCGATGCGCACGCGGCCGAGCACTCGCACCCGACGTGGCATACGTACAAGTGGGTGGCGCTCATCCTCTTCGTCATCACCGTGGTCGAGGTGTGGATCTACTACATCCCGACGTTCGTCGCCTCGCGCGCATTCGTTCCGACGCTGCTCATCCTCTCGGCCGCGAAGTTCATCATCGTCGTCGCCTTCTACATGCACCTGAAGTACGACGCGAAGCTCTTCCGCGCGCTCTTCGTCTTCCCGCTGATCATCGGCATCGTCGTGATCGTGTCGCTCCTCTTTCTCTTCGGGCAGATCGGGCTCACCGTGTAGGCGAGGACCATGGTCGTACTGCTGCACCCCGATGCTCCGCTCGATCTGGCGCGATTCAGCGTTCACTGGAGCACGGTCGCCGGACTCGCTGGGCTTGCCGCCCTGTACCGCTGGCGGATGCGCCATCGGCCCGCGGGGGCGAGGGGTGGCTCGCCGCTCGCCTTCTACTCCGCGCTCGCACTGCTCTTCCTCTCGCTCAACGGTCCGCTTCACGACCTGAGCGACAGCTACCTCTTCTCAGCGCACATGGTGCAGCATCTCCTGCTCACCATGGTGATCGTCCCGTTGCTCATCCTCGGCACGCCGGGATGGATGCTGCGACCGGCCGTCGACTCGAGGGGTGTGTCACGCGCCGCGCGCGCGCTCACGCGTCCAGGGATGGCGTACGCACTCTTCAACGTCGGGATGATCGCGTGGCATCTGCCGCCGCTCTACAATCTCGCGATGGCGAATCACGACGTGCACGTGGTGCAGCATCTCGTCTTTCTCGCGACGGCGACACTCGTCTGGTGGCCACTGCTCAGTCCGCTTCCCGAGCTTCCGCCCCTCTCGCACGCCTTGCGGATGCTGTACGTCGTGCTGCTCATGATCCCGATGAACATCATCGGGCTCATGATCACGTACGCCGACGAAGTCCTCTATCCGGCCTACGAGATGGCGCCGCGGATCACCGCGCTGTCCCCGATGGAGGATCAGCTCGTGGGAGGGCTGATCATGTGGATCCCGGGCACGTTCATCCTGATCGGCGTCGCGACCGCGCTCTTCTTCCGCTGGGTGAAGGTCGAAGAAGCGCGCGGGTAACGACTACTCCCCGCTCCCGAACGCGTGCGCGAGCTCGTCACTCAACGCCGGGTGCGCTCTCCACACATAGCCGCCCATGAGCGTCGCGGCCACGACGTTCCCCACCGCGACCTGATACCACGCCAGCGCCCCGAGGAAGCGCGTCTCGGCGAGGATCGCCACGAGTCCGTAGAAGCCGAGCTCGAAGATGATGAACAGGATGAGAAAGACCGCGAGCATTGACGGCTCGGCCACCGCCCGATGGACCACGTACATGAGCAGGACGCCGAGGCCTGCGAAGACGGCGTAGTGGAAGATCGTGTACGCGCTGACGAAGGTGACCGCGCCTTCTCCGCGCGCCGGGCCGAGCACACTCAGGAGCGCGGAGCCGAGGACGGTTGGCGTGTGGAAGGGCTGCCCGGCGATCGTGTCGACGATGAGGAACCAGAGCGCGACGCCAGTGGCGCCGATCGCGCCGGCAATGAGGCCTTCGCGCGTAACGCTGTGCCGAGCTTCCATGACGACCCCCGCTGAAGAGGCTGTTGCAATGTGCCGGCGCGGCCGTGGGGCGCAAGAGCGTGCCTCGACACGAGCCGCCCACGGTGCGACAATGGGGCATGCCACCACTCCATAGAGGCGTCCCCGCTTCGTTCGCCGCCGCCGCCCTTCTCGCCGCATGCGCGCAGGAACAGCCGAACAACGCGCGCTTCCTCGGTGACTGCGCGAACCCCACCACCGCCCTCGTGCCGGCGGCAGTGGACAAATTCGTCCCGAGCATACGGCCGCGCCCTCGCCGCTTCCTCGTCGCCAGCGGCACTGACTCGGCGCTTTCCAGCGCGGCCGAGTCGCGGCTACAGCGGTTCGGGCCGACGTTCGTCTTCCCCGCGGACAGCGCGTTGCGCCGGCGCGTGCTGGCGCGTCTCGATTCGACCGCTGAGAACTACGGCGATCTCCCAACGCTGCTCGTGACCTACCGCGGCGTCGATCGCACCGGCGAAGAGCGGGCGATCGTTAGGCTCGGCGGCTACTTTCTCGGGGGAGCGCGAGACGGCACGGTGGCGCATCGGACGGTCGAGTTCGTCTGCGATACTGCGCGGTGGAACGCCGTTCGAGCGGTCGAAGAACGGCAATCGTGAGCACCGCCGTCCCGCGAACCGCCGAAGCGGCGGCGTCGACGTACCGCGCAAGCTTCGATGCGCCGCCCGCCAGCCGCGAGCGCCTCATCGCGCTCGATGTGTTTCGCGGACTCACGATCGCGGGAATGCTGCTCGTCAATAACCCGGGCTCGTGGGGTGCGATCTACCCTCCGCTGCGGCACGCCGCCTGGCATGGGTGGACGCCGACCGATCTGATCTTTCCGTTCTTCCTGTTCATCGTCGGCATCACGACGCACCTCTCCCTCGAGGGACGTCGCGCGCGCGGGGATGACGGCGGGAAGCTCGTGCGGCAGGTGCTCCGTCGCGGCGGGATCATCATTCTGCTCGGCCTTTTCCTGTCGGGATTCCCGTTTGTTCCGGCGTACGGGTTCGACCTCTCCACGATGCGCATCCCGGGCGTGCTCCAGCGCATTGGCGTGGCCTACATCGCCGCGGCGCTCCTCACGCTCCGCACGAGCTCGAGGACTCAAATCGCGATCGCCGGCGCTCTGCTGTTCGGCTATTGGGCGGTGATGACGCTCGTGCCCGTTCCTGGCGGAGGCGTGGGAACGACGACGCTGGATTCTCCGGATGCGTCGCTCGCAGCGTGGCTCGATCGGACGCTCCTCGGGAACCATCTCTGGCGGGTGTCGAGGACGTGGGATCCCGAGGGAATCCTTTCCACGATCCCGGCCATCGCGACCGCCATGCTCGGCGTCTTCGCCGGGCGGTGGATCGCGTCACCGCGCGGGCTGATGGAGCGGCTCGCCGGTCTCTTCGCGATCGGGTCGCTCGGGATGGTGGTCGGCCTCATATGGGGCTGGTTCTTTCCCATCAACAAGAATCTCTGGACGAGCTCCTACGTCCTGTTCACCGCCGGGATGGCCTGCGTCGTCGTCGCGACGTGCATTTGGCTGATCGACGCGAATCGCGTGAGCGGGTGGACGAAGCCGTTCGTGATCTATGGGATGAATCCCATCCTCGCGTTCGTGGGCTCGGGCATGATGGCGCGTCTCATGGGCTCGATCATCACGGTCGAGCGCGACGGCCAAAGCGTGTCGCTTCAGCGAGCGATCTACGACGCAGCGTTCGCGAGCTGGCTTGCTCCGATGAACGCGTCGTTGCTGTACGCGCTGTGTTTCGTCCTGCTCTGGTTCGGCATTCTCGCCGTCCTCCATCGGAAGCGAATCTTCCTCAAGGTCTGAAACTGCGTGTTCCCGGGCTCTCTCGCTCAAAGGAACGTCGATACTCGAATGCCGGGTGACGAGAACTTTTCGACCGCGCTGCCGGTAAATACTCGGGAGAGCGCGCGAAGACAGGCCGAAAATCGCGCCGGAGATCCGCCCTCGAATGAGGCCGCTAACTCAGTGACTCTCAGTCGATTGACTCGTTAGCCCATCGAGAGTCCGTGTGCTGTCGCGGCCGAGGGACGAGCGCCACGCGCTCCGGTTCGCGCTTCCTTCGTCATGTCATTGGATCGCAAAGCGTTGGCTCACACCGGCCGACGTGGAATGCGAGTTGCCTTTGGGGTCGCCGTCATGAAGCTACTGTCGTCACGCTCTCGGTTCATTGCTTCCCGCTGGGCGCTGGTCATCCTGGCCCTGGACGGGACTGTCGCCGTTCTGCCCGCACAGCAGAGCGATGCGCCAGCCATCCCGGCGGCGGCGGCCGCGGCCGCCAGCGAGGTTACGGCCGAGCCGCAGCAACGCGGCCGTCAGCGTTCGCGCCGGCGCACCCGCCGCGTCAGACGGCCGGCGCCTCCGCCGCTCCGTCACACGACGCCGAAAGGCACGCTGGCGCTCGCGTCCGACCTTGGCACCATGCTCGGCGCGCGCACGCGCAGCGGACGGTGGGGCGTGATGGTCGTGTCGCTCACGCGCGGCGACACGCTGTACTCGGTAAACCCGGACCTCCTGTTGTCGCCCGCGTCGAACATGAAGCTGTTCACGGCGGCGCTGGCGCTCGAGCAGTTCGGGCCCGACCACCAGTTCAGCACTGACGTGCTGCGCGACGGCATCGTGACCGCCGATGGCAGCCTCGAGGGCAACCTCATCATCCGGGGTGACGGCGATCCCGCGCTGTCGAGTCGGTTTCTTCAGGGCGGTCCCGATGCGCCCGTTGAGCTTCTCGCGCAGCTGGTTGCATCGAAGGGGATCAAGCGCGTGAGCGGCGACCTCATCGCCGACGCGACCGCCTTCGACCAGCAGCGCATTCCGGACGGTTGGCAGCGCCGCTACCTGCACAACGGCTACGCCGCCCGCGTGTCGGCGCTGTCACTCAACGAGAACCTGCTCTGGATCGTGGTGCAACCAGGTGCGTCGTCGAAGCAACCCGCTCAGGTCGTGCTCGACCCGGCGAACGATTTCCCGGTGTCGAACAAGGTTCGCACTCGCGCCGGCAGCCGGGCCGCACGCGTCATCGTCCGAACGCTCGACGACGGCACGATCGAGGTGCGCGGATGGATCGGCTCGCGCGCCAGAACCAGACGCTATCAGATCGTGGTCGAGGATCCGGCGCGGTTCACGGCGGGCGCATTCCGCCGGGCCCTCGAGGCTCAGGGGATCATGATCGCCGGCCACGTCCGCGAAGGGCTGACGCCCGATAGTGCGGCGATCGTGGCTTCTCTTCCATCACCGCCGCTCGCACGCCTGCTCTCGGTGATGAATCGCGAGAGCGTGAACCATTACGCCGAGCTGATATTCCGCAACGCGGCGCGTTCGTCGAACGGCACCCCCGGCACGGTCGAGAGCGGGAACCGTCTTCTCCAGCGTTTCATGAGGGAGAAGGTCGGCGCGGCCCCGAGGAGCGTGTTCGCGGCCGATGGCAGCGGACTCTCGGTGCTCGACCGCGTGACGCCGCGGGCGCTCATTCAGCTGCTCGACTACTCGCACCGCGCGCCCTGGTCCGATGTCTTCCACGCTTCGCTTCCGGTGGCGGGCGAATCGGAGCTTCTGCGCCATCGCATGCGGCTCACGCCGGCCCAGGGCAACCTCCACGCGAAGACGGGGACGACGAACACCGTCATCTCGCTCGGCGGCTACGTCACTGCGGAGAGCGGCGAAGTGCTCGCGTTCGCCTTCATCTACAACGGCACCGATCTCTCCAAGGCCAAGGAGACGATCGACGCCATGGGCGCGACGCTCGCCTCGTGGGTGCGCGACGAGTAACGCCGCACCCTGCGGTCCGAGTGCACCACGGCAACGGCAACAACCGTGGACGCGGATCAAGCGGATTTTCAACGGCGAGAAGACACGATACCGCTACGGCAACTCGAGGGGCTTTTGTGAACGGCTCTCGCGACTCAGGTTCCGGTGGCGGCTTCATCCTTCAAGCAGCGCGCGTCGAAGCCTCCAGCTCCCGGATGTGCACGCCGCGGCGCTCGAGCTCGCGAATGTAAGGGACCGCCGGCACGCACTCGTCAGGTGTCCACACCCCGGCCGGCGTGATCTCTCCCCGCGCCTGCAACTGCCCGGTGATCGACAGCGAGTAACCCGTGGTGCGCATCATCGCGCTGATGCCACGCGCGTCGTCGAAGTAGTCGAGCAGCTCCCATCCGACGCGCTTCGTCCTCCCGTCCTTTGTCCCTTCGACGATCACGCGAAGGGCAACCAGGTCCCGCCCCGACGGCTTCGTCAGCCTCGGCGCGACGACGTTCACGAAAAGATCGCGTGGGACGATCTTCAGGCCCTTCACATCGACGGGATTCGAATCGAGAAGGCCGAGGTCGCGAATCGCTTCCATGATGTGCGCGTGTCCCGGGTATCGAAGGGTCTTGTACTCCATCGTCGGGATCCTGCCCTCGTAGCGGAACGCCATCGTCGATAACCCGCCCGCGGTATGAAACGCCTCGAGCTCACCGACCGGCTGCGGAAACGAGATCTTCTCACGCTCCGACAGGGCCTTCACCTGCGTGCGCCGTCCGTCACGCACGACCCACGACAGCGTCGTGTAGTAGTCGAGCACGCCCTCGAGTGAATAGACGATCTGGTAGTTGAGCGGCGGCTCGGGATGCTGCGGAAGGCCGCCGACGTAGATCTTCAGCGACTTCACCTTGTCCAGCATCGAGATGCCGTACTGCGCGAGCACGTTGACCATCCCGGGGGCAAGCCCACAATCGGGAACGATCGTGCAGCCGGTCTGCCGCGCCTTCTCCTCCAGCCGCTTTTGCTGGAAGACGATCTCGGTGTTGCCGCCGAGATCGCAGAAGTGCGTGCCGACTTCGGCAGCGATGCGGGCGAGGTCCAGATTGAAGTAATAAGGAATCGCGCTCATGGCCGCGTCGGCCTCTCGCATCAGGGCGCGCACCGCCTCGTGGTTTCGGACGTCGACGTGCGTCGGGATGAGTCTGCTGCCCGAGTACGGGGCGAGAAATCCTGGAAGGTGCTCGATCCGGATGTCGGCGAGGCGAACCTCCGTAACGTCGGGATTCTGAAGGAGATCATAGGCGCAGGCGGTGCCTTGCAGGCCCGCGCCGAGGACGAGCATGTGCATGTGAGCAGTCTTCTCGGGGCGATTTCTGGGGAATAAAGTCCCGGAAAGCTAACGACGCGCCTGATGCGCGGTGAAGCGCCGGGCCGCGCGCCGCCTCCGCGGCGGGCCTTGCGCGGAAGCTCCTGTGCACCATAATGGCGGAAGCGGCGAGGCGACGACGATGCCGCGACGCCGCCCCTCTCGAGCCGGTTGCAGCATGATCGAGCAGGCAGAGCGGTATCGCACGCTCGTCGAACTGGCGCCCGATGCGATCGTGGTCCATCGCGAAGGACGCGTGGTGTTCAGCAATGCCGCATTAGTGCGCCTGCTTGGCGCGAGCGCACTGGACGATCTGCTCGGGCAGCCCCTCCTTCAGTTCACCGCCTCTCGGTATCACGACGTCGTGCGCGCGCGTCTCCGGAACGCGATGGAGCAACGCCTCGCGCAGCCGCCGATGGAGATCGAGCTGGTCCGCATCGACGGTCAGACGATCCATGCGCAAGTCTCTACCGTTCCCGTCACGTTCGACGGCGAACCCGCGCTCCTCAGCTTCGCGCGTGATTTCACCGAACAGCATCGCGCACGTGAGGTGCTGGAGCACACGGTCTCGCTCCAGCACGCGACGCTCGAGTCGACAACCGACGGCTTGCTGGTCGTCGACACCGAAGGACGCATGGTGAGCCACAACCGCCGCTTTGCCGAGATGTGGCGAATCCCCGAGGACGTCCTTGCGCAAGGCGACGACCGCGCCGCCATCGCGTTCGTGCTCGACCAGCTCGCCGACCCCGCGCAGTTCCTGTCGAAAGTGCAGGAGCTGTATGCGCAGCGCGACGCGAAGAGCTTCGATGTCCTTCACTTCAAGGACGGCCGCACGTTCGAGCGCTACTCGCAGCCTCAGCGCATCGGCGGGCGCAGTGTCGGGCGCGTGTGGAGCTTCCGCGACGTCACCGAGCGCGAGCGGCTGGCCCAGCGCATCGCCCGTCTCGAAAAGATGGAAGCGGTCGCACGGTTCGCCAGCGGCGTCGCGCACGACTTCAACAACCTGCTCACCATTGTCCGCTCGTATGCCGACCTGCTCGTGCACCAGCTGGGTCCGGACGAGGGTCACGTCTCCGACGTACAGCAGATCAAGCGCGCAACCGAGCGCGCGGCTTCCCTCGCGCGCCAGCTCCTGCTGTTCTCGCAACGGTCGCCCCAGGAGCCACGACGGCTCCGCCTGGACGCGTTCCTGATGGAGCTCCGGCCAATGCTGGAGCGTCTCGCCGGTCCATCGATCGCGCTCGAGGTGCGTCTCGAGAGCGAGACGCCCGAGGTCATCGCCGACGCGGAGCAGCTCGAGCGAGTGATGATCAACCTCGTCATGAACGCCCTCGATGCGATCCCCGGTCGGGGAAGCCTCACGATCGACCTGGAATCGACCTCGCTCGACGAAGCCGCGGCCGCGGTTGCGGACGTTCGCCCTGGGTCTTTCGTCGTCATCGCGGTCCGCGATACCGGATGCGGCATGAGCGCCGACGTCCTCGCCCACATCTTCGAGCCGTTCTTCACGACGAAGCCGCCGGGACAGGGAACGGGTCTGGGACTCGCGACCGTATTTGGCATTGTCCGCCAGGCTGGTGGAACGGTGGACGTGGAGAGCGCCCCCGACCACGGCGCGATGTTCCGGGTGCTGCTTCCGGCCGCCGAGGCGGCCGCCGACGGCTGAAGCCTCCGTGCGAGCACGAAGCTCGCGGGGAGAGCGGGCATGACCACCCCTACCGCCGATCAATCGGCCGAGTGGCGCTCACACCTGCTCGAGTCAGGCGAACAGCTCGCGGCGTTGCTCCGTCGCGTAAAGCGCATCGCCGTGCTCGGAATCAAGACCGAGGCGCACCCCTATCAGCCCGCCTTCTACGTTCCGGAATACGCGCAGGGCGCGGGGTACGAGATAGTGCCCGTACCCGTGTACTATCCGGACGCCACGGCCATCCTCGGGCAGCCGGTCTATCGCCGCCTCGTCGACATTCCCGGTGACATCGACATGGTCAACGTCTTCCGGCGCTCACTCGACGTCGCGGCCCACGTTGATGATATTCTCGCGAAGCGGCCACGCGCCGTGTGGATGCAATCGGGCATCCGGAACGCCGACGTCGCCGAGCGTCTCGCGCGCGAGGGAATCGACGTCGTACAGGATCGCTGTTTGATGGTGGAGGTGCGGCGCGTGAAGTGAGCCCAGGCCCTGGGGAACCCAGAAGGCCGCAGAGACCGGGGTTCTGCGACGGCGACGCTAGTGCGCGACGAGTTCTCCGCGTCTCCAGTCGAGCGTCCATGCGCCGTCGCCGAGCAGGCGGCGTCCTTCGGCGCCGGACAGCGGGACCATCGACTGCTCCCAGATCAGCCAAAGTCCGGATCCGAAGACCAGCGTCTGCACCCGTTCCCCCGGCATATCCCGGTCGACTCGACCGCTCTTTCGCAGGAGAATCCGACGCGCCGCGGCATCGATGGTCGGGGCGAAGGGCGTCAGCACGTCCAGCCCAATGATCGCCTGACCAGGTGAAGGCTGCGCCGCAAAGCTCGTGAGAACGCGACGGACGGTCAGCGCGCCGAACCCGATCTCATGCGTCACACCGGCCGCGTTTCGCACGTCGTTGTCGAACCTGGAGGCGAAGACCTTCGTCTCCTTGCGTCGCATCCAGCCCGTGTCGAGAACGAGGCCGTGCACACGCGGATCGATGATCGCCTGCACCGTCTCCTGTCCGATACGCAGCGCCAGCGTGCCGAGGGCGCCCGTGTCGGCCGGCATCCAGTGGATGGAGACGGAATCGGGTCCCTCCACCGTGGGAGGATTCTCGCGCAGCCACTCCGCGCGCGATCGCTCTGCGTTCTGGAGCGGCGTGTTCGGAAGCCCAGCGAGTGCGCGGAAGTCGCCCAGTTGCGTGTAGATCGGGGCGAGGTAGAGGGCGACCTTCCTGGGATCGGCCCCAAAGTACCGGGCTTCCTCCATGAGCACTGCGCCGATGCGCAGCGCCCCACGCGCCGCGAGGTAGCGGCCGAGGGCGAGGCGTGCCTCCGGATCGCGAGGGGCGCGGCGAACGGCGTAGTAGTACAGCGTCTCCGCCGCGAACATGCGTCCGACGCGTAGGAGGTTGTCCGCACGCGCCAGCAAACCCTGCGCATGCAGAGGTGCCGCGGCGAACAGAAGGATCGCGAAAACGAAGCTACGGCGCACGATACAGAGACGCCTCCGCTCAGCGGGCCGTCACGTAGACGGCCAGGTACTCCTTGGCCTCGTACTCCTTGGCCGACGGGTTGGGCACGAGCGCCACGATGAAGCGACCGCCCCTCGTCGACGCGAGCACCATGCCGGGGCCGATGACGCGTCCGCGCGCACGGATCCACCCCCCGCGGCTCTCGACGCCGCCGTCCTCGATGGGATCGCCGTCCGCGACGTGTCCATCGTCACCGAGATGTCGATCGTCGGACCCTGAACCCAGGGGACGTCGGCGAGCCGCGCGCCGGGGGGCACCTCCCCACTCGGAGTCCCGTCGCGTGGATCGAGTGCAATCCAGCGGGTCGCCTCGGCGAAATCCTGGGCCGAGTTGGGGGCGCTGCCGGCGACGATGCGCGACCCATCCCGCGTCCACCGGACGCGCCAGCCGGCCGCAATCGGGAAGATGCGATCGGCTCCCGTCTCGAGGTCGACGACACCGGGGCGCGCGAAGCCGAACGCGATGCCCATCGCGCTCGCGTGGAACGATCCACCTCGGACATCGTCGAGGGGCATGCCGATCCGATCGGCGAACGCTTCCCACTGCGCCGTCGGCAGCGTGTCCTCGCGCATGCCGCGGAGGAGATGCGCGCGTCCGAACGCGACGCGGCGCCAGTCGGGCGAGGGCGCGGCATCCCACACGCTGTCACGCCGCACGTAGCGCAGCGGGCGCTCGCTCGCGGCGAAGAACGCGTTAGGTACCGGCTCCGCCTCGACCGCCGCGGGATCATCCATCACGATGATCGCGTTGCGATCCGGTGACAGCGCCCAGCGCGCCACCGAGAACATCCCCTGCGTCTGCTGGTTCACGCGCACGAGGCTGGCGACGCGTGGCGCGACTGGTGCCGCGCTGTCGCGCACGACCACGACCGCTCCGGATCCGTGCGCCGCGCGCATCGTGTGCGCCGCGGCCTCGGCCAGCGTCCCGTCGGTGGTCGGCAGCGCCAGCACGCGATACAGCCGTCTCCCGTTCGACTCGATGGCGCGCACGTACGCGTCCCACCCGGCGGAGTCGAGCGAATCCCGCTTGGCGACGGCGCTGGCGCTGTCCGCGAACGCGGCGAACTGGAGCGCGACAACCGCGCCGGTGACCTCTGGCTCCGCGTCCGCCGTCGTGTCGGCGCCGGACGTGTCCCCATCCCCGCTCGTGTCGCGGTCTCCGCACGCGAAGACTGCGACCACCCCGAGCACCCCGATCACCCTGAGCACCGGGGCGTCAGCCATACACCCCCACGACCGCGCTCTCGCCTCGTGGCAGGTGATCGCGCCGGCTCGCCAAGGCCTCGTCCTGCGCCCGTTCCACCTCGGCCTCGACCTCGGCCTCCACGTCGGCGAGCGTGTCGCGCTCCATCCCGTGGTCCGCGAGATACTCCTCATAGAGGCCGATCGGATCGCGCCGCCCCCACTGCTCGAACAGCATGGGGTCGAACGTCTCGCGCGCCTCGGCTTCGTCATGGGTCGCGTGCCCGCCCATGCGAAACGTCTCGGCGATGAGCATTGCGGGACCCGAGCCCTTGCGACACCGCTCCACGGCCAATGCCGCGGCGGCGTACGCGTCGAGCACGTTATTGCCGTCGAACACGCCGCCCCACATCCCGTATGCGCGCGGCCAATCGGCGAAGCGCGTCGAACCAGCCGCGAGATGGTGCTGCTCGAGACGTGTGCCGAGCGCGACCTGGTTGTTCTGGATGATGAAGATGGCGGGGGCGCGTCGGACCGCCGCGAAGTTGAGTCCCTCGTGCGCGACGCCGGCCTTGGCGCTTCCGTCCCCAATCCACGTCACCACGACTTGATCGGTGCCTCGTGCGCTGAACGAGAGCGCGATCCCGGTGACGATGGGAACCATGTCGCCGACGTGACTGATCGGCGGGATCACTCCATGCGCGAGCGAGCCATAATGCCCATCGCGCCCCCGGCTCGGCCCATCCTCCGTGCCCATGTAGGCGCGAAAGATGTCGGCGACCGGCATGCCCATCTCGGTGCACGCGCCCGAATTTCTGATCATGGGGGAGACGACATCGGACCGAGGACCGAGGACCGAGGAAGCGCGCCGGAGGTGCCCTCTCGCCGCAGCCTGCTCGCCGTTTCCTCGGTCCTCGGTGCTCGGTCGGCGCCGTAGCGCATGCACCGGCCCAACTGTCGCCGCTTCCTCGCCGGTGCCGAGCCAGGCTTTCGAGATCACGCCCTGCCGCACCCAGCGCTTGAGCGCGACATCCGTGAGACGCGTGCGCACGAGGCCGCGGTAGAGGTCGAGCAACTGCTCCGGCGAGAGGCGGTCGATCACCGCTTTGCGCTCGGCGTCGGCCGACAGGCGCTCACGAAATTCCGCGACCGCCTCGTCGTCGCGGCTCCAGGTGACGTACTCCGGTGGATCGAACGCCGGATAGCGCTTCATCAGCGCGAGGCGGGCTCCATCTTCCAGAACGCGATGCCGCCCGCCTGCTGGCCCACCGGCACGTCGGCGACTCGCGTGAGCGTCCGTAAATCGTAGACATCCACCTTGCCGGGCGCCGCGCCCACCGCCTCGTTGCTGATGAACGCATAACGAGAGTCCGGCGACACCGCGATGCCGTGCGTCACCGTGGTCGAGCTCTTCGTGTTGAACACGCTCTGTCCGGTGGCGAGGTCGAACACCTGCACGCCCGCTCCCTGCTTGAGCGTGGCGATGAGCAGTCGCCCATCCGGCGTCACGGCGAGATTGTACGGGCCGCGACCAGTGGGGAAGCGCCGCGTGATCTCCCACTGCTCGGTATCGATCTCGACGATCTCGTCGGCCTTGTTGCAGGCGACGTACACCTTGCGTCCGTCAGCCGACGGCTGTGCCCAGGTCGGTGAGCACGTCACGGGCATCGGCGTGCGAGGACCAGCGGCGCTCGCGGCGTGGTGTGTGGCGTGCTCGGCGACTTGCTGCTTCGTCATGGCGCCTTCCTTCCCCTTCGCCAACGAGAAGCGTCGCGCGACCTGGAAGGTCCGCGTGTCGATCTCGACGACCTGGTCATCCATCATGCACGTCGAGTACTGGCGGAGCCCGGACGAGTCGACACGGCTGCCGTGCGGCATCGTGCACGTCTCCGTCCGGGCGACCTCCGTGTGAGTCGGCGTGTAGACGACGGACACGGACGACGGCACCATCTCGCCGTGCAGGTTGAAGTTCACGACGAACGCGTAGAGCCCGTCCGGCGTGAGGTCGAGCGACGCCGGGAAATAGCCGAGGAAGATTCCGGGTCCGGCGAGGGTGTCGGGGCCGAGCACGTAGCGCCAGTATTTTCCGTCGGGCGAGCCGTGGCCGGTGGTGACGTGGAGGTACTTCCCATCGCGAGAGATCTGGAGGCCGTGCGGGCCCTCGAGCTCTGAAGCCGACTCCCCAACGGGGAACGTCTTCTCGACCTCGGCGCCGCCGGGACCAAAGCGAATCCGGTGGATGAGGTCGGCCGATTCGGCGCCAACGTACACCCAGTAGTTCGCCTGAGGTGCAGCCGCCGTGGGCGCGGCAGTCGCTGGGGATCGAGCCGCCTCCGGACGTGACGCCGCTGACGACGCGCACGCCGCCAATCCAAGCGAAAGCCATACCTTCAAGGCGGCCAGACTCGCCTTGCGAGGAGTGTGTGCCAGAACCATCATGCAAACCCGGCTCGCGTGCGCGAGCTCCGGTAGAGGAAAAACGTGACGCGACCGCCGAGGGTCGCCCTGCGAGAGGGAGTACGCTTCCATGAACGTAACGCGCATCGCGCAGTTCGTCAGCACCGCGACAGTTGGCGTCGTCCTCGCCACCGCGCTGCCGGCGTCGGCGCTTCGTGCTCAGCAGCAGACACAGCCTGCGCCGACGCCCGTCGCGCGGATCGTGGCCGAGCCGGCAAGCCTCACGCTCGTTGCGGGACAAGGGGTTCCGCTGAAGATCACGGCCTATGACTCGGCCGGCAACGTCATCCAGAATCCCATGCTGCGTTCGAGCGGCCCGCGCGGCGTGCTGCGCTTCTCGAACGGGCAGCTGACGGGACTGAAGGCTGGCAAATACGAGATCGTCATGACGTCTGTCGGCGGAACGAAGCCGGCGCAGTTGACGATCCCCATCACCGTGCAGTGGCCGCCGATCGCGCAGGTCGAGATTCTGCCCGAGCCCGGGCGTCTCTACGCCGGCGTGACGCTCGCCCACCGCGGGCGTGCCGTGCACGCGGACCAGACCGAGCGAAAGGGGGTCGTGATCACGTGGCGCAGCTCCAACGACGCCATCGCCACCGTCGACCGGTTCGGCAACGTGACCGGGCGGCGTCCGGGGGCGGTAACGATCACGGCCGACGCCGAAGGCGTGACGTCGCAGATCCGTCATACCGTTGCCGCGAACCCGGCGGCCGCTCTCACGATCGATGTCGAGGAGAACTCGGTGCGCACGGGCGACGTCCTCCATCTCAGGGCGACGGCGAAACGCTCCGGCGGCGCGGCGATCACCGACATGCCGATCACGTGGAGCTACACCTATGCCCCGGATGACACGATCGCCGCGCCCGGTGCCACGGGTGTCATCGATCGCGGCCTCTTCGCCGCGGAAGTACCAGGTCGCTACACGCTGCTCGCCACGGCGGGTGCGTTATCCGCGCGGAAGGTGATCGACGTGCGTCCGCGCGACGTGCGCCGCCGCATCTCGGTGACCGGACGCGGGAGCATCAACCACGTGCACACCTCCGACCTCTGGCCGTGGACGGGGAAGGACGGGCGCGACTACGCACTGGTCGGAACGTGGGGCGGCGACGGCTGGGCGTACGTCTTCGACATCTCGAACCTCGGCGCGATCGCCAAGACCGACTCGATCAAAGTCGACGCGCGGGTCATCAACGACGTGACCGTGTCACCCGACGGGCGCTACGGCGCGCTCTCGCGCGAAGGCGCGTCGAACCGCGTGAACGGCGTCGTGATTCTCGACCTGGCGAACCCCGGCCATCCCAAGATCGCGGCGACGTTCGATCAGGAGCTCACTGGCGGCGTGCACAACATGTTCGCGACGAACGACCACCTGTTCGCGCTGTCGAATGGTGACAAGTACGTGATCATCGACATGAAGGACATCTACAAGCCGAGGTACGTGAGCGAGTACAATCATCCCGATTCGCGCGTGCACGACGTGTGGGTGAATGACGGGATTGCGTATTCGTCCGAGTGGGGGACGGGCGTCGTCGCGGTCGACGTCGGCAACGGGAAGTGGGGCGGCACGATCGAAAAGCCGAAGCTCATCGCGACGTATCCGACGACGAGCGGGGCGACGCACGAGATCTTCCCCTACGTGCAAAAGTCCACGGGGAAGGTCTACCTCTTCCTCGGCGACGAGATCATGTCGCGTGAGGGGAGAGTGTGGGAAGGGACGAACTACATGGGCGATCTCTTCGGCGACAAGCCAAAGCGGGGCGGTGTCCCTCAGACGTCGGCAGGGTACACGCACATCATCGACTTCACCGATCCTACGAACCCCAAGAACATCGCGAAGTACCACCAGGAAGAGTTCGGCTCGCATGACATCGTCGTCCAGGACGACGTGATGTATCAGGCCTACTACGACGGCGGTCTCCGCATCGTCGACGTATCGGGCGAGCTCGTGGGCAACCTGGCCGAGCAGCGTCGCGAGATCGCGGTCTACAAGCCGTACGATCCCGAGGGCTTCACGGCGAACGCGTCGTTCGTGATGAACGCGATGCCGTGGAAGGGGCACATTCTTTTCACCGACTTCAACAGCGGGCTGTGGTCGGCGAAGCTGGAGCCGAAGAGAGAGGTGGTTCCGTAAGCGCGTGTCAGGAAGACCGAGGACCAAGGACCGAGGAAGTGGTACTGTACGCTCCTGCGCCGAGGAGCGACACGCCCACTTCCTTGGTCCTCGGTCGCTACACTCCTCCCTCGAACGTATTACACGTCCTCGGATCGCCAGTCTCGAGCCCGCGACGGAACCAGCGCACGCGCTGCGCCGACGTGCCGTGCGTAAAGGATTCAGGGCTCACTCCCTCGCCTGACCGCGCTTGAATACGGTCGTCGCCGATCGCTGCGGCGGCGTTCAGCCCCTCCTCGACATCACCCTGCTCGAGAATCTGGCGGTTGCTCGTCGAGCTCCCCCAAATGCCGGCGTAGCAATCCGCCTGGAGCTCGAGCCGCACCGAGAGCTCGTTCGCTTCGCTGGGACGCTGGGACTGCCGCGTACGAACTTCGTTCGCCGTGCCGGTCACGTTCTGCACGTGGTGCCCGATCTCGTGCGCGATCACGTACGCCTGCGCGAAATCGCCCGGAGCGCCAAAACGCGAACGCAGCTCGTCATAGAACCCGAGGTCGATGTAGATGCGCTCGTCGAGCGGGCAGTAGAACGGCCCCATCGCCGACTGTCCCACACCGCACCCCGACTGCACGTAATCGCGAAAGAGCACGAGCCGCGCGTCGCGATATTGGCCGCCGTATTCGGGAAGGATACGCGACCAGGTCTGTTGCGCGTCGTCGAGCACGAACGAGACGAACTCCACCCGCTCACGCTCCTCCGGCGTCTCCTCGATCGCACCCGTCTCGGTCGCGGTGCTCGGGGCGCCAGAGCCGCCGCTGAAGATGTCGCCGCCGAACAGCAGGCCAAGGATGAGGACGAGCAGCGTGCCCCCGACGCCCATCCCTCTGCCGAGCGAGAACCCACGTCCCCCGCCCGACCGGCCGCGAAGATCGATGACGTTTCTGCTGCGCCCGCGTGGCGTCCAACGCATGGTCGTATCCTCCGGTGAATACTTCGGCCATGCGCAGGAAGTGGACCCATGCCGCGTTGCGTTGCCGTGACCTCCATCACGCCGAACCGAGGACATCTACCGCCGGAGCAGCCGATCCAGAAACCCGAGCTCGGTGTCGTCGCCGGACGCCGCGCGCGCAAGCGCCTCGGCGAAGTCGGGCGCGGTCGCGTAGCGGTCGTTCGCGTCCCTCGCCATCCCTTTGAGCAGTGCGCGCTCCACATCGACCGGGTACGCGAGCTCCGGCCGCATGCGGCGCAGCGGGATGGGATCGCTCCGCAGTCGCGCGATCATGAGCTCCTGCTGCGATCTCCCCTCGAAGGGCAGCTTTCCCGTCAGCATCTCGAACGTCATGAGCGCCAGCGAGTAGACATCGCTCCGCGGATCGAGTGGTCGACCGCGCAGCTGCTCGGGGCTCATGAACTCCGGCGTCCCGAGCACGATTCCCGTCGCCGTGAGCTTCTCAGCCTCGGCACCGGCGCGGCGATCCTTCGCCAACCCGAAGTCCATCACCACCGCGCGCTCGGTCCCGCCCGGCTCCGGACAGAGCATCACGTTCTCCGGTTTGAGATCGCGGTGGATGATGCGGAGCTGGTGCGCGACCTGGAGGCCGGCGGCGATGTCGCGCACGTAGGTCACCACATCCGGCAGCGGGATGTGGCCGAGCCGGTGCGTGCGGTCGCACAGGAGCTCGCCTTCGACGAACGGCATCACGACGTACGCCATCCCGGTGTCGGTTTCGCCGAGCCGGATGATGTGACAGACGTTGCGATGCGCGAGACGACCGGCGAGCGTCGCCTCCCGGCGGAGCCGCGCGAGCGAATTGCGATCGGCCGAGAGCGCCGGTGACAGAATCTTGATGGCGACCTGCTCGTTCGTCTCCGTGTCCTTTGCGAGGTACACGAAGGACATGCCGCCCTCGCCGACCTTGCGATCGATTTGATACCGGCCGTCGAGCATGCGGCCGGTCATTGTCGCCTGGCTCGGCGTCGCGACGGCTGGACGAGGCGTGCTCGATACCGGCTTCGCGCCGGGCGACGAGCGCGGCCCGTACTGCGGCCATTCCGCACTGCGGCTGGTCGGCGCGTCCGGCTCGGCGACGAGCTTCAGGCCATCACGCGTGCAGAAGCGCGTATCGCTCGCGTACACGGTGCCGCACCGCGGACACCGCATCGTCACGCCCGCACCTTGTTGCGCCCTTCCGCTTTCGCGCGATAGAGCGCGTCGTCAGCGTGCGAGATGAGATCGTCGGTGGTCTCGATGCTCGCCGACGGGAATGTCGCGACGCCGATGCTCACTGTGAGCTGCAAAGGGTCCTCTCCGTCCTCACCCGCAATCCGGTGCTCGGCGATGCGCGCGCGGACGCGCTCGGCGAAGGCGACCGCGCCTTCCTCGGCGGTCTCCGGAAGGACAACGACGAACTCCTCCCCTCCGTAACGCGCCACGATGTCGACTGTCCGTACTTCGCGCTGGATGATCATGGAAACCTCGCGAAGGACGTCGTCGCCCACCAGATGCCCGTGCGTGTCGTTGACGCGCTTGAAGTGGTCGAGGTCGACCATGAGCAGGGTGAGGACGAGGCCATAGCGGCGGGCGCGCTCCATCTCCTCGTCGAGCCGGTCGATGAGCGCGCGGCGGTTCAGCGTGAGGGTCAGCGGGTCGGTGATCGCGAGCATCTCCAGCCGCGCCTTGTCGGCCTTCGTCCGCTCGATGACCCGCGCCTTCTCGATGGCCGCGACGGCCGCCTTGATGACTGCGTCCGCGAACTCGACGTCGTCGCGGCGCAACGGCGTCTCGAGGCGCGTCGTACGCAGGAAGAAGACGCCGGCGATCTGCGCATCCACGCGGAATGGGAGCGCGATCACCGAGCGAATCGAGACGACGGTGCCGCTGCGATCCCAGTCCCGCCGGACGTCCTCGTAGAGCGGGCTCGTCAGCACATCCTCGATGAGCACCGGCTCGCCGCGATCGAGCGCGGTGCGGATCTCCGGATACCGATCGAGCCGGATCTCGAAGTCGCGAAGCTGCGGATTCTCGTATGCGGTCGCGACGGTGCCCGTCTCATCGCCTGGGAGCGCGAACACCAGGGAGCAGTGCGACAGGTTCAGAGCGCGAGCCACGCGCCTGACGAGGATGTGATAGATCTCGTCGGGAGAGAGATCGCCCGTGACCTCGTGCAGAATGTCGACCAGCTGTCGCTTGCTCTCGGCCTCGTCGCGCGCGCGCTGAAGCTGCACCTCGGTCGAGAGCAGCTCCTGTCGTGCGCGGGTGAGCGTGTCACGCACGCGCAGCTGGGCCTGGATACGCGCGAGGAGCTCCCGCACGCGGAACGGCTTCGGCACGAAATCGGAGGCGCCCATCCCGAGCGTGCGCACCGCCGCTTCCTCCGGCGGCATCGCCGAAATCATCAGCACGGGAAGATCGCGCCAGCGGTCGTCGTTCCGAATGCGCTCGAGGACCTCGAAGCCGTCGAGATCGGGCATCATGATGTCGAGCAGCACGAGGTCGGGGACCGACGACTCCAGATACTCGAGCAGCCCGCGCGATCCGGGCACGGCGATCACGTCGTACCCGTGCTCCTTGAGTATCCAGGAGACTGTCTTGAGCAGCGCTTCGTCGTCATCGACGACGAGAATCCGCGCCTTAGCGATCGCCGAGGAGGTCACGCAATCCGGTCCACTCGATGTTACCGCCGCTGAGCACGCACACAATGTCGCCCTGCGCTTTCACCGCGCCGGTCTGCAACGCAGCGAAGGTAATGGCGCCGCTCGGCTCGGCGACGAGCTTCATTCGATCGAGTAGCCAGCGGACAGCATCCGGCAGCGCGTCATCCTGTACGGTGACGACGTCGTCCAGATATGCCTGGTGATGGGCGAATGGCAGCGTTCCGACTTGCACCGCGAGCAGTCCATCGGCGAGCGAGCTCGAATGCTCGAGTAGCACGGGGCGCGCCGCGGCGCGCGCGTGCGTCAGCTTTGGTGCACCAGCCGGCTCCACGCCGATCACCCGTGCCGATGGGACGAGCGATTTGATGGCAATCGCGACGCCGGCGCTCAACCCACCCCCGCCGACGGGCACCAACACGGTACTCACCTTCGGGAGATCCTCGGCAATCTCGAGACCGACAGTGCCCTGCCCCGCGATGATGACGGAATCGTCGTAAGGCGGAACGAGCGTGAGCCCGCGCTCGGCGACGAGCTCCACCGCGCGATCCATGCGATCCTTGGTCGTCGTTCCCGCCAGCACGACTTCGGCCCCCAACCGCTCGGCGCCTTCGCGCTTCGCCGCGGTAACGGTCGTCGGCATGACCACGATCGCACGCACGCCGAAGAGCTTCGCCGCGGCCGCGACCGCTTGCGCATGATTGCCCGAGGACGGCGCGATCACGCCGCGCGCGCGCGCCTCCGGCGTCAACCGCGCCAGGAACGTGTACGCACCGCGAAACTTGAAGGCGCCGGTCCGCTGCATCATCTCGGGCTTGAGCCAGACCCGCGTACCGCGGTCGATCTCGTCGGCCAGCAGCAAAGGCGTGCGGATGGCAACGCCGCGCAGCGTTTGCGCGGCGTCGCGGATGTCGGCGAGCGGAACGAGGTCCTGGGCGAGTGTCGTTGCGGGCATGGTCGCCATTTCGTGAGGAACGAGGAATGAGGACCGAGGAGATCAATTGGATGGGGGAACGATCCAATCGTTGTCCTCAGTCCTCATTCCTCGTTACGTCCTAACATAGCG
This sequence comes from Gemmatimonadaceae bacterium, assembly GCA_052389995.1. GTDB lineage: Bacteria > Gemmatimonadota > Gemmatimonadetes > Gemmatimonadales > Gemmatimonadaceae > JAICNG01. Next base: position 21,155 of record JBQTHJ010000043.1, on the reverse strand, counting down.
AAATTCTGCGACCGCGACGAGCCGGCGTGTGTTCGGCCGAAAGCGACATCCGTAGGGCGACGCGTACGGCCACCCGCTGACATTTGGGAGACGTCGGATCGCTTGACAGCGCATGGCGCGCCTCGCACGTTGGTGCCCCAATAGGACGAACTGACCGGACCCCCAGCGGAGAAGAAGCCCATCTCCACCGACATCACTCGTCGCGAGGCGCTGCGGCGCGCGGCCTGGCTCCTCGGCGGCACCCTCTCCGCCCCTACCATCGCCGCGGTTCTCGCGGGGTGCGGCGACCGGCGCGAGCAGCCGACGGCGCAATGGAATCCGCGCACACTCACGCCCGAGCAGCGCGTCATGGTCGTGGCCATTGCGGACGCGATCATTCCCGAGACGGACACCCCGGGGGCTCGCTCCGCGAACGTCGACCAATTCATCGATACGCTGTTGAGCGACCATTTCGCCCCTGCCGACAAGGAGCGCTTCCTCGCCGGCCTCACCCGGCTCGAGGCGCGGGCGCAGCAAGCGCACCAGAAGAGCTTCGGCGCGCTCACGGCGGCGGAGCAGGCTGCGATCGTCGGCGAGCTCGACCGCCTCGCCTTCCGCGAGGAGACGGTGGCCGACGCGGCACCGCCGGCAACGCCGCAATCGCCGCGCTCTCAGGAGTCTGACGTTCAGGTCGGACAGGGTGTCGGGGAGACGCCGGCCGAGGCGGCGTCGCCGCCCCCGGATGAGGCGGACATGGGACCCCAGAGCTTCTTCCGCATGATGAAAGAGCTCGCGATCGTCGGCTACTACACGTCCGAGGTGGGGCAGACGCAGGAGCTCCGCATCAACCCGATGAAGCCCTACCGCGACATCCCATATACGGCGGGATCGCCGGCCTGGGCCTAACGAGTTTCGTCACCTTCATCGCGAGCGGACGCATGCTTCTTCAGCAGCGCGAAGAGTACGACGCCATCGTCGTCGGCTCGGGCATCAGCGGCGGCTGGGCCGCCAAGGAGCTGTGCGAGAAAGGATTGCGCACGCTCGTGCTCGAGCGCGGTCGAAACGTCGAGCACCAGAAGGACTACATCACCGAGCACAAGCGCGACTACGAGTTCCCCATGCGCCAGCGGCGGATTCCGCCGACGAGCCCGCTGGCGGCCGAGTATCAGGTGCAGGCGCGCACGGGCCAGTTCGTCGAAGCGGGCGTGCACTTCTTCATCAAGGACGCCGAACACCCGTACATCGAGGAGAAGCCCTACACCTGGATTCAGGGCAACCAGGTGGGCGGCCGCTCGCTGATCTGGGGACGGCAGACGTATCGGTGGAGCGATCTCGACTTCGAGGCCAACCTCAAGGACGGCTACGGCGTCGATTGGCCGATCCGGTATCGGGACATCGAGCCGTGGTACAGCTACGTCGAACGCCACGCCGGGATCAGCGGCGAAAAGCTCGGGCTTCCCTACCTGCCCGATGGAGAGTTCCAGAAGCCCATGGAGCTCAACGCCGGTGAAAAGTTCGTAAAGGCGGGGATCGAGCGCGCTTTTCCGGGAAGGCGGGTGACGATCGGCCGCTGCGCCGTGCTCACGGAGGCGATCGGCGACCGGCAGCCTTGTCACTTCTGCGGGCCGTGCTATCGCGGGTGCTCGACCGGATCGTACTTCTCGAGCCAGGCGTCCACGCTCCCGGCAGCTCAGAAGACGGGGAAGCTCACGCTCCGCCCGAACAGCCTCGCGCACAGTGTGCTGTACGACGAATCGCGGAGCCGTGCTACCGGCGTGCGCTTCGTCGACACGACCACCGGCGAGACGCACGAGGTCTTCGCGCGCGTGATCTTCCTCTGCGCGTCGGCGCTTAACACGACGCGCATTCTCCTCAACTCGAAGTCTACCCGCTTCCCCGACGGGCTCGGCAACTCGAGCGGCGTGGTGGGACAGTACCTTATGGACCACCACTTCATGACCGGCGCCGGCGGAGAGATTCCGGGGCTGCTCGACCGCTACTACGAGGGAAATCGGCCGAACGGGTTCTATGTCCCGCGATTCCGCAATCTCGCCGGACCACGGTCCGATCGGCTGAAGTTCGCCCGGGGGTACGGCTACCAGGGCGGCGCGGGGCGTGGCGGGTGGGGCCGTGGCATCGGGGAGGCCGGGATCGGCGTCGAGCTGAAGCGAAAGCTCCACGACCCAGGGCCCTGGAACGTCGGCATGCTCGCCTTCGGAGAGGCGGTACCGGTGAAGGAGAACCGCGTGTGGCTGGATGCGGAGCGGACGGATCGCTGGGGGATTCCGCTCCTGCGCGTCAGCTGCGAGTGGACCGCGAACGAGATGGCGATGCGCGAGGACATGCGAGCGCAGGCCGGCGAGATGCTCGAGGCGGCCGGCGTCCGCAACGTCAACACCTGGGACGCGCACGAGCCCGGCGGGCTGGGCGCCGAGCCCGGGCTCGGCATCCACGAGATGGGTACGGCGCGAATGGGACGCGATCCGAAGACGTCGGCGCTCAACGCGAACAACCAGCTGCACGACGCGGCAAACGTCTACGTGACCGACGGGGCGTGCATGACCAGCTCTGCTTGTCAGAATCCGTCGATCACGTACATGGCGCTCACCGCACGGGCCGCGGACCACGCGGTTCGCGAGCTCAACCGCCGAGACCTCTAGTACTCACCCCGTGGATCGGCGGCGCTTTCTCGCGACTGGTGCTGGCGCTGGCGCCGCCGTCCTCCTGGGTCCCGGCGCAGGCATGGCGCGCGCCGGTGAGCCACAGCCGGCAGCGGCCTCGTTCAAGCACTCCGTCTGCCGGTGGCCGTATCGTCAGCTCACTGTCGAGGAGCTCTCACGCATGGCGCGCGAGCTCGGCCTCCACTCCGTCGAGCTGCTCGAGCCCGAGGAGTGGGCGATCGCGCGGCAGCACGGTCTTGCCTGCGCGGTAGGCTACGCTACCGTCCCGGACCCGCGCACGCGCCTTACCCGCGGATTCAACAGAAGAGCGAACCACGAGTGGCTCATCCCCGCGTACCAGCGTGCGATTCCGCTGGCGGCGGCGGCCGGCGTGCCGAACCTCATCTGCTTCTCCGGCAACCGTGAAGGTCAGGATGATGAGGAAGGCCTCGAGGTGTGCGCGAGCGGCATCACCGCGCTGCTCCCCCTGGCGGAGCGGAATCGCGTCACGGTCTGCATGGAGCTCCTCAACTCCAAGGTCGACCACGCGGACTATCAGTGCGATCGCACGGCGTGGGGTGTCGCCCTGGCGAAGCGAGTCGGATCGGAGCGCTTCACGCTGCTGTACGACATCTACCACATGCAGATCATGGAAGGCGACGTGATCCGCACGATCCGCGACAACTACCAGTACATCGGACACTATCACACGGCGGGCGTGCCCGGTCGTCACGAGATCGACGCGTCGCAGGAGCTCAATTATCCCGCGATCATGCGCGCGATCGCAGAAACGGGCTTCTCAGGCTACGTCGCGCAAGAGTTCATTCCCACGCGCGACCCGCGCACCTCGCTGGCGGAGGCAGTGGAGATTTGTAGGGTCTAGGGGGTTCAGGGTTTGTCAGGGTGCTCAGGGTGCAGCGTGCTCAGGGTGCTCAGGGTGCTCAGGGTGCTCAGGGTGCTCAGGGTACGCGCATGACTAGCCGGCGGCTGCGGGCTGGCGCCCACGTCGCGGAGCCTTCGCCAACATCCGCCATCCGTAATCCGCAATCGCGCTCGCGCATCAGCAAGTCCGCCGCGGCGGCGATGCGCGCGGCCATCACGCTCGCCGGAGGGCGCGAGGTGTGCTTCGTCGCGCAGCTGGACGAGGAGGGGTGCGTGTGCGCCGCCCGGGTCGTGTCGCGCGGTGACGTCCGCAGCGTGATCGCGCTTCCGGGCGTCGCGGAGCGGGGCGAGATGCTGCTGCACAATCACCCGACTGGGGAGCTCGATCCTTCGGATGCCGACCTCGACGTCGCAGCGCGGTTCCACGATGGCGGTGTGGGCTTCGGCATCATCGACAACGATGCGCGGCGGCTGTACGTCGTCGTCGAAGTGCCGCAGGATGCCAGCGTCACCGCGCTCAACGTGCACGAGGTGACCGCCGCACTCGGCCCAGGCGGGCCGATCGCACGCGAGCTCCCGCAGTACGAGGACCGTCCAACGCAGCGCGACATGGCCGCCGCGGTGACGCAGCTCTACAACGGCGGAGGCATCGGATTGCTCGAGGCGGGGACCGGCGTCGGCAAGTCGTTAGGCTACCTCGTGCCCGCACTGCGGTGGGCGGTCGCGAACAAGGAGCGCACGGTCGTGTCGACGAACACGATCAATCTCCAGGAGCAGCTCGTCGGCAAGGATCTGCCGTTCCTCGAGAGTGCGCTCGACGACCAGCCAGTGCGCTACGCACTGCTCAAGGGGTGGCGGAACTACGTGTGTCTCGCGCGCCTCGAGACGGCGGGAGCCGCCGGTGGACTGTTCGAGCCCGCGCTCACGAGCGAGCTCGAAGGCTTGAAAGCGTGGGCCGCGCGAACGACCGATGGATCGCTCCAGGACCTCGCGACACCGCCGCGCTCCGAAGTGTGGGACGAAGTGGCCGCGGAGCCGGACCTGTGCGGACGGCTCAAGTGCGCACACTTCGACACGTGCTTCCTCTTCACGGCCCGGCGCGTCGCGGCGCAGGCAGATGTGATCGTTGTCAATCATCACCTGCTGATGTCGGACCTCGCGGTTCGCCGTGCGCAGCAGAACTGGAGCGATGCGGCCGTGCTCCCCGCATACCGGCGGCTCGTGATCGACGAGGCGCATCACGTCGAGGATGCGGCCGCCTCGCACCTCGGGACGACCGTCACGCGACGCGCGCTCGTGAGGCTCCTCAACCGTCTCGACCGCCGAGGGAAGGGGCTGCTCCCCGCGCTCTCGCTGCGGCTCGCGGCGCAGCGAGATCTGCTCAGCACGGCGAGCCTCGATCTCGTGCGCGCGCGACTCGAGCCTTCGGTCGCGGCGGCTCGCGAGAAGGGCGCGCTCGTCTTTGATGTTCTCGAGATGATGTTGAGAGAACGCGGCGAGACAGTCATGCGCCTGACCGACGAGTTCGCGTCACACCCCGTGTGGGAGGCGGGGCTGCGCGCTGCGCTCGAGGATGTGCTCGGGGCCATCTCGATGCTGCGCGATGGCCTCCAGCTGGTACGCGAGCGCCTCGAAGCCGACTCGGCGCGCAGCGAGGCGGTGGCGCCGCTCCTCGCGGAAATGCGCGGTGTGATCCGCCGTCTCGAGGCGTTGGGCGATGGGCTCCAGCGCACTCTCGAGCCGCCGGCGAAGGCCGAGCCATCGGTACGCTGGCTGGAGCTCAAGGGACGTGACAACAACGTCGCCGCCACGGCGGTGCCGCTCGACCTCGCCCCGATTCTTCGCGAGGACCTGTTCCGCCGCGTGCAGACGGCGGTGCTCACGAGCGCAACGCTCGCCGACGACGAGGGCTTCCGTTATCTCGCGAGCCGGCTCGGCCTCGACGACGACACGCTTTCGCCGACGACCGGAATCTACGCGTCCCCCTTCGAATATCCGCGCCAGGCGATCCTCGCCGTCCCAACCGACATCGCGGCACCGAACACAGACGCGCCGGCGCATCTCGACGCCGTTGTACGCATGGCGATCGACGTGGCGGACGCGAGTGATGGCGGCATCTTCGTGCTGTTCACCAGCCATCGTGACGTTCGTCTCACCGCAACGGCGCTTCGCGCGCAAGGCGTTGAGCGCCGGTGGCCGCTGCTCGTGCACGGCGATGATGGACGCGACGCGCTGCTGCGGCGTTTTCGCGACTCGGGACGGGCGGTGCTTCTTGGGACAGCGTCGTTCTGGGAGGGAATCGATGTCCCGGGCCGCGCGCTGCGGGGGCTCGTCCTCGCGAAGCTGCCCTTTCGCGTGCCGACCGAGCCGCTGACCGCAGCACACTGCGAGGAGATCGAGAAGCGCGGCGGCGATGCGTTCCGCGACTATATGCTTCCCAATGCAGCGCTCCGTCTCAAGCAGGGCTTCGGACGGCTCATCCGCACCGCGACCGACCACGGCGTCGTCGTGCTCTGCGACCCGCGCGTGGTGACGAAATCCTATGGTCGGGGGTTACTCTCGGGTCTTCCACCGGCGCGCCGCATTGCCGGTCCGTGGGCGCGACTGCTCGAGGAGATTCGCGCGTTCTATGCGCGCGAGCGTTGATGCGACTTTGATGGGCGTCAATGTTCAAGGGTGACACGGATGCTGCGGGTACTGCGGATAGTGCTCGCGCTCCGCGGCCGTTTCGCTCCGAACACGGGGACGTGATGTTGTTAACGACATCCCATTCGAGCTCTTCGCGAGTGGGCTTTTCGCCGTACGCGGAGGCAACCCGCCCCCTCCGATGCATCCGCGTCACCCTTGAACATTGATGTCGGGATTCCCTCGCCGGTAATGGACCCCTCGAAGATCATCTGCGTCGGACGGAACTACGCCGATCACGCGACGGAGCTCGGGAACGAAGTGCCGGCGGCGCCGCTTCTGTTCATGAAGCCACCGTCCAGCATCGTTCGCGATGGCGACGCGATCGTGATTCCTCGCGCATCGCAGCGCGTGGAATACGAGGGCGAGATCGGCGTCGTCATCGGACAGCGGACTCGTCAGGTGGGCGAGCGTCGCGCGCGGGCGAGTGTGCGCGCGATCGTCGCGCTCAACGACGTGACGGCCCGAGACCTTCAGAAGACGGACGGTCAATGGACGCGCGCCAAGGGCTTCGATACGTTTTGCCCGCTCGGCCCGGAGGGCGGCGTGCCCGAGGACTTCGACTCGTTGATGGTTATCACACGAGTGAACGGCATCGACCGGCAGCGAGGGAGCGCGGCGACCATGGTGTTCGGCATCCCACGGCTCATCGCGTACGTCTCCGACGTCATGACTCTCATGCCCGGCGACATTATCGCGACCGGAACGCCAGCCGGTGTGGGTCCGCTTGCGGCAGGAGATGTCGTCGAGGTCGAGATTCCGGGGCTGAGCCGCGTCAGCAACCCAGTCCGCGCCGAAGGTTAGCGCGATCCGCGGATGAGCCGCTATCCGAACAACCCCACAGCGGCCACCGCGCCGCGCGACTACCTCGAGCCGCTCGTAGCGCGGTGCAAGGAACTCGACGCCCTGCTGGTGTATGACAACGCTTACCCGGAGCTCGCGTATGATGGGTACAGGCCCGCGAGTATATTCGAGGTAGCAGGAGCACGCGACGTCGCGGTCGAGTTCCACTCGTTGTCGAAAACGTACAACATGACGGGCTGGCGCTGTGGTGCTGGGCGGTTGCGCGGCCCCAGCTCGCGAAGGTGCTGGCCAAGGTGAAGTCGTTCGTCGACACGGGAGCATTCATGGCCATCCAGGCCGCCGGGGTTGCGGCGCTCGAAAGCTGGAGCGATTTCCTTCCGGGAAACCTGGAGACCTTTTGCGCGCGCCGTGATGCCGCGGTCGCCGCATTCCGGGCGTACGGCTTCGCCTGCGAGGTTCCGCGCGCGACGATGTACCTCTGGGTCTCGCTGCCCGATGGCGTGCCAAGTGCCGCATTCGCCGACCGTCTCATGACCGAGGAGGGTGTCATCGTTCTGCCGGGCTCGGCCTTCGGCGGCGGAGGGGAAGGATTCTTCCGCGTGTCGTTCATCGTCCCGCCCGAGCGCCTCACCGAGGCGGCGAAGCGCGCGGGGCGTGTGCTCGCGTCGTTCGGAGCATCGGTCGCGTGAAGCGGCGGATCGATGGTTCTGTCGCGGTCTCGATCGCGATCCACGTCGTCGCCGGCGTGGGGCTGCTGTGGGTGCTGTCCATCCCGTACCCGCTGCGGGAGCTTCTCGAGCGGACGCGTCCCCGCGTTCAGCCGGAGCGCATCAGCTTCGTCTCGATCCCGAACCGGGGCGAGACGACTCCCGGCCAGAGCGGCGGTGACGGTCTTCCCGAACGGCCAGACGCTGCTCCAACGTCGACCCAGCCGCTCGTCGCGCCATCGGAGACGCCTTCGGCCATCGAAACGCCTCGTGAGGCACCGGTGGAGGCCGTGGGGGGAAGCGGACCACTCGTCGGACGCGGTGGTCCGGTGCGCGGCATCGTGCCGTCATACTCCGATCCGCGCGTGTGGACCGATCCGAGTGCGCGCTCGCTCGCACTCCCGCGCAGCATTTCAGATCAGCTCGACAGCATGCTGGTGGTGGGCACGCAACGCGTGCGCGACTCGCTCGCGCTGGCCAGCACGCAGCGGCGACCGGGTGACTGGAGCTGGACGCGAGACGGCAAGAAGTACGGGTGGGATTCGCTGGGCATTCACCTGGGCGGCATCACCATCCCGCGCGAGGCGCTTCTGCTCGCCGGTCTCTTCGCGAACGTCGACGCCGCATCGAACCCATCGGTTGCCGAGCGCGCGCGCGTCATTCGCTCGATGACGCAGGACATCAACTACCACGCGCCGCGGGCGATGAACGCCGAGGAGTTCCGCACGGCCGTGAAGCGCATTCGCGAGCGGAAGGACCGTGAGCGGCGCGAGGCGCGCGAAGCAGCGGAAAAGGACAAGAAGGAGAAGGAACAAAAAAGCGCGGCGCCGTAGCGCCGCGCTCGTCAGGCAGCGACCGAGCCGTTGCCCGTGTCGTCGACGACCTGCATTTCCGAGAAGGGACGGAAGACCCCGCAGGCGACGCCGAGGACCGAGAAATCCGCGCCGCGTGGCACCACGATCTCCTTTTCGGCCGGATTCGCGGGCTCGAGAACGACCTTCCCATCCGAGCGCCGAAGTGTCTTGATCGTCGCTTCCTCCCCAATCCGTGCAGCGACGATGTCGCCGTCCCTGGCGTCCTGCACCTGAATCAGCACGTAGTCGCCATCGAGGATGCCGCGGCCGACCATGCTCTCGCCCTGAACCCGGAGGAAAAACACCTCAGGTCCGGGGAGAAAGCGACGGTCCATGGTAATGAATCCCTTTCGATTCTCCGGAAGCAGCGCCGGCTCGCCGGCGGCGATCTTTCCGTAGTACGGCACGGGCTGCGTGCGCCGCTTCGCTTCGTGGCCGAGCAGCTTCACGCCGCGCGAGCGTGATGGATCGCGCTCGATGTAGCCCTTGTCGGCGAGAGATTGCAGGAGCTCCGACACAGTCTTCGTCGACTTGATCTGGAACTCCTTCCCGATCTCGCGCACACTGGGCTGATACGTATTGTCGCAAAGAAAGTCGAGCAGGTAGTGATACACTTTCTGCTCGATAGGAGTCAGCGGCTCGGGCATGAGGGCCTCGGGCAAAAGGGGAGAGCGATTGGAGAGCGTCTCCCGGAGACGTTCGTCACAGAACCTACTACCTGTCGTGCGTGGAGGTCAACACTGCCGCTGACATGACGCGCCTGCCACACCATCACTTACGCCGCAGCGCCTCCGTCGAGCCAGCGCAACGCGGTGTCGAGCCGGCGCAACGCCAGGTCACGTCCCATGGCCACGAGCACCTCGAAGATGCCCGGGCTCACGCTCATCCCCGTCAGGGCGACGCGCAGCGGCTGAAAGATCTTCCCCGAAGCGGTGCCGCGCTCCTCGGCGAGCTCGCGGAGCGAGCGCTCCATGGCCGCGGGCTCCCACCTATCGAGCGTGGCGAGACGCTCGCGGATGGCTCGCAGCATGTCACCGGCCGCGCGCGCGTCCTTCCAGTGCTGGTGAACGGCCTGCTCCTCGTACGGAATGTCCGCCGCGAAGTACGGCGGCGCCTGCCTGACGATGTCGCTTACGACGCGAGCGCGCACTTTGAGCAGGGCGATGAGCTCGAGATACCACCCGCGCTCCTTCGTGAGCTCCTCGGCCGTTGCGAGACCGGCCTCGACGATCATCGGCGTTACGATCGGCTCGAGCTCGGCCGACGGTGTCAGGTTCAGGTGCTGTCCGTTCATCCACTCGAGCTTCTTCGGATCGAAGATCGCCGCTTTCGTTTGCAGTCCATCGACGGAAAACAGATCGATCATCTCGCGCAGCGTCATCACCTCGCGATCGCCGCCAGGCGACCATCCGAGGAGCGCGAGGAAGTTGACCATCGCGCTCGGAAGAATCCCCTGATGGCGATAGTCGCCCACAGCCGTCGCGCCGTGCCGCTTGCTCAGCTTTTTCCCGTCGAGCCCATGAATCATCGGAACGTGCCCGAACTGGGGCAGCTCGGCGCCGAGCGCTCGATAGAGCAGGATCTGCTTCGGCGTGTTCGAGATGTGGTCGTCGCCACGCATCACGAGCGTGATGCGCATGGCGATGTCGTCGGAGACGACCGCCATGTTGTAGATCGGCGTCGCGTCGGACCGCAGGATGACGAAGTCGTCGATGTCCTTGTTGGGGAAGCTGATCTCGCCATGGACGAGATCGTCCCACCGCGTGTCGCCATTGGGAACGCGGAAGCGCACGGCGAACGACATCCCCACCTTGATGCGGCGGTCGATCTCCGCCGGAGCGAGCGCGTCACAGCGCCGATCGTACGCGAACACTTCCTGCCGCGACTCGGCGTCGCGCCGTCGTTGCTCCAGCTCCTCCGCCGTGCAGAAGCAGCGGTACGCTGTGCCGGCGGCCAACAGGCGAGCGGCATCACTCCGATGGCGCTCGAGGTTCGCGCCCTGATAGACGACGTCCTCGTCCCAATCGAGGCCAAGCCATTGCAGCCCCTCGAGGATCGCACGTGTGCTCTCGTCGGTGCTGCGGGCCTTGTCGGTGTCCTCGATGCGAAGCAGAAACTGGCCGCCGTACTTGCGGGCATAGAGCCAGTTGAAGAGCGCGGCGCGCGCCACTCCCACGTGCAGCGAGCCGGTGGGCGATGGCGCAAAGCGAAGGCGTGGTGTCGTCACCTGGCGGGCGAAGGGTGCACTCGGAAAAAAGGTGAGAGGGACGAGAGACTGCGCTCTCGTCCCTCTGTCATTCATCACGGAGAGGGAGGGATTCGAACCCTCGATAGGGCTTTTCAACCCTATAACGGTTTAGCAAACCGCCGCCTTCAGCCTCTCGGCCACCTCTCCAGGCCGCCGAAGCGGAATCCGAAATCTAACCGCGCCAGCGACGATCATCAACGCGCGCGGTGGGTCGTGCGTGCATAACCGCGGGCGGCCTGCTTGACCGGCACGAGAGGAGGTGCGAGCTTCAACCACCGCGAACGAAGCCCCGCACCATCGTCCTCCGTCCGGCGGCGGGTGCACGCGCCCGCCGCGAAGAGGGAAGGAACGCTGCGCCACCCCGGCGCGTTGCTCGCTCAAGCCCCGTACGCTTTCACGCTCCCGTCAACCAGGAGGCAGTCCGGATGTCCGCAGACCTCGTTTTCTCGAGGCACCTTCTCTCTCGTGTGGGGCGGCGCTCGTTGTCGGCGCTCCTCACCACGCTCGCGCTGGCGGCGACCGCCACGGCGCAAACGGAAATGGGCACGGTCACCGGCCGCGTGATCGAGGCCTCGTCAGGCACACCGGTCGCCGATGCTCAGGTCCGCGTCGTCGGCACAACGACGGGAGTCATGACGCGCACCGACGGCACATACCGACTCGTGCTCGCGGCTGGCGCGTACGAGCTGCGCGTGTCGCGTATCGGCTACGCGGCGTCGCGCGACTCCGTTCGCGTCTCGGCGGGCGCTACCGTGACCAAGGACTTCCGACTCGATCAGAATGGCCTGTCGCTCGACCAGATCGTCGTCGTCGGCTCGCGCCGTCCCGACCGTACGGCCGTCGAGGCACCCGTGCCGATCGATGTGCTGTCGGCCGAGGATCTCAAGAACACCGGATTGACGGAGACGAGCCAGGTCATTCAGATGCTCGCTCCCTCCTTCAATTTTCCACGGCCGTCGGTGAATGACGGCACGGATCACGTGCGCCCGGCCACCCTTCGCGGTCTCGGCCCCGATCAGGTCCTCGTGCTCGTGAACGGCAAGCGGCGGCACACCACCGCGCTCGTTCACGTGAACGGCTCTGTCGGACGCGGCTCGACGAGCGTCGACCTGAACGCGATTCCCGTGAGCGCCATCGATCGCATCGAGATCCTTCGCGATGGCGCGGCGGCGCAGTACGGCTCGGATGCGATCGCCGGCGTGATCAACGTCGTGCTTCGCGCCGATGCGAATCGCTCGATCTCGGCCAGCCTCGGCCAGACAACGGAGGGAGACGGTCGCGTCACGCAGGTGCAGACCAACTACGGCGTGGGATTGCCGAACAACGGCTTCCTTCACTTGTCGGGAGAGTGGCGCGATCGGGACAGTACGAATCGCGCGCGGCCCGACACCACCGTGCAGTGCACCTCGGGCTCGTTCACCGTTACGAACTGCGTCGAGGGTCCCCGTCTCAGCTGGCAGGGCGACGCGGCCACGCGCGACTGGTCGGCGTTCCTGAACTCGTCGCTGCCGCTCACGAACGGGATGGAGCTGTACGGCTTCGGAGGATACAGCAAGCGTGAGGGCATCGCAGCGGGCTTCTTCCGTCGCGCGTTCGACAATCGCACGGTTCGCGAGGTATATTCGAACGGCTTCCTGCCACTCATCGCGAGCGACATCGACGATGCGTCGCTGTCCGCAGGCCTCCGCGGGACGTTCTCCGGATGGCGATGGGATCTCGGTGGCGTCTACGGGCAGAACGGGTTCGAGTTTGGCGTGCGCAACAGCATCAACGCCTCTATGGGCGTGAACAGTCCGCGCAACTTCTACGCGGGCGCGCTTCGCTTCAACCAGATGACGTTCAACTACGACATGACGCGTCAGTTCTCGACGTCCGTCGGCTCGGTGAACGTCGCCCTGGGCGCAGAGCTGCGCCGTGACAACTTCCAGCAGGAGCGGGGCGACGAGAACTCGTACCGCGTGGGCAGCGAGCCGATTCTCGACGGGCCGAACGCCGGAGACCCGGCCGCTCCATTCGCGCAGGTTTTCCCGGGGTTCCGTCCGACCGACGAATCGGACAGGTCCCGCCGCAACATCGCAGGATATGTCGATGTGGAGCTGAATCCGACCGACAAGCTGCTCATCGCGCTCGCCGGCCGCGTCGAGGATTACACCGATTTCGGCGGCACGACCGACGGCAAGCTCGCGCTGCGATACGAGGTCACCAATGCCGTCGCGTTGCGGGGCGCCGCCCAGACCGGGTTCCGCGCGCCATCGCTCGGCCAGTCGTACTTCTCGGCCGTGTCGACGAACTTCGTGAACGTGGGTGGGGTGAACACGCCGTTCGAGATCCGAACGTTCGCGATCGGGAGCGAGGGAGCGACGGTGCTCGGCGCGACGGAGCTGCGCCCCGAGGAGTCGGTGAACTACAGCGCCGGCATCACCTTCAATCCGGTAGCGTTCTTCTCGCTCACCGCCGACTGGTATCAGGTCGAGATCGACGACCGCATCGTGCTGTCGGGCAACTTCATTCACAGCTCGGTGCGAGACACGCTCGCAGCCCACGGCATCGTCGGCGTGAGCGGCGCGCGCTACTTCACCAACGCGGTCGATACGCGGACGACCGGTCTCGACATCGTCTCGAGCTTCGCGATCGATCTCAACACGAAGGGGCTGGTGCGTTTCACGGCCGGTTACAACCAGAACCGTACGAAGGTGGCGCACGTCGATTCGACGCCGCCGCAGCTGGCCGCGGTCGCGTCGGCGTTGTTCGATCGCGTGGAGCGTGGCCGGCTCGAGGAGGGGCAGCCGCGAAACAGCATCTCACTCACGACCACGTGGGACTGGAACCGGTTCGGCGCAATGGTGCACACGAGCCGCTTCGGCAAAGTCACGAGTCGCACGGTGAGTCCGGCGCAGGATCAGACGTTCGGGGCGAAGTGGCTCACTGACCTGTCGCTGTCGTACCGGGTGACGAACCAGGTCTCGCTCGCCCTCAACGGGAACAACATCTTCGATGTATATCCCGACACGAACATCACGGCGAATCAGACCCGCGGAATCTATCTGTACAGTGGCCTCACGCCGTTCGGATTCAACGGCGCATCGTGGTCGCTGCGCGCGACGTACGAGTATTCGCGGCTGCCCTTCCTGAGTCGGAAGAAGGAGGGAGTGAGGAAGGGGGAGGAGTAGAGAAATGGATTGCGGATTACGGATTGCGGATTGACGGCGTAAGGTCGTATGCGACGGAAGGCTCCGAGTGTGTCTCGGAGCCTTCTGCGTTTTCAGGTCTTACGCCGTCAATCCGCAATCCGCATTCGCGGCGGGCGCCGGCGTCTGGGACAGCAGGATCATCCGAGTCCAGTTGGCGTGAGGCGTCTCACACGCTGGCCGGGCTCACTCACCAGCCGCTCGTACTCCTGGCTCATGAGCGGCGAGGACAGCATGAAGTCCGCCGACGCACGCGTGCACGCGATGGGAATGTTGTAGACGACGGCGATGCGCAGCAGTGCTTTCACGTCCACGTCGTGCGGGTGCGGCTCCAGCGGATCCCAGAAGAAGATCACGAAGTCGATGCGTCCCTCGGCGATTCCGGCCCCGACCTGTTGGTCTCCGCCGAGCGGGCCGCTGAAGAATCGCGTGACGTCGAGGTCGAGCTCGGACCCCAGGATTTCTCCGGTCGTGCCCGTCGCGAACAGCCGGTGTCCGGCGAGTGTTCCGCGGTTGTAGCGTGCCCAGTCGAGCAGCTCGTCCTTGCAGTTGTCGTGGGCGATGAGCGCGATGCGCTTCTCCTCGTTCATGCGGATCACACGCCGCCGCGTAGGTCGGTCGTCCGCATCGGGGACTCTGGATACCATGGGACCTCGAAGGTAGAGGACAAAAAAAGCTCGCCCTCGCGTCGGTCACGAGCGCGAGGGCGAGACTGCGAAACCACCTGTGCCGACCCGTTATGCGCGCGTGATCCCATTCCGCCCCGCGAGATGCAGGGTGCAGAGGAGGAGGTTCAACGTGGCGCGGGTCAGTTGCTGGTTCATGAGTGGAACGTAGAGGGGTCGGGACGAAGGGTCAAGCAACATGTGCCACTTTCGTTACGTCGAAGACCTTCGGTCACTGATTCGGCGGCGGACCGGCCTCTCCAGGCCCAAAGCGGGTCCAGATGAAGATCGCGGCACAGGCGTCTCCCATGGCTTCCGGGGGCAGCTCAGACACGCCGCGGTACACCTCGATGGCCTCAATCTCGGAAAGGCTCAGCTCTGCGATGGTCTCACGAACCGACTCGGGATCAATTCGGACACTGTTGACATAAAGCGCCACGGACGGCGTCGCACCCCCCGTCGTTCCGGTGGCCACAGCCGTGAGACTTCCGGACCTCGCCAACCTCACGGGACCGGAGCATCGGGTGAAGTGAACTTCGGCCAGGTTCCCCGGAAACGTTTTGACCCGCGCCCCGGGAACCAAGCGAAGCAGGTCGGTCAACCTGGCGCGACCTGAGGCCTCGATATCTTCTCGGGTGAAGACCCGCCCGCGGGCCCGAGCGCGGCGTCGGTAGAACTCGTCCATTCGCGAACTCGGGCCATACCGGGCGGGCGTCAATCCTTCTCGCACGACGGCGATCGTATCAAGCGCGTGTGGCGCAGCGGTCAGCGTAACGCGCATGACGTTAGGCTGACCCTCGCGGACGGCAACGTCTTGCGTGTGAACTTTATAGCCTACCCGACGGACGGTAAGCGTCCACACACCCGCCTCCACGGAACGGAATTCGAACGTGCCCGTTCGCTCGGTGATTGCCATCAAGACGTTGGCGGTCCCGCGACGGGCCAGTCGGACCTCAGCACCGGCGACCGGCCCACGCACATCGACAACGCTGCCAAGAACGTCACCAGTGGGCGGCGGGTGAGCGTGCGCAGCCAGACCCACCGGCGATGCAAAAACGGCCGTCAAGAACGCTGAATAACGTCTCATGCTAAAGGCCCTCCACTCGACCCCTTCTCGGCCGAGGCGGCTTGGCCCGGCTGTGCGGCGCTTTCTTCCGGGCGTGTGTTGCGCGACGTCAGCGAGGCCAGACGCACAGAGCAGAGCCCGCGATGCTCGACCCGTTAGGCTCATAATAGCGGAGGTGCACCTTCTGCATTGAAAAGGATGCCGCCGATGCCGGTGACTCGCTTCATGCGAACCTCCGATGTGCGGTGGTTGCGGGGTAGCGTCTGGTGCCAAGGGGTTCAGACGTGATGGCTTCCATAAACATCGCGCCTGACAGTGCAACTCCTTGATCCGGCATGCGGCTACGAAACGCCGTTGCGGGCGCGCGCGCGAAGCGACGACAACATACGATCGACTCGGTGCGGAAGAAAAAGACTGTCGGCAATGGCGGCAACCTCCTCGGCTTCTCGCCATGCCGCCTCAAGGACCGTGAGTTCCCCCTCCATGGCACGGCGTTCCTCCTCCTCATGAAGTGCCATCTCCAGGGCAAGTCGTCGCTCCGGTACGAGCTCGCCGAGGGTCATTCCCCCGCGCGACGCGCCAGCGAGGAGTCCACGTGCTCCGCCGAAATTCTCAAGCCAGCTCACCGCGTCGCGTACGCGCGCAGCTGACGCGCCGGCCCAGTTGAGTCGAACGAGGATGAGACTCAGGGCACGGCGCGCGTCCTCCCCTCCGAGCGTGAGATCGCCCGATTGGTGCGAAACCACGAGCTGCCACGAGTGCGCCCCCGCTGCCGGGCTGACGCGTGTATGGGCCATGTCATGGAGGGCAAGATCATAGAATGGGCGACCGCGATGAGGAAGGCGTACCAGTACGTGACGTTTCTGCAAGTGCTCCCAGAGTGCGCCGCCATATCCAAGCGCTAACCAACCCACAGCGAGAAAGGCACCGGCGGCGGCTCCCGCCGCGAGCAGGAGACCGCCAGTCGCGGCCGCGCCTCCGACGAGCGCGGCGGCACGGAGCCGCCGACGATGTAGGCGTCGTCCGTAGCGCCACGCGGCGAGTTCCGGCCGCTGGGGTTGTCCGATGCGCACGAGGTCGAGCCCGTCGGCAAGGCGCGCGAGGCCGATGTTGTCCGTGGACACGCGGAGGCGTGTGGCCCGGAAGCGGCGTTCGCATTCCTCGACGGATTCCCAGCGTTCGTCCAGCGGGGTGAGGTTCCAGCGTTCGCAACGACGACAGACGACCCACAACCGACCGCGCTGCGTGTCGAAGGCCAGGCGGCGGCCGACGGGGAAGCGCTCAATGGACTCGTTATGCCCGAGTGCGCTGAAACAGAACGTGCAGGTCGTGTACATCGAGACTTCGGTGCCGGATAACGCCCGAGTTAAGCTGCGAACGAGCCAATAAGAGCGCGCTGCGAAGCGGCGCGCAATCCGCTCGCCGGCCCGGCTCCAGTGCTTCCGCGGGATCAGCACCCTGGAGGGCGATGGTGCTGGCCACGGAGATCGGCGACTGGCAGCGCTTCGCCAAGCCGACGCAGCTCATGGCCTACCTGGGCCTCGTGCCCACCAGGCACTCGTCAGGCAGCATTGGAGAACGCACGAGCAGAACGATGAGGTCCCGCGCGTTGCGCTCAACCCTCGCTGCTAGAATGTGCCTGCTCCCGACGAATCTCGCTTCGTGCCGCTCCGGTCTCGTGCAGAGACTGACCGGCGAATAGCAGACCGATTCGTCCTCGAAGCAGCCTCGGGCCACTCCGCCAAGCTCCGCGTGTGGCGCGCGCAAGTCAATGTCCCATCTCGTTGATCACCTGCCGCACGATTCCGACGGCCGTAACGGCGCTCGGCCATCCTGCGTAGAACGCCAGATGAGTGATGGTCTCCATTAGCTCGTCCTGCGTCACGCCGTTCGTCAACGCCAGCGCCAGGTGCGACCGCAACTGGTCGGGGCGGTTCATCGCGATCAGCGCGCTGACGGTCACAAGGCTGCGATCCCGCGGCGCGAGTCCGGGACGCGCCCAGACGTCGCCGAACAGTACGCTGTCCGTGAGTTGCGCCAACTTGGGCGCAATGTCGCCCATCAGCTGATGTGCGCGTGAGGGGCGCACTCCGGCGGACGTGTCGCGAGCACCCACATGCATACCGTACTGGGCATCAGTCACCGGCTCCTGCCATTCGACGAACCGCCCATTGACGTGTTCCTGGACGGCGAGGTGGGTCATCGCCTGCGCAGGCGCCGCGCCGTGCCAGTGCTTCACCCCCGCAGGAATCCGAACGACATCACCGACGCGGATCTCCTGCACCGCGCCAGCCCAGCGTTGGACGCGGCCGAGGCCAGCCGTCACGATCAGGGTCTGCCCACGCGGGTGCGTGTGCCACGCAGTGCGGGCCCCGGGCTCGAACGTCACGGAGGAGCCGGAGGCGCGGGTTGTCGATGTCGAGTCGAATAGCGGAAGCACACGCACCACGCCGGTGAAATTCTCGGCCGGCGCGATCCGCCAGGCGCGTGCGCTGGCGCGGCTGATCATGATGTCGGACGCCTGCGCTTGCACCCGCGTGCTCGTCGCGCCCAAGCCCACAACGAAGGCGCCGAGGACGACGCGCCCAACGGTAATGGTCATCGGTCAAGCCCCTTGTGCCGAAGCCACGCTGCCAGATGGTTCGCGACCTCGACGTTGTTGAGGTCCGACATCGGGAAGTGCGTGTTGCCGCGGATCCCGATGGCCGGCAAGTCAATGAGGGTGACGTCGCCGCCGTGACGGTTGACGGCATCCCGCCACGCTCTGGCGACGGCGCGGAAGACACGCCACTGCTCCTGGCCGGGATTCCTACTCGGCTCCTCCGGGATGTTGTCGCCGTAATACACGACGATGGGGAGCCTCGTGAGCTGCTTGAAGTCCGACAGCGGGATCGTCGGCGGCGTGAAGGTGCGATTACCGAATGCGACCGAGGGCGCTTCTCCTTCAGGGAAGACGAAGTCTCCTCCGGGCTCGTAGGACACGATAGCCCGGACGTTCCGGCTCCTGACCGCGGTGCGCCATCCGAGTGTACCGCTCTGCGAGTGGGTAATCAGAATGCCCGGTCCGATCTTCTCGAACAGGGCTGCCACCGCATTCGTGTTCACGGTCACGTCGTACGGTCCAGTGTTAGGCACCATCTGCCGGAAGAACTGGTTCAGCGCCGACGAGTCCGGCGAGAATTGCACGCCCGGATAGAGCGTGGGCCATACGCCGAGCCGGAAGATCCCGAACCACATCTGCTCGTCAGGAGCCGCGGGAATGGTGACGAGCGCCGTGCTGCGGGCCGCCCGCCCGCGACGGGGCTGGTCGAGCAG
This sequence comes from Gemmatimonadaceae bacterium, assembly GCA_052389995.1. Lineage (GTDB taxonomy): Bacteria > Gemmatimonadota > Gemmatimonadetes > Gemmatimonadales > Gemmatimonadaceae > JAICNG01. The sequence continues at coordinate 2,102 of JBQTHJ010000043.1, read as the reverse complement.
GTACACCGAATAACCGTGACGAAGGAAGATGTTCTGGAAGCCTTCACGTCCGTCGGGCGTCGTCTCCCACGTCTTCGCCGATTGCCCGTGCCCGTGCCAGAAAATGAGCGGCAGGGGGCGTGCGTTTACGGGCTTCTGGTAAAACACGTACGCGTGCTCGCCGTGCAGCGTCTGGCCCTTGGAATCGGGCGTTGGAGTGTACGCTCCCTGCGCGATTGGGTCGAAGGTGCCCGCTGCCGTCACGACGGTGCCGCCGACCGCGAAGCTACCCTGTTCCTCGATGGTGAGAGCGGCTCCCGTCGTGATCGCTCTGTTCGTCGCGAACGCCGCGCAACCCATAACCGCTCCGGTCAGCGTCGCGACGATGCTCGAACGGTAATTGCACCTCATACGGGATGAACTACGGCGTCAGTAATCTGGTGAACGACAGCGATCCTAATTTCCATGCGCCGCTCTCCCGCACATACACCTCCGTGACCATAAAGGGATTGGTGACCTCGTTGCCGCCAACGACGGCGACGAGACGAATTCGGTTCAAGAGAATCGCCGTCGTCCCGATGAACCGCACCGACGCTTCATGGATCTCCGCGTGCTTGTACTGAATCGCTCCGCTGCCGATGACGTCGAGCTCCTGGCTCCTGGACATGGTTCCGCCCATGTGGACAAAGACAGCAGCGTCATGGAACAGAGCGGCCAGGGAATCGACACTGCGCCGTGACATCCAGCGCCACTTCGCCCTCGAGAGGCCGAGTAGCTCTTGCTCCGTATTCGTGCCCCTCACGGCTGGAGGAGTCGCTCGTTCCTGTGTCGTGGCGCACGAGGGCACGGTCGCCATCAAGAAGCACAGACCGAGGATGGCTGTTCTCATGCAGGCAATCTCGCCTTGATGCGGCGGTCGATCTACTTGCCAATAGCGACCATGCCGGTCCAGATTCCTTCCAATGGCGGACGAGCTCGATGGGATGGCGACGTTCGTCGCGGTCGCCGAGGTGAAAGGATTTCGCGCAGCCGGCGAGCGGCTCGGGGTCAGCCACTCGGCGGTGAGTCAGGCGCTGCGGCGGCTCGAGGGACGGCTTGGCGTGCCGCTCGTGAGGCGCACCACGCGAAGCGTGCACCTCACGGCGGCGGGGGAGCGGCTGTACGCGTCGCTGCGGCCGGCGCTGGACGAGGTGCGCACCGCCGTGGCCGCCGTCGGTGAGCTAGGAGATGAGCCGCGCGGCACGCTGCGCGTCCACACGTCGAGCCCGGCGTTGACGATGATTGGCGATACGCTGCTCCCTCGCTTTCTTACGGAGCACCCACACGTGCAGCTCGACCTGGTTGTGAGCGACGCGCCGGTCGACATCGTGGCGGAAGGGTTCGACGCGGGAATTCAGCTCGGCGAGGTGATCGACAAGGACATGATCGCCGTGCCCGTCACTGGAGACCTGCGGATGGCCGTCGTGGGCGCCCCGTGCTACTTCGCGCGGCGCGGCGTGCCGAAGCATCCGCGCGAGCTCGTGCAGCACGACTGCCTCAACTGGCACCCGACGGCCGACGCGCCGCCGTATCGCTGGGAGTTCACCTAGAACGGGCGGTATTTCACCGTCTCGGGCCCGGCGCGGGTGCTCTCGACCTCCTCGGAGATTAATCGCCGCCTCGCCGCTGCGGGCCTGGGAGTGACGGTCGCCTTCGAGGGCCACGTGCGCGAGGAGGTCGAACGCGGCGTGCTGGTACGAGTGCTCGAGAAGTTCTGCGAGCGGTTCCCGGGATATTACCTGTACTATCCTCATCAACGGCACGCTTCGCGTGCGCTTCGCGCGTTGATCGACCACCTCCACTCGTGGCGACAGGCGGGGCGGGGACGAAGTGATAATGGCAGGCGCATCGGACGATGACTTTCCAATAGCCAATTTGGTTCGACCAGTGTGAAACTGAGTAGCCACGCACGCTTGCGTGCCGCCTGTGCTCGTGGCTGCATAACGCCAGAGTTAAGCAAGCGCGATGCCGCCAACCTGGCGCGGCTCTATCGCGCCGGCGAGCTCACGGCGATTCGCATCCCCAGCGAAGCCGACGAGCGGGGGCGCGAGGTCGTGCGCTGCCGCGAGACGCTGCAGCGCGAG
>JBQTHJ010000042.1:0-79115 GCA_052389995.1 Gemmatimonadaceae bacterium | reverse complement strand
TGACGACGATATCGACGTCCCGGCCGAGCGCGGTGAGGAAATTGATCAGCCGCTGCGTGGAGAAGGCGCCCTGACGCCCGTGGAGGATGTGCGAGACCGGGGGTTGATCAATGCCCATGAGCGTCGCCGCCGCCTGCGGGGGGGGCCGCCCGGCTGGCGCCGGGATCGGGCGGGTCGCGCGCTGCGCTCGCTGCGCATACTGCCGGCAGGAGGCGCCCCCGCCCTCGGCCCCGCGCGGCTGGGGCCTCGCTGAGGCCCTTACATAACGGCGCGTTATGCAAACCCGGGCCGCGGGCAACTGCCAGGGATCATCGCGCCGCGCCGGCCCACCCCGCCCTTCCGTGAGGCTCCCGGAAACCCTCGTCTCATCCTCGCCCTTGCCCGATTATGCTCAAAAGAGCATGTTCCCCCATGGCACCGCGTGCCGACCCACTGGCGCTCAAACCGATCGAGTGGATGGGCTCCACACGCGATGATCTCCGCGAACTGCCCGAGGAGCCCCGGCGGCGCTTCGGGTACGGGCTGCACGAGGCTCAGCTTGGCCGCCACCCGCGCGGGGCGAAGCCGCTACGAGGCGCCTTGGCCGGACTGGTGGAACTCATTGACGACTTCGATGGCAACACCTATCGCGCGGTGTACACGGTCAAACTGGCGGGCGTGGTCTACGTGCTGCACGTCTTCCAGAAGAAGTCGACGCGCGGCATCGCCACCCCGAAGCGCGAGCTCGACGTGATCCGGGAGCGGTGGCAGCGCGCCACGGTGCATTACGCCGAGCACTACCCGCCAGGAGGACCCCGTCATGGCTAAGCTGAAACGGACGTCCGCGAACGAGATCCCGGTGACGCGCGGCAGCGGCAACGTCTACGCCGACCTGGGGTTTGCGAACCCCGAGGAAGAGCTAGCGAAAGCGCAGCTCGCCGTGATGATCGCTGATGCGATCCGGAAGCGTCGGCTCACACAGCAGGCGGCGGCGAAGCTCATGGGCATTGATCAACCCAAGGTCTCGCACATCCTCCACGGGCGTCTGGGCGGCTTCTCCACGCAGCGGCTGATCGATTTCCTCACCGCGCTCGGCCGGGACGTCGATATCGTCGTCACGATGCCGCCGCGCTCGCGCAAGAAGGGTCGGCTCCGCATCGCTGCGGCGTGACGCTCGCGGCCGCGCGCGCCAGCGGGGGGCCTCGAAAACTCGCCTCATCGCCTCACCCCAGAAACTACGACCACCTGCCTAACGGGCGAGCGGCTAAGAAAGGAAGCATCACCAACTTCTGAGGCCTGGCAGTACGACGGGGCGCTGAACCGGTCCCTTCACGCAGCCGGATCCGATCGGGCTGGCGCGCGGACTGAATCTGTATGGGTTTGCGAACGGGGACCCAGTCAATTTCAGCGACCGTTTGGGCTGTCGCCATGCTGCCCTATTCCCAACTTTACTCCTCGAGTACTCGCGGCCTACATTGCTCGGCGGCACGCGATACTCAATCCCGATGTGCGGAGGATTGAATCGACAGACCTGACGCCGCTCGCTGTTTTTGGAATGGCGGGGAGCAGTGTGAAGATTGCGGCAGGGCTGACGAGCAAGGCGGCCGCTCGCTTGTTTGTACGAGAGCTTGCGCTGGAGAGCGCTCAGGCCGGAGCTGTTAATCGAGCAATCGGTCGCGCCACGAGGAGTGAGACTATCGATGTCCTTCAGGACGAGAGTGGCGATGTGACAGTAAGATTGACGCGACCTGGTCGTGACGGTCACCAGGTCATCGAATCGACCATCAAGCCAGATGGATCGAAGAGCGTTCGCCAGCGGGCTTATGATGCTGAAGGTAACGTAGTGCATGATGATCCCAAGACTCCCTGAGGCAAGGGTGGAATCAACGTCAAGAGAGACGGACCTAGTCCTCGAGTTCGTGCGTGGTGAGCGTCCCTGGCGTGACTTGCGACGCGTCGGGCTGACCGTGTCCTTCATGGATGACGGCTGCGATTGCGAAGGAACGGGCACGGTGGTCGCACGGCCCTCACTTCGCGATGTAGCACGAGGGCTCCTCCGTCATCTCGATGGACGAAAGTCCGACCTCCGCAGGTGGGCTTCGGTTGTTCTCGCTGCATCTGCGGTTATTGACCTCGCCGAGCTTGAGGAATCCTCCGATGGCGAAAGCGTTCTCTCGGCCCTCTGGGAAGCCAGCGCTGGCGAGCGACTGGCCGATGAGACGGTCGCGAAGGTTACGCGTCTCGGTGGTTAGGCGTTAGGTGAGTGTCAGCTCGCCTTTCGGGTGCGCCGGCGGGTTTCGAGCATGGCGTCGACGAGCTTGAGCACGGCGCGCTGGTCGGCGGGCGGGAGCTCCTCGATGCGGCGGAGGCGCTTGAGGAGCGGCGCCGTCTTGGAGGCGAGCGTCTCGCGGACGGGCTTCACCTCGAGGAGCTCTGCCTGCGCGATGCCGCGCCTGCCAAGGGGGGCGAGGGAGGTGCCAAACCTTTGGGCCTCCGCTCTTTGTGGGTGCGGGCTGTTGGGAGAGACAGGAAAGGTGTATGCTGGATTTACGACGGAGGTGCTGATGCGCTGGACCGATCATATCCACGCCGACCCGCAGATCGCTGGCGGCAAGCCGGTGATCAAGAACACCCGGCTAGCGGTCGACTTCGTGCTCAGTCCCCTGGCGCAGGGGTGGAGCCGAGAGCAGTTGCGCGCGAGCTATCCGCAGCTCACCGATGACGCCATCCGAGGCGTCTTTGCCTACGCGGCCGACGCGCTGCACGATCAGACCTTGTTTCCGGTTCGTCCTGGCGCCGCCTGATGCGGCTGCTGCTCGATGAGAACATCCCGCCGAATCGGTTCGTGCCCTGCGAGATGCGGGGCACGACGTGTTTTCGGCCGCTGAGGGCTCGCCCGGCTGCACCGACGAGACATTGCTCGGCCGAGCGCACGCCGAGCGTCGGCCCGTGGTGACGTTGGATAAGGGTGTGGGCGAGCTCGCCGTCCGGCGAGGCCAGAGCGTTCCCGATGGCATTCTCGTGCCGCGATTCGGACCCACGGACGCCAATGAAGTGACCGTGATGCTTCTCGCATTAATGGCACGAGAGGACATGACGTGGGCGGGACGGCTGAGTGTTCTCGATCGAGTGCATCTGCGGCAGCGCCCTCTGTAGGTAACGACCCGCTCAATCGGCACGCAGGTACGACTCACCCGACCTGCGGTACGATTCTCCGATCCTCACAGCACCGACAAGTACGACCCAGGGCGGTGAGCACCACCTGACGATCCCCGACCACCGACAGCTCCGCGTCGGCACGCTGGCCTCCATCCTCGCCGAAGTCGCCGCGCATCTGGGAATCGATCGCGCGGAGCTCGCCGCTCGCCTCTTCGGGCGATAATCGGCCGGCCGCGGGCACGCGCCGGCGTCGGCCCACGAAAACTCGCATCATCGCCAACACCCCCAGACTCGTCAAGCGTGCTCGACCACGACGTGCGGGAGGTGAGTCTGCCCCTCCGCACTCGACCCATCCGCCGCCCGCAGCGAATCGTGATGCACGTCGAGATGGTGCAGCGCCCGAATCACCAGCGCCTCGAGCTCGCTCGTCGTCGCCAGCGTGCGATACCCCTTCCGCTCGCCGCCGGGAATCGCGATCGCGAACGGCGGCCCCTCGTCCCGCCACGGACGATGCGCCAGCTCTCGCACCTCCGTCGGCGTGAGATCCGTGCGATACGACACGAGCGACACGCCCGGCCGATCCGCGCGCAAGCCTAACACGAGCAGCAATCTCAGGTGCGCTCCGGCCCCCGGCGCGGGCTCCGTGTCATCGACGAAGACGAAGCACCCGTCCACCGGCTCGTAAGGCGCCTCCGCCGCCACACGCGCCCACAGGCGCTGATACGGAAACTGGAGATAGCACGACGGCGGGCCGGCGAACGTCCAGTCGCCCACGTCGTACTCCTCCTGCGTCAGCTCGCTGGTGACATCCTCCGAGAACGCGTACAGGCGACAGCCGAATTCCCAGAACTGATAGCCCTGAAAGACGAACTCGGCGTACTCCTCCATCGCATCGGGGTCGGCGTCATCGCTCACGAACTGCTCGAGGGCCGCGCCCACGTGACCGAGCAGCACGAGCTGATCGCGGCGCCGAGTGTCGGTGCCGCGCTTCGACGCCTCGTCGCGGATCGCAGGGAACGCGACCGCTTCGAGCGACTCGAGAAACATTTCGTATGGAGTGATGCGCGCGCTCACGCTGCCCACGCGCGGGCAGGGATCATGCCTGCGTCGTTTCTACGCCGGCGGCGGCTCTGAGCCGCCGCACCAGTTGATGCAGCTGCTGCTCGGTGTGATCGATCTCCTGCGCCGCACCCTCGAGGTCGATCAACCCCGCGCGCATCGACACCGAGAGCTGGTTGAGATAGCGCACCTTCGCCAGGATCTCCTCGGTCACCTTCCGCAACAGCGGGAAGCGCCGCTTGTTCGATAGCGCGCGGCGGCACCGCGCACTCAGCTCGTGCTGCGAGTAGCCGCGGGCGATGGCGATGACGTCTTCCTTCGTGCGGCCCGTCAGGTATCCGCGGTCGGGCGTCCCGGCGTCGTCCCAATCATCCTCGGCGAACCACAGGCGGCCGACGAACTCGAGGCCGTCGTACGCGATGCGTACGGCGACGTTGTACCGCTTGCCGTTCACCTCGATGGTGCCGACGTGCGGCTGAATGGCCTCGTTCATCGTGCGCATGTCACCTCGCGGAAACCGGCGCCGTCTCGCCGAGGAAGCGCTCGATCGCGCGGAACAGCGCGTCGGGCTCCTCCACGTACGGGACGTGGCCGCTATTCTCGAGCACCACGAGGCGCGCATCGGGAAGCGCGCGCTGAAGCGCCTCGGAGGACTCGAGCGGAATCGGGTCGTGCCGCCCGTGCAGAATCAGCACGGGAATTTCTACCTGTTCGACGCGTTGCAAGAGGTCGAAGTCACCGAGACTTTCCCAGACGTGCTGTTGGACGCGGCCGATCACCCGAAACGGTGTGAGGTCGCGCGCACGCCGAGGGTCGGCGAAGTAGCCCGCGACCGAGATCTCGAACACGCGCTGCCGGTACGCCTCGGGATCCCGCTCGCGAAGGTCCGAATGCGCGAGGACGTCCCGCAGGCGCTGGACGTCCGGGCTCGCCTGTCGCGCGGTGAACGTCGCCTCGAAGCGCGCCCGCAGCTCGCGCGTCGGCGGGGCGGGATCGATCAGGACGAGCCGCGCCGGGGTCGGACCCACTTCACCGCCACGCTCGAACGCCTCGATCGCGTACAGCAGCGCCAGCAACCCGCCCCACGAATAGCCGACGATCGTGAGCGGCTCCCCCGCGAGCTCACCGGCCACGACGCCGAGGTCGGCGGCGTGGGTCTGCCACGTGACGGGCGAGCGATCCTCGCTCCGCGACCGCCCGCTTCCCCGCTGATCGTAGAAGATGACTTCGTGCCGCTCCGCGAGCGCGAGCATCTGCGGCAGGAGATAATCGTGGTGCGCACCCGGTCCGCCGTGCAGCACGAGCAGCCGCGGCGCGCCCTCGGGCCCGTACGCCGCCCAGTACAGCGGAGCGGAGGTGGTTTTCGTGAAGCCGGAGGCGCGGGGAGGGGGAATGGCGGGCATGTGATGGCGAATAATGTGATCTGGGACGGCCGTGAGGAATGAGGACCGAGGACCGAGGAAGGCGAACGGATTTCCTCGGTCCTCGGGCCTCGTTCTTCTTGCCGTTGCCCGCGCTCCGACCGCGCTCTATACTCGACCCCCCATATCTCTCGGAAGGTAAAAACCATGACCTCCGCCACGCGGACGCCCGCCTCACTGGCCGCCATCAAAAGCCCTCGGCAGCAATTCCTCGAGGGGTTCGAGCGCGAGACGGCGACGACGCTCAAGGTCTTACGGGCGTATCCGGAATCGCAGAGCGAGCTGCGACCGCACGAGAAGATGAAGACGGCGCGCGAGCTCGCCGCAATGTTCACGATGGAGATGGCTGCAATCGACGCGACGGTCCGGGGAACGTTCTCGTTTCCGCCCAAGCCGCCACCAATGCCGGCCACGTGGATCGAGGTCATCGACGCGTTCGAGCGCACACGCACGAGCTCGCTCGAGGGGATTCGCGCGGCGCGGGACGAGGATCTCCTCGCGGGGACGATCACCTTCATGACCGGTCCCAAGAAGACCGGCGACTGGCCCGCGATGGAGTTCCTCTGGTTCCTCCTGTGCGATCAGATTCATCATCGCGGGCAGCTCTCCGTGTATCTCCGTCTCGCCGGCGGGAAGCTGCCGTCGATCTACGGACCAACGTCCGACGAGCCCTGGCTCTAGCACGTCTGCACTCTCCCCTCATTCGAGCCTTTTCTCGTCAGGCAGGACGGGAAGTATCTGATCAAGCATCGCGCGGGCGCCGAGACGCACACGATCGCCGATTGGACGGCCCACCCGGCCGTGAAGGCGCCGGAGGGGCAGGTCGGGCTGCGGGTGAATCACACCCTCGACGTACACGTCGGGCAGCTCGAGGTCGTGGAGCCCTGAGGCGTGAGCGGCTGAGTTGAAAGTCATCCCGTCGCAAAGGAGCGAGCGACACGCACCGTCGCGAGATGGATCGCGACCGTCTCCCGAATATCCCGCCCGTAGCCGCCAGCGATCGTGATGGCGACGGGAATCCCCACGTCCCGACACGCCTCCAGCACCATCGCGTCGCGCCGCTCCAGGCCCTCGAACGTCAGTCGCAGTCTGCCTAACCGGTCGCGCTCGTGGGGGTCGGCGCCGGCGAGGTAGACCACGAGGTCGGGCACGCTCGAGCCGAGCACGCGGGGGAGCGCCACGGCGAGCCGAGCAAGATAGACGTCGTCGCCCGTTCCATCGTCGAGCTCGATGTCGAGCGTTCCCGGCACCTTGTGATACGGGTAGTTGCGCCCGCCGTGCATGCTGAACGTATAGGTCGCGTCATCGCCGGCGAAGATCGCGTGCGTTCCGTTCCCCTGGTGCACGTCGAGATCGATGATCGTCGCTCTGGCGACGCGCCCTTCGGCTCGTACGGCACGGATCGCGATCGCCACGTCGTTGAAGACGCAGAAGCCCTCGCCGCGATCGGGAAAGGCGTGGTGCGTGCCGCCGGCGAGATTGATCGCCACGCCGTGCTCCAGCGAGGCGCGCGCGGCGCCGAGCGTCCCGCCGACGGCGCGATACGATCGCTCGACGAGGCCCGGCGACCAGGGGAACCCGAGCTGCCTCAACTCGGCGTCGGACAGCTCGCCGGTCGTGAAGCGATCGATGTAGTCGCTCGTGTGGACCCGCGCGAGCTCCTCGAGCGTCGCGCGCGCCGGCTCGTGGCCCCGCCACGCGGGAACGAGCCGCTCCGCGATGACTGCATCGCGGAGGAGCGCGTACTTCTCGATCGGGAACCGGTGCCCCGCAGGGAGCGGGAAAGTGTACGCCGCCGAGCTCCACGCGTGGAGCGGCACGGCGCGCGATCAGGGGAGCGCGGCTGCCGCCGGCACTCCGGGCTGCTTGTAGATCACGCCGTCCTTCATCACGAAGATCACGCGCTCGGCCACGGTGACGTCGCGTGTGATGTCACCGGGCACGGCGACGACGTCCGCCAGCTTGCCGGCGGCCAGCGTCCCGATGCGGTCGTCCCAGCCCAACAGCTTCGCGGCGCTGCCCGTCGCGGCGACGACGACCTCCATCGGCGTGAGCCCACCCCACTCGACCATGAGACGCATCTCGCGCGCGTTGGTGCCATGCGGGATGACGCCGGCGTCCGTGCCCAGCGCGATCCTCACGTTGTTCGCCTTGGCGATCTTGATCGCGTTGCGCATCGCCGTCGCGGCGGCGAGGGCCTTCTCGGCGCGCAATCCGGTGAGCGTGCCCGCTTTGGCGGCGCGCTCGACTGCTTCGCCCGCCATGAGCGTCGGCACGAGATAGGTGCCTTGCTGTGCCATGAGACGTGCGCCTTCGACGTCGAGGAACGAGCCGTGCTCGATCGACGCGACGCCGGCCCGCGTCGCGATCTTGATGCCCTCCGTCCCGTGCGCGTGCGCGGCGACCTTGCGATCGTGCTTCGCCGCCTCGTCCACCATCGCGCGCATCTCCTCGAGCCCGTACTGGACATTGCCCACCGCGTCGCCCTCGGAGAGCACGCCGCCCGTCGCGCACGTCTTGATGACGTCGGCACCGTACTTCACCTGATAGCGCACCGCTGCTCGAACTTCGCCGACGCCGTCGGCGATTCCGGTGCTCGGATCGCCGTCCATGAGGCCCGGCTTGAAGGCGTTGTTGTCGCAATGCCCCCCGGTGATGCCGAGCGAGTGCGCGGCACCCTGCATTCGCGGGCCGGTGACCTTGCCTTCGTTGATCGCTTTTCGGAGCGCGAGGTCCGCCCAGTTGTCCGAGCCCACGTTCCGGATCGTCGTGAACCCCGCCATGAGGGTCCGCTCGGCGTGCACCACGGAAAGGATCGCGCCGAAGGTGTTGAAGTCCTTCACGCTCTCGAGGTCGTTGCCCGGATCGCCGAGCACGCGACCGCTGATGTGCGTGTGCGCATCGATGAAGCCGGGGAGAAGCGTGGCGTCACCGAGATCGATGCGGCGTGCGCCGGCGGGGATGGTGACGCTGCCTTCGCGTCCCACCCCCGTGATGCGGTTGCCCGTGACGACGACGACGCCGTTCGCGATCGGCGCGCTCCCCGTTCCATCGACGAGCCGTGCCGCGCGCAGCACGATCGGCGTCGGCGGCGGTTGCGGCACTGCCTGCTGTGCGGGCTGCTGAGCCGCGGCCACGCCTGCGACGGCGATCGTGGCCAGCGCGGACGACCATCGTGGAGTGAAGCTCATGGGGATCCCTGAGTATGAGAGAGTCCGAGTCTGCGCGGGATCAGCCTCCGCGCCTGCCTAACGTGGCCATCAGCTCCACCCGCGAACCCTTGCGCAGCACGATGATCTTCACCGTGTCACCGGGCTGCCGCGCCTGGAGCGCATCGGTGTACTGGTACAAGTCTTTCACCGGCTTTCCGTCGAACTCCACGATCACGTCACCAGCCTTGATGCCCGCCTGATCGGCCGGGCTCCCCGCGCGCACGCCCGTCAGCCGGACGCCCGGCGTCTCGGGCGCGCTCATGTCGGGGATCGAGCCCAGATACACGTCGCGCGGACGGCCCGACGTCGCCATCGGCGCCGGTCGCGTCATGCGCACGGGCGTTAGGCGCGCGTCACGATCGGCAATCGTCCGCACGACGCGCTCGGCCATTGCCACCACCCGCCCGATGCCCGCGGCGCTGACCTTGGGCGCGTCGTCGGTGGCACGGTGATAGTCGTCGTGGAGATCGGTGAAGAAGTGCAGCACCGGAATGCCGCGCGCGTAGAACGAGGAATGGTCCGACGGACCGAATCCGTCGCCCACGCCACGGACGTCGAGCGCGGTGGCCGCGGCAGCGCTGTCGACCAGCGCCCGCATATCGGTCGCCGTCTCCACGCCGTACACGATCACGCGGTCGTTCCTCAGGCGTCCGACCATGTCGAAGTTGAGCATCGCGACGATGCGGTCGACGGCGACAGGCGATTGCTCGACGAATCGCTGGGAGCCGAGCAGGCCGAGCTCTTCGCCGCTGAACGTGATGAAGATGACGGAGCGGCGGGGCGGGTGGCGCGACAGCAGCCGCGCGAGCTCCATCACCGCCGCCGTGCCCGACGCGTTGTCGTCGGCGCCGTTCCGGATCGCCTCGGCGGAGTCGGGGTCGAGCGCACTCGCGCCCGACCGCCCGAGGTGATCGAAGTGGGCGCCGATCACCACATACTCATTCGCCAGCGACGGGTCCCTGCCGCGCAGCACGGCGACGACGTTCTGCGTCGGAAGCTCGGACGGGAGCCCCGCATGCGCGGCCGCGGCCGAGCGTGCGACGAACGGCTGGAAGTATTTCAGGCTGCATCGCGGCGCGAGAATGCCCGCCGGCGAGAGGCAGCCGTTACTGAGCGGCCACAGCTTCAGCGATTCGAAGCGCCGTGCGATGTAGGCAGCCGCGCTGTCGTTGCCGGCTGTTCCCGTGCCGCGCCCTTCGAGCGCGTCGCTCGCGAGGTGCTCCACGTCGCGCCTGATCGCGAGCGTGTCGGCGGTGGAGCGTGAATCGAGACTCGATGGCGTCCCCCGCGGTGAAGGCTGGCAGGCGAAGAGGACGAGCGACAGAACCGCGAGACTCGTTCGCGAAGGCACCGGTGACATGCAGGGGTGTGGTGAGGGGTGCGGAATACTCTCTATCTTATTGCGCGGTCACGTCCCTCGCCAAGCCACGTGTCGACCATCGCTCTGGCCCTCATCCCGCGCGCCGTTGCCCTGAACCTCGCCATCGGCGCGATCGTGGCGGCGCTCAAGCTGCCCGTTTATCTGGATTCGATCGGGACCGTGCTCGTCGCGGCGCTGGCGGGGCCGCTGGCCGCCGTGCTCACCGGGGTGACGTCGAACCTCGTGCTCGGCATGCTGTCGAGCCCCATCTTCATCGCCTTCATTCCGGTGACGGCAGTGATCGGAGTGAGCGCGGGAATCGCCGCGCGGGCCGGCGCGTTTCGCAGCATTCCGCGCGCCATCGTCGCCGGCAGTTTGATCGGCCTGGTTGCGGGTGCGACGTCCGTCCCCATCGTGCTTGCGCTCTTCGGCGGCGTGACGGCGGGCGGCACGGGAATCATCACGATCGCCTTGCGCGCGCTCGATCTGCCGCTCGAATCCGCCGCCTTCATCGCCAGCATCAGCGTCGACGTGCTCGACAAGGTGCTGTCGTGCGTGATCGTGGCGATGGTGTTGACGCGGCTCCCACGCCGCGTCGGAGTGCGGTTCGGTCTTCGACAACCGGTGGCATGAGCGACCGACTGAGACCGATCAATCCGATCACCGCGCTCGCCGTGGCGGTGCTGCTCATCACCATCACCTACGTCGTTCCTCCTCCGCTCGGGCCGCTCACCGCACTCGGCGCTGCACTGGTCGCGGCCGCGCTGGCCGGCGCGGGGCGTCGCGTCGCCGTCCTCGTCGCCGCCGTTACCGTCCCGACGTGGATCCTGCTCGCGCTCATGAACGCGATCGTCGCCCCGGAAGGGCCGGCCACTCGCGTCGTGGGTGTCGCGGTCGCGCCGGCGGCGCTGCTCCCCGCAGCCTGGGTCGCGTTGCGGTTAGGCGCCGCCGTTGCCGCGCTGGGCTGGGTGGTGGTGACGACGCCTCCGCAGCGGCTCGTGCGCGCGCTCGCGCGGCGCGGATTACCGGCGTGGGCGCAGTACCTGCTCGCCGCCTCGCTCGCCGCCGTCACCGAGGCGCGGCATCGCGCCCACGAAGTGCTCGACGCGCAGCGCTGTCGTGGGCTCACGGTGAGCGGGGGGCCGATCGCGCGACTGCGGGCGACGCTCCCGCTCGCCGGTCCGCTCATGGTCTCTCTCGTCACCGATGCGGAACGTCACGCGCTTGCGCTCGATGCCCGGGCGTTCGATGCCCTCGGCCGCCGCACATCGCTCACGGACATACCCGACCCGCGCGCCGAGCGAATCGTGCGCGCCGTCATCTGGGGCGTGACGGTGACGCTGGTGGTATGGGGGTTCGTCCGATGACACCGGTGCTGCGCGTGGAGCTCGAGCGCGTCTCGTACGGCGAGCGCGCGGTGCTGCGTGATGTGTCGTTCGAGATCGGGCGCGGAGAGATCGTCGGCGTCACGGGGCACGTCGGCGCCGGGAAGACGACGCTGGCACTCGCCTGCGCCGGCCTGCTCGGCCACAGCATCCCGGCGCGGATCGAGGGTGTCATTCATCACGCGAGCCTGGCGCAACCGCTCGCGGGGTACGTATTCGACGATCCGAGCGCGCAGATGACCGGGCTCGGCGGCACGGTCGAGGAGGAAGTGGCGGTGGGACCCGAGAATCTCGCCATCCCTCGGGCGACGATTCGCGACAGAGTGGACCGCGCTCTCGCCTCGGCGGACGCAAGCCACCTCGCGCATCGCGCGCCCGACGAGCTCTCGGGCGGGGAGCGTCAACGTGTGGCGCTGGCCTGCGCGCTGGCGCTCGAGGCGCCGCTCCTCGTGCTCGACGAGCCCACCGCACAGCTCGATCCCGACGCGGCGCGTCGATTCGGCGAGCATCTCCAGGCGCTGGCTTCACGGGGTACGAGCGTGTTGCTGGTGTCACAGGACGTGGAGATGCTCGTCGCGCTCGCCACGAGAGTGCTCGTGCTGGATCGGAGCTCGCCTGCCTCGTACGGCGCTCCGAGCGCTTCCGATTTCAGGGGGGGAGCGGGCCCCCTCGCACCGCCGCGCACCCCCGTGGACACACGCCCGCTCTTCGAGGCACGCGAGCTCGTGGCCACGTATGGCGGCGCGCCTGTGCTCGACCGCCTAACGCTGGAGGTGCCGCGAGGCTCAGCCACCGCGATTCTTGGCGACAACGGCGCGGGCAAGACAACACTCGCGCGCGCGATCATGGGCCTCGTGCCGTTGCGCGCCGGGGCGCTCGTCGTCGACGGCACCCGCATCGACGCACTCCGCATCCACGAGCGTGCGCGCCACGTCGGGCTCGTCTTCCAGGACCCGTCTCGCCAGCTGTTCGCGCGCACGGTGCTCGACGAGGTCGCGTTCGCGCCGCGAGCACTCGGTTCCAGCCACGACGCCGCCCGGGCGCGCGCGCGCGAGGCACTCGACCACCTCGACATCGGGGATCTGGCCGGGGCGCATCCGGGAGACCTCCCGCCGCAGACCCAGCGGCTCGTCGCCATCGCCGCGGCGATGGCGTCGAGCCCCTCCGTCCTCATCCTCGACGAGCCGACCGCAGGGCAGGACGCCCTGGGTAAGCGACGGATCTCCATGGCGATAGCGAGGCAGCGGGAGCTCGGGTGCGCGATGGTCATCACGCACGATCTCGCGTTCGCCAGGCGCACGTGTGACGCCGGCGTCGCCGTCAGTAACGGTCGGGCCGCCTCGCGCGTCCTCAGTAATGCACGGTAACCCCTAGAGCAGCTTTCTCTTGGCCGCTGCTCCCGCCGGCCGCTATCAGACGTTTCGGCTCCGCATGGATCACTCCACGACATTCGCTCGTCACTTCGCGCTCCTCGTGCACTTGCTCCTGCACGAGCCGAAGAACATCGCGAATCAGAAAGCCGCGCTGCGGCTACTGGCCGCGATGGCGAAGGAGAGCGAGGTCACCTTGTCCGTGCGGGATTGGCAGGTGACGGCGAACGGAACCGTGGTGCCGGCGCAGCTCGAAGGAGTTCAGGGTCTCACGGCACAGCTCATCGGGCATGCCGTCTCCGACCTGGTCGCCGAGAAGGATGCGGCGGCCGCGGATCTTCTGGGAATCGCTCGAATCCTGGCGACCGAGCCCGTTCCCGGAGACGGTGGTCGCTTTGTCACCGAGAAGATGGGCGCACTCGGTGCAAGGACGGTCCGAGCGACAATCACCGGCGCCGCGCCGCTGCCGCGGGTGCCGACCGTTTCTCTGCCGACGCACGGCTCCGACGTGCCCGCACAGGTGCAGGCGCAACCGGCCGCAGCAGCTGCGGCCACGCACGAGCGGGCGACGAACGGCGGGAGCCGCAACACGCGTGACGTCCCCGGCGTGCCACCGCCGGAGCCTCCGCCCCGTCGCCGGTCGACGGAGATGGGCGTGATGCGCGGCCTCACCGACGACTACCTCTCCCAGTTCGCTGGGCCCGACACGTCCAGCGCGTCGGTGACGAAGGGCTTCAAGCAGCTCGACGCCACGACGAACGTGAACGAGATCACGAAGCTGCTCGACTCGGTCGCCGGCGGCGCCGAGAGCGCGTTTCGTGAGGGCGATGCCGACACGCTGGCCGTAGCGCTCATGGGGATCGTCAAGCGCGAAAACGCGGCGGCCGATCAGAACATCAAGCGCGTCTACGCGATGGCGGCGCGGCGGCTTGCCAAAAAGCCGGTGCTCGCCGCGGTCGCTGGGATGATGACGACGCATCGAGACATGTACGACGATCTGTTCGCCGTCTTCTCCCGCACCGGTGACGATGGCGCCGAGGTGCTGATCGAGCAGCTGAATGCCGCGCAGTCGCTGGCGGAGCGTCGCGTCTATTTCGATTCGCTGCGGAAGCTCAACGCCGGCGTGAACGTGCTCATCCACCACCTGGGCGACACGCGTTGGTACGTCGTCCGCAACGCCGCCGACCTGCTCGGCGAGATGGCGGCAGCGGACGCGCAGCCAAAGCTCTCGGAGCTGCTCGAGCACGACGATGATCGCGTGCGCCGCGCCGCCGTCTCGGCGCTGTCGAAGATGACGGGTGCCGGCGCGGTGAAGGGATTGGTGACGTCGCTCGATGACGACGCGCCCGGCGTCCGCGTGCGCGCCGCCGCGGCGCTCGGCAACAGCAAGACGCCCCAGGCCGCGAACGCGCTGATCAAGCACCTCGAGCGCGAAGACGTGGCCGAGGTGCAGCATGCCTGCCTGGCGTCGTTAGGGAAGATTGCCTCTCCGGACGCGATCCGCTTCCTGACGAAGGCCGCGCAACCCGACGGCCGCCTCTTCAGGAAGAAGGCGACCGCCTACCGCGTTCAGGCGGTGCGCGCGTTAGGCGAAGCGCGCACGCCGGCCGCGATGGGCGCGCTCCAGAACCTGCTTCACGACAAGGAGAAGGACGTGCGTGAGGCGGTGTTCTGGGCGGTGCGGTCGGGGAAGGGCGAGAGCGAAAGGTAGGAGGAACGAGGACCGAGGACCGAGGAAGTCGACTCGGTGACGATTCTTTCAGCAGCTTCCTTGTTCCTCGGTCCTCATTCTGCCATCACCGAGCGGTAAAATCGGTCTTGTCACCAACGTCCCGACACACCTCCGCGATCAGCTCCGCCGCCCGCTCCACGTCTTCGAGCGACACCATCTCGTTCGGGGAGTGCATGTAGCGGTTGGGGATCGAGACCAGGGCCGTCGCGACGCCCTCGCGCGCGATGTGGATCGCGTCGGCGTTCGTGCTCGTGTCGCGACCGGCCGCATTCACCGTGAAGGGGATCTTCTTCCGCTCGGCGGCGTTGCGGAGGAGGCCGAACACCACGGGATTGATCAGCGCTCCGCGGGTGAGCACCGGCCCCGAACCGATCTTGTGGTCGCCGATCTCCTTCTTCTCGATCCCCGGATAGTCGCTCGCGTGGGTAACGTCGATGACGATCGCCATCTTCGGATTGAGACACGCCGCGCAGATGAGCGCGCCGCCACCGTGCCAGGCGATCTCCTCCTGCGTCGTCGCTACGGCGACGAGACGCGCCTTGCCCGGCTTCTTCGCATAGCGGCGTAGCGTCTCGAGGGCGGTGAACGCGCCGATGCGATCATCGATCGAGCGCGACACGATGCGGTTGTTGGGGAAGTCCATCGTGCGCGAGTCGATGACGCCCGGATCGCCCACCTGAAGCCGCTCTTCCGCCTCGGCCTTGTTCGCGGCGCCGATGTCCACCCAGAGGTCGGTCATCTTCGAGGCCTTGTCGCGATCCTCCTGCTTCATCAGGTGAACGGGCTTCTTCCCGATCACGCCGAAGACGTCACCATCGCGACCAATGAAGCGGATGCGCTGGCCAACGAGCACCTGCGGGTCCCAGCCGCCGATCGGTCCGACGTGCGCGAACCCTTCATCGTCGATGTACTGCACGATGAGCCCGATCTCGTCGATGTGACCATCGAGCATGATCGTCGGGGAGCCACGGGGATTGATCTCGGCGATGCTGTTGCCGGCGACGTCGCCGCGGACTTCTTCAGCGAAAGTTTTGGCTTCCTCGCGCCACACGCGGGCGGGGATGGACTCGAACCCCGACGGTCCGGGGGAGTCGAGCAGGCGCTTGAGGAACGTGATCGATGTCTCTGGGAGCATCTTTCAGGTGAAATGGCGGGCCGCTGTTGATGCAGCCGCCGGCTCCCGGCGTCAAGGCCCGGCCCGGCCATGCAAACGCACAGCCGCGCCGGACCCAGATCACATCACAGCGACTTGTCGAGATCTTCGACGTCCTGCTGCGCGTTGCCCAGGTTCTTCTGCGCCTTGCCCTTCAGCTCGTCCTTCTTGCCCTTCAGGTGCTCGCTGTGGTCGTCGGTGACGTCGCCGAACTTGCCGCGAATCTTGCCGCCGGCTTCCTTGATGTTGCCCTCGATCTCGTTCTGTGCACCGCTCTTGCGGGTCGTGTCCGTCATGACTCCCTCCGTGATGCGGTAAGGCCCTATGGGAACCGCTGATAGCGCAATGCATGTGCCCGAGGAACGTGTGAAGCCGCGTGCCACGACGGTGGATTTGGCGCGATTGGCCGTCGAGGAAATGATCGAGCACGGCTTCGAGCCGACGCATCCACCGGAAGCCGAACGCGAGGTCGAGCGACTCGAGCGGCGCGCGGCGCCACCCTCCGAGGACGGCCGCCAGGATCTGCGCCATCTCCTGTGGTCGTCGATCGACAACCGAACGTCGCGCGACCTCGACCAGGTGGAGCTCGCGGAATCGCTCCCCGATGGCTCGATCCGATTGATGATCGGCATCGCCGACGTTGATGCGCTCGTCGCACCAGGCACGGCGACGGATACGCATGCGGCGACGAACACCACGTCGGTGTACACGGGTGTGTGTGTCTTTCACATGCTGCCCACCGAGCTATCCACGGGGCTGACGTCGCTCAACGAGCGCGAGGATCGAGGGGCAGTGGTAATCGAGCTGCGCGTCGCCGCGGACGGAACGATGACGCCGGTCGATGCGTACCGCGCGCTCGTGCGAAACCGAGCGAAGCTCGATTACGAGAGTGTCGGAGCGTGGCTGGCTGGTGAGGGACCCGCGCCGGCAGCCATGGCCCGGGATGCGGAGCTCGAGGCACAGATCAAGCTGCAATACGAGTGTGCGCGGCGTCTCCGCGATCTGCGCCGCGAGTCCGGCGCGCTGAATATCGAATCGTCGGAGCCACAGGCGGTCGTCGTCGGCGGGCGCGTCGTCGATCTCACGGTGCCGAAGCGGAACGTCGCACGCGATCTCATCGAGGATTTCATGATCGCGGCCAACCGTGCGGCGGCGACGATCCTGCTCGGCCGCGGCTCCATGTCGATCCGCCGTATCGTGCGGCAACCGGCGCGTTGGGACCGTCTCGTGCAACTCGCCGCCGACCTCGGTGAGACCCTGCCGGCCACGCCCGACAGCGGCGCACTCGGCGACTTCCTCGCGCGGCGCCGCGCCGCCGACCCGGACCACTTCTCCGAGCTCTCGCTGATGGTCGTCAAGCTGCTCGGCCCCGGCGAATACGTGCTCGAGCGCCGCCACGGCCACCGTCGTGAGGCGGGCCATTTCGGGCTCGGCGTCGCCGACTACGTGCACTCGACGGCGCCGAATCGGCGCTTCGTCGATCTGGTGACGCAGCGCCTGCTCAAGGCGGCGGAGCAGCGAACCTCGATGCCATACGATGAGACGGAGCTGCACGAGATCGCTGTCCGCTGCACCGAGCGCGAGCGGGAGGCGAAGAAGGTCGAGCGTGCGATGCGGAAGCGCATCGCCGCGCATTTCCTGCGCGACCGCGTCGGTGAATCGTTCGTCGGCACGGTCACTGGGAAGACGAAGAGTGGCATGTGGGTGCGCCTGCTCGCCCCGCCGGTGGAAGGCCGGCTGACGCGGAACGGCGAAGGCGCCGACGTCGGAGACACGCTGCGCGTCCGCCTCGCTCGCGCCGACGCGCGACGTGGCCACATCGATTTCGAGTCGGAGACGGCGGCTCGCGACCTGCCGCGCAAGCTCGAGCGTCAGCACCGCAAGCGTCGCGCGGCCGAGGCGATACGCCACCGGGTGGGCGAGGCGTTCGATGCGGTCGTGACGGGCGCGTCGGAGCGCGGAGTGTGGGTGCGTTTCCGCGATGCCCTTCCCGACGGCACGCCAGTCGAAGCGAAGGTGGTGGCCGGCTACAAGGCGCTCGCGAGCGCGGTGGGCTCGAACGTTACAGTCACACTCGTGAACGTGAACACTGCGCTCGGTTTCATCGATGTCGAATACATGCCTGGCGTGGAGCAGCGCAAGCGTGAGCGCCTGGCCCGAAAGCAGGACGCAGCGCGCCGCCTCGCCCGCCGCATCGGTGAGCGCTTCGACCTCGAAGTCACCGGCGTGACCCCCAAGGCGGTGTGGGTGCGCACGGTCGACTCAGGTATCGAGGGCCGCCTTGTGCGCGGCACACGTGGTCTCGCGAAGGGGGATCGTCTGAGCGCGACGTTGCTCGAGGCTGACGCGAGGGCGGGGCATATCGACTTCGGCCGCGATTAGCCCTCTCGCGGGGCGGCAGGGCTGGCATCAAGAACGGAGGGCCTGACGCGGATGACGCGAATGCTCCAGAAACGTCAGAATCTGCTCCGTGAGGCGCCAACTCTCCTCTCACTCGACAATGAATCGTTCTTTGGCCTGCGCATGGAGCCATCCATGCGCAGAAGAAAGCACGGTGTCTCAGGTGTCCCGCGAGGAGAGTTAGCGCCGCCGGGAACGATGCTGCCGTTTTCTAGAGCTGCGCAGCGCGATCCCGAGCAGGCGGCCCGAAGAGCGACGGGTGCAGGACATGCGCGAGCGTCTCGACACCGTCGACGACACGCGGGCCAGGGCGGCTAGCGAGCGCGTTTGCGTCGATCGCCCAGGCGGTGAGGCCGCGCGCCCAGCTCCAGGTGTCGTCGGTGAGCGCGACCTGCGCCTCACGAGCCGCACGCGGGAGGTCATAGCCGCAGGGCGCGAAGATCAGCACCTCGGGAGGCCGACTGGTCACGGCGGCCATCCCGACCGCGCGCGAGGGCGACCCGGGCTCCGCCAGCACATCGACACCGCCCGCGCGCCGGACCATCTCGGGGACCCAGTGACCGGCGGCGTACAACGGATTCGTCCACTCGAGCACCGCGACACGCGGTCGCGGCGCGCGGGCGGCGCGCAGCCGCTCGTGCACCGACCGCAGCCGGGCGCGGAGGCCGAGGACGAGCTCCTCCGCCTCGTCAGACGCATCGATCGCGTCGCCGACGCGCGCGATGTCGTCGAAGATGCCGTCGAGCGACGTGGCGGAGAGCGTCACCACCCGCGGCGACGGTGAGCGGCGAGCCGCCAGCGCCCGAACGTCGCTCTCACGAACCGCGCACACCTCGCAAAGCGCTTGCGTGACGATGACGTCCGGTCGGAGCGACGCGAGGAGCGCTTCATCAACCTCATAGAGCGCCGTGCCCTGCTCGGCCGCACTCCGCACGTCACGGTCGATCGCCTCGGGAGGTGCGCTCGCGTCGAGACGCGTGCTCGTCAGGCGTGGGAGCTTCTCGATTTGCGGCGGATAGTCGCAGGCGTGCGTGACGCCGACGAGCTGGTCGAGCGCTCCGAGGGCGGCGACGATCTCCGTCGCCGACGGGAGGAGCGTGACGATCCGCACGCGCTTACTCGCGCGCGAGCGGGAACAGGATGAAGGTGGCCAGCATGAGGCAGATCCCGGCGACGTACCAGCGCGAGTCCCCGTGCAGGAACCACACGACACCGCCGAAGAGCGCCAGGCTCTCGGCCGCCGCCCATGCGATGATGATCGTCGTCGCTCGGCGCGCCTCGTCCGTCGCCTGGCCGTAGAGCCCGCGGGCGAACGCGAGCAACACGAGCACGGTGGCCCAGAGCCCGTAGCCGGCGAGGAGGAGCGGTCCCAGGTCGGGGGCCATCGGCGGCGGGCTCGACCGTCGCAGCCACCACGTCACAATCCCGAAGAGCAGCGCCCCGCCGAGTATGGCGATGCGGATGAGCCGCATCGTCGGGGACGAGGTCGCGGGGCGGGTCGGAACGGTCATGGCGAGTTGGTCGACGCGCGCGTGTGCGGCGTCGTCTGCCGCTCGTACACGGCGCGGCCGCCGAGGTACGTCGCGATCACCTGCGTCGCGAGAATGCGTTCGGGGGCGATGCTCATGATGTCCTGATCGAGCACGACGAAGTCGGCGCGCTTCCCAGGCGAGAGCGAGCCGTGGTCCGCTTCCTGGAACGCGGCGATCGCGGGCCAGAGCGTCATCGACTTGAGCGCTTCGTCACGGGTCATCCGCTGCTCGGGAAACCACCCGCCGGTCGGCCAGTTGTTCTCGTCCTGACGTGAAACCGAGGCGTGAAACGAGATGAGCGGATTGACCTGCTCGACCGGGAAGTCGCTGCCGTTCGGGATGATCACGCCCGTGCTGAGCAGCGCGCGCCACGCGTAGGCGCCGAGCAGACGCGTGGGGCCGAGTCGGTTGCCGGCCCAGTACATGTCACTCGTCTGATGGCTCGCCTGCATCGACGGGATGACGTCGAGCTCGGCGAATCGCGGAATGTCGGCGTAGTGCAGGATCTGCGCGTGCTCGACGCGGAACCGGTGGTCGGCCGTCGGCTCCATGCCTAACGCGGCCTCGAAGGCATCGAGGACGATGCGATTCGCGCGATCCCCAATGGCGTGCACGTTGAGCTGAAATCCGGATTGCAGCGCGCGCACGGCGACCTGCTCGATGCGCTCGCGCGGGGTCGTGACGAGGCCGGAGTGCTCGGGCGAGTCGGTGTACGGCTCGAGCAGTGCCGCGCCGCGGGAGCCCAGTGCGCCGTCGGCGCTGATCTTGATGGCGCGGATCCAGATGCGACCGTCGTAGAGCGCGCTCTGCGGACCGCGCTTGAAGTAGTGATCCAGGTTCGCGTCGTCGCTCGCGATCATCACGTAATTGCGAAGATCGTAGCGTGCTTCCCGCGCGAGCTCCTCGTAGACATCGATCGTCGCCCGGCCGACGCCGGCGTCGTGGATTCCGGTGAGCCCCCAGCGATTGGCTTCTTTCACTGCGGCCAGGACCGCGGCGCGCACCTCCTCGCGTGATGCGGGGGGAATGGAGCGCGACACGAGTCCCATGGCGCGGTCGACGAGCACTCCCGATGGCTCGCCGCTCGTGAGACGCTCGATACGTCCCCCCGCCGGATCGGTGGCAGCCCTCGTGAGGCTCGCGGCCGTCATCGCGCGCGCGTTGACGAGCGCGGCGTGCCCATCGACGCGCGTGAGGTAGACGGGGTGATTCGGCACGGCGCGCGATAGCGCCTCGTGCGACGGGAAACGCGTGTCGCCCCAGTCGTTCTGGTCCCACCCGCGGCCGAGAATCCACGTGCCCGCGGGAACGTCCCGAGCGCGCGCGGCGACGCGCGCGATCACCTCGTCATAGGAGCGCGTGCCGGTGAGATCGACGGTGCGCAAAGCCATTCCGAGGCCGAGGAGATGCGCGTGGGCGTCGACCATACCCGGGATGACGGTGCGCCCGTCGAGATCGACGACGCGGGTGCGCGGTCCCTTGAGCGCGAGGGCGCCGCGCTCGGAGCCCACGAAGCGGACGCGGCCGCCGGCGATCGCCATCGCCTCGCCATGTGGGCGGCGCTCGTCGACCGTGTAAATGCGCGCGTTGGTGACGATGAGGTCGGCCGGCGGCTGCTGCTGGGCTCGCAGGAGCATCGGGGCGACGAGCAATGCCGCGGCGGCGAGCGCGTGACGTCGTAGGGTCATGTCGGAACGCGAACGGAATCCTTACGCGCGGAAGCAGCGCGCGATCTGGCTGGTGATGGGGCGAGCCGATACTATCGCGCCCATGTGCCCCACTCGCAACCCATTGAAGATGAATCTCTTTCGGCTATCGCGCGCCGTGGTCGCCGCCATCCCGATCCGCGCGGCCGACGCTCCAGCACGTCACAGGTTTCCCGAGCCATGGAGGGACGAATGAGCACTGTGTCGTCGATCGGACGAGGCGTCAATGGAGCTCCGGGGTGTGACCGTGGGCAGCAACGGCGCGAAGACTCACCATCGCATTCGCTGGGCGCCACCCGGCGGCACCCCTGCGCGCCTGCGCCAGCTCTGGGAGAGCTCGACCGACGACGGTAAGACGTGGACGGTGGCGTTCGACGGGATGTATCAGAAGCGACAATGAGGACCGAGGAGCAGTGCCGCGTCACCCCACCTCGAACAACGAGATCTCGGGTGGCGCTCCGAGTCGGGCGCGGAGAAGCGACGTCCCGATCCCGCGCGAAACGTAGAGCGGCATGCGGCCATCACCGCGATACCACCCGCTGACGTAGCGGCCGCTTCCGCGCGGGAGAACGGGCGCGAACCCGAAGAAGCGTACCTGCCCGCCGTGCGTGTGCCCCGCCAACATGCACGTGAAGCGGCCCGCCGCCGTGGCCTCCGCCCGCTCGCGGAACGCCGGACAGTGCGCGAGCAGGAGATGCGGCTCGCTGAGCCCGACGGGGGCGCTGTCGACGTTAGGTGCGCCGCCAAGGAGGTCGTCCGCGCCGGTGACGTGAACCACCCGACCCTGGTGCTCGTGCGCAACCGTCTCGTTGATCAGCAGACGGCAGGTGTGCTGCTCATATACGCGTCTCAGCTCGCTCCGTGGCGCGCCAGACCAATAGTCCCAGTTCCCCAGCACCGCGTACTTCGGTGTCTCGGAATCGAGCAACGCGAGAAAATCGTCGAGCACGCCGACGCGATTCCCCTTGTCGATCGAATCGCCCGTGAAAACGATCACGTCGGGCGCGAGCTCGGCGACGCGGGCCGCGACCTCGCGCTCGAACTCCTCGATGGTCTGCAAGTGCAGGTCGGAGAGCTGCGCGATGCGCATTGGGGACGAGCCGCTCCCGATACGATGCCGGGTGACGGTGAGCCGCCGTGGCTCGCGCACGAACGCTTCGACGCCAACGGCCGCAGCGGCCGCAGCAGCAGCGGCGCCCGCGATGACAAAGCGGCGGCGGGTGGTCATGACGTCGGCCTGGTCATGTCACTGCCCATCTTCGCTGTGTGCATGCGGGCATCAAGAACAGAGGGTTCGGACGCGGATGACGCGAATGCTCCGAAAACGGCCGGGCCCCACGCGCTGCTAGCCTCCTCGCGCCACAACAAGGAAAGTGCTGCTTTGTGCTAAGCATGGAAGGCGCCGTGCGCGGCACAAAGAGCACTTCTCTTGTGGACGTACGAGGAGAGTTCACGGCGCACGGAGCAGATTCTGCCGTTTTCGGAGCATCCGCGTCATTAGCGTCAGAACCCTCTGTTCTTGATGCCCGAATGCCTAAAGCCACCGCCGCACACGCGCGCGGTACGCCGCATACTCGGCGCCGAACGCGTCCTCGAGATAACGCTCCTCGCGGCGAATGACGAGCGTCGTCAGCGCGACGAGCACGAACGGAAGCATGACGAGCGGCCAGAGCATTCCCGTGAGGAGACAAAGTCCCACATAGAGCACCGTCAAGCCGACGTACATTGGGTTTCGGGTAAAGCGGTAGGGGCCGGTCGTCACCATCGCGCTTGCCGGGCGGAACGGAAGCACGCTCGTTCGCGCGCGGCGGAACATCGCCATTGCCCAGAGCATGAACGCGACGCCGCCGGCGATGAAGAGCCAGCCGCCGGCGACGAGCACCGGGCGCGCCGCACCACCGAGGCGCAGCGGATACGCCCAGCGGTCGAGCGCGAAGCCGAGGAGGAAGCCCCCCACGAACACGAACGGCGGCGGGAAGTGAACGCCCGGATTTCCGGCGCGCTCAGCGGTCATGGGACGCCCGCTGCCTCGCGCATCTCCGTCCGGTGTCGATCGGGCGTGGCATCGCCGAGGTAGCCCCGAGCGCGACGGGCGTGACGCTCGAGCTGACGCAGGTGACGCTCGACACCCGCGCGCATCCCCGGCATCTCGGGAACGACGACCTTCGCAAAGTGCTGATCATGACCGGCGTCCCGTGTTTCGCGGTGATGAGTGCGAAACGACCGCCTGGCGAAGCCCTTCGGCCGTTTCCTCGATCGTCTCGGGTCGGGCGTACGGCGACGGCTCGCCGCGTACGCTCCGGCCGGTGCAGTAGACGTATGCACGCGCTTCGCCGAGTGCGAGGGCGATGCCGCGTCCGGCGCCGCGGGTGGCGCCGGCGACGACGGCGACCTTTCCGGCAAGCGGGCGGGCGTCGGTCGTGGAAGTGGAGCGAGGATTCATAGGGTGCCTCCCGATCCCAGTTCGTAAATGGCCATTCACTTATTACCGGCATTATGATGGCGGATGATACCGCTACCGCGGGGGTGGCACTACGCCGCCGCCGGCGACCGCCTCGAGCCGTGCGGTGATTCCACAACCGCCGAACCCGTCGGCAAGCGCGAACAGGATCTCGTTGTCGCCGCGCGTGAGAGGCAGCCAGACGACCGATTGCGGGCCCTGTGCGGGCAGTGTGTCAGGGTCTTGTTGGTGTGACTGTTGACGAGAACCCGGCTGCCTCCGTAGCATCTTCGAGTCCCGACGGAGGGAACACCGGTGTCGCAGCCTGCCCTTGCCCTGGCGTTCACGTTGGCGCTTCTGATTTCAGCGTCAACGTCGAGCCGCCCCACGCGGCGGACCTCGCCGGCCGCGGACTCGACGCGCGTCATCCCGAACGACAACCGGGCGCCGGCCGGCTCGCTGCGCGCGAACGTTCTGACGATTCGGCTCGTCGCGCGCACTGCGCTCTGGCGTCCGGAGGGATCGGACGGACCCGAGCTTCCGATCTACGCGTTCGCAGAAGAGGGGAAGTCCCCGCGGATCCCGGGCCCACTCATTCGCGTTCCCGTCGGAACGGAGATCGACGTCAGCATCCGCAACACGCTGCCGCAGGCGCTGCGCGTCTTTGGCCTACAGGATCGGCCGGGGAGCAGCGTCGACACTCTCCAACTGTCGCCCGGCGCGGTGACCACCGTGCGGTTTCGCGCGGGCGCGCCCGGGACTTACCTGTATTGGGGGAGAACCGCGCGCGACACGTTTCCATTCGGCCACCTCGAGGACGGGCAGCTCAGCGGTGCGATCGTCATCGACTCGCTGAACGCCCCCCGCCCTGCGAAGGATCGCGTGTTCGTGATCGGTCTCTGGCGGGGACGGGAGACACCGTTCGGGACGCCGGTGGA
The DNA here is from genome assembly GCA_052389995.1 of Gemmatimonadaceae bacterium. Classification (GTDB taxonomy): domain Bacteria; phylum Gemmatimonadota; class Gemmatimonadetes; order Gemmatimonadales; family Gemmatimonadaceae; genus JAICNG01. The sequence goes on along the minus strand of JBQTHJ010000042.1, from coordinate 54,269 downwards.
AAAGCGAGAGGAGGTGCTGGTTTTCAACGGGCTGTCGTGGCCGCACACCGAACGCATGACCCCGACCGTCGGCGACACGGTGCATTGGCGCTTCATCAACGCCACGCGCCGCGCACATCCACTGCACCTCCACGGATTCTACTATCAGGTGGAGGCACGCGGCACGACGACACGCGACACGATCTACGCGCCAACGGCGCGCCGCACGGTGGTGACGGAGCTCCTGACGCGCGGCACGACGATGTCGATGACGTGGTCGCCGCACACGCCGGGGAACTGGCTCTTTCATTGCCATCTCGTCGAGCACATTTCGGGGAAGGCGCGTCCCGCGGGGATGTTTCCGGCGGCGCAGCACTCCCACCGCAAGCTCAACCACGCCTTCGATGGTATGTCGGGCCTCGTGCTCGGCATCGAGGCGCGCCCGCGCCCCGGCGATGCACCACCGCCCGAGCGTCCGCGGCGCACCCTCCGCCTCTTCGTCAACGAGCGGCAGCAGGTTTTCGGCGAAGGGAGCGCGTACGCCTTCGTGCTCCAGGAGGGCGACCGCGAGCCGGGACGAGATTCCATTCGCCTGCCGGGCTCGACGATCCTGCTCCGGCGCGGCGAGCCGACGGCGATCACGGTGATCAACCGCGCGCGCGAGGCGGTGGCGGTGCACTGGCATGGCATCGAGCTCGAGAGCTACTTCGACGGTGTCGGCGACTGGAGGGGGATGGCGAGGGGCGTCGCGCCGCCGATCGCGCCGGGCGACTCGGTCCTTGTCCGGATGACGCCGCCGCGTGCCGGAACGTTCATCTATCACACGCATCAGCACGAGGTGGCGCAGATGGGCGGAGGACTCTATGGTCCGCTCCTCGTGGTCGAGCCTAACTACGAGCGCGACACGACGACGGACCGCGTCTTCCTCCTGAGCACAACGGGTCCGTTGGCGAGCTCGCCGCCGAACGTGAACGGCGAGACGTCCCCTCGTCCGGTCGAGCTACGCAAGGGAACGACGTATCGCCTGCGGTTCATCAACATTGCGCCGCACGACGTGAAGGTGATCCGGCTGTTGGCGGACACCGCGCTCCAGCGGTGGCGCCCGGTCGCGAAGGACGGCGCCGACCTACCGCCGCATCAGGCGACGCCGCGAGGCGCGCGCTTCGCCATGGGTACAGGAGAGACCTGGGACATGGAGCTCACGCCCACGGAGTCGCGTGAGCTGACGCTCGAGATCATGACGCTGGGGCGCGCGGGCCTTCCGCCCGTGCGGACGGCGATTCCCGTGTATGTGCGTGACTAGTCCGTGTCATCACTAGCATCAAGAACGGAGGGTGCTGACGCGGATGACGCGCACGCTCCGAAAACGGCAAGATCGTTCCCGGCGTCGCTAACTCCCCTCGCGCAGCACCAAAGCAAACGTTGCTTTGTTCTGCACCGGGAAGGTTCCAGGCGCAGGTCAAAGAACGACGCGCCCGAATGGCGAGCTAGTCGCGTAACGCGGCAGCGAGCTTCTTGGGAGCGGCGAGACGGTAGGCGTCACGGAGCACGTCGGCCAGCTCTGCCCAGTCGCAGACGTCGTCCAGGTACACGCCCACCCAGCCCGACGGGCCGACGTACGGAGGGACGAAGAAGCGCTCGGGGTCGGCGCGGACCAGGAACTCCTGGTTCACGTGCAACGACTTGCACCAGACCGACGGTCTCCCGCCGCCGTGGTGATTGTCCGGGCCCGCGTAGGTCGCGAACATCCTGTTCTTGACGCGGAACGTCGGCTCACCCCACGCCTCGACCTCGTGAGCTTCGGGGAGCGCGAGACAGAGCTTGCGTAGACGGGTGAGTGGGCGCGGTGGCATGCCTAGCGAGCGCGCCTGGGCCCGCCGCGCTTGCGCGTCGTGTTGCGCACGGGGGTCGCCTTCCAGCAGATCGGACAGCCGCGAGGCCCCCGATACTTGTGACCGCGCGGACACGTCTTCCACGCCGATTTCCGTGCGCCAGGCATGTGATCGTTTGTCCGTTAGCGCCGCTGTCCTCGGGCATCGCACGCGAATGCCCGTCCGTCCGCCCCGTAGCACGTTCCGTACGGGCTGCGGCCGTCGCCCGTGAAGGCCAGCAGCCCGAGTCCGATTACGGCGCTGACCACCAGAATGGTCGCGACCGCAGCGAGCATTCGCCCGAGCACGCGCGCGTCTCGCGATACGCTCGACCGATCGACGAGCGCACGGCTCATCGGACTTGCTTCTCCAGTGGGACAAGCTCGGTCGTTGTCGCTCGAGACTTCGCGCCGCCGAGGTCGCGAGCGTACGCGATCGAGCCAGGGGTATGATACTTCTCGAGGTAGGCGCGAGAGACGGCATCCTTGAGACGTTCGCTCTTCGTGAACACGGCGCGAACGGAGATCTCTCGTCCATCGACGCTGATCGTTCCCCGCGGCTCCTCGAGGAAGGTGCGATACCAGCTTCGCGGCTTGATGCTCCACGATCGCACGAAGACACGACCCTCGACGACCACGACCCAGATGCCGTTGAAGCGGTGCGGCGCCGTCCCCGCACGAATTCGCAGCATCTTGCCGTCGCGCAATGCGGCGAGAACCTGCGGAGAGAAGCGGCGCCTGCGGCTCGCGACCGTCATCGGTACGTCACCTCGTTCATCCGTAAAGCGGATGCTTCCGCTCGCGCGGCGGCAGCCGCCGGCGCCGCGCCCGACGCACTACCGAGACCCCACCAGAACGGGCTTTCCAAGGGCCAGCGAGAGTTGCACGGCGGCGTACAGCGTGGCGTCGTCGATCGCCGGGGCGGCCGCGCTGCCCTGCGCGCAGGTCACTCGCACATCCATTGGTGTGTAGATCCCGAGCGTCAGCGCGCCGACGAGCTGATTCAGGAACGAGAGCTGTGTCTCCACCCGGGCGACGCCCGACGGGCACCGCGACGACGTGTTCATGACATCCGGGGGCACGAGTCCAAGGATCCAGCTGTTGGCCCAGCGCTGCTCGAACGTGACTGTGGACGGTGTCCGCCCCGTCTCGATCGTGGCGTGGTAGCATCCCGCCAGGATGAGGGCGAACGATGCGATGAAGACGCGAGCGCGAACCATGACGGATTCCCTCCGTTCGGGATGCGCCCATAGTAGCACGAACGACCGAGGCGGACGAGCCTGCGGTCGCGCCACGTCGATCAGATCGCGTAAATGGTTCGCGTGCTTGACGCCTCCGGCTGCGCGGTATCCCATTGCCAAGCGAAGCTGCTCCTTACCAGTAGCACGGAGGCCTTACACGCGACTGGAGGTCGATTTCGGCCGCGACGCGGGTGCGACGCCAGACGCTGTCGAGGAGGATGGCGTATGCGAGCGTCACGGGAAGGAAGAGGCTCAGCGTGACTGCGGTCGCCGGCTGGCGACGTCATGGCATTCATGACGCGCCCGGCCCCCTCAGCTTTCGTCCACCATCACGGCGCCGGCCGAGCTTAGCAGCTCCCCGAGGAGCGACCGATGACAGCGTGACGGGTCCTCGCAGTAGCATCCCACCGAGAAGCTCGCGTCCCGTGACAGGGCAACCAGCAGCTCGATCAGGTGGCGTGCAGCGGGCGCACGCATCTCCTTGTGGTAGCGCTGCGCGTACCGGCGCCACCGCGGGTCGCTCCACGGCTCCGACAGCGCCCACGACACGATCGGCGCGCTGGGAGCGAGCTCGGGCAGCCAGACGTCGAAGTAGTTGCGTGCCGCATACTCGCTCTTCGGCACTCCGCATGGCGGCCGCCTAACGGTGCCGAGTCGGACTCCTTCGCCGGGCACGCGAGGCGTGCCGAGCCGGACAATGCGGATGGGCATGCGGCCCATGCGTGAGGGAGAGATCTATTCGTCGATGAAGTCGTAGGCGACGCCGAGTCCGAAGAAAATGCCCGAGTACTGATCGCGTGACGTGTTGCCCCACCAGTAGAAGGGCTCGCCACCGATGGTGCCTTCGCGGCGTGTATGTCGGAGCTCGCCTGCCGCGATGCGCTTTCTGCCCAAATGCCTAATGACACCGCCCGCTGCCGACATCCCGAACTCGATCGCCTTCCGTCGCGACGAACGCCCAGCCGTATCGGTTGTCGCCGAGCGCCAGGGCGAGCACGCCATGCGTGTCATTGACGCGCCGCTCGCTGTTGGGGAGCACGGTCGAGAATTCGTAGAGCTCCGCCCCTCCGGTTCCGACGGTGAACTGCCTGATTCCTCGCCGCGTGTCGAGCCTGCCGAGCGGATCCTGCGGCGCGAATCGCTCGTACACATGGTCGTGCGCCGAGACGACGACATCGACCCGGTTCGCATAGAGGATGTCCCAGAATTGCTGCATCTCGTACTGGCTTCCGTGTCGTGCCGAGCTGAAGCGCGGATGATGGAAGTACGCGATCGTGCACCGGTTGCGGTGCGTCGCGAGATCGGCCACGAGCCAGAGCCGCTGCGCAGCATCCCCGACGCAGGTCCGTCCATCTTCGGGCGACGTCTTCGACGGAGGGCACGCGGCCCACTGCGGCGTGCTGTTGAGCACGACGACGTGCCACCGCCCGAGATCGTAGCTGTAGTAGCCGCCTGGGGGGCCGCCGTCGGGGAAGAAGTACGTGAAGAAGCCGGCAGCGCCTGGCGTCAGATATTCGTGATTCCCCGCGGCGGGGCGAGTGCGTGCCCTGTGTCGTCCCCACGTGGGATGGTAGCAGAGCAGGTAGTCGGCCGGCGAGCCGAACTCGTACGCGTTGTCGCCCACCGTCATCACGGTTCCCGGAATGCGATCGAGCAGCTGCGCCGTCCGTTCCGCCGCCGTTAGGTGGGGCGGCGTGATGTTCGTCGGGTCGTCGGACGGATAGCACCGCGCGATGTCTCCGGCGCCGACGAGCACCGGTGGACCGGCGGGCGCCGTCCACGGATTGTCGGGAAGCAGCGCGAGCCAGCGCCCGAGGTCGGGCTCGGCGACCGCCGGTGCGGATGGAGCAACGGGCGAATCGCTACACGCGACGAAGATGACGGCCAGCGCGGCGTGCGCCCAGGACCGGAACTGCCTGACTGCTCGCATGACGCCACGATCCGGATGGTGGGATCAGCGAGGCTGGCAAAAGGCCGGCCGCGGGGAGCCCGCGACGAGAACTCTCCTCGCGGAGGCACATTACTACAGCCTTCGTCGCAGAGGACGCAGGGAGCGCGGACGACTTCGTCTTATGTGCCTCTGCGTCCTCCGCGATTAAAGCTGCCGGTGCAGTTGATCTTCGCGCTGCGGCTCAGGCGGGCCAGAGCCAACCGAACACGCCGGCGGCCAGCAATGCGTATACGAGGGAGTCGAACGTGTTCTTGAGCGTCGTGCTCCACTTGCGGCTCCACCACACGGAGTCCTGCCAGAGCCCACCCGCAAAGCCGATGAACGCCACGGTGCCGACGACGCGGAATACCGCGAGATAGTCCGCTCCGGGCGGAAGAGTCCGGCTCGCGACGTAGCCCGCGAAGAAGCTGACAACGAGCACAAGGACGAACCACTGCGCGAGGGTCTTGCCCATGTTGAACATCCCAGTGGGCAATACCGTCATCACGATCACGGGGCCGCGCTTGAGCTTCTCCATGAACGCCGGCTCCTTCGATGCCTTCGGCGATTCCGCCCTCGGCACCATGTGATCGCCGGGCGGAATGTTGAAGCGTCTCAGCGATTCCATCACGGCGTCCTCGTCGGGCACCCCGGTCACGTCGTTCCAGTGGTAGCGCAGGACCATGTGGGTGAGAAAGCTCGCGAAGAACACGAGCACCGCCGAGAGAAGCGTTGGGATCAGGATCGACGTCAGGGAGACCATCGCGACCTCCGCAGGAATGAGTGGTTACTGCCTGAGCCGCTGGCCGTTACCGTTGAGCGTGAACCACCCGGCGAACACCGCGTCGTTCACGCGTCGTCCGCGCGGAAGGATGGCGGTCACGCCTGTGCGCACGGAACCTTTGCCCGGGACGACCGCCGCATCATCGTTGGGAGCATCAGTGCTCTCCGGCGGGCGGGAGAACAGGCGTACGCAGTCCACACAACATGGCGCGGCCTCGGTGCTCGACGGAAGGGGCGGGGCGGTAGGCCTTGTGGCATTCCGGCATCAAGAACAGAGGGTTCTGACGCGGATAACGCGAACGCTCCGAAAACGGCGGGATCGTTCCAGGCGGCGCTGACTCTCCTCGCGCAACTACCAAAAAACGTTGCTTTGTTCTTCGCATGGATGGCTCCATGTGCAGGTCAAAGAGCGATTCTTTTGTGGACGGAGAGGAGAGTTCACTGCGCACGGAGCAGATTCTGCCGTTTCCGGAGCATTCGCGTCTCCGCGCCACAACCCTCTGTTCTTGATGCCAGTCGCGGAGCGGCCCGGCACATGCGGGATGAATCGGGACCACGACGCGGAGACACTCCGAAGATGAACGCGACGCTTCACCACCACGGCGACCAGCACACCCTGACGTTCGAGCGCTGGCTCGATCACCCGCGCGACACAGCCTGGCGCGCCATCACGGACAAGCGGGAAGTGCCGCATTGGTTTCCCGCCGAGATTCACGGCGCTCGCGAGGACGGGGCGCGGCTGCGGTTCGTTTTTCCCAACGACGAAGGACCGCCGACCGAGGGGCGCATGCTCGTCTTCGATCCGCCGCGCGTGATGGAGTTCGACTGGAACCGGGAGATCCTGCGCTTCGAGCTCGAGGAGCGCGATGGCGGAACGTTCCTGCTGTTCACGCACACCTTCACCGACCTGGCGAAGTCGGCACGCGATGCGTCCGGATGGACGGTGTGTCTCGATGCCCTCGAGAGCAGGCTCGAGGGCGAAGACGCCGAGCCCTTCACCCCCGAGCGCTTCGACGCGCTCTTTTCCGACTTCGCCGTGCGGTTCGGTCCCGAGGCGTCCGCCCGGAGGGAGCCGGATTAGGCAGGCGAATGTCGTCGCCTCACGGCGCTTTATCCCCACCGTTCGCGCGCGCCGGCACGCGCGACGGAAGCCAACGCTCGAACAGCTCGTAGATCCGACGGTATTCGTCCGTCCACGAATCGGGACGCACGAACGCGTGATCCTCCACGGGGTAGACCGCCAGCTCCCAATCTTTCTTCTCGAGCTCGATCAGGCGCTGCGCCAGCCGAACGACGTCCTGAAAATGGACGTTGACATCCACCATCCCGTGCGCGATGAGGAGCGGGTCGCGTAACCCCTCGGCGAAGTAGATCGGGGATGAGCGCCGGTACGCCGTCGTGTCGGTGTACGGAAGGTTGAGGATGCGCGACGTGTACGGGTGGTTGTAGTGCTGCCAGTCGGTCACCGAGCGGAGTCCCGCGCCCGCGCCGAACCACTCATGCTCAGTGAAGAGCGCCATGAGTGTGATGAAGCCACCATAGCTGCCGCCGTAGATCCCCACGCGCTCCGGCTCGATCCCGAACTCCTTCTGGAGGTAGCGCACACCGTCCACGTGGTCCTGGAGGTCACGTCCGCCCATGTGCCGGTAGATGGCGGTGCGCCAGTCGCGTCCGTAGCCGGCCGAGCCGCGGTAATCGATGTCGAGGACGACGTAGCCACGCGAAGCCAGGAAGTGGTTGAACATGTACTCGCGATAGTACGTCGACCACCAGTGGTGCACGTTGTGCAGGTAGCCCGCGCCGTGCACGAAGATCACCGCCGCGCCGTTAGGCGTCGCGCCGACGTCCGCCGGGCGATAGATCCGTGCCGGCACCGGCACGCCGTCCGACGCGGGGATCCGCACGATCTCGGGACGCAGCCAGTTGTACGACAGCCAATCCTGCGTCGGTGACGTGGTGAGCTGCGCGATCGACGTGTTTGCGCGGAGGGGCCCGATGTACAGCTCGGGGGGGCGGTTCGCGGTCGAATGAACGTCGGCGATGGTCCGTCCGTCGGGAGAGACTGTGACGTCGTGACGCCCGACTTCGCGCGTGATCCGCTCGCGACGACCGCCGCTCGCGGGCATACGGTAGAAGTGCTGCTCGAACGGCGAGACTTCGAGCGTGTGCAGCCAGAACCACTGCTTGTCTGGCGACAACTCGGCGTCCGTCACCTCCCACGTTCCGCTCGTCAGCTGGCGGCGTCCCGCGCCGTCGCTGCCCAACGTGTACAGATGTGCGAACCCATCCGCCTCGGCCACGAACCAAATGCGCCGGTCATCGACCCACCCCGCGCATCCGAAGCAGGGCCCGCCGACCCACGCGGTGTCGCGGAGGACGTCGATCGCCTTGAGGGCGCCGTCCGTTACGCTCACGGTGTGGAGGTAGCGCGCTTTCCAGTCGTTGCGCGTCGCGGAGACCAGCGCCGCGTTTCCGGCATCGTTCCAGCCGAGGACGTTGACCTGTGCCGCGATGCGGGTGGTGTCGTCAGGTACGACGCGGAGCCACTTCACGTCGCCTGACGGAAGCGAGACGAATGCGACGCGTCCCGAATCCTGCGTGTCCCCGACCTTGGCGCGCACGCGCAGCTCATCGGTGTAGCCGGTGCGTGTGACGTACTGGGGAATGATCGTGCGTTGGGCGCTGTCGGGTCCGCGGACCGTCGTCAGCAGGATCAGAGCGCGGGCATTCGGCGAGACGCTGACGGTGGTGACGCGCTCGCCGCGCCGCAGATAGAAGGGGCGCGTGCGCAGCGAATCCCGCCGCTCGCGCTCCGCCTTCTCGATGCTGTCGCTCCTGAGCTCGTCGCGGATCACCTCGAACAGGGCGCTCTGCTCGCGCTGGAGCGCGCCGCGCATCCCCCGAGGCGTGGAGTCGCGAGGCGGGGAACCGGTGCGGATGTCGGTGAGCTGACGCACCAGACCAGTCGCCAGCTCCACCGCGAACGCGTTGTCGTCGCGCAGGAAGAAAACGCGCTCCCCGCTCGCGTCGAATCTCGGCGAGGCTTCGCGCTCGCGCGTGTCGGTGAGGCGTCGCGACGTGTTGCGACGCATGTCGACGATGTAGAGGTCGCCCTCATACTCGACGGCGCGCATCGAGCGGTCGCGTGACAGATCGCCAGAGGCGACGAGCGGCGCCGCGGAATCCAGCTGCGCTGGAGTGAGCCGCTCGGGTCGCGCACCGGCGGTCGCGCGAACCCGGAAAGGCTTCAGGTCTTCCCGCCAGTCCGTTCCCGGCTCCAGCCATCGAAAATAGATCCAGCGGCCGTCGGGCGTCCATCGGACGTTCTGTGGCGGGCGCCCGACCAGCTCGGGTCCGCGCATGATGGTGCGGATGGACAGCTCGAACGGGCTGTCGGCGGCGGCTTGCTGGGCACCCACCGTGGGAGCTGCCGCGAGGAGGAGAAGGACGACGTAGCGCATGGGGTCGGTGATCGTGGTCGACGTCGGCAACGAGCCCCGTACCCTACGGTCTCTGCCCGAGGTCGCGCAACCGCCCTCGGGCGTCCATGTTGGTCGAGTCCCGCCGGACCGCCTCGCGGAAGGAGGCGACGGCGGCCGTCGTGTCGCCACGCAGGAGGCGAATGTTGCCTCGGACGACATGCGTCCCCGAGGACGCAGGGTGGAGCTCCTCGTTGAGGCGCAGCAGCGCAAGCGCGTCGTCGTGGCGGTTGGCGCGAGCCACTCGTAAGGCTGCGCCGTTCAGCGAAAACTCGGTGAAATCGTACGCGTCGCGACCGTAGTACCGTTGGCGCAAGGCGCGATAGGCTCGAATTGCGGAATCGGCCCCGGCCGCGATGGTCGCGTTGGCGATGAGGATGTTGAGCGGGATGGGCCGGCTCACACCGCGGTGGCAGGTCGCGCAGGTCACTTCGATGCCGGCTCCCGTGCGCCCGGGGATCGTGTCGAGTCGACGGTTGATTTCCTGCACCATGCGCATCATCTGCCGCGCGACGTGCTTCGTACGCTTCTCATCGCTGGCGAAGTCGAACTGCGCGAGCGGCGTTCCTTCTTCCCCGACATGACAGTACTGCCAGCGCACGCCAAGTCCGCCGGCGAAGTTGCGCATGGCGCCGATCACCTGGATGACCGGTGTGCTCTTCGGAAATACCTGGACGTGGACCAGAGAGTCGGGCGGGAATATCCCCGGAGCCTGCGCGGAGACGCTGGTGGCCACGGCAACGGTCGCGAGGGTGACGACGTAGGAGCGCATGGGACTCCGGGCTCAGGGGTGACGGCACGGGTGCTGGGATGCCAGAATTCAGACAATGAGCCCGGGCAGGCAAGACTCGCCGCAGCCTTTAGCCGAAATCTGACATCTCGGCGTCGCCCTAGTCCCGTTGCAGGTGCAATCTCTACCGTGCAGCCGGCCGGACACCCTTCACGATGAACAGTCACATGCGCCATACCATCGCCGCCCTCTCCCTCTGCGCCATCGCATCGCCCGTTCTGGCTCAGCGACCAGCTGTGACCGGCGCCGATTACACGCGCGCCGAGCGATATCTCTCGCGCAACACGACGCCACGGGTAACCGGCGGGGCGGTGCGGGCGACGTGGCTTCCCGATGGCCGGTTCTGGTACCGCAATGCCGTGGAGGGCGGTCACGAGTTCGTCATCGTCGATCCCACGCGGCGAACGCGCACCTCGGCCTTCGATGCGAGGCGGCTGGCGACGGCACTGTCGACGGTGGCCGACACGTCGTTCGATCCGTTGCAGCTCCCGCTCACGCAGCTCGAGATGTCGGCGGCCGAGAAGAACATCGCGTTCGACATTGGGAGCCGGCGGTATCGGTGCGACCTTCAGGCGTACCGGTGCGCGTCGGAGCAGACGAGCCTGCCCGCGGTGCCGCGCAACATGCATCCGTCTCCCGACGGGAAGCGCGCGGCCTTCATCCGCGACTGGAACCTCTGGATGCGAGATCTCGCCAGCGGGCAGGAGAAGCAGCTCACCACGGACGGTGTGAGGGACTTCGGCTACGCGACCGACAATGCCGGATGGATTCGCAGCGACCGCGCGATTCTCCTCTGGTCGCCCGACTCCAGGCGGATCGCGACCTTCCAGCAGGACGATCGCAACGTCGGGGAGATGTACCTCGTGAGTACGACCGTCGGTCACCCGCGGCTGGACGCGTGGAAGTACCCGCTGCCGGGAGACAGCGTGGTGGCCATGATCCATCGCGTCATCATCGATGTCGATGCCGGCCGTGTCGTCCGCCTGCAAATGCCGCCCGACTATCACCGCTCGACGACCTGCGATCACATTGCGTGCGACGGCCCGCTGCTCGCGGACGCACGGTGGAGTCCTGACGGATCGCGCCTGGCGTTCGTGTCGTCGTCGCGCGATCACAAGCACGCCCAGCTGCGCGTCGCGGACGCGGCGACGGGCGCGGTGCGTGACGTGCTCGAGGAGCGCGTGGCGACCTATTACGAGTCGGGGAGCGATGGCGAGAACTGGTCGGTGCTCTGGTCGACCAACGAAGTGCTCTGGTTCTCCGAACGCGACAACTGGGGACACCTCTACCTGCACGATCTCAGCACCGGTGCACTCAAGAGTCGCGTCACGTCAGGCGAAGGGAACGTCGCTCAGGTGCTGCGCGTGGATGAGCGATCGCGCACGCTCTGGTTCGTCGGCGTCGGCCGGGAGCGCGGCCGCGATCCGTACTTCCGTCACGTCTATCGCGCGGGCCTCGACGGCAGGACCGTGCGTCTGCTCACGCCGGAGAACGCGGACCACAGCGTGACGCTCTCGCCCTCCGGATCGCACTTCGTCGACTCCTGGTCGCGACCTGACGTGCCGCCGAGGTCGGCGCTTCGCGACATGAACGGTCGGGTCGTGCTTCAGCTCGAGACGACGGACATCTCGCGTCTCGTGGCGACGGGCTGGACGCCGCCCATCCCGTTCACCGTGAAGGCACGCGACGGCACGACCGATCTCTACGGTCTCATGTACCGGCCGGCGAGCTTCGATTCGACGCGGTCGTATCCGATCATCGTGCATCACTATCCCGGGCCGCAGGGCGGCAGCGTCGGCAGCCGCAGCTTCAGCCCGTCGCGCGGCGACACACGGGCCATCGCCGAGCTGGGATTCGTCGTCATCCAGCTCGACGGGATGGGTCTGCCGGGGCGGTCGAAGTCCTTTCACGACGCGTTTTACGGCAACATGGGCGACAACGGCCTTCCCGATCAGATCACCGGCGTGCGCCAGCTGGCGCAGCGGCACCGGTGGATCGACCTCGACCGCGTCGGCATCTACGGCCATTCCGGCGGCGGCTATTCAGCGGCCGACGCGATCCTGCGCTACCCGGAGTTCTTCACGGTCGCGGTGTCGCAGGCGGGAAACCATGACAATCGCAACTACGAGGATGATTGGGCGGAGAAGTGGCAGGGGCTGCTCGTCCGCAACCCCGATGGCACGACGAACTACGACAATCAGGCGAATCAGCTCCTCGCAAAGAACCTGCGCGGAAAGCTGCTCATCGCCTACGGCACCATGGACGACAACGTGCCACCGTACAACTCCCTGGTGCTGATCAACGAGCTCATCCGGCACAACAAGGACTTCGATGTGATTCCGTTCCCGAATCGGCGCCATGGCTTCGGCAACGAGCCGTACATGACACGCCGCCGCTGGGACTACTTCGTCGAGCACCTGTTAGGCGCGGAGCCGCCGCGCGAGTTCGAGTTCCGCGCGTTGACGGCGCCGGCGGTCAGCGTCCTCCCGAGCTCGGGGCCGCAGCCAGACCCCTGAGATCTTGACGGCTCGAGGCATCGGACGTATGCTGCAACCCACAATCGAACACCGTGGTCATTTGCCGCCTCTTGCCGCCACGTAAAACAAGGTGCTAAAAAGCGACCTGCCCGGCGGAACTCTCGTCCGGGCATTTGCGTTTGGCGGTCAGCCACTTCGGAGTCCCGCACATGGCCGCGCGCACGCTCAGCCTTCCGATCGCCGTTTACCACGAGCACCCGCACTGGTTCGCGCCGCTCTTCGCCGAGCTCGAACGCCGCGGGCTGCCCTATCGCCGCCTCGACGCCGCGTCGCATACGTTCGATCCCGCCGAACGGCGCGCGCCGTACTCGCTCGTGTTCAACCGGGCGAGCCCATCGGCGTACCTGCGGGGACATGCGCAGAGCATCTTCTACACACTGCACTGGCTGCGACATCTGGTGCGCCTCGGCGTCCCCGTGGTGAATGGCGCGGCTGTGTATTCGCTCGAGCTGTCGAAGGCGTCGCAGCTCGACCTGCTCGACGATCTCGGGCTTCCGTACCCGCGCGCACTCGTCATCAACGACCCTGCACAGGCCCCGGCCGCCGCCGCCACGCTGCGCTTTCCAGTTCTCGTCAAAGCGAACGTCGGCGGCAGCGGCGCGGGAATCGTGCGGTACGAGACCCCTGCCGCGCTGGCCGCGGCCGTGGTCAGCGGCGGCGTCTCGCTCGGGATCGACGGAACGGCGCTCGTGCAGGAGAGCGCTCCACTGCGGGACGGGCACATCACGCGGGTGGAGACGTTAGGCGGGCAATACCTCTACGCCATCAACGTCTATCCCGCGAGCGGATCGTTCGACCTGTGCCCCGCCGATGCCTGTCAGACCGCCGACGGCGTGGAGCTCGTTCGCGGCGCCTGTGCGATCGACGCGCCGCGTACCGGCCTCCGTGTGGAGGGCACGACACCGCCGGCCGAGATCATCGCCCAGGTCGAACGGATCGCGCGCGCCGCGCGACTCGATGTCGGAGGCATCGAGTTCCTCGTCGACGACCGCGACGGCCGCCATTACTTCTACGATATCAATGCGCTCTCGAACTTCGTCGCCGACGCGCCGAACGTCGTCGGGCTCGACCCGTGGGTGCCGCTCGTCGACTACGTGCAGGCGCGGGCGCGGCAGGGCCGAGTGAAGGTCGCGTGATGCGCTACGGATACTGGATGCCGGTGTTCGGCGGCTGGCTGCGCAACGTTCCGGATGAAGGAATGGCCGCCACCTGGTCGTATCTCCGGCGCCTGGCGCAGCGCAGCGAGGAGATCGGGTTCGACCTCACGCTGATCGCCGAGCTCTTCCTCAATGACATCAAGGGGATCGAAGCGCCCTCGCTCGACGCATGGACGACCGCCGCTGCGCTCGCGGCCGTGACCGAGCGGCTCGAGCTCATGATCGCCGTCCGCCCCACCTTTCATCATCCCGCGATCCTCGCGAAGCAGGCGGCCAACATCGATCACATCTCCGGCGGCCGCGTTGCGCTGAACGTGGTCTCATCGTGGTGGCGCGATGAAGCGCGGCGCTACGGCGTTCAGTTCGATGAGCACGACGACCGCTACGCGCGAACGGCCGAGTGGCTGTCGATCGTCGACGGCGTCTGGCGCGAACCGATCTTCAGCTTCGATGGCAGGTTCTTCCGCGTCGACTCGTCGATCGCCGAGCCGAAGCCGCTGCGACGCCCTCGGCCGCCGATCTATGCGGGAGGCGAATCGGAGGCCGCGAAGTCGCTCATCGCGCGAACGTGCGACGCGTACGTCATGCACGGGGACCCACCGGAGCGCATCGCGGCTCGTGTCGCCGACCTGCGCGCTCGTCGTGAGGCATTGACGCTCCCTCCGCTTCGATTCGGGATGGCAGGGTACGCGATCGTGCGCTCGACGGAGCGGGAGGCGCGGCGCGAATTGCAGCGCATCACCAACGTCGACCCAGGGTCGCCAGGCTTCGGCAACTACAACGACTGGATTGCCAACACGAGACTCGAGCAGCGGGTCAGTCTCGAGGAGTATTCGGTCTCGAATCGCGGTCTGCGTGCCGGACTCGTGGGGACGCCGGCGCACGTTGCCGAACAGATCAGAGCGTTCGAGGTGGCGGGCGTCGACCTTCTCCTGCTGCAATGCAGCCCACAGCTGGAAGAGATGGAGCGTTTCGCACACGATGTGATGCCGCTCGTCGACAGCATGCGCGAGGCGGCAGCGTGACCGCAGTGTCGGATGTTCGTTGACTCCGCCTCGTTCCCGGGTATATTCAAGGGTGCTTGAGGCGCGTCGAAACACTTGCGCCCAGTCCCACCGAGCTCCCTGCCGAGAGGTCGCCTGACGACCCTCCTCTGGACACCGAGCCCTTCGTCCTGCGGGAGCCCCTATGGTCGACCGAATTCTCCCCCTTCAGCAGGCCATCCAGTCGTGCGACGCGCGTGAGATCGAAGCCGCCGTCGTGCGCGTCGCGGAGGCCGCGCGTCGCGACGAGCAAACCGTCGAGCGGCTGATCGTCGAGCTCAAGCGTGCCGTGGACTCGCTCCCGGCGAGCGCGTTCCGCGACCGCGCTCGTGTCGAGCTGCGCGATGCGATCGTCCGGATCGCGATCGGCGCCTACTACGATCGTTCCGACGGGTATCAGCGTCCATCACGCGAGCAGCACACTTCCTAGCGAGGGATCATGCAGCACGTCATTCGATACGAAGGCGGGTTCGAGCGGAACTTCGGCACCATGCGCACGGCCACGGGACAGTACGAGGGAAGCGATGGAGCGCGACACGTCTCGCAGCCGTGGCCGGTTGCCGACGGCGTTCGCTTCAGCTTCATGGAGAAGCCAGGCAAGCGATTCGTCGCCGTTCGCGTCCAGTACGGAGACAGCGATGTCGTCCTGCGCCGCCCCGTCCCACTCGATCCGGAGCGTCACCTGGGCGGCAAGCGCTTCTCGGCGAAGCCGGTCATGATCGATGACGGCCCGGCGGGCGCGCTGTTCGGCGACATCCTCGAGTCCAATCGCGAACAGCGCACCGAGCTTCGCGCCATTCGCGAGCGCGTACGCCGCGCGCTGACTGACCGGTCGTAAGCCTAACCGCCGCGCGAGGGTTCGGCGCGCGGCGCCCGGTTGAAAAACTCCCGGTGCAGACGCAGCAGCAACGGGATTCCGATGAGCACCGAGAGCAGGTTCGGGATCGCCATCAGGCCGTTCAGAGTGTCGGCGATGCCCCACACGAGGTGGAGTGAGCCGGTCGCGCCAAGGTAGATGAATACCAACCAAAGCAGCCGATACGGCACCGCGGCCTTCGCGCCGAGCAGGTAGACGATCCCCGTCTCGCCGTAGTAGCTCCACCCCAGGATCGTCGAGTACGCGAACAGCACGAGCCCGAGCGTGACGATCATGCCGCCCCACGTGCCGGGCAGCCCCGCCTCGAACGCCTGAACCGATAGCGCCGCGCCGGTGGCGCCGCTGTCCCACACGCCCGTTACGAGGATGACGAGCCCCGTCGTCGTGCAGACGAGGATCGTGTCGACGAAGACCTCGAAGATGCCATACATCCCCTGCTTCACCGGGTGATCGGTGTTCGAGGCGGCATGCGCCATCGGGGCGCTGCCGAGGCCTGCCTCGTTGGAGAACAGGCCGCGCGCGACACCGTATCGCATCGCCATCATGATCGTGGCGCCCGCGAAGCCGCCGGTGGCCGCCGAGCCGCTGAACGCACTATCGAACACGAGTCCGAACACGGCGGGAAGCTCACCCGCGTGCAGCAACACGATGATGAGGCCGCCGACGATGTACACGATGCACATGAACGGGACGAGCCACTCCGCGAACGCCGCGATGCGCTTGATGCCTCCGAGGATCACCGCGCCGGAGATGACGACGAGCACGATCCCGACGATCCACGGCTCCGCACCGAAGCTCGCTCGCAGACTCTCGGCGACGGAGTTCGCCTGGACCATGTTGCCGATGCCGAACGCGGCGAGCGCGGTAATTCCAGCGAAGATCGCGCCGAGCCAGGGGAGTCCCTGTTTCTTCAGCGAGTACATCGCGCCGCCGCGCATCGTGCCTGACGAGTCCTTTTCGCGGTAGTGCAGCGCGACGACGATCTCGGAGTACTTCGTCGCCATGCCGAGCAGTCCCGAGATCCAGAGCCAGAAAAGCGCGCCGGGCCCACCGAGGAAGATCGCGGTGGCGACGCCGGCGATGTTTCCGACGCCCACGGTCGATGCGAGCGCGGTGGCGACGGCCTGAAACGGCCGCACGCTCCCCTCGCCGCCGCCCTGCTGTCTCAGCTTGCCGAGCACCTCGCGCAGCGACGTGCCGAGATGTCGGAACTGCACCGCGCCGGTGAGGATCGTGAGCACCAGCCCCGTGCCCATCAACAGGATGAGCATCGGCGGTCCCCACACGAGGGCATTGAGCCAGTCGTTGGCGCGAGTGATGGCGTCGGTCATGGCGTTCCGGGGTCAGTGAATGTGGGCGCTGCCGGCGGCGCGCCAATCTATCCCTGCTTTGGGCGCTCGGGGATAGCGGCTTGTACGCGGGCTCGCACGGCCGGGCATCAAGAACAGAGGGTTCTGACGCGGATGACGCGGATGCTCCGAAAACGGCAGGACCGCCCCACGCGGCAGCTAGCCCTCCTCGCGCAACAACAAGGAAAGCGCTGCTTTGCGCTGCGCATGGAAGCCGCCATGCGCGGCACAAAGAGCAATTCTCGTTGTGGGCCTCGAGGAGAGTTCAGGGCGCACGGAGCGATTCTGCCGTTTTCGGAGCATCCGCGTCATTAGCGTCAGAACCCTCTGTTCTTGATGCCAGAAATGATGTTGCAGTTGGGAAGGGTAAGGCCGTCACACGCTGCCGTCGGAAGCGCGCGCCGCCGCACCCGCACGTGAGCCGGAGGGCGTGGCGAGGTGAACTCGCTGCGTCGGCAATGCCAAGGCCGTTCCCGCCCGCTCGACCACCTCCATGAACTGCAACAGAATCCCCTGCCGGATGAGCTGGAACTCTCCCCAATCCGGCGTCTCGAACCACGCCATCACCTCGATGTCGAGCGAAGACTGCGCGAACGTGCTGAAGCGCACGACGACCGCGTCGGGCCAGATCTTCGCATGCGCGCGCAACACGCGCTCGAAGCCGGCGAGCACGTCATTCATCTGCTGCGGGGTCGTCCCGTAGACGAGACCGATCGTCGCCGCGAACCGCATGCGGTCGCGCACCGAGAAGGACTCGATCCGCATCTCGGCGAGCCGGCCGTTCGGGATCGTGATCAATGTGCGATCGAGCGTGCGGAAGCGCGTCGAGCGAAGGCCGATCAGCTCGACCGTCCCGACGAAGTCCTCGATCTTCACGAAGTCGCCGACGCGGAACGGCTGGTCGACCCCGAGTGAGAACGCGCCGAACAGATTCTCGACCGTCTTCTGCGCGGCGAGCGCGAGCGCGAGACCGCCGAGGCCGAGGCCGGCGAGGAGGCTCGCGACAGGGTAGCCGAGCAGCGAGAGCGCCGCCACTGCCGCCATCGCGACGATGGCGACCTTCGTGATGCGCTCGCCGAGCGGGATGAGCGAGCGCGATGCGGCCGAGCCATGTGCCCAGTGCGAGCGGAGTGCGACGTCGCTGACCACGTCGACCGCGCGCCATACGGCCCAGAAGAACACGACGAGGAAGGCGGCCCTGAGCGCGCGGTACATCGCGTCGGCGGCCGGCTCGTACAGCCCGAGGAGGGGGAGGAGCACGGCGACGGCGATACACGTCAGCGCAGCGGTGAGCGGCGGGCCGAGACGCCTGACGACGGCGTCGTCCCAGTCCGAGCGCGTGCGCCGAACGAGGCGGTCGAAGAGGAACAGGATCACGCGGCCGACGACCCAGCCGATCGCGGCGGCGGCTGCGATCAGCAGCGGAAGCGTGAGCCACTGCCACCAGAGCAGCTCGAGCGGCCCCGGGCGGAGCAGTTGTGGCGGCAGATTCTCGAGCATCCAGCGATTGCCGAGCGCGTCGTACCACGTGGAGATGCGTCCGACGGTGGCGCGCGAGAAGCGCCAGCGTGTCTCGCCATCGAGGGAGGCGCGCGTGAGGCGGATGGGCTGCCTAACGCCTTCCGGGCCGGGAATGACGCCGATCTGCTCGACGGTGCGGGGCAGCCCGTCCGTCGTGTCGCCGGCGATCGATGCCGACACCGTCGAGAGATCGACCCACAGATGGCGGTCGAGGACAGCCTTGAGCTCGCGCGCGAGCGTCGGCCCGCGCGGGCGGAGCGAGTCCGGGAGGTCCAGATAATCCGCCGCGTCCGCGTACTGGCTGGCTCGAGTGAGCTCCAGGAAGCGTTGGAGCGACGCGCGCGGCGACCCGGCGGAAGCTACCTCGGCGGTGTCGGCGACGCCGGCGGTATCCTGCGCGGGCGGCGCGTCACTCTGCGCGGAGAGGAGACCAGGGAGCGCCCCCGCGCAGAGAAGCGCGAGAAGCGCCGACGTCAGGTGCTTCAGCCGCGGCGGCGAGCGAAGAGTCGACGTCAGAGGATGCTGAGGTTCCGCCGCCGCTCGGCGACGATGCCGCTCGCGTCCGCGGACGTGGGCGCCAGCCGCTGATACTCCGCGGCGACATCCCGAACGAGACTCGCATAGGTCGCCAGCGCGTCATAGAAAACGCGGCTGTCCTGCGTCATGTCCCACTTGCTGTGCGAGCCGCGGCATTCCGAGATCGCGTGGCGATTGAGCGTCGCGACTGCCCGCGAGAGTGATGCGGATGCGCTGGTGAGCTCATCGAGCCACTCGAGACGCTCTGCCTCCTGCGCAGGATCGGAGAACCGCGCGGCGGTGAGGCGAGCGAGTACGTCGAGGTCGGCGGGGGCGATGGTCGCTCGCTGTTCCCAGGAATCGGTCACTGGTGAGTCGCGGTCGAGGGTGAAGAAAGAAAGGCACGGCCGCGCTGCTCGCAGTAGCGCTGCCGTGTCGATGCTGCCCGTTGCTTGCGCACGCTACGACTCGCCTCTGGGAATGTCAACCTCCCGCCCGCCTCACTCTCGTTAAGGGCGAATCCGTTCCTTGGGCATCGAAGACTGCTCTACGGCGGCGAAGACACGTTTTTTGTGCTCGCGCGTGGAGGGTTCGGCGCGCAGCACGCATGTCGAAATCGCGCCTCCTCGTTCGACGATAGGGTGGAGACGAATGTGAGGATTCGTGAGGGCGCGCCCGCCGCCGGAACAACGTTCCGGGTTGGATAGTTGGTGCAGGTATGAAATTCGGCGGCATCGTGGTTTCCGGAGCTGAGCCCTGATCCCGGGCTTGCCCCACATCTGTTTCGGCTTATGTTCGGGTCCCACGTACTAGAGACACCACGCTCCTGAGGGAACGCTGATGCATTTCGCGGAACGATTCGTTCGCCGGCCCGTGCTGGCGAGCATGGTGAGCCTGGCCCTCGTCATCGTCGGGCTCATCGGCTACACACGTTTGCCAGTGCGCGAATTCCCGGACGCCGATCCGCCGATCGTGTCCGTTACTGCCGTGCTCCCGGGCGCGAGCCCGCAAGTCGTCGAGTCCGCCGTCACCGACGTCCTCGAGGAAGAACTCTCGAGCCTCGAAGGGCTTCGCACCCTGACGAGCTCGAGCCAGGAGCAGCTCAGCACCATCACGCTCGAGTTCACGCTCGACCGCGAGATCGAGGCGGCCGCGCAGGATGTGCGCGACAAGGTGGCGCGCGTACGCGGGTTTCTCCCGGAAGACATCGAGGAGCCGGTGATCGCGAAGCAGGAAGCGGATGCCTTCCCGATCATGTTCCTCGCGCTCACGTCGAACACGTATTCCTTAATGGAGCTGTCGGACATCGCCGACCGGCAGATCAAGCCGCGGCTCCAGACGATACCCGGCGTTTCCGGCGCTCCGATCTACGGCGAGCGGCGATTCGCGATGCGCGTCTGGCTTTCGCCGAGCGAGCTCGCGGCGCGCGGGCTCACGGCGCAGGACGTCGAGGACGCGATTCGCACGCGCAGCGTCGAGATTCCCGCTGGCCGCATCGAGTCCGAGCGGCGCGAGTTCTCCGTTCGCTACCTCGGCGAGATGAAGACGCCGGCCGAGTTTGCCGATCTCACCGTCGCCAGCGGACCGGGGCAGCTCATCAAGCTCGGCGACGTCGCCCGCGTCGAGCCGGGCCCGGAAGACGAGCGCTCGGTGACGCGCTACTCGCAGAAGCCGGCGGTGTTCATCGGCGTCATTCGGCAGTCGAAGGCGAACGTCATCGACGTCGCCAACGGCGTGCACGCCGAGCTGCCGGAGTTGGCCAGGATCCTTCCCGCGGGCGTCGAGCTCAACATGGCGTTCGATGGCTCGACGTTCATCCAGCGCTCGATCCTCGAGGCGCAGGAGACGCTCGGCATCACGGCAGGGCTCGTCGTCCTCATCATCTTCCTGTTCCTCGCGTCGCTCCGCGCCACGATCATCCCGGCGCTGGCGATCCCGGTGTCGATCATCGCGACGTTCGCGATTCTGAGCGCGTTAGGCTACTCGGTGAACACGTTCACCCTGCTCGGCCTCATCCTCGCGATCGGTATCGTCGTCGACGACGCGATCATCGTCCTCGAGAACGCGTACCGGCACCAGGAGGAGCTGAAGAAGGACCCCGAGACGGCCGCGATCGACGGCACGCGCGAGATCACGACCGCCGTCATCGCGACGACGATCGCGCTCATCGCCGTGTTCTCGCCGCTGCTCTTCCTCACGGGGGCGACGGGACGGCTCTTCAACGAGTTCGGCGTCGCCGTCGGCGGCGCGGTGCTGATCTCGGGCATCGTCGCGCTCACGCTGACACCGATGCTCTCGGCGAAGATCCTCCGCGTCACCGCGCGCGAGTCCCGCTTTCACCACGCTGTGGGCCGTGCGCTCAATGGGATCACGGCGCGGTATGGGCGCACGCTCGAGCGGGCGCTCTCGCGTCCGATGCTCGTCGTCGGCGGCGGTGTGCTCCTGACGGCGAGCGCGGTGTTGCTCTTCAGCGCGCTCGAGCGCGAGTTCGTGCCGCCCGATGATCGTGGCTTTTTCTTCACTTTCGTCGTCGCGCCGGAAGGCTCCACCGTGGATTACACCGACGGCTACATGAAGGAGCTCGAGGCCATCGTGCATCGCACGAAGGACATTCGATCGTCGTTCTCCGTCATCGGCTTTGGCGGTCCGCCGAGCTCGGGACTTATCGGCCCGATCCTCGAGGATTGGGACGAGCGCGACCGCTCTGCTCAGGAGATCATCGGTGAGGTGCAGCCGCAGTTCTTCGGCGTGCCCGGGGTCTTCGCCTTCGCGATCAATCCTCCGGCGTTCGGTGGCTTTTCGCCGCCCGTGCAGTTCGTCGTGCAGAATCGCGACTTCGAAGCGTTGGTCAACGGGATGGATGCGCTGGTCGCACGCGCGAGCACGATTCCGGGTCTCATGAACGTCGACACCGACCTTCGCGTGACGAAGCCCGAGCTCGTCGTCTCGCTCGACCGCGACCGCGCCGAAGACCTGGGCGTACCGGCGCGCGACATCGCGACGACGCTGCAAACGCTGCTTGGGGGACGCGACGTGAGCCGCTTCACGTCGGAGAACAAGCTGTACGACGTGATTCTCCGGCTCGATCCGGAGGAGCGCGCCACGCCGTCCGACATCACCGGGCTCCACGTTCGCGGCCGCAACGGCGCGCTCGTGCCGCTGGATGCCGTGACGCGCGTGGAGGAGCGCGTGGGTCCGCGCCAGCTCAACCACTTCGATCGAGTCCGCTCGTTCACGCTGACGGCGAGCATGGCGCCGGGATTCACGCTCGGACAGGCGCTCGACTCGTTGAACGCCGCTGCGGCCGAAGTGCTGCCGGCGGGAAGCACGGTCGAGCTCGCTGGTGAATCGCGCGAGTTCGTCGAGAGCGGCGGTGCGCTGTACTTCGCGTTCGGGCTCGCGCTGATCTTCGTGTTCATGGTGCTGGCATCACAATTCGAGTCGCTCGTGCACCCCTTCACGGTGCTGCTGGCGGTGCCGTTGGCCGTCACCGGCGCGTTGGGCGCGCTCTGGCTCGCCGGGTCGACGCTCAACGTCTACAGCCAGATCGGAATGATCCTGCTCATCGGGCTGGTGACGAAGAACTCCATTCTGCTGGTCACGTACGCCAAGGATCTCCGCGACCGCGGGCTCGACGCCCTGGAGGCCATGCGCGAGGCCGGTCGCATTCGTCTGCGCCCGATTCTGATGACGTCCGTGGCGTCGATCATGGGTGCGCTGCCGATCGCGCTCGGGCTCGGTGCAGGCGCGGGAAGCCGGCGGCCGCTCGGCTACGCGATCGTCGGCGGTCTCATCGTCTCGACGCTCCTCACGCTGTACCTCGTTCCTGCTGTCTACGTCGTGCTCGAGCGTTTGCGCGCTCGGCGCGTCGCTGTTCCAGCTGCAACACCTACTGCCGTTTCATTGGAGGCGTGATGACTTCGCACGAATTTTCGCGCGGTGCGCTGGCCGCGCTGCTCCTGGCAGGCGCCCTCGCTGCACCCGCTCAGGCGCAGCGTCAGGCGATAGCGCCCTCCGCACCGGTGGTGACGCTCTCGGAGGCACGGCGCAAGGCGGCGTCGGTGGACCCGGAAGCCGTCGCGGCGCGTGGTGAAGTCTCGACGGCGCTGTGGAGCCGGCGAGCGGCGGTGGCTGACATGATCACGCCGACGATAACGGCGGGCGGCAGCTACACGCACTTCTCGGATCCGTTTTTCAACTTTGGAACGGGGACGATCAGCCCCAACGCGACGAGCGCAACGCTCGAGGCGCGGTACACGCTCCTAGGCGCCGGCAAGCTCGGGTCGCTGCGCAGCTCGCGCGCGGCGCTGGAGAGTGCGGAGGCGAGTCAGACCGCGACACGGTTCCGCACTGCGCTTGCGGCGGACGCTGCCTACTACGCCGTGCTCGCCGATCGAGAGCTCGCGCGCGTCGCCGCCGACCGGCTGCGTCGCGCGGAGGAGCAGTTCGAGATCGCGCGAGTTCGCGTGATTGCCGGTGAAGCCATCTCATCGGACTCGCTTCAGCTGCTGCTCGAGGTGAACCGTGCGCGTCTCGCGTTGCTCAGCCGCGATTCCGCAGTGGTCGCGTCTCGCCTCCACCTCGGCCGCCAGATCGGGATGGCGGGACCCGTGGAGGCCGCGCCAATCGACACGGCCATTCCGCCGACGCTCCCGCTGACGCTGGACGAGGCAAGCGCCGAGCTGCGCTCTCGCGGTCCGGAGGTGGAAGCCGCGCGGGCGGCCGAGCGGCGTGCTGACGCGATCGTGCTCGCCGAGCGGGAGCAGTATCTGCCCGAGATCACGTTAGGGGCGACGACCGGGGCGTACGATGCCGAGCTGTTTCCCTCGGCCACGCGGCGCACGCAGCTCGCGGTGACGGTGTCGCTGCCGATCTGGAACGCCGGCCAGCGCGAGCTGAACGTCGCGCGGGCGCGCGCGGAGCAGAACACGGCGCGGGCGCAGCGGGAGGACCGCGAGCGCGGTGCGGCGGAGGTGATGGCGCAGGCGTATCACGGGTATCTGACGTCGCGCGCGGGAATCGAGCTGGCGCTCGTCGGCGTGACGGTGTCGTCGGAGAACTTCCGCGTGCAGCGCGCGCGGTACCGTGAGGGTGCAACGACCATCCTCGATCTCCTCGAGGCGCAGGTCGCGCTCAGCGAGGCCGAGGCGAGGCTGGTGCAGGCTCGGTATGCGACGCGGCTGGCGCTGGCGCAGATCGAGGCACTGTTGGGCCGCAGGCTGTTCGAGAGTCAATAACGGACGGAATCGACCGGTGAGGACGCGAATATGAGCTGGCTACGTGGATCCGAGAATGGGTGGTCGCGCAGGCGCGGCATCGTCGTGACGGGCGGGCTGGTGGTTGCGCTCGGAGTTGTCGCGAGCGCGATCAAGTTCAGCGATGGTGGCGAGGCGAAGGCGCAGGAGGGTGCGGCTGGCCCGGCGTCGATGCCGCCCATGCCCGTCGATGTGGACACGGCGCGCCATCGGGCGGTGGTGGATGCGGTGCGTGCTACCGGACGAATTGAGGCGGTGCAGGCGGTCGAGCTTCGGCCGGACGAGCAGGGGCGCGTGATGGCGTTGCGGTTCCGTGAGGGACAGTACGTCTCTCGCGGCCAGCCGCTGATCAAGATCGATGACGCGATGTTGCGGGCGCAGGCCGAGCGTGCGACGGCCGATCGTGACCTGTCGCGTCAGCAGCTGGAGCGCGTGCGACGGCTGCGTGAGCAGAACGCGACCTCACCTGCCGATCTCGAGCGGGCGGAGGCGGCGGCGCGGAGTGCCGAGGCGGCGCTGGCGGTGCTCGAGCTTCAGATCGAGCGGACGACGGTGCGAGCGCCGTTCGCCGGCGTGGTTGGCCAGCGCTTCGTGAGCGCCGGCGACTACGTGACGACGGCGACGCGGCTGCTCACGCTACAGACGATCGATCCGCAACGCGCGGTGATCGAGGTACCCGAGCGTCACGCGGTGAGGCTCAAGCCCGGTCAGACGGTCGAGTTCAGTGTGGCGGCCGAGCCGGGCAGGACGTTCCGCGCGCGCGTGGACTTCATCGATCCGGTGGTGCAGCGAGACAACCGCATGATCGTGGTGAAGGCGGTGGCGCGGAATCCGGACCGTGTGCTCAAGCCGGGCATGTTCATCGAGGCGAGCCTCGCGACCGCGACGCGCTCGAATGCGGTCGTCGTGCCCGAGGATGCGGTGCAGCCGCTGCGTACGGCGAACGTGGTGTGGGTGGTTGCTGACGGGAAGGCGAGCCGGCGCGTGGTGCAGCTCGGCGCGCGGTCGCAGGGTTTCGTGGAAGTCCTGGGCGGCGTCGAGGCCGGTGAGCTGGTGGTGGTCGGCGGTCTCGAGCGTATGGCCGAGGGGATGCCGCTCGCGGCGCAGCCGCGTGGTGCGCCGGCTGTTCCGCCTAACGGCGAGTCGGCGGGTCAAGCGGTGGGGAGGTAGGGTCCAACGTCAACAGCAACGGCGACGTCAAAAGCGGTGGGGGAAGCGAGGAGGGGTCTCCGTCCCTAGGAGCGATCGGGATTCGTCCGGGCTGTTATCCGCCTAATCGTCCCACCCAACGCTTTTGACGTCGCCGTTGCTGTTGACGCGAGTAGCGAGCGCTTGCCGTCAGACGGCGACATGCACCGCACCGCGGAGCGCGGCGATGAACGCGCGCTCGTCGGCCCAGGTGCCGTCGAAGCGCTGGCCGTTGACGAAGAACGTTGGCGTACCGTTTACCCCGCTGCGCACGCCGCTGCGGAAGTCGTCTCGAACCTTTTTCGTGTACGTGCCCCCCGCGAGGTCCTGGGCGATGCGGTCACCGTCGAGCCCGAGCGATTTCGCATACCGGATCAGGTCGCTGTCCTCGAGCGCGTGCTGGTTCTCGAAGATGATGTCATGCATCTCCCAGAACTTGCCTTGCGCGCCCGCCGACTCCGCCGCCTCGGCCGCATGGGGAGCGTGCGGGTGGATTTCCTTGAGCGGAAAATGGCGGAAGACGAAGCGCATCCTGGGGCCCAGGGCGCCTCGGACTGCCTTGACGATGGGGTGCGCCATGCGGCAGTACGGACACTCGAGGTCGCCGTACTCCACGAGCGTCACCGGAGCCTCATCGGGGCCCGCGATGTGGTCGTGCGAGCTCACTGGCGGGTTCAGCTGTCCCGCGCTCACGCGCGTGCCTCGCTCTGTAGCGACTCGAGCGCGGTCAGAATACCGTCAGCGCCCGGATTCACTCCGATCGGTGAGCAGTAGCTCCACCGGATCGTCCCCTCCCCGTCGATCACGAAAAGCGCGCGCTCGCACACGCCGTCCTGCGCGCGATACGCTCCGTACGTTCGCGCCACGGCGCCCTTCGGCTCGAAGTCGCTCAGCAGCGGGAAGTGAAGGTTGCGGTCTCGCGCGAACGCTGCGTGACACCACACCCCGTCGACGGAGATCCCGAGAAGCTGGGCGCCGTGCTCCTCGAAGTCAGGAAGGATCTCGTTGTAGAGCGCCATCTGGTCGCCGCACACCGGGCTCCAGTCGGCGGGATAGAACGCAAGAATCACCGGCCGCCCGCGAAGCTCACTCAGGCGTAGGGTTTGGTCGGGCGTCGAACGAAGCGAGAAGTCAGGCGCCGGAATCCCGGCGGGAAGGATGTCAGGCCCAGGCATTCGTGTCTCCAGCGAAAGTCAGGAGGGCGGAGAGCTCACCGCACCCGGAAAACACGCAATCCCCTGCAGAAGTTGCACCCGGGTGCTCACGCACGCGCAGGTCGTCGCGTTCGCCAATAGTACCGCCGCGCCTTCACGACGCTTCCGCACATCGACATGCTGCACCACCGTCGCGATCCGTTCTTGCTCGTGTCCAGAAAGAACCAGGCGCAGCTGGCACATCCCTTTACGCGCTCAGCATCGGAGGAGGTAAGGAGCGCGATCGCAGCCTCGACGATCCGCAAGCGAAGCGTGCTCGCGGCGTGAGGGGGGATAATGCGCGTGAGGCGGCCGCCGGACGTCCGAAGCTCGGACTCCCGAGCCGCGTCGGCAGCGTCGCGGCCGAGCGCGGCCAGGTCCACGGCCGTGGGCTCCCTCGCATCGATAACCGCCCGGAAGATCCGCGCGAGGCGCTCACGCAGCTCCTTGAGCCGCCGGAGCTCGCCCCCGGGCGCCAGCGTCGACAGCCGCTTCGCCTCGGCCGGCGTGAGAATGCCGGCGACCATCCCGAAACGGATCGCCTCCGGGAAGTCGGGGAGATAGTCCCGCGGCTCGGCGACCGTCCAATCACTGATGGTATTGAGCAGCTCGAGCGCCGGGTCACCGGCCACGAGCTTGAACTCGTGCTGTGCCATGGGGGCAATCTAACCGTGCGTGGCCCGTCTCACCAGTATTCGGCTATTGACAGGTGAGACGGGTCGTATCACCATCTATATGCGCATTACTGGTAATACTCCGGAGGGCCTATGAGTCGATCCATCAGCATCGTCGGCGCACCGTCCAGCATCGGCATCCGTCCGTACGACGACGGAGCGCCGCGCCGGCTCGATCTCGCTCCCGCCGTCCTCCGCGACGAGGGATTGGTCCACCGGCT
Organism: Gemmatimonadaceae bacterium; assembly: GCA_052389995.1. Taxonomy (GTDB): domain Bacteria; phylum Gemmatimonadota; class Gemmatimonadetes; order Gemmatimonadales; family Gemmatimonadaceae; genus JAICNG01. The sequence goes on along the minus strand of JBQTHJ010000042.1, from coordinate 26,666 downwards.
GCGTGCGCGTGACTTCGGTGATGTCGCGCCCCCGCCGTACCGCGACTTCGTGCGGCCCGCCGGCCGCCCGCGGAACGAGGAGGGAATCGCGGCTTACTCGAACACGCTGGCCACGCGCATCGCCACGGCGGGATACGACGACGATGCGTTCGTCCTCCTGCTCGGCGGCGATTGCAGTATCGTGCTGGCGAGCTTGTTAGGCACCCAGCGAGTCGGCCGCGAGCGCGTCGGGCTCGTGTACGTCGACGCGCACGCCGACTTCGCGACCCCGGCGACGTCGTACTCCGGCTCCGCCGCGAGTATGTGCCTCGCGCTCGCGGTCGGCCGCGGCGACACGCCGCTCACGCGGCTCAACGGCGATGCGCCCCTCGTTCGTGCCGAGGATGTCGTGGTCATCGGGCGACGCGATGCGCTCGAGGAGCCGCTCTACGATGAGGACGCGCTGCGTGCGTCGCCCCTGCTCGATCTTACGCACTCCACCGTGCGCGACAGCGGCGTGGAGGCGACGACTCGGGCAGCGCTCGCGCGTGTCGCGCGCCCCGAGGTCGAAGGCTTCTGGATTCACGTCGATGCCGACGTCCTCGATCCCAGCGTCGTGCCGGCGGTGGACTCGCCCGAGCCCAACGGGCTCCTGCTCGACGAGCTCGCAGAGCTTCTCGCGCCGCTCGCGCAGCACCCGCGCGCGCTCGGCCTCGAGCTGACGATCTACGATCCCAGGCTCGACCCTGAACGCACGAGCGCAGCACGACTGGCAACGCTGCTCGAGCGCGTTCTCGACACGGGCTGGTCGGGCGGGCGCGACGACTCGTTCTGGGAGGGACTCGTGCGGAGCCATTCATGATCGCCCGTACGTGGCACGGTCGCGTTGCGATGGCCAAGGCCGATGCCTACCAGGCTTTCCTCGAGGAGACCGGCCTCGCCGACTACGCGACGACGCCCGGCTACCGCGGCGTGCTCGTGACGCGGCGCGCCGAGGGTGACGTCACGCACTTCGTCCTGACGAGTCTCTGGGATTCGCTCGACGCGATCCGCGGCTTCGCCGGTGATGACGTCACGCGCGCGCGGTATTACGACGAGGACGACGACTTTCTGATCGAGAAGGAGCCGTTCGTGACGCACGCCGAGGTTGTGACGCTCGTCGCGCGTGGGTGACGGCGTAGGGCTGGCATCAAGAACGGAGGGGTCTGACGCGGATGACGCGAATTACCCGGCGACGGCAGCATCTGCTCCGTGCGCCGCGTCGTCGTCGGTAGCAGATCCGAAGAAATTGATGCCCGTCACACCTTAGAACGACGGCCCCACGCTGACGCTGAACGCCGGCCACTCGCCGAGATTGCGCCCGCTCACCATCGCCTCGAGCGGGCCGATCGGCGTCGCCATACCTAGCGACGCTGCCCAGCCGAGGATGTACGAGAAGTCCCTCGGCACCCATCGCGCGAAGGCATTGCCGGCGTTGACGCCCACCGTCGCATAGACGTCGCGCAGGATCTCGCGCTGGAGCGAGATGCGCGCGACGTGCACCGCCGCGCCCGGCCGCTCCTGCGGCTCGAGTCCCCAGAAGATGGGCTGCGTCTCCGGAAACGCCGGTGACAGGTGCGTGCCGCCAAGGAAGAACTGCCGGTGCAGCGGCAAGTCGGCTCCGGTACCGCCGCCCGCGATCGCGTGCAGTCGGAGTACCGTGCGCCGTGTGAGCGGGACGATCTGCTCGACGTCCAGCAAGTGCTGCACGAAGCTCGTGCTCCCACCGAGGCGGTCGTTCCCGATGACGCTCCGCGCGCGCAGTGCGATTCCGCGGGTGGGGAACGCCGTCCGATCGAACGTGTCGCGCCAGAGCAGGGCCGCCGCCGTGTAATACGTGCGATGCTGCGCCGTGTCCGACTCCGCAATGCGCGTCTCGGCATCGATGTTCTCGACGCCAATGCGTAGTCCCGCGACCGTCGTCCGGCTGATCGTGCGACCGACGACGCCCGCGAGGCTCGCGACGTGGGTCCGGATGTCGGCCACACGCTCACCACCCTCGAACAGGTCGAGCAACGCGCGCGTGTACCTCGCCTCGGCGCCCATGTTGACGTCGGAGACGATGCCGCGCCCCGCGAGGTAGCTCGCGCCGAATTGCGTCGGCTCGCCGAGGCGAAGATCGACGTCGAGCGTCGAGCCATACTGGAGCCGGTTGTGAAGCGTCCCCGTGAACAAGAGCGCCGCCTTCCGGTGGTCGTCGTAGCGGAAGCCCAGGCCGATCTGGTCCTGCGGCTGCGCCTCGACCTCGATGACCGCGATCGTGTCCGCCTCGGTGACGTCGAGGCGGTAGGTGACGCGCGCGAAGAGATTCGTCGCGCTCAACCGCGAGAGCGCGCGGTCGAACGCCCAGGCGGAGAGGCGCCTTGGCAGGTCGAGGTCGAGCGCGCGCTGCACCACGTTGCGCGCGGCATCGGTGCTCACTCCCACCACGCGCGCCTCCGTGATGAGAACGGAGTCGGGAAGCAGCGGGGCAACGGGCCGCCCGCGCGCGGGGGCAGCGATCACCGCCAGCTTGCGCAGCGTGTCCGCGTACGCTGTCGCCGCCGTCTCGCCGCGCGCGATCCAATCGTCGAACTCCACGAAGCTGAACGTCGACAGCCCCTCGACGTCTGGCTGAATGAGCACGTCGCACAGCCGGCGCTGCTCCTCGTTATGCGCCGCCATGCTGAACGCGACCGTCTGAAAGACGATGTCGAAGAGCGACCGCAGCTCGTCACCTTTCTGGAGCGGCCCCGAGACGTCGCTACAGATGAGGATGTCGGCGCCGAGCGCGCGCGCATCCTGCGCGGGAAGATTGCGGGCGACGCCGCCGTCCATGAGCAAACGGTTGTTGATGCGCACCGGTTGAATGACGCCGGTGATCGCCATGCTCGCGCGGATCGCGTGCGCGAGAACGCCGCTGGAGAGGACGACCGCTTCTCCCGTCTCGACGTCGGTGGCGACGGCCGAGAAGGGCAGCGGAAGCCTGGTGAAGTCGCGCACCGCTTGCGCGCGCCACGTCACGCGCTCGAGGAGACGCATGATGGCATCGCCGCGCACGATCCCGCTCGGGAGCCCGATGCGACCGCCGCGCAGCGGAAAGGAGATGACGGTGCGTGCGCCGAGCTCGCGTCGGTCGGGAATGAGGATGTCGCGACTTCGACGGTCGCTGAGCAGGCCGGTCCAGTCCTGGTTGGCGGCGATCTCGCGCAGCTCGCCGGCCGTGTAGCCGATGGCGTAGAAGCCGCCGATCGCGCTCCCCATGCTCGTGCCGGTGACGATGTCGATGGGGACGCCGAGCTTCTCGAGCGTGGCGATGACGCCGATGTGCGCGAAGCCTTTCGCGCTGCCACCGCTCAGCACGAGGCCGATGCGAGGGCGCGGTGCGGTAACAGCGGATGTGTCCTGGGCGCCCGCAGCCGCGGTCAGGACGAGGAGGATCAGGGCGGGACCAGCGACGAGCACGGCGCGGGCGATGCCCGACGCCGTGCTCAGGCGGTGGGCGCGCTCCGTGGCAGTGTCAGCGTGAACGTCGATCCGCCGCCCTCGCGGTTTCTCACGCGCAACTCGCCACCCATGCCACGCGCGAGCTCGCGGCTGATCGCGAGGCCGAGGCCGGCGCCGTCGACCGCGCGCGTGGGGCCAGTGTGTACCTGCACGAAGGGCTCGAACACCGCCTCGTGCTTCTCGCTCGGGATCCCGATGCCCGTATCACTCACGCGAACGAAGGCGAGCTCCGGCACGTCATCGCTCTGCGGGAAGTCGATCATGATCCGGCCGCCCGCGGGCGTGAACTTGACCGCGTTCGACAGCAGGTTGAGCAGCACCTGGATCAGCTTCTCGCGGTCGGCGCGAACGTGCACTGGCGCGGACCCACGATCGATCTCGCAGGCGAGCTGCTTCGCACCGAGCTGCGGCTCGACCATCGGCAGCAGCTCGGCCACCACGTCCTGAATCGCCAGATCCTCCACCGTGTACTCGACGCGACCGGTCTCGACGCGCGAGAGATTGAGGACCTCGTTGATGAGCCGGAGGAGGTGCCGCTGACTCTTCGCGATACGGCCTAACGCTTCTCGCTGCGGAGCCGTCACCGGACCGTGGATGCCCATGTCCAGCAGCTGCACGTGTCCGGCGATGGCATTGAGCGGCGTCCGCAACTCGTGCGACATCACCGCGAGGAACTGGCTCTTCGCCCGTGTCGCGCTCTCGGCTTCCGCTCGCGCGAGACGTTCCGATTCCAGCAGCCGCTGGCGCTCGTCGAGCAGGGAGCTCAGCTCGCGCTCGCGCAGGCGCAGCGCTTCTTCGGTCATGCGGCGTGCGTCGAGCGTCTCGCGAAGGCGGCGTTCCAACTCACGGCGATGCTCGACTTCAACCTCGAGCGAGCGTGCGCGCTGCTCGAGAATGGAAATCTCGAGGAGTCGAGCGTCCGTGTCTACCGAGACGTAGCGCTCCGTCGGCACGACGCGGGTATGGTGCTGACAGATGGCGCGGAACCCGTCCGCATCGGCGAGCCGGTAGAAATTGCCCATCGCGTACGCGCAGAGCAGCGAGAATGCGTATGTGTGCGCGAGATCGTTCCACAGCTGCTCGAGCTGGAGCGCCCCTTCGGTGTTGCCGTCGCGCCAGAGGACATCCACCATCTCGCCGTACAAACGCAGCACCGCGTCCGCGCCACCGCGATCGCGCGCACCCTCCAGGACGGTGCCGATGACGGCCTTGAAGCGGACCGCGTCCGGAACCGGGCCAGCCATGAACGCGTCGAGCGTGTCTCGCGCGTCGAGGAGCGTGAGGCGGCCGGACTCCGACGCGAGATCGACGTCGAATCCCTTGCTCCTGAGCTCGGTCGCGAACACGCGGCGGTGCGGCTCCGTCGCGATGACGACGAGCGGATGACCGTTGCTGATGCCGGGCGCGAGGAAGTCCGCCACTGCGACCGCGAGGTAGTCGTCGCTCTCGTAGAACTGCACCTGGTGATCGTGCACCTTCGGCGGCATCCCGTTTCGGGAGCGCGCTCCCGGGCCCGAGGCGTAGTCCATCGACGGCGTTGTCATCTCGTTACAGCTCCCTCACCTGCGGGGGTGAACCACATGATCAAGCTCGTCGCCCTGGGCAACCCCTGCCAAGGTCCTCGAGCGACTCCTGACGTGCCTAATGTAGCCCTTATCCTCTCAACTATCATGCCCTGCGGCGGCCGCCCGGGCAGGCACGCGAGGCCCTGAGCGTCTCGTGAATAGTCATAGCCGGCGCACACGATGCTGCTCAGCGGGGAGGGGTATGGAAAAATTGCCATACCCCTCCCTCACACAGACTCTACCGTCGTCCGAGCATCTGGCCGAGGATGTCCGGCGCCATGCGCGCGAGGTCGTCACCGATGCCGGGTTTGTTCTCCGTCCCCCCACCGCCGCCGAAGATCTGGCCGAGGATGCCGCCGAGTCCCGGGGCCCTGCGCTCGACTTCCTGCTTCTCCTGCTCGAGTGTCGGGCCGAGGTCGTTGGCGCCCACGCCTTCGGTCCGCTTGCGACGGCCCAGGTACGCCATAACGAGTGGCGCGAGCATCATCAGGAGGCGTCCGACCTGTTGCGTATCGAGACCGGTCGCCTGACCGAAACATTGTCCACTCGCATCATTTGGGCATCAAGAACGAGGGTTCTGGCCAGGCGAGCCGGTCAACGCGAGCCCGAGAGCCAACGCACGACGTTGAGCAGGAATTGTGCATTCTGCGGCGCCGACGGCTGGTTCATGCCCATCGGGCGGCGCTGAGGGCCCGCGACCTGGGCCGTGAACATCGCGGCTTCACCGAAAACGGCGACGCGGCCGCGACCGTGGGTGAAGACAGCACCCTGGAGCATTCCTGCGCCGGCCACGCGCGGCGTGAGACGCGAGAATTGCCACGCCACTTGAGGCACCAGCACCAGCGTCGTGGGCGGAAGCTTCAGGAGCGTGTCGACGGCGACGATCGTGCGAAACGCGCTTCCCGTGAATGATAAAGAAAACGCCGAACGCAGCTGCGAGATGGTCGACTGCGCCCGGGAAGGGCATGTGGTCGGCGATGAGAAGCAGGGAGCCGCCCCCGGCGACCCACTCGCGCATCGCCGCCACCTCTTCTGCTGTAAAGGCGGACGGCGTCGGCAGATCCCAGTCGTCCCGGTTGCGCTCGTGCAGCGCGTTGGCGATGACGAGGACGCGCGCCCCTTCGAGCGCGGCGCGCGTTAGGCGCACGGTATTGGGACGCACGACGTAACCGTCACGTCGCAGGAGGCGCGCGAACGCGAGATACCGACCGCCCGCCGTGTGAAAGTTCTCGTGCGCCTCGTCGATCAGGATGACAGGGCCACGCCCCTCCGCGTACGAAGGCTGCGCGATCCGCGGATTGAACGCGGTGTCGGGGAGCTGCTGCGCCGCGCCGACCCGGGCTGCGACGAGCGCGATTGTCACCAGCACGACGTCAGTTCGCACTGGGGGACGATTGCAATGTCGGATCGCGTGTTACCGCGTCGGAGTGGTGCTCGTACCGTGACTGAATGCGCTCACGGCTCGGCCGAGCTCGCCTGCACGAAGCCACGCTTCTCCATGAGAGCCTCGACCCGCGGATCGCGCCCCCGGAACGCTCGATAGGCATCCGCGGGCTCGATGGTGTTGCCGAGCGAGAGCAGATGCTTGAGCCGACGCGCGACGGTCATGTCGTACGGCCCGCCCGCCTCGGTGAACGCGCCGTACGAATCTGCCGTCAACACGTCGCTCCAGAGATACGAGTAGTAGCCGGCCGAGTAGCCGTCTCCCGCGAAGACGTGCCCGAAGTGCGGGAGGCGGTGACGAAGGACGATCTCCTTTGGCATCCCGAGCTCGGCAAGCGCCTTGCGCTCGAACGCGTCCGCGTCGATGGGCGTGTCACCGGCCAGATGCAGCTTCATGTCGACGAGAGCAGCGGCGAGATACTCCGTCGTCTCGAACCCCTCGTTGAACGTCGAGGCGCGCTTGATCCGATCCACGAGCGCCTGCGGGATCGGCTGTCCGGTCTGATAGTGGAGCGCGAACTTCTGTAAGACCTCGGGCGTCGAGAGCCAGTGCTCGAGCAGCTGCGACGGGAACTCGACGTAGTCGCGCGGCACCGCCGTGCCCGAGAGCGACGGGTAGCTCACGTTCGCCGACAGCCCGTGCAGCGCGTGGCCGAACTCGTGGAAGAGCGTGGTCGCGTCGTCCCACGAGATGAGCACCGGCTCGCCCGGCGCGCCCTTCACGAAGTTCGAGTTGTTGGAGACGATCGTCGTCACCGGTTCCTCGAAACGCTCCTGGCGTCGATAGGCATTCATCCACGCGCCCGAGCGCTTGCCTTGCCGCGCGTATGGGTCGAAGTACCAGAGGCCGATGTGCTGGCCGTTGTTCTTGGCGGTGACTTCCCACGCGCGCACGTCGGGGTGATAGACCGGGACGTTCGTCACCGGCTCGAACGCGAAGCCGAACAGCTCGCCCGCGACCCAGAACATCCCGTCGCGCAGCTTGTCGAGCTGGAGATACGGCTTCGTCTCATTCTGATCGAGGTCGTACCGCGCCTTCCGCACCTTCTCGGCGTAATAGCGATAGTCCCACGGCTCGATCGTGATGTTCGCGCCTTCCTTCGTCGCCAGCGCCTGCATGTCCGCGACCTCTTGCCGCACGCGGGCGACCGACGCGGGCCACACGGCCGTCATGAGGTTCATCGCTCGCTCCGGCGTCCTCGCCGTGGCGTTCTCGAGCCGCCAGTGCGCATGCGTCGGATAGCCTAACAGCTTCGCGCGCTCCGCGCGGAGCTCGAGGATCTCGCTGATGACCGCGTTGTTGTCGTGAGCATCGGCGTTGTCGCCGCGATTCACGAACAGCTTGAACGCCTTCTCGCGCAGATCGCGCCGGTCGGAGACCGTGAGGAACGGCTCCATGGCCGACCGGGTATTCAGGATGACCCACTTGCCTGGTACGCCCTTCTGCGTGGCGGCCTGTGCGGCGCCGTCCTTCAATGAGCGAGGCAGTCCCGCGAGGTCAGCCTCGGACTCCAGCGTGAGGTAGACGTTGGTCTCGTCGGCGAGGACGTTCTGGCTGAATCGCGTGTAAAGGCCGGCGAGCTGCTGGTTGATGTCGGCGACGCGCTTCTTCGCCGTTTCGTCGAGCTTGGCGCCGGCGCGGACGAACTCGGTGTAGTAGAGCCAGGCGAGGCGCTGCTGCTCCGGCGTCAACGCCGTCACCTTGTTAGGCGCGTTGTAGACGGCCTCGACACGGCGGAAGAGCGCCGCGTTCTGCGTGATCTTGTCGTCGAACGCGGCGAGACGCGGTGCCATCTCGCGCTCGACGGCCTGGAACTCGGGCGAGTTCATCGTCGAGCTCCAGACGCGGTAGACGGTCGACACACGCTCGAGTGCGCGGCCCGAGCGTTCGATGGCTTCGATCGTGTTCGCGAAGGTCGGCGGCGCGGGGTCGCTTGCTATCCGGTCGATCTGGGCCAGGTTCTCCTGCATTGCCGTCTCGAGCGCGGGCTCGAACAGGGCAACGTCGACCTTGTCGAACGCGGGGACGCCGCCGTAAGAGCCGGTCCACGCGCGGAGCAGAGAATTGTCAGGTACGGCCGAGATCGCGGAGTCGATCGCGCCAGTGGAGAGGGTCGACATCGGGCTTTGGTTCGGCATTGAGCGCGTGCAGGCCACGGTGGCGGCCACGACGAAGGCGCAGTACGGGACCAACCTGGATGTGATCATACGCCCGTTCCGGAAGGGGGCATGCCTAGTCTAACCCGCCAACGGTGCGGGCGCGACCGCGGCGCTGGGCGGTCTACCGTTCGTCGGCTGTCGGACCATAGAGCTTCGGAATCGGGACGTCGAGCAGTCTCAGGTATACGGTGAGCTGGCCGCGATGGTGCACGAAATGGTTGATCGTGTTCCGGAGCCCGTCCCTGCGGCCGGCGGTGTCATAGATCTCCTTTCCCGCCCGCACGCTCCACGTTCCGTCGAAGTCGGTGTCCTTCGCTTCCGCCAACGTCCGCCGCAGGTCGACGGCGTTCGCGTCGAATTCACGAAGGAGAACTTCGGTGGTCTCGAAGCTGTACCCGGGGCCGGCCGCGAGATCGAGATCGATCCCCTTCACGATGTCAGACATGACTTTCGGCAGTCTACAGACGAGCTGTGTGAGGTGGCCGAGGGCGGCCGACCTCGGATGTGGCTTCCACTGTGCCTTGTCGCTCGGCACGCGCTCGATCAGCCGTCGGCTCGACGCGAGCTCGCTCTCGACTTCCTTGAGGAATTCCCGGCCCATGGTCACGGTCGCGCTCCGGCAAAGGTGAATGGGACGATTTACATCGCCGGCCGCCGTCTCGCTACGTATGAAACAGAAACGCCCGACCAGGCACGCGGTCGGGCGTTCTTGCGGCAGCGGTTGTGCGAGCTAGGGATGGCGAAGACCAGTCACCTTCCGACCGAGGAACATCTCGACCGGTTGACGTCCGCCGGGGTCCATGCGGTGGTCGTCCATGAGGTTGACCGCGCGAGTGTGCGCCAGTGCAACGGAATCGGGGACTGCGTGCTCCTGAATGAGGTATGCGGCCCAGAGGTGACTCGTGCGCCAGGCGACGGTGCAGTGCAACAGCACCTTGCCGTCGGCGGCCTTCATGGCGTTGGCAAACTTCCGCAGCGTCTGCGGCGAGTAGCCGTACTCGTCGTTGGCGCCCCGCATGGGGATGTGCACGTATTTCATGCCGAGATCGGTGACGAGCTTCGCTTCGTCGAACCCGATGCGCTCCATCTCCTGCGGCATGCGCAGATTGATGACCGTGGTGACGCCCTGCTTTTTCATCTCCCGCAGCGCGCGCTCGGTCGGTTGGCCGCCCATGATGAGATCATCGCCAATGCTGGCGTATCGCTGGAGAAGCATCCCCGCGGTGTCGAGGAGCACCGGCTCGGGGAGCGAAGGGATCGTCGCTTGGCCGGTGACTTTCTGGGCGGCGCTGGTACTCGAGAGGATGAGCGTCGCGAGCGCCGCCGCGAGGAGTCTGTTTGTCATGCGTCTAGACTAGGAGTCGTCCCGGCCGGCCGCCATTGAGAAATCGTTCGAGAGATGTGAGAAGTATGACCGGCACCCGACGCAGACCTCTTCACGGACCGGGCTGCCGGTCGCTGTACAATCGGGCGCTGGTCGGCAACGTTGCCGTCGAGCCAGACGAGCTCCACGTGGACGGCGAACCTCGAGGCGGGAAAGTCATACTATCTCCCGTTCTGATGGCACGAGGTGGCTACCGCGCACTCGGCGTGCGGCGAGCCAGCGCTGGGCGTCCAAACGGCGTGTCATTGGCTCTACGCATATTCGAGCTGAGGAGTACTCGTGAACTCCGCAGGCAGCGGTACCCGCTTAAGCACGTGACTCTGTAGGCGAACAAACCCCTTCGCTGCTCGCTGACAGTTCGCGGTTAGCCATTCAAGCACCACCTGCGAGTTCAGGTACGCACAGAGATCATGTACCATCGATGGATCTGTGGGGACCAGGTAGTATACCGAGTGTCTTGGCACTATCTCGCTGTCTTCGGCGACAACGAACCCGGGCATTGCTGATATGTCTTTACATAGAATCTTGGGCCGAAGCATGTCAGTGAGCGGGGGATTCTCGTGAAACGCGTACCAGGGTTTTCGCAACACGCACGTACGCTGCATCAGACGTGAGCGCCGCGCTTCGGCCCGCAAGTACTCGCCGAGCAGGCCCAAGTCCTCCTCGCTCAACAATGCTCCGTTGCGGGCGTAAGGAATCAGCATCGAATGCGTGGTCCTTACCTCTTCGCCGAGTTTCAGACTGCGACCGGCAAGAGTTGGAAAGGCGAACGGGCGGAGCGAACGCGGCACGTCCCTATCGGGGAGTACGAAAACGCTGTCTGCTCCGGTGGCTACTCCACAGCTGATTCTGACAAACGCGTCAGTTAGAGTTGGTCCACGGTCGCGCTTCATGGTCCCGTGAATCATCGGCAGCCAGGAAGACCCGTCAGTGTTGAGGCGGATCGTTTTTCTCGACCCATCGCGAAGCCTTACCTGCGTTTCTTTCCCGGGGGAACCTGCGGTAATTGTGGTTATTGTCGGGTAAGTAACGAGCTCCCCAAAGGCCGATTCGTCAATGAACTCGATCTCTTCGACGGCAACTCGTGCTAGGTCCCGTCGAAGGAACTCGGCGGTTTGCACGTAGAGGAACTTCTCTGGCGTGATAAAGACAAGCCGGCCTTGTGGCCTAAGGACCTTCAGGGCTCGCTCGAAGAACAGGAGGTAAAGATCGAACCTGCCGCGCGCCCCATTGTAGTGCTGACGATAAGTGTCGCGTTCTTCCACGGACAATCCAGTAATAGGGACGTACGGAGGGTTCCCGACGATGTAGTCGTAGGTCTCGCTGCGCGGCTTTAGGAAGTCGTCGTGGAGCAGAGTCACTTCCTCAACGTGCCCGACATTCTGTCTAGCGATTTCCAGGAGCGCTGGATCAGAATCGACACCTATGAGCTGCGGCCGAGGCTCATCCTTCCGCTCACACCATCGGATGATGCCCTGGATGAATGCGCCAGTGCCACACCCGGGATCGAGAACTGTCTGGCCGGGCTGCGGACTCTCCTTACGAAAGAGCTTCGCGACCATGGCATCGACGATGTGCGCGGGGGTAGGCACGAAGCCCTTCACGGAAGCACCTCTAGCAAGGAGGACCACAAGACGATTGAAAGATAGCCCCGAAGGACCTCAGCACCGCAATCAATTAACCGCGCGTGGGACTTTCATTCATTGTATCTCTAGTCACCTCGGTTTGCGTCTCCTTCCGTCGGGAGCCTATCCGCATCGGCGGCAGGACTTGGGCCAGGGGGTTCCACGGGCCTGCGCTCTCTTATCCCTGCTAGGTCCTGGCAGGCGCGAAAAAGCACTCTCGCCATCTCAATATGAGGGGGGACAGATTCGGCGCGGTATCGGGCCGGTTCATCACTCGAAATCGGGCGGAAACAGAAAACGCCAACCGCATCGCTCACGAGCCCAGCAACGTCTGCGAATCGAATCACCCGCTCTCGGTCTTTGTCCCCGACGACGCGAGCGGCGAAGAACACATATGACTTCGGCTTCACGGAGCGAAGCCAGGTTGTGAGATCTCCAGTCATGACACTGGGAGCGTCGCCACGCTCAGCGAGTATCCGCGCATACTCCGCCTTAAGATCGATCGTCTTGAATCCAATTTCCTTGATGCGCTTGTCGAGGTCGGCTGACCCCGCTCGGCCAATGGCCTTTTGTGCTGGATTACCGGGGTGCTTCGGTGTGCCGACCGCTTTCGCTTCCACGATGAACTCGATGGCACCTTCACTGGGGTATGTTACGTCGAGGTGATGCTTCGGAAAGATCAACCCGGGGACGCCACCTCGGCTGTAGAGTTGAACCTGTGCGCAGTTCTCCAGTATCAGCGCCAAAAGATCGTTGAGGAAATCACCTTTGCCGTTCTGGAGGTCGCCCATATCGGCAATCCCACGAGAAACGTTCTGATCAAAACCCTCCATTCCGCGTAGAAAGATATGCTCGACAATACCCCACGCTTTCGGCCGTAGTGCCGCAGCCTGCCGGTAAGCTTCCTTGAGAGGTGCGCATCCCGGTTTGGTCGCCACCAGGCGACTTGTAGTGCGCATGCGCGCTGACATTCCGGGGTCAGTCATTACGTGAGCTCCGAAGTTCCATGCCCGTCTCGCTACCTCAACACTCGACAGCGGAATGGTACAGCACGTTGCGCCTGTTAGGCTTCGGCGTCAGCATGCCGCCAGTTCGGAACGGGCGCTTTTTTCCTAGAGCGTCACTCGATCGGACTCAAGCCCGGCGCGCGAGGTCGGACCTATAGCTTCATGTACCAGAGCTCAACGGGCGGAACTCTGCGGAGCCACTCCCGACCGCCTCAGCATCCACCCATACAACCACACGATCACACAGATAAACCCAATCACCCCGAGCCACGGCGCCAGCGCAAACTCCCCAGACACCAGCGCAATCGGCGCCTCGTTCGTGAACGCGACGATCAGCCCTGCATTCAAAACCCCCCAGATACTCTCACCGACGATCAACCCCGACGCGACCAACGTCCCCAGTCGTAAGGCCCGCTCCGGATTCGTCATGCGACGAGCACGCCGCTCATACGAGTGCGACAGGAACGCACCGACAATCACCGCGAACGTCGCCGACATCGGGAGATAGATCCCGATCCCGACCGCCAGCGGAGGGATCCGCAGCTTGCCCAACGCCCCGAGCACGGTATCGAGCACAATCAGCCCCACGCCAACGAGCGCCCCGATCCCGAGCATCGTCCACTCGAGATTCTTGCCAATCACACCCTGAGCGAGCGCCGAGATCAACGTCGCCTGCGGCGCCGGCAGGGGATTCGCCGCCACCACGTCGACGTTAGGCGCACCAGCGAATCCGTACGCCCTCGCCAGCAGATTCAACACGAATGGAATCACCGCCGCACCCGCCGCCACACCGACGATGAGCGCGATCTGCTGCCGCATCGGCGACGCACCGACGAGCTGGCCGGTCTTGAGGTCCTGGAGATTGTCGTTCGAGATCGTCGCGCACGCGAAGACGATCGACGTCACGAAGAGCGCGAACGCCACGAGCGCCTGACTCGTGTCCACCGCCGGCGCGAGGACGAGCGTCACCAGTGACGCGCAGATCACGATCGACAGAATACCAATGCCCGAGATCGGGCTGTTCGACGCACCGATGAGGCCGGCCATGTAGCCGGCGACGCCCGCGATCACGAAGCCCACGATCGCCACGTACGGCACGGCGACCGACGTCAGCCCCAGCGCACTCCCCGCGAGCGCCGGCGTCGTCCGCGCGAAGTCGAACGACAGCCACGCCGCGATCACCATGCACACGGCCGTCAGCCCGAAGATCCATTGCGGGGAAAGATCGCGATCGCGATCGTCCGCGACGGCGGCGGCCCGCGATGCCTTGAGCGTAGCCACGAGACCTGCGATCACCGGCCGCGCCAGCCTGATCAGCGTATAGATCGCGGCCACGGCGATCGCGCCCGCACCGATGAACCGCACCTGCCTGCTCCACATCATCATCGTGTGCGTCGCCAGATCGACGCCCTCTGCCGGCGGATTCATCGACGTCAGGAGCGGGACGGCGATCCCCCACGTCATGATCTGTCCGATCAGAAACGCCACGCCAACGGACAATCCGACGAGATGACCGGCGCCTAACAGCGCGAGGGACCACGCGAAATCGTAACCGGTCGAGGCCGTCCCTCCGAGACGAAAAAAGCCGCCGAGCGAACCGGCGGCGATCCTGGTGGCGGTGAGTATCGCGAACCCCGCCGACGCGACGGAGCCAAGGATGACGGCCGTGAGCCCTTCTCGCGCTTCGCCGGTCTCATCCTTCGTCTCGCCACGCGTACCACTCCCCACCTTCAACACCTCGGCCGCCGCAACGCCCTCGGGATACGGGAGGTCCGACGTCGTCACGAGCGCGCGCCGCAGCGGAATCGTGAACAGCACGCCGAGGACGCCGCCGCTCAGGCAGATGAGAAAAGATTCCCAGAACGGGAATCCCACCCACCAGCCGACGATGACGAGCCCGGGCAGGACGAAGATGATCGCCGAGAGCGTGCCGGCCGCGGAGGCGACGGTCTGCACGATGTTGTTCTCGAGGATCGACGAGTCTCGCACGCGAGCGAGAATCGCCATCGAGATCACCGCGGCCGGGATCGACGACGCGAACGTGAGCCCGACCCGAAGACCGAGATAGACGTTCGCTGCGGTGAAGACGAGCGTGAGGAGCGAGCCGAGAATCAGCCCGCGGAGGGTAAGCTCTCTGGGTTTCATGGGGGGCAATCTTACACCCAAAGAGTCGCGCTCCACGAGTCCCGCCGTCCCAAAAGGAAGCCGGGGCGAAGGGCCCCGGCTGCAATGACGGACGCCGCGCTCACGCCTCGCGGACGGGAGGCGGACGACGCGGCCGCCAGCGTCTCCAGACGAGCCACGCAACGACGCCGAGCACCGCCAGCGGGATGAGAATGCCCGTGAGCGAGATGATGCCGGCGATGAAGCCGACGAAGTTCCTCCACGCCTGCTTGAATGCGTCGCCGAGCACGCCCGTCTCGCCGCGCGCGCTCACGACCGGATACGCCTCGTGGACGGTCACCGTCAACGTGCTCATCTGTACCCGATTGAGGAGATACCGCAGTCGCCCCTCATAGCGCTCGATCTCCTCGCGCACGCGCGCGAGCTCGCGCTCGACCGCGAGCACATCCGACAATCGCCCCGTGCGGTTGCCGAGCAGCTCGATGAGGCGCGACTCGAGACGACGCGCGTTCCGCACGCGAGCGGTGACGTCGACGTACTCCTCGCCCACGTCCTCGGTATGCTCGTTGAGCGCTTCGACCTTTCCGATCGGCGCGAGTCCCGTCAGTGCGTCGGTCCATCGCGCGGCCGGGATCTTCATCTCGAGCGTCGCGCTCCGGATCTGGTCGCGGCCGCTCGCGAGCTGCGTGTTCGCGATGATCCCCCCGAGCCGCTGTGCCAGATCGCGCACCTGCTGCATCGCGATCTCGAGTGAATCAACTTCCAGTTGCGCGGTTCCGGTGCGGATGAGCATCGACGGCGCGGACGCGGTGTCCGTCGTTCCAGAGCGGATCTGGGGCGGGCCGCCAGCTGACGAAACCTCGACCTTGCTCATGTTACCGGAAAAATCCCGCTCGGGCGTCGGCGCAGCCGGCGGTGACGCCGTGCCCAGCACGCCACCGGCGGCCCCGGGCCTCGCTGGACGCGATTCCTCTTCCGCCTGCGCGGGCCTCTCGCGCGACGAGCTGAGCGCGACACGAGCCGCCTCGTCGCGCGGAGGAGAGCCGGCATCGCCGCACGCGACGAGGACGGCAGTAAGGACGATCGAGAATACGTGCAGCCAGGATATCATCATGGTCAGCCGGGTGATCCTGAGTGGACGGCGCCCCCGAGCGCCACAATGTGAGACGTTTACCGCACGCTCACTTGCACATCAACGCCAGGCAGCCGACGGGGAGTCGAGCACGACGGCCAGTTCCCGGACGCCGCGCCGAATCTCGCACACGTCGACCGCGGCGAATCCGAGCTGAAGCCCCTCCCGAATCTTCAGCGTCCGAGAATATCGGCTCACCGGCGATGCCTCAACGCCTCGCTCGGCCGCGGCCTTCGACACGGCCCTCGAGCTCAGACCATCGCCTAACCAGGCCACGGACTGCATCCCCGCCTCGACCGCCGAAATCTCGACCGCGCCCGCGAGCGCTTCCTTCGCGGCGTCGACGAGCGCGTACAGCCGCTCGGCGTGCACCTCGCGCATCCGTCGAATGTGGCGGCCGAAGTGGCCTTCGCCGATGAAGTCGCACAGCACGGCCTGCTCGAGCAGTGGCGCATGCTGCGTACACAGTGATTTCACGGCCTCGAAACGCTCCACCATGTCGGATGGGATGACCGGGTAGCCAAGGCGGAGGGAGGGGAACATCACTTTGCTGAAGCTGCCGGCGAAGAGGACGACACCGTTGCGGTCGAGGCCCTGGAGCGACGGAAGCGGCCGGCCCGAGTAGCGATACTCGCTATCGTAGTCGTCCTCGAAGATCAGCGCGTTCGACGTGCGCGCCCACTCGAGGCAGACGCGGTCACCGCGATCGAGCACGACCCGCGTGACGAGGTCGAGCGCCTCCCGCACGCCCGACACGATCGCGATCTGCAAGGTCAGGGATCCTGCGAGGCACGACGGGGTCTTGAGATTGGCGCGCTAAGCGGCCAGGACAGGGACTGCCGAATCACCCGAATAGGTTGTCGAATCTGTCGAAATTCTGTGTCCGCGTAGTTGTGACAAAGAACCCTTGGAAACGTCTCGCCAAGCTGAGCTACGCAGGCGCAACGACCTATTCGTCCCATTCGAGCGATTCGGCAGTCCTGTCCGGCCGCTTGCGCGCAGGCCCTTGGGGCAAGCGTGCATCGCAGGGTCGCACGGTTTTTGCCTCACGCGAGCATATAGCAAGGAGACTTCATGAAGAAGACCCTCGGAACGTTCGCGCTGGTGTTTGCGGTCGCCTGTGGACGAGACGACACCACCGTCGCCGGCGACCGCTCGCTCACCGTCGCTGATACCGCGGCTGGCGTCGTCGACTCCGCGCCGGGGGCGACCGCCCGCTCCATCGCGGCGATTCTCAGCGACGAGAACATTCTTGCGCTGCTCGACACTACCTACGACGCGATGCTCGAGGCCGATCAGCTCGCGCAAGACCGCACCGACAACGAGCAGATCCGGAGCTTCGCGTCCGCTTCGGTGACGCAGAACGCCGTCGCGCGGCGGGCGATCATCGCGACCATTCAGCGCACCAGCGTCGCCCCGGTGCTCCCCGACGACGATCCGATCGAGGGACACGCCAACGCAATCGCGTACCTGCGCCAACATGCCGGCGCGGACTTCGACGAGGCGTACATCGAGCACGCGGCGGAAATGCGGAAAGAGCTGTTGGACGAGATCGAGGAGGCGCTCGAGCAGGAGGGCCACTCCGACGCGCTGAAGCAGACGATGGCGGAGCTCAAGACTCAGTTGGATGCCGACATCAAGAAGCTTGAGGGATTGAAAGGCTAGAGAGAGGCGCGCAATCCGCAATCAGCCGTCACGATCCAGTCTTCTCGTACTGTCTGACGAGCCCCTCATTCCGAGCCGGCGGCCCCGCCCACCGCTGCGCCATCAGCGCCTCGATCTCGGGGATCTCCCGCGGCGCCTTCGAGATCCACTCCACGCCCTGCGGGGTCACGATATAGTCGTCCTCGATGCGAACGCCGATATTCGCGTGCCGTTCGACGGCCGAGCGGATCTTCGCGATCATCGCGCGGTTCTTCGGCGTGTCGGGGATGATCGACAGAAGATTTGCGCGGACGTACACGCCCGGCTCCATCGTGAACGCGCTCCCCGCGTTGATGCGGCCGCCCTGGAATTGCGACTGCTCCGGATCGTGCACGTCGAGACCGATCCCGTGTCCCAGACCGTGCATGTAATACATCACCCACTGCGGACAAGACGCGCCCTCCTGGCCGCAGATGGCTTCGCCCCCCTCGACCATCGCGCCGACGCCTTCGATGAGGCCGACCCTCGCGAGCCCGCTCTCGACCGCCTCCTGCGCGACGCGTGACAGCGACCCAAACGACGCGCCAGGCGTCGCGGCCTTCTCCGCTGCCGCTTGCGCATCTCGCACGATCTGATAAATCGCACGCTGCTCGGCGGTGAACGTTCCGGTCACGGGTACCGTGCGTGTGACATCCGCCGCGTAGCCGCGATACGAAGCCCCGATGTCCATGACGACGACATCGCCGGCGCGCATGAACCGGTCGTCGGCGTTGTAGTGCAGCGTGGTCGCGTTGGGCCCCGATCCGACGATCGTCGAGAACGACGGACGGTCGGCGCCGTTGCGCCGGAACGTGTACTCGATGAGCGCCTGAATCTCGAACTCGTTCATTCCCGGCTCGATCGCGAGCATCGCCTGCCGGTGCGCGTCGACGGTGATGTTGACGGCGGTTCGAATGAGCTCGAGCTCGGCCGGCGATTTCCTGGAGCGGAGTCTCAGGACGACGGGCGTCGCGTTGCTCAGCGCCAGAGAATCGTGCCGGCTCGCGATCGCGCGCATGACTTCCTGCTCGAACGACATCCCGTGCTCGCTGGGCTCGAGCGGATCTTCACCGCCAAAGTCGCCGACGACGTACAGCGTCCGCATCACACCGGCGAGCGAGTCCACCACAGGAAGGAAATCCTCAGCCGTGCGGGCGGCGAGACCCGTGCGCGCACGCGCGGTGTCGGTTCCCATCCGCGCGGCCGTCCACACTTCGGCCGCAGGATCGCGTGGCTGCACGAAGATCGTCCCCGTCGCGCGTCCGCCACGCTTCACGATCACGAGCCCCGCATTGGGCTCACGCACGCCGGTGAGATAGAGGAAGTGCGGATCCTGGTAGAAGGAGATGTAGTCCTTTTGCGGCTCGCGCGCGCCGAACACGACGATGGCACCATCCTCGACGGCGGCGGCGAGCGAGTCACGCCGCGCCGCGTACTCTGCTCTTGGGATCTGGCTGTGTAGAGATCCCTGGACAGCGAGGGTCAGAGTGGCGACGAGCGTTAGGATGCGCATAGGGCGTTGAAGTGAAGGCCTCGAGACATCAGACGTCAGACGTCTCGGGTATTGTCATCGGAGAAGGAGTTTCGCGATGGTCTGCAACTGCATGTTGGACGTCCCCTCGTATATCGTCCCGATCTTCGCATCCCGATAGAACTTCTCGACGGGATACTCCTTCGTGTACCCGTAGCCCCCCAACAGTTCCACGCACAGCGACGTCACGCGCTCAGCCACCTGCGAGGAGAAGAGCTTCGCCATCGCCGCCTCGGCGGCGAACGGGTGGCCCCCATCCTTGAGACGCGAGGCGTTGTAGACCATGAGACGCGCGGCCTCGAGCTCGGTGGCCGCCTGCGCGATCTGGAACTGCACCGCCTGGAATTCGGCCACCGGCTTGTCGAACTGCTTCCGCTCCTGCACGTACGCGATCGCGGCGTCGAGCGCGCCGCGCGAGATCCCGATCATCTGCGCACCGATGCCGATGCGGCCTTCGTTGAGCGTCTCGATCGCGATCTTGTACCCCTGCCCCTGTGCGCCGAGCACGTTCTCCTGCGGCACCTCGCATCCGTCGAGGATGAGCTCGGTGGTGCTCGACGCGCGGATCCCGAGCTTGTCTTCCTTCTTTCCGACGGAAAAGCCGGGGAAGTCGCGCTCGACGATGAACGCGGTGATCCCCTTGTAGCCCACCGACGGATTCGCGTTCGCGAACACGATGAAGATTCCCGCCTCGGCGCCGTTCGTGATCCACATCTTCCGCCCGTCGAGGATCCAGCGGTCGCCCTTCTTCGTCGCGCGCGACGCCATTCCGAACGCGTCCGACCCCGAGCCGGGCTCGGAGAGTGCGTACGCGCCGACAGTGGCAGCCGTTAGGCGTGGCAGATAGCGCGAACGCTGATCGTCGGTGCCGTAGCGGAGGAGCGGGTAGTTGACGAGCGTGTTCTGCACGTCGACCATGATCGACGCCGACGCATCGACGCGGCTGATCGCCTCGACGGCGAGCGTAACCATGAGCAGCGAGCCGCCGGCGCCGCCGAGGTCCTCGGGGACCTCGATGCCCATGAGGCCGAGCTCGAAGAATCGGGGGATGAGACCGGGATCGAGCTTCGCCGCCTGATCCATGGCGTGCACGCGCGGGCGCACCTCCGCCTCCGCGAACGCCGCCACGGCATCGCGGAACATGATCTCCTCTTCCGTGAGAATCGTGAGCGGGGCGCCCTGTCCGGAGTGCGCGTCGGTCTCGGTCGTCATGCGCTCGCCGGCGTCACGACACCGGTGCGCTCGAGCACGACCTCGGCGAGCTTCTCGTGCAGCCCGAACGCTTCGGTCACGCGAAACGTGACGCCTGGATGGGCGGCCGCGGCCTCGCTCACGAGTCGCGGGATGTCACGGGTCGAGTGCCTTCCCGGCGACAACATATACGGAAAGGCGACGACCTCCGTGGCCCCTTCCTCGACGCAGCGCCGAAACCCCTGCTCGATGCCGGGCTCCGCGAGCTCCATGTGCGCCGCGTGCACGATGAGGCCCGGTCCCGCGATCTGCCGCACGAGCGCGGCGACGCTCTCGAGCATTTCGTTCGCTTCGGCGCGAACGGAGCCGTGGTCAATGAGCAGGATGGCCTTCATGTGGTCGAAGATAAGTGCCGTGGCGTTCTGGCATCAAGAACGGACTGGCTTGCGTCCGGACATCAAAACCCCTCTGTTCTTGATGCCCGACGAGGGGTTGTGCCCCTCTCGCCCTTAATTGGCGAGCGACGAAGCCGGCGCCAGATGCTCGCGGAAGACCTCGAGCGCGAGCTCGACCTTCCCGAACGGCGCCGATACTTGCACGCCCTGCACGCTCGGACGGACGCGCTCGAGCATCTCGCGCGCGATCGCGATCCCCTCGGCCACCGCCGCTTCCTTCGACTTCTCGTTCGCGCGGCGCATGCGCGTGATGATCTCGGGCGGCACGACGACGCCGGGGACCTCGTTCGCGAGGAACTCGGCGTTGCGTGCCGACACGAGCGGCCAGATCCCGGCGATGATCGGAATGCGGACGTGCTTGATGCGCTCGAGGAAGCGCTCGAGCTGCCCCGCGTCGAACACCGGCTGCGTGATCGCGTACTCGGCGCCCGCGTCGACCTTCCACTCGAAGCGCTTGATCTCGTGCGCGGGGTCGATCGCTGCCGGGTTCACGCCAACACCGATGGCAAAGCACGTCGGAGTTCCGATCGCGTTGCCGCCCGGATCCAAACCGCGATTGAGGTTGCGGACGAGGTTCGTTAGGCCGATCGCATCGATGTCGAAGACCGCCGTCGCGTTCGGGTAGGGGCCCATCTTTGGCGGATCGCCGGTGATGATGAGCATGTTGCGCAGGCCCATCGCCGAGGCGCCAAGCAGGTCGCTCAGCATGCCGAGGAGGTTGCGGTCGCGGCAGCAGTAGTGCGTGACCGTCTCGATCCCGATACGCTGCTCGATGAGCAGGCTCGTGAGGAGCGCACCCATGCGGCTTTGCGCGCGCGGACCGTCCGGGACGTTCACCGCGTCGACGCCGGCGCGCTTCAGCGCCTCGACGCCCTGAAGCATCTTCGTCGCGTCGACGCCGCGGGGAGGGACGATCTCGACGGACGAGACGAACTCGGCGGCGGCGATCTTCCGCGCCCACTGCGAGCGCTGCGCGAAGGGAACTTCGGGCACACCCCGGTCCTGCGCGAGACGGGCGGCATCCCCCTCGGCGACGGCGGGCTGGTGGCGCGGCGGCGTCGCGCGGAGCGCGCGCTGACGTGGCACCAGCGGGCGAATGCCTTCGACGAGCGCCTTGATGTGCTCCGGCGTCGTCCCGCAGCATCCGCCGATGATCTTGACTCCCGCCTGGAGCAGGTGTCGGCCGTAGCTCGCGAGATACTCGGGGCTCGCCATGTACATCGTGCGCCCGCCGATCTCGCGCGGCATGCCGGCGTTCGGCATCGCGCTCAGCTTCCGTGTGGTCGTCGGCGCCATGCGCTCGATCGCCTCGAGGATGCCCTGCGGGCCGACCGAGCAGTTGAGTCCGACGACGTCGACCCCGGCGGCGGTGAGCGCACGCGCGACGTCTTGCGGCGAGGCACCGTACGGCGTGAGGCCGTCGGTGCCGATCGTCATCTGCGCGATGAGCGGAACCGACGCGTCGACATCGCGGGCCGCGAGCACCGCCTGCTCGATCTCGCTCAGGTCGGCGAAGGTCTCGAGCAGAAAGAGATCCGCTCCTCCCGCGCGAAGAGCGGCGAGCTGCTCGCGGAAGATCGCGCGCGCTTCGTCGACGCTGGTGGGGCCGTACGGCTCGAGCCGAACGCCGAGCGGACCGACTGCGCCCGCGACCCACGCGTCGTCGCCGGCTGCCTCACGAGCGATCTCCGCCGCGCGCGCGTTGAGCTCCTCCACATGTGCCTCGAGCCCGTACTGCGCGAGCTTCAGCCGGTTCGCGCCAAAGCTGTTCGTCTCCACCACCTCCGCGCCCGCGTCGAGATATGCGCGGTGTACGTCACGGACGAGATCAGGCTGCGTGACGTTGAGCTGGTCGTAGCACTGATTGATGAAGACGCCCTTCGAGTAGAGCATCGTCCCGGTCGCGCCATCGAAGACGACGACTCGGTCCGGATCGAGCAGCTCGCGAGCGTTTCTCAGCGTAGAGCGTATCATGCCGGGGAGCCGATTGCGGACTGCTGATTGCGAACTGCGGCCGAGCGCTGACTCCCTTCCGCTCTGACGACGTAGTACTTAGCGGCTGGGTGATGCACGACGATCGCGGCCGTACTCTGCTCGGGGAGCAGTTGATACGACTCGGTGTAATCCATTCCCAACGCTTGTCGCGCGGGAAGGATCTTGAACAGCTCGCCGTGGCCCTCGAGATCGGGACACGCGGGATACCCCCACGAGTAGCGCTTCCCCTGGCCGGCCGGCAGGCCAAGCTCCTTCCGCACGCGCACGTGCATCCACTGCGCGACCGCTTCCGCCGTCTCGACGGCAAGGCCGTGGGAGAAGAAGGCCTCGGTGTAATCGCCGCGCGCCTGCATCGTCTCGAACCGGCGCGTCGCCGCATCGCCGACGGTGACGATCTGGAACGCGGCGACGTCCACATCTCCCGATTCCACTGACCGGAAATAGTCCGACAACGCGAGCCGCTCGCGTCCCTCCTGACGAGGGAAGTTGAAGCGCGCGACCTCGCGCAGCGAGCCGCCGTCGCTCGCGTACGCGGCGGGGTCGTAGACGATCAAGTCACGGCCGTTCGACTGCACTGGGAAATAGCCGTACACCGCGCGCGGCTCGAGCCACGTCTCGCGCTTCGCTTCCCCGGTGAGACGGTCGAGCGTCGGCTTGAAGACGTCGCGGACAGTCGCGTCATACTCGGCGCCCGAGCCGCGGCCGCCCCACTGGAGCCGGTACAGCTCATCGAGATCGAGATGACGGAACACCTCGTCGAGCGGAATGTCGCGCAGAACGCGCGTTCCCCAGAACGGCGGTGTGGGAATCGGATTGTCTGACGGCACATCGCTGCGCCGGTCCTCGACGTCGCCCGCCGCTCGATCCTTGCCGGTTTGCGTGTGAAGAAAGACGTCCTCGCGTGCTTCCTCGATGACGCGTTTCACGGCCTCCGCGCGCTGTTCCTTATCGACCAGTGTCTCGACCGTCGCCAGCCCCTCGAACGCATCCTTGCAGTAGAAGACGCCCGGCTCGTACGCACGCTCGCCGTCGACGAAGAGCGCGCGCCGGCCGAAGCGGCGGTTGATCGCCGCACCTCCGATGAGCACCGGGAATGTGAGGCCGCGCTTGTCGAGCTCTTTCACGCACAGCGGCATCTGCTTCGACGTCGACACGAGGAGCGCTGAGAGACCGATCGCGTCGGCACCGACCTCGACCGCCTTGTCGATGATCGTGTTGACGGGGACCTGCTTGCCCAGATCGAAGACGGTGTAGCCGTTGTTGGAGAGGATCGTGTTGACGAGCGACTTTCCGATGTCGTGCACGTCGCCGTACACGGTCGCCAGAACGACCTTCCCCTTCGTGTAGCCTTCGCTGCGCTCGAGGAACTGCTCGAGATGCTTCACCGCCTTCTTCATGACTTCGGCAGACTGGAGCACGAACGGCAGGATGAGCTCACCGGCGCCGAACTTGTCACCCACTTCCTTCATCGCCGGCAGCAGGACGTCGTTGAGCACGCGGACTGGATGCTCGCGCACGCCCGCCTTGTCGAGCGCCTCCTCGATCCCCTCCTTCTTGCGGTGCAGCACCTGCCAATGCACGCGCTCGTCAGGCGCCATGGTCGCCGTCGGGTCGACGGCGGTGTCCTGTGCACCATCCCGCTTGCCAGCTCTCTCGAAGTGCGTGATGTAGCGCTGGAGCGCATCGGGGCGCCGGTTGAACACGAGATCGTCGGCGAGCTCGCGCTCTTCCGCCGAGATCTCGGCGTAGGGTGTGACGTGCGCCGGGTTGACGATCGCGGCGTCGAGTCCCGCACTCACGCAGTGGTGCAGGAACACGGAGTTGAGCACCGACCGCGCTTCGGCGGTCAGACCGAAGCTGACGTTCGAGACGCCGAGGATGCAGAGAACGCCGGGGAGCTCGCGCTTGATGAGGCGGATCCCTTCGATCGTCTCGGTGGCCGAGTCGATCCATTCCGCGTCGCCGGTGGCGAGGGTGAAGGTGAGCGCGTCGAAGATCAGATCTTCAGGAGCGAGCCCGTATTCGTGGACGGCGATGTCGTGAATCTTCCGCGCGACCTCGAGCTTGCGCTCGCGCGTCTTCGCCATGCCGATCTCGTCAATCGTAAGGGCGACGACAGCGGCGCCGTACTTCCTGACGAGCGGCAGCACCGCCTCGATGCGCGCGCGCCCGTTCTCCATGTTGATGGAGTTGACGATCGCGCGTCCCGGCACGCGTTGCAGCGCGGCGTCGATGACGTGTGCCTCGGTCGAGTCGATCATGAGCGGCGTCTCGACGCTCGACGACAAGAGCTTGACGACGCGCGCCATCTGCTCGGCTTCGTCTGCGCGCTCGGTGAGGGCGACGCAGACGTCGAGCACGTGCGCGCCCGAGTCGACCTGATCGCGCGCGATGGAGACGATTCCTTCGTAGTCGTCGGAGAGAAGCAGCCGCTTCACCTTGCGCGAGCCCTGCGAGTTGACGCGCTCGCCGACCAGGAGCGGCGGAGGATCCTGGTGGAGGGTGATCGCGCGCATCGCGGAAGAGACACGGGGGACCGAGGACCGAGGACCGAGGACGCCAGGGCCGGACGTCTTCCCTCGGGCCTCGGTCCTCGGCCCTCGTACTCTTGCAACGATCTCCTTCAAGTGCTCCGGCGTCGTCCCACAACAACCCCCCACGATGCTCACACCGAGATCATCGACGAACTCTCCGAGCATTGCAGCCATTGGAGCCGGCTCGAGCGGATACACGGCCTCGCCGACGCCGGTGTTGATCGGCAGGCCTGCGTTCGGGATCACGGAGATCGGGCGCGTCGCGTGCTCGGTGAGGTAGCGGACCGGCTCGCGCATGTGCTCCGGCCCGGTGGAGCAGTTGAGGCCGATCACATCCACCGGCAGCGATTCGAGCGTCGTCATCGCGCTCGCGATGTCGGTGCCGAGCAGCATGCGGCCGCTCGTGTCGAGCGTGACCTGCGTCTGCACCGGGACTCGGCGGCCGAGCTCGGTGAAGAGGCGCTCGAAGCCGGCGATCGCGGCCTTCACCTCGAGGATGTCCTGCGCGGTCTCGACGAGCAGGACGTCGACGCCGCCGTCGACGAGCGCCTTCGCCTGCTGATAGAAGTTCTCGCTCAGCTCGTCGAAGGTGATGGCGGACAGCGTCGGATCATCGCTCGACGGGAGCATTCCCGTCGGTCCGATCGAGCCGGCGACGAAGCGCGGCTGCTCAAGGGTCGAGTATGTGTCGGCGGCGGCGCGAGCGAGCCGCGCGGCGGCGACATTCAGCTCCTGGACCTTGTCGCCGAGTCCCCATTCGTGCAGGCGCCGCGGGGTGCTCTGGAAGGTGCACGTCTCGACGACATCGCATCCGACGGCGAGGAAGGACTCGTGGATCTCGCGAATGACGTCGGGGCGGGTGAGGACCAGATAGTCGTTGCACCCTTCGAATTCTTTGCCCCCGAAGTCCTCCGGCCCGAGCTTGTATCGCTGGATGTTCGTCCCCATCGCGCCGTCGTAAATGAGGACGCGTGAGGCGAGAGCGGAGAGGTAGGGACTGGAAGTCATCGAAACAAAAAGTGCCCGAAATCGCGCAGGCTTTCGGGCCGGCGCTTTAGCTGTTGATTAACGTGGCCGCAAGTTGCCGTTAAATCGCCACGGGTTCGGTTGTTAGCTCAACTTAGCAATTGTCGCACCGTGGAGCAAGCGTGCTCAGGGTGCTTCAGGTGCTTCGGGTGCTTCGGGTGCTTCGGGTGCTCAGGGTGCTCAGGGTGCTCAGGGTTTACAGACGCCGCGCGCTCCCTTGAGCACCCTGTGCACCCGGAGCACCCTGAGCACCCTGCGCACCCGACGCACCCGGGGCACGCGGGCTCCACGGTGCGACCATTGCGAA